>NZ_WRPM01000007.1 GCF_009758175.1 Nesterenkonia alkaliphila
CGAAGCCGCATAATCACCCAGCAACTCGGAGAGCCAGTTACACCACTACACGGGACTTGACCTTCCCTCCTCTTCCCCGCCATCTCCAGTGTTCTGCCTTGAGACGTGATCTTGGCCTTGATCACGCGCATCCAGGCGTTCTTTCGACGAGGTTCCGAAAGGGTCGCCTGGGCCTGCATTCGTGCTCCGGTCCGTGTGTTGTCTGACCACGGCAGCAGAGCAGAGAGTGGTTCCCCTTTCCAGTCACAGAACAGGACCACGACGTCGTATTTGGCGGCATGGTGCGGGACGCCGGAGGAGATAGAACACTTGGGGCCGATCAGTGCGGTAGAGAGCGACTCCAATGGAATCCGGCGCCCGTCAATACTGAACGCTCCACGCTCAGTCCGGACCTTTCCCTCGTAGTTGAGGAGATCGAGCACCTGCCACGCCGCCATCAGCTCATCCCAGTAACCTCTTGGCTTCTTCCATAGGGGAGAAGCTGTGGGGGAGATGACGGGAGAAGTGGCGGGGTCGGCCTAAAGCATCGCGACGGACAATCTTGACTAGAGGTAGTACCACTCCAGGGTTCACAAGTGTCCGTTCTACTACTTCCCGCAGGAGCGGGTCCGAATTATTGTCCAAGCCCTCAGAACTGAGAAAGAGTGGGCGGAGGCTGATTATTCTGCTCATCTTCAGTCCGGAGACAGTCCACCGATGTTCGGGTGTCGATCGCAGGAATGAAGCGAACTTGTCTTTGCCCTGGGCTGCCATTGAAACGTCGACTTCTATCTCATCACCTGGAGCAATCCAGCCGACTTGTCGAGCAATTCCCGAACTGAGCGCCGCTTCGGTTTTAGTTTGCACGTCCCGCCTGGACATCGACCATTCCGGGACTGCGGCGGTTAGAAGGTCGACCTTAGGGTTGGGCCACATCTTCGCAATTTCGCCTGCAAAAACCCGAAGGATCCCGAGTTCGATGGCCCCTTTCTTGTTTTTCCATGCGTAGATGCGTGCGTGATGGACGCTTCCGAGCTCCACGGCCCCACCTCGTACGGGCAGTTGGGCGGAATCGCTTGGGAACGTAAGAATTTCTCCGCCAACCCGCCTGGTCAGGTTGCCTACTAGCGCCTCGGAAAGGAACTGGGGTGCTTTGGTCCCTTCGAGTTCCTTCTTGACCAGTAAATAGATCTTCGGGTCGACAATACGCTGGACGTCCTTGGCTGACCACTCGGTATGCAAGGATTTGGACTTCAGTGTACGAACAGTGTCCTCGTGCACCGGACCGACATTTCGGCCAAGCCGCAGAGGGTTGATCACGGCGATTTCATCGTTTCGGATCGCATCACGGATCACCTCGCCCAGGCGCTGGGCTCGCAGCTTCCACTCTAAGAACGATTGGCGTTCGCCGTAGAGGCGTTGCCAACCTTTCTCCCACTCCTGCTCACCGACCCAGAAGGCAGTGTTGCGCATGTTGTCACGGATAGCCAGCACCTGACCCACGGCATGGTTCATCAGTGAAACCACCGCGGCGTCGACCGCGTGATGCCGGAAGTCACCGCGATCCTTGATGTCCTTGCCGCGCAAATGGATCATCGAGTCGATCCCTGAGGCTTTCCGTGCCGCCGACACCACGGAACCGCGGTACACATTCGCTGTGGGTGCCGCAACGCCCAGCTGCGCAGCAGCATCCGTGAGGAACTTCTGAATCCGCTCGCGCAGGGCACGCGCCGCATATGCAGTGGACTCCATGCTGCGCTCATCCAGCGGCTCGTCCTCTTCGCCCTGGCGCAGACGCTGAATAGTCTCGCGGTTGATCTTCCTCTCTGAGGCATTCGCTCCCCGCCCCAGCCATCCTTTGACCCGCGCGATAGCCTCATCCACGCTGACCCCTTCACGCTGGGTTCGAGACGCCCAGGCAGCGAAAGGCACACGGCCCTTGTCCTGATTGCAACCTCGGCAGACCGCTACTAGGTTGGCCCGGGTCGAGGCACCTCCTCCGGCCCGCGGAACAATGTGGTCGAGCTCGCAGGACTTCGCGTCGATCGTTGTACCGCAGTAGGCGCATTGCGAGTTCTGGCGTTGCACGTACTCGTGGCGCCGGGCGTCGCGCCGGGTCGGCTCGTGGGAGAGGACACCCCTCAGCGCCTCGCGGGCCTTCTCTCGGTCGCTAAGGATCTTGCGCTGTTCGCGCCGATACTCCTCCAGGGCAGCCGCGCCCATGAAGGCGCTACGAACATGTTCCAGATTGACCTGCTCGGGCAAGCCCCAGTTCTGAACACAACCCAGGAGGAACCGTCGGATGGCGGTGAGATTCTGGTCCACAGTGGGATGTTCAGTACGCTCGTCCAGTGAAGGTGGAGTCGGTTTCCACGTATCATCCACACCAAAGACGGCCTTGCGAGCCTCATGCAGCCCTTCACGGTGCCCAGCCATCCTTGCATTGAGCCGTTTCAAGGATTGAGTGGAGTAGGCAGCCCGGCCGTTCTCCAGTTCGATGCTAGCCAGTTTCTCCAGGGCGGTCTCGTCCCACTCGGTGACGACGTCATCGAGCCCGGTCTGTGCGAACAGCTCATCCTGCCCGTCAGTGGTGTCGATCAGCCAGGAGACGAATGCTTGGATCAGCTCAGCGTCAGCCTCGGCAAACCACTTCTTGATGGGTTTCTTGGCCTTGGCTGGGAGCTGATCGATCCCATACTCCAGCAGGTCTAGGGTTCGGTTGATCGGGGGGTTGTTCCCGACGACGTCATCCAGTGCGTTGGTCTTCAGCGCCCGTGGCGAGACGTCTAGGCATTCAGCAACATCAGCCCACACCGGAGTTTCGGTGGGCAGATGACTCTTATGCCAGTTGAGGAGGAGCTTGGTGGCGGCGTCGTACTCTTCATCGGTGAGTTTGCGGAAACCTCGGCCTCCCCGGATGCCGAGATTGGCCACCGCGGCCCGGATGCGGAACTCCTGGAACTCCAGAGAGGCACGCGGAGCCCGGTAGAACTGCGTCATGCCCGGCAGTTCGTCCTTGCCCACGTTCTCCTGCGGAACCCGCGGCTTCTCCTGATGGAACACGACGCGGATCAATGAATCCCGGTCGTCCGCTGGGAGGTCCTGGATATCCCAGTACTTCTCCACCTCAGCCAGCTGGTCCTCTTGCAGGAGCTTGTGCTCAAAGAGCGGGAGCTCGCCGGCGGTCTGGGTCCGACTGTTCTTGGATTTTCGGGGACGAATGACGATGGTGGGATCGTTGCCGAGGGCGCCGAGTTGCCCGACCGTGAAATCCTCAGGAAAGTCCCGCCCGAAACGTTCCCGGGCGGCGTCGATGTTCTTCTTGTGGTTATTGCTCGGCACTGGCAGTTCACAGAATGTGTTCCAGGTCAGCCAGGGGTTGCGCCATCCGCGATGTCGAGCAATGTGGCGTAGTGCCATGGAAAGGTCAGCCTTCAGCTGCTCCTGGTCAGTAATCCGGCCTTCCACCAGCCGTGTGCGAGCTTGCCAGGGCTCATAGGTGGCGGGACCGTCGATGATGGGGTAGCCGAGCTCGCGGAGCTTGTTGTCGAGCTTCTGGAGTCGTTGCTTGCGATACTTTCGCATTCGACGCACTCGGCGGGCCAGCCCAGCTTTGGCCTTCCTGCTCTCTGGAGATTTCTCCGTGCCAGGCAGGATGCCGCCGTCCATCCGATGGGTGAGGGCCGAGAGCAGCTGAATGGGGAAACCGTCGTCATCCAACTCAATGGCAGCGAGGCCTATGCCTCGCTGGCCAACGTCAATTCCGATTCGGTACTTACACGGGCGGTCTTTGGGCTTCTCGACTCTGATCATTGCGTCCCCATTGGCCGAAGTCTAAATTTTCGACAACGCTACCTGAAAGCTAGCTGGGAACCTTTGAGTTAAGCTCGAAAGAATGTGACGCCGCTCGCCGGCTTACACTGCACGTGCAGCGGCGGAGGGGGTGACCTCCAGGAAGCGGATATCGGGAGACAGTCGCGTGCACACGCCCACTACGTCGTTGATCCGTGAGCGGGGCACCAGGGTCAGCACCGAGCCGCCGAAGCCGCCGCCGATCAGGCGGGCGCCCAGGGCACCGAACTGCACCGCGGCGTCCACCACTTGGTCAGCCAGCCGGAAGCTGACCTCCGCCTGCTCCTTCATCGAGGTGTGACCGGCAGAGAGAATATCGCCCAGCACCTGCGCAGTATGGGAGACCCCATGCGCCTCAGCGGTGATCAGGGCATGGATCTTCTCACTGCGCAGCATCTCGCCCAGGGCGTGCTTGAGCCTACGCCGGCAGGCCCCTGGCTCGAGGCCGCCGAAGTCTGCCCCGGCCTCCACCGCCTGGTCGAACCGTTCCAGCAGCAGCTCCACATCAGTCTTACGCGGCCTTGCCGGCAGCGCATCACGTAGCCGGTCCACATCCAGCACCGCCACGGCAGCCTCTGCCTCGGCCCGCCGGGAGCTGAACTGCCCGTCGGTCAGCTCATGCGGCTGGCCGGTGTCGATGGCCAGAAACTGGTAGTCGCGCAGCAGAAATGTCAGATCTGTGCGGGTCACCGAGAAGTCCCGGCAGTCCAGGGAGACCAGCTTGTCCTTGGCGGCACGCAGGGAGGCGTTCTGGTCCAGCCCGCCGGTGCCTGCCCCGACCACCTCCACCTCAGCGCGGATGCAGGCCCGGGCAAGGGTGGCGCGCAGCGCATCGGTCAGCGCCTCATTGAGCTCCTCATCTGGATTCTCTGCTCCCAGCGGTGTGCCCGTGCCGGCGAAGGCCAGAACAGCCGCGCACTCCAAGGAGGCCGAGGAAGACAGGCCCCCGCCGATCGGCAGCGTGGAGCGGATCAGCACATCGGCCCCATAGCCAGGCTCCAGGGCCAGGTCCGGAAGCTCCTCACCCACCTGGGCCAGGGACCACAGCACCCCGGAAACATAGCCGGTCCAGGAAGGGGCGCTCTCCGGCATCGGTGAGTTAGCGGCGTCGGGGATCTCCACCACTCCGGTGTCCAGGTCCGGGTCTAGGGTGCGCAGCCGCAGCATACCGTCAGTCCTGGCAGCGGCAGCCACATAGGTGCCATGGCGCAGGGCCACCGGCAGGCAGCGGCCGCCATGGAAGTCGATGTGTTCGCCGTTGAGGTTCGCCCGCCCGGGGGCGAACCACACCCCCGCGGCATCACGTTCATAGACATGGGCGAAGCGGGTGGTCAGTGCCGCAGCAATCGATTCGGGATCCCCCGGAGCCAACCAGCGGGCGGAATTTTCACGCATGAGCTCCAATTCTGCCACTGTCTGCTCTTTCCCGCGCACAGCTGAATATCACCCCTAGCCAGTTAGCTCATACTGTGATGGTCTAGTACCGAAAGCACGACGACGCCGCCCCAGGCATCGTCACCGCAACTACCCAAGGAGGAGCCCACTATGGCCGTAGACGTGAAGTACACCGCAGAAGCCCTGGCCACCGGCGGCGGCCGGGAAGGCAAGGCCCGCACCGCTGACGGTGCTCTGGACCTGACCATGGCTCCGCCGAAGGAGCTCGGCGGCTCCGGGGAGGGAATCAATCCCGAGCAGCTCTTTGCCACCGGCTGGGCCGCCTGCTTCCTGGGCGCGACCAAGAAGGTAGCCGGCGACGACTACGACACCACCGATGCATCGGTAGGCGTGAAGGTCAGCATCGGCGCCGATGATGACGGCGGGTTCGGCCTGGCCGCCGAGATCGAGGTGGTGCTGCCTAAGCTGGACCAGGCCGCAGCCGAGGAACTGGCCGAGAAGGCCCATGCCTTCTGCCCCTACTCCAAGGCCACCCGCGGCAATATCGAGGTTAAAGTCACTGCCGCCCAGGACTGAGCTTTCGCGTTCCTGCCGCGGAGCACCTGCTTCTCTTCGCCTCGGCCCAATCTGGGCGCAATCCTGAAGAGAAGCAGGTGCTTTTGCGTGTTTTGGGATTTTCGTTTCTTTCGTTTGTTACCATAGGGGTATGGCAACACCGACGCTCACCCCACGCGATGCTGCTCGTCAGGCAGCGGACTTAGTCCAGTCTGCTCGCTCACTGGCAATCGACGGGCGCGAAATTCCACTCAGTGATGAGCTCAAAGATGGGCTGCGTGAGTTGCTGCGTCATATTGCGGCAGGTGACGAGGTAGATGTTGTCGCACGTCCCGAGTACTTGAGCACGCAACAGGCTGCAGAGATCCTGCGGGTCAGTCGACCAACACTGGTGAAGATGCTTGATGAAGGGCTCATCCGCTATGAGCGTCCCGGCACACACCGTCGCATTCCCAAGCAGGCGCTAGAGGAATACCTGGTTGCAGAAGCTCAGGCCAGAAAACAGGCTTTGGAGGATTTGGCAGAAACCTTTGACTCTGAGCTGCCCGATGAGGTTGTGTCCACGCGTTGAGTGCTCCAGTTGTATTGCTGGATGCCAATGTTTTGGTGCCTCAGCGGCTGAGCAGCTTATTGCTGACTCTGGCAGAGCGCGATCTTTTTCAGCCTCGCTGGTCTGACCGGATTCTCGATGAGGTTGAACGCACCCTGGTCAATAAACTCGGCTTAGGGGCAGACAAGGTAGCGCGACGGCTTGCCGCCATGCGGCGGGCCTTTCCACGAGCGGCGGTCGTTGGGCTTGAAGATTTCACCGGTGACCCACGGTGTCATCCCAAGGATCAGCATGTCTATGCGGCGGCTCAGTGGGCTACTGCCGATCTCTTGGTGACGTTCAACCTTAGCGACTTTCCCGCGGAGTCGAGCCAGCCTGGCGATGTTCCGGTCCGGCACCCGGATCATTTTCTGCTTCGCCTCTGGGCGGAGCATCAACAGGCTGTGGAATCGGGCATTGAGTACGAAGCGAAACGTATGCGCCGCCCTCCGATGGACGTGCGGGGCGTCCTTTCAGGGATTGCGCCGATTACTCCCATGACCGCCAATACTCTCCACAACCACTGGGGGCAGCGTGCTACAACACTTCCCGCCTACGAAGCTGCTGATCCGATGCAGTCCCCCTACGCGGGGTCGATGGGGGAGCCTGACTTCGGCAAACCTGACCATGTGCTCTATGTATGGTGGACTGCCTTGGCTGACCGGTTCACGAATGCTGCGGCGAAAGAAGTGCTGCACTCGCTGACATGGTTACCGGAAGCCTTCGGAGACTACGAGTGGGTCGATGAGATGCTCAGAGGGTATTCCCTGGCGTCCAAGGTTTACTATGCCGTGGACGCTCCGGAGGAAGTTGCATATATGAGGTTCATTCCGGAGGTTGCACAGTCATCGCGGACCTTTGCCCCAATGGCGGTGCCCAGTGCAGTCTTCGTCACCTTGGTGCGCACCGGCCCCAAACAGTGGATGGTTTGGGGGTTGGGCGACCACATGCCGTCTCTTCGAGATATCCGAGGTTAGTTAACGGGAATACCGGCACCTCGGTCAGTACTAGGACTGCGTGCAGACGCTACTGTTCGAGTTAGCATCATCCGAAATCAAAGTCACTGCAGCCCAGGACTGAGCCGGCTGGGCTCCGGCTGCGCCCCCTGTACCACTTGCTTCAATCTTGAAAGAATGAAATATGAGCAATACAGAGGCGCAGCCCAAGGAGCAGGTCTGCATCAACGGCCCCTACACCTTCGACTTCTCCGGAGGTGCGGATGAGGCCGCCGGCCCGCCTGGCACTGCCCCCGGCGAGGGGCAGCTGAGCCCCGGTATCACCCGGGCCAGCAACGGGGTGCAGCTGCTGGAGCCGCGTGATGTGCCGCTTGGCGGGCCGCGGGCCATGACGGTGCGCCGGACCCTGCCGCAGCGGGCGCGCTCGCTGGTGGGTGCCTGGTGCTTCCTGGACTTCTACGGACCTGATGACCTCACCGAGGCCACCCCGATGCGGGTCCCCCGCCACCCGCACACCGGGCTGGCCACCTGCTCCTGGCTGTTCTCAGGCCGGATCGACCACCTGGACTCCGCCGGGAACTGGGCTACCGTCCGCCCGGGGGAGGTGGCCCTGATGAACGCCGGCCGCGGGATCAGTCACTCCGAATACTCCACCGCTGACACTAAGATCTTGCACGGGGCCCAGCTCTGGTACGCCTTCCCGGAGGAGCACCGGTTCGTGGAGCCCAACCTGGAATCCCATCACCCGGAGCCGGTGCGCGGTCAGGGCTGGGAGGCCAAGGTGTTTCTGGGTGAGCTGCTGGGCTACCGCTCACCGGTGAAGACCTATATCCCGCTCACCGGTGCTGAGATCCGCTTGGAGCCCGGACAGGTCCTGGACATTGAGATTCCGGCCGGCCACGAGCACGCACTGCTGCCGATCTCCGGGTCTGTGGCGCTCAACGGCTGCCCGGTGCCTGCCGACCATCTGGCGGTGGTGGACACCGGGGCAACGGTGCTGCGCCTGCAGTCTGATGAGCAGCCGGTGCTCGCCCTGCTGATCGGCGGCGAACCCCTGGGTGAGCAGATTGTGATGTGGTGGAACTTCGTGGGTCGATCGCATGAGGAGATTGCCGCCTACCGGCAGGCCTACCAGGCGGAGATGGGCTTTGAGGCCCCGGGTGAGGAGTCCCCGCTGGCAGAGAAGCTGCAGGGGACGTCGTCGTACTCTGAGGTGCTCACCGAGCAGGCCTCCCAGCCTGACGGCACCCAGGAAGAGGTCGAGGTGGCCCCCGGCGCCTTGGGCGAACCCATCGGTGGGGCGCTGCGCGATGCGCTGACCGGCAGCCAGTACCGGGACGGCCGGCCCTTCCCGCAGTTCGGCGACTTCCCGCCCGGCCAGGCCGCACCGCTGCCCGCCCCTGCGCTGCCCAATACCCGGATGAAGCCCCGCGGCTGATCATAGAGGTTCAGCGCGACCTGTCAGTCCAGGGTGACAGTGGTTTGGTGGCCGGCTTGGGTGAAGCCCAGGCTGATGGCCATCCGCAAGGATCCTGGTGATTCGGCGGCGGCCCGCCACTGCGGGACCAGCCCCTCCACGAATGCCTCCTCCACGGCGACCGCTGCGGCGAACCGGCCCAGGCCCAGGCCGCGGTGGTCCGGTTGGGTGAGCACCCCGATGTGCCCCAGCACATCCTGCCAGGTGTCTCGGCCGGCTGCGGCCATCACCTCACCGGTGGCCTCTGCCACCACCGCCGCGGTCCACTCAGCCTGCTGAATCCCGGAGAGAGCCACGTCATCTGCAGGGCAGCGACTGCTCAGCTGACGGATATGCTCCGCCTCGAAGGAGACGGAGACCTTCTCCGAACCCTGGATCTCCGGCGGCTCCTCGCAATAGAGCAGATGGGCCTCACCCAGCATGCGGGCCCCACGGTGATGCTCGCTGATGATTCCCAGCAGCCGTGACTCCAGGGCCAGTTCCTCATCAGGGACTCGGCGCGCGGCGGCGAGAACCTCCGGTGGCCCGTAGAGGGCAGTGCGGCCGAAGAGCTGAACCAAACTGACTGCCGCGGCGTCGTCGTTTCCTGCCTCGATCCGCTCACCGGGGGTGGCGGCGGCGAGGGCACCGTCCTGAAGCCCCAGGATCCGCGACCAGGCCAGCATGATGATCTGCTCGGTATGGTCGTCAAGTCCCGTCATGGACCCAGCGTACTCAGCCGGTGCATGGTTCGGGACGTTACGGTAGGAATATGGTGAAAATCGGGTACATCGTAGGAAGCCTTGCGCAGAACTCCATCAACCGGAAGTTGGCGCAGGTGATCGTGGACCAGGCACCGCAGCAGGCGGAGCTGGTGGAGATCAACATCACTGAGCTGCCGCTCTATGACCGGCATATGGATGCCGATTTCCCACAGGTGCTGCGCGAGTTCAAGGAGCAGGTAGCTGCGGTGGATGGGCTGCTGATCGTCTCCCCGGAGCACAACCAGTCATTCCCGGCACCGGTGAAGAACGCGATCGACGTGCTCTCCCGCCCGCCCAAGGAGGGGCAGCTGGCTGGTCTGAAGCTGGGCATTGCCGGCGCCTCGCCGGGGCGCTTCGGGACCATCAACGGTCAAGCGCAGATGCGGCAGTTCCTACCGCCCCAAGGGGTGAAGCTGATGGGCTCCCCGGTGCTGGCCGTGCAGGTCACCGGCGAGACATTCCACGAGGATGGCACCGCCGATGAGCAGACCACTGCGCGGGCGAGGAAGTACATTGACGCCTTCACCGAGTTCGTATCAGCCCGCTGAGGGTCAGCCGAGCACGACGCCGCCGGCGGGCCGGATCTGCCGCGTTTCCTCACCAGGAGGAAGTCCCGCTGACCTGGAGAGAGGACCATTGACTCGGTGGGTGGGGTAGTTCTCGGCTTCAGCATCGTGGCGGTGATCGTTCTGATCGGGGTGGTTATCGCCGTAGTTGCCCGAGACAAAGCGGTGGCCATCCACAAAGGCTTGGTGCCGCTGGTGTACTACGTCACCAATCCCTGTCTGATGGTGGTGGTAGTGGCCGGCACGGACGTTCGCGTGGTTGCCGGGCTCTACACCCCATTAGCTCTCGCGATTGCGCTGCTGACGGCACTAGTCTTTGCCCTCATCTGTCTAGTGATGAAGCGTTCTGCCGCCGACACCGCGGTAGGGGCTATGGCCTCCTCCTACGCCAATGTAGGGAACATCGGTGTACCCGTGGCGATCTATGCCGTGGGCACCACAGCGCCCGTGGTGGCTTTCCTGCTGGCACAACTGCTGGTCCTGGCGCCGATGTACCTACTCATCTTTGGGGTCATCTCCCGTCGAGCTGCGAAGGACGAGCCAGGCGGCTCTCGGCTGAAGATGATCCTCTCCTCGGTGCTGAACCCTACTACTGTGGGAGTAATCCTCGGAGCGGTGATCTCACTGATCGGAGTGAATCTCCCTGCTGTCCTCTGGGAGCCGGTGACGATGGTCGGTGAAGCCTCTATCCCGCTGATGCTGATGATCTTCGGGATGGTGCTGGTGCGCAGCCATCCTTTCGCGCAGCGCAGCCGGATACCCGACAGTGTGCTGGCCACTCTCGGCAAGGTGGTCCTCATGCCCGCGATCGCACTACTCTTGGGCGGACCGGTGGCGGGGCTGGAAGGCACAGACCTGCTCGGGTTGGTAGCTATGGCCGCGCTGCCGACCGCACAGAACGTGCTGCTGTTCGGCATGCACTACCGGATGCCTCAGACAGTAGCCAAGGACACAATCTTCGCCAGCTCCATTCTGGCCCTGCCCGTGACGATCCTTGCTGCCGCGGTGATAGCTGTCTGAAATGAAACCGCTTTCAGGTTCATAACAACCTGGAGCACACCCCCAGGTGGTAGGAGATCTTAGGCCTGAGTCGACTCTCGGATGATCAGCTCGGGCTGGAAGACGGTGTGCTGGACCGGAGAGGCAGGGTCCTCGATGGCGCGCTGCAGCAGCTGGGCGGCGTGCTCTCCCATCTCGGCTGCGGGCTGGCGGATCGAGGTGATCGGAATCGTGGCATTGGCGGCGAACTCAATATCGTCATAACCGGCCAGCAGGATGTCCTGGGGCACCGAGATTCCGGAACGCACCAGCACCTGCAGTACGCCCAGGGCCACCAGGTCGTTGGTGGCGAAGACCGCATCCGGCCGTTGCTTGGCCTCCCGGCTCAGCAGAGCCTCCGTGGCAGTGCGTCCCGCCGCGGCGTCCATGGCTGAAGTGGCGATGTACTCCACCGCAGCCTCAGCGCACTGGCGCACCCGCTGTTGAGCTCCGCGCAGCCGGTTCCGGACCTGGCGCAGCCCCTCCGGCCCTCCCACCACGGCAATCCGGGTCGCGCCCTGGGAGATGAGGTGGTCTGCAGCGAGCCAGCCGCCGCGCTCATCATCCACTGAGACCGAGGACAGTTCATCGGCCCCCGCCTTACGGTCAATGATCACCACCGGGATCCCGTTGCTCTTCAGCTTCCGCAGCCGCGGCAGCACATTGCCCACGGGGGCGATCAGGATCCCGGCTACCCGCTGCTGCTCGAACAGGTTCAAATACGTGACTTCCCGATCACTCTCCTGGGAGGAGTTGCCCAGCAGCAGCGGCCTGCCCAGATCCCGAAGATGTTGTTCGGCCCCACCGGCGACGTCGGTGAAGTAGGGGTTGGCGGCGTCGAGCACGATCAGCCCTACCGCCGGGTTGAACCCGGCGCGCAGCTGCCGGGCGGCGTCGTTGCGGACATAGCCGAGCTCCTCGATAGCCGCATGGACCTTGGCCAAGGTCCGTTCGGAGACCCGCTGCGGATGGTTCAGCGCGTTGGAGACCGTTGCGGGAGAGACCCCGGCCCGTTCCGCCACATCACGAACTTGAGCCATCGCCATAGTGGATAACAATACCGCTGCTTTTCGGGAAGGCGGGCCGGGCGCATTGACAGCTCAGTGACTCAGATCCTATGATCGGTGTCACTTATTGAATCGATTTACATCGGAAGTCTGCCGACCTCTGAAGTATCGGTTACCACCATCATTCGTATCTGGAGGGTTCATGGTCGCTGAGCAGACCTCGCCTGTCCTTGAACTCGAGGGTGTGCGCAAAACCTTCGGCAGTGTGACAGCGCTAGCTGAGGGCACTCTCACCGTGCACCCCGGTTCTGTGCATGCGCTCGTGGGCGAGAACGGCGCGGGGAAGTCCACGCTGATCAAAATCGTGGCCGGCCTGCATAAGCGGGACGCCGGGACCTTCCGGTTCCGGGGCAAAGAGGCCCAGTTCTCCTCCACCGCCGATGCCAAAGACGCCGGCATCGCCGTCATCTACCAGGAACCTACGCTGTTCCCTGACCTATCGGTCACGGAGAACATCTTCATGGGCCGGCAGCCGGTGGGCCGCAGCCGGCGCATCGACAAGCAGGCCATGGTCGATGAGGCCCAGCGCATTTTTGACCGGCTCGGCGTAGACCTGGACCCCCGCCGCCCAGCACAGGGGCTCTCCATCGCAGACCAGCAGATCATCGAGATCGCCAAAGCTATCTCCCTGGACGCACATCTGCTGATCATGGACGAGCCCACTGCTGCGCTTTCCGGCATGGAGGTTGAACGGCTCTTCACCGTGACCCGCAGCCTCAGGGATGAGGGGCGCGGCATCGTATTCATCTCCCACCGGTTCGACGAAGTCTTTGACCTGAGCGACACCGTTACTGTGATGCGGGACGGCACCTATATCGGCACCGTGAAGACCGAGGAAACAAGTAATGATGAATTGGTCACCATGATGGTCGGGCGGGAAGTCACCGAGCTCTTCCCCAAGACTCCCGCTGAGATCGGCGATGTGGTGCTCGAGGTCGAGGACCTCAACCGTACAGGCACCTTCCACAACGTCAGCTTCACCGTTCGGGCAGGAGAGATAGTGGGCCTGGCCGGCCTGGTCGGGGCAGGCCGCAGTGAGATCGCCCGCGCAGTCTTCGGTGTGGACCCCTACGACTCCGGCACAGTGCGGCTCAACGGCAGGACGATCCCCAAGAACCGGCCCACTGCGGCTATCAACGCCGGGATGGCGCTGGTTCCTGAGGATCGCCGGCAACAGGGCCTGATCCTGGAGTCCTCGGTGGGGCACAACATTGGAGCTGCCATTCGCAGCCGTCTGCAGAAGCTGGGCCTGATCACGCGGTCAACCGAGAACCGCGCTGCCGAACCCTGGGCCGGGCGACTGCAGGTCAAGACAGCGGCAATGTCCATGAACGCGGCCACCATGAGCGGAGGCAATCAGCAGAAGGTCGCCATCGCGAAATGGCTGGCCACCGATCCCAAACTGCTGATCATCGACGAACCCACCCGGGGAATCGACGTCGGGACCAAGTCCGAGGTCCACCGCCTGCTCTCCGAACTGGCCGGGGAGGGCCTGGCCGTGCTGATGATCTCCTCCGAGCTGCCCGAGGTGCTGGGCATGGCAGACCGGGTGCTGGTGGTCAGCGAGGGCCGGATCAGTGCGGAACTGGAGCGCAGCGAGGCCACTCCTGAAAAGGTGATGCACGCCGCCACAGCCCGGCACGAGCAAATCCGAGAGGGAGCTTCCGCATGAGCACCGAGGCGCTTGCCAAACCCAGTCAGATGAGCGCTACCCAGCGGTTCGTCAGAGACATCTTCGCCTCACGCGAGATGGCCATCGTGCTGGTCATCCTGGCGGTCATCGCTACGGCTACCAGCCTGAATCAGAACTTTCTCTTCAGCACCCAGGGCTGGCGTGACCTTCTCCTGACACCCTCAATTCTGATGGTGCTGGCCGTCGGCTCAGCAATCGTGATCGTCACCCGCAACGTGGATCTCTCGGTCGGCTCAACCCTGGCCATCACTGCCTATATGACCGGCCGGCTCTTCATCGACTTCCCCGGCATCCCGATCCCGGTGGTGATCCTCATCGGAATTGCCGTGGGTGCGGGACTGGGCCTGATCAACGGCGTACTGGTGGCATTCGGCAAGGTTCCTGCCCTGGTGGTGACCCTGGGCACCATGTACATCTACCGCGGCGTCGTACTCACATGGGCCGGCAGCGACCGGATCAACGCTTCTGACATGCCCCGTGAGTTCCTGCGCCTTGGGACCCTGCAGATCGGCACCATCCCGCTGCTGACCATCACCGCGCTGGTGGTGCTGCTCGCCGCCGCCTACTGGTTGGGTTCCACCCGAAGCGGCCGCGAGATGTACGCCATCGGTTCCAACCCCGAGGCCGCCACCCTCTACGGACTGCCCGCGACCAAGCGAATCATCGTTGCCTTCGTCATCGGTGGAGCTCTGGCCGGACTGGCCGGAGTCATGTACGCGGCACGCTACGGCACCGTCAGCGCCGGGGCCGGCATGACCTGGGAGCTCAACGCCATCGGCGCGGCCGTGATCGGCGGTGTAGCCATCTTCGGCGGCTCCGGTACGGTCTGGGGCGCAGCCTTGGGCGCGATCCTGCTGATGACCATCAACCGCACCCTGCCGATCATCGGCGTCCCCGACTTCTGGCAGCGGGCCGTGGTCGGCGCGCTGATCATCGGAGCAATTGTCCTGGACAGGTACCTCGCCGCCAGACAGACGCGCAAACTTCAGGAAGCGAGGGATAAGACGTGAGCACCGCAACTCGCTCTGAAGAGCACAACCCCGCAGTAGACAAAGTCACGCTGGGAGAAGGCTCGCCACGCAAATACCGGCACTACCATCGCCCCTGGTGGTTCCGTGCCTTTATGACCACCGAGTTCCTGATCATCGCGCTGTTGGCGCTGGTGTGGATCTGGGCGAACATCTCGGTGGACAACTTCTCCGGTCCACTGACTGTGCGCTACCTGCTGATGGACATTGCGCCTCTGATGATGATTGCGCTGCCCATGACGCTGATCATCATCACCGGGCAGATCGACCTCTCAGTGGCCAGCATCATGGGTCTCTCCTCGGTGGTGGTGGGCATAGCCCACGTGGAGTGGGGGCTCTCACTGCCGGCTGCCGGCGCCCTGGCCATCCTGGTCGGCATCGGGTGCGGAGCCTTCAACGGATTCTTCGTCGCCTACGTGAACCTGCCCTCGCTGGCAGTGACCATCGGCACCCTGGCGCTGTTCCGCGGGCTTGCGGTGGGACTGCTCGGCACCACGGCGCTGACCGACTTCGACCCGGAGTGGACCTCCCTGGCCACGGCCTCCATCGGTGAATCCCGGGTGCCCCTGGTGGTGGTGCCGATCATTGCTCTGATTGTGATCTTCGTGATCCTGCTGCACTTCACCCCCTTCGGCCGTGGTCTCTACGACATCGGCCACAACGATCTCACCGCACGGTTCAGCGGCGTGAACGTGGCTCGCTCTCAGATGATCACGTTCATCCTTTCCGGAGCGGTCTCGGCCTTTGCCGGGATCTTCTACACGCTGCGGTTCGGCAATTCACGCGGTGACAACGCCATGGGCCTGGAGCTTGAAGTGATTGCCGCTGTCCTGCTCGGCGGTGTACTGATCTTCGGCGGTCGCGGAGCCCTGCACGGGGTGATCGCCGGTGTGCTGCTCATCGGCGTCATATCCTCCGCGCTGCGGATGGAAGGCGTGACTGTCAACGTCATCAACATCATCATCGGTCTGCTGCTGATCGCCTCGGTGATGACACCACAGATTGTCGCGGGCCTCCAACGATGGAGACCCAAAAAGAGAAAGGTAACACCATGAAGAGGAACACCTTCAGCACTCGGGCGGCACTGACCGCCACCGGCATGGCCGCTGCCCTGGTCCTGGCCTCCTGCGGCGGGGACGACAGCGGAAACGGCAACGGCGAGGACAACGGGGGCGATGCTGAGGGCAGCGACCTGAGCATCACCTTTATCCCTACTGATTTAGGTAATCCCTATTTCGAAGCATCAAATACTGGTGCAGGGGAGGCTACAGAAGAATTTGGTGCATCGCTTTCTATTGTAGGCCCGCAAGAAGCAACACCAGATGCCCAAGTTGAGCACATCAACACTGCAGCGCAACAGGGGGAGGATGCGATTGCTATTGCCGCCAACGATGTATCTGCAGTTTGTGGGGCGCTCAACGAGGCCAGGGAGGTCGGGATCCCAGTGGTTACTTACGATTCAGATACTGATCCTGACTGCCGAGACTTATTTGTAAATCAAGCTAGTGCTGAAGGAATTGCTCGGGGACAGTTGGAATTAGTTTCTGATCAAATTGGAGGAGAGGGAAGAATCGCTATTTTGTCCGCGACTGCAAACTCTCCTAACCAAAATCAGTGGATTGCACTCATGGAGGAGGAGCTTGAAGCCAATTATCCAGAGATCGAGTTGGTGGACATAGTCTATGGTGACGATGACGACCAGCGCTCTTTCGACCAAACCGCAGCCCTCCTGCAGTCCCATTCGGACCTGGATGCTATCGTTTCGCCGACCACTGTAGGGATTGCGGCAGCGTCTAGATATATTGCTGACTCGCCCTATGCAGGGGAGATAGTCATTACAGGCTTGGGAACGCCTAACCAGATGCGTGAATATGTGGAATCTGGCGTAGTCGAGGCTTTCGCGTTGTGGAACCCGGAGGATCTGGGCTACCTCGCCGCCTGGGCCGCCTACGCGGTGGCTACTGGTGAGATCGACGGCGAGGAGGGTGACACCTTTGAAGCTGGTCGCCTCGGTGAGTACACCGTGGGTGCAGACGGCGAGATCCTCCTGGGTGATCCCTTCGTCTTCGACGCCGACAATATCGACGATTTCGATTTCTGATTCATATCAGCGATGGGTGCCCGGCTGCACATCCCGCGGTCGGGCACCCAGCCAGCAGAGACCACATAGAAGCGACACAGGGCAGAGGCAGTATGCAACGAGTGTGTTTCCAGCTCCAGGTCAGACCTGACCGGCTGGATGAGTACAGGCAGCGGCACCGCAGCGTGTGGCCAGAGATGCTCAGAGCGCTGAAGCGCTCCGGGTGGCACAACTATTCGCTGTTTCTGCGCGAGGACGGTCTGCTGATCGGCTACCTGGAGACGGACTCGCTCGATGCCGCCCAGGCCGCCATGGAGCGCGAGGAGGTCAACGCGCGCTGGCAGGCAGAGATGGCCGAGTACTTTGTGGAGCTCCAAGGTGCCCGCCCGGACACCGGGTTTGTGCAGCTGGAGGAAGTCTTCCACCTTGAGGATCAACTGGCAGCCCTGGAAGGGAACTAGAGGAGATATGACAACGTTCGCAGAGATTGCTCCGCAGCTGGAGCACCAGGCTATTGAGGTTCCCTCCTGGGCTTACGGGAACTCCGGCACCCGGTTCAAGGTATTCGGCTCACCGGGCACTCCCCGCACGGTGGAAGAGAAGATCGACGACGCCGCCGCCGTCCACCGGTTCACCGGCCTGGCTCCGAAGGTAGCGCTGCACATCCCCTGGGATATGGTCGACGACTTCGGTGCACTCACCCGCTATGCCAAAGACGCCGGCATCGAGATCGGCACCATCAACTCCAACACCTTCCAGGACGATGACTACAAGCTCGGCGGGCTGACCCACCACGACCCCGCCATCAGGCAGAAGGCCGTGGACCACCACCTGGAATGCATCGAGGTCATGGGCGCCACCGGCTCCCGTGACCTGAAGATCTGGCTGGCTGATGGCTCCAACTACCCCGGTCAAGCCGATATCCGCGCCCGCCAGGCCTGGCTCGCCGAGTCCCTGGCCACCATCCACGCCCAGCTCAGCAACGATCAGCGTCTGGTGCTGGAGTACAAGATCTTCGAGCCGGCCTTCTACCACACGGACGTGCCCGACTGGGGCACCGCTCTGGTCCACGTCCAAGCCCTGGGGGACAATGCCGTGGTCTGCCTGGACACCGGCCATCACGCCCCCAGCACCAATGTGGAGTTCATCGTGGCCCAGCTGCTGCGCCTCGGAAAGCTCGGCTCCTTCGACTTCAACTCCCGCAACTACGCCGACGACGACCTGATCGTCGGCTCGGCCGACCCCTTCCAGCTGTTCCGCATCCTCTTCGAGGTCATCCGCGGCGGCGGCTACGGACCGGACTCCGAGGTGGCCTTCATGCTCGACCAGTGCCACAACATCGAGAAGAAGATCCCCGGCCAGATTCGCAGTGTGCTCAACGTCCAGGAGATGACGGCCCGCGCCCTACTGGTGGACCGTCAGGCCCTTGCCGCAGCCCAGCAGGCCGGGGATGTGCTCGGCGCCCACCAGGTGTTCATGGACGCCTTCTACACCGATGTGCGCGCAGACCTGGCTGCCTGGCGGGAATCCCGCGGGCTGCCCGGGGACCCGATGGCAGCCTACGCAGCATCCGGATACCAGGAAAAGATCGAAGCCGACCGCGTCGGCGGAACCCAGATGAGCTGGTAGGGCGCAAGTTTAGTTAAGGAAGGAACAGAGTCAATGGTCGAGTTAAGTAACGATAACAAGGTAGGACGACTCCTTAAGCCAGTATCGCGACGTAAGCCGCGTATCGGGTTGGTTGCAGGTGGCTTGGGTACCTATTGGCCGCAATTTCCCGACCTGCTCCCTCAACTTAAAAAATCTTCCCAATATGTTTCTCAGCGTTTTCAACAAATGGATGCTGATGTGACCGATGTTGGATTCATTTCTGATGCAGAGGAGGGTGCAGCTGCAGCAGAAAAATTGCGGAAGAATGACTGCGATCTCATAGTTCTTTTTCTTACAACTTACCTCACCTCCTCTATGGTCCTTCCGATCGCTAAACGCTCCGATGCGCCGATTTTAGTGATTGATCTGCAACCATCCCCAAAGATGGACCATGCTCGCTTTGACACAGGTGATTGGTTGGCTTACTGCGGTCAGTGCCCCGTTCCAGAGGTTGGGAACGTTTTCCGTCGGGCGGGCATCCCGTTCCGTTCAGTGTCGGGTTGGCTAGGTCAGGAGTCTGCTTGGGAGCGAATCGAGCAATGGATCAATGCTGCGCATATTCGTGCGGCGTTGCGACACGCGCGACACGGAGTGATGGGACATTTGTACCCGGGCATGCTTGATGTGTCGACTGACCTGACGCTTTTGCCCGTCACTTTCGGCTCCCACGTCGAAGTTCTTGAGTTCGATGACCTGAGAGAGCGTGTTGAAGTAGTGCAAGAGGATGAAGTCAATGAACGTATGGATCAGGCACGTTCCATCTTCACGCTCGATGACTCGGTCGATAATGAGGACTTTGCCTGGGGAGCTCGCATTTCAGTGGCATTAGACCGACTTGTTGAAGATTTCAATTTGGATTCTCTTGCTTATTATCATCGGGGCCTCAATGGGGAACTCCATGAACGACTCGGAGCGGGGATGATTCTTGGCGCCTCTCTGTTGACAGGGCGAGGTATCCCCACAACGGGCGAGTTTGAGTTGCGCACTACCGTGGCCCAGCTAGCGACGGAAGTTGTAGGTGCTGGAGGTTCTTTCTGCGAGATCCAGGCTCTCAATTTTGAAGACAACATTGTTGAAATGGGTCATGACGGTCCGGCGCATCTTGCGGTGTCCAGTAGGGACCCGCTTCTAAGAGGGCTGGGTGTTTACCACGGAAAGCGTGGATGGGGTGTGAGCGTTGAGTTCGATGTTCAGCACGGCCCAGTGACGCTGCTAGGGCTCGGGCAGGATGAGGACGGGGCCCTGTCGTTCATTGCATCTGAGGGAAATGTCATCTCTGGGCCTTTGCTGAAGATTGGTAACACCACAAGCAGGGTTGATTTTGGGCGAGACCCGGGTGAATGGGTGGATGACTGGGCAGCCACAGGAGTAGGTCATCATTGGTCACTCTCAGTGGGGCATCGAGCAAATGACTATAAAGCAGCTGCGTCTCTGCTTGATATTGATTTTCGAAGTGTTTAGAGGAGAGACCTAATGACACACCCCACAGTTGAGGCGCTGATCACCCGATCCAACAGGCTCGGCGCTGACCCCAAGAACACCAACTACGCCGGCGGCAACACCTCCGCCAAGGGCACCGACCGCGACCCGGTCACCGGTCAGGACGTCGAGCTGCTCTGGGTCAAAGGCTCCGGCGGAGACCTCGGCACACTCAAGCCTGAAGGGCTGGCCGTCCTGCGGCTGGACGGGATGCGCGCCATGGTGGACACCTACCCCGGAGTTGAGCGCGAGGACGAGATGGTCGCCGCCTTCGACTACTGCGCCCACGGCAAAGGTGGGGCCGCCCCCTCCATCGACACCGCGATGCACGGTCTGGTCGACGCCGCCCACGTGGACCACCTCCACCCCGACTCCGGCATTGCCATCGCCTGTGCTGCCGACGGCCCCGAACTGACCCAGAAGATCTTCGGTGACAAAGTGGTCTGGGTGCCCTGGCGGCGTCCTGGGTTCCAGCTCGGACTGGACATCGCCGAGATCAAAGAGCAGAACCCGCAGGCGGTGGGCTGCATCCTCGGCGGCCACGGCATCACCGCCTGGGGGGACACCTCAGAAGAGTCCGAGCAGAACTCCCTGTGGATCATCCGCACCGCTTCAAGCTATATCGCCGAGCACTCCAAGCCTGAGCCCTTCGGCCCCGCCCTCGACGGCTACGGACCCCTGCCCGAGGCTGAGCGCCGGGCCAAGGCGGCCGCCCTGATTCCCACCATCCGCGCTATCGCCAGTACGGACAAGCCCCAGGTGGGCCACTACAACGACGACGCCGCCGTCCTCGACTTCCTCGCCCACGCCGAGCACCCCCGGCTGGCCGAGCTGGGCACCTCCTGCCCCGACCACTTCCTGCGCACCAAGGTCAAGCCCCTGGTGCTCGACCTGCCCGCCGGAGCCTCCGTGGAGGACTCCATCAGCCGGCTCAAGGAACTGCACGAGGCCTACCGGAAGGACTACCAGGCCTACTACGACCGGCACGCCGATGCCGACTCCCCGGCCATCCGTGGTGCCGACCCGGCCATCGTGCTCATCCCCGGGGTCGGCATGTTCAGCTTCGGCAAGAACAAGCAGACCGCCCGGGTGGCCGGCGAGTTCTACCTCAACGCGATCAACGTGATGCGCGGCGCTGAGGGCCTGTCCACTTACACCCCCATCGACGAGCGTGAGAAGTTCCGCATCGAGTACTGGGCGCTGGAAGAGGCCAAGCTGCAGCGCATGCCCAAGCCCAAGGAACTGGCCACCCGTGTTGCTCTGGTGACCGGGGCGGCCTCGGGCATCGGCAAGGCCATCGCCAAGCGGCTGGCTGCCGAGGGCGCCGTGGTCGCCATCGCTGACCTCAACCTGGAGAAAGCCCAAGAAGCCGCCGCTGAGATCGGCGGACCGGACAAGGCGATCGGCGTGGCCGTGGACGTCTCCAATGAGAACGCCGTGCAGCAGGCCATCGATGAGACCCTGCTGGCCTTCGGCGGGCTGGACATCGTGATCAACAACGCCGGGCTGAGTCTGTCGAAGTCCCTGCTGGAGACCACCGAGGCCGACTGGGACTTACAGCACAACGTGATGGCCAAAGGCTCCTTCCTGGTCTCCAAGGCCGCGGCCAAGGTGCTCATCGACCAGCAGCTGGGCGGGGACATCATCTACATCTCCTCCAAGAACTCCGTCTTCGCCGGGCCCAACAACATCGCCTACTCAGCCACCAAGGCGGACCAGGCCCACCAGGTGCGGCTGCTGGCCGCCGAGCTCGGCGAGCACCAGATCCGGGTCAACGGCATCAACCCCGACGGCGTGGTGCAGGGCTCCGGGATCTTCGCCTCCGGCTGGGGGGCCCACCGCGCCAAGACCTACGGCATCGAGGAGAAGGACCTGGGCAAGTTCTACGCCCAGCGCACCATCCTCAAGCGCGAGGTGCTGCCGGAAAATGTGGCCAATGCCGCCTTCGCACTGCTCAGCTCTGACCTGTCCCACACCACCGGGCTGCACGTGCCGGTCGATGCCGGCGTGGCCGCCGCCTTCCTGCGCTGATGGCTGCGGTCACCACCTACGCCGCGGTCGACCTCGGGGCATCCTCCGGCCGGGTGATGCTCGGCCGGATTGGCCCCGACACCCTGGAGCTGACCGAGGTCGCCCGCTTCCCCAACGGCACCGTCAACCTGCCCGACGGGTTGCACTGGGACATCGTCGGCCTCTACCAGCATGCGCTCAATGGCCTGGCCGAGGCGGTCCGGCAGGCCCGCGAGGAGGGCGGCCTGGCCTCAGTGGGCATCGACTCCTGGGCTGTGGACTACGGACTCCTCAAGGGCAGCTCACCGGGGCGGATGGCCCTGCTGGGCACCCCCTACCACTACCGCGATCAGCGCACCTCCCGCGGCGTCGAGCACACCCATCAGCGAGTCCCGTTCGCCGAGCTCTACCGGCGCAACGGACTGCAGCACCTGCCGTTCAACACCCTCTACCAGCTCGCCGCCGAAGACCTGCTGTGGATGGCCGACAAGCTGCTGCTGATCCCCGACCTGCTTGGCTACTGGCTCACCGGCCAGCAGCTGACCGAGGCCACCAACGCCTCCACCACCGGGCTGCTGGATGTACGCACCAAGGCCTGGGACACCGAGCTGATGCACACCCTGGGCCTGTCCCCGGACCTCTTCGCCCCGGTGGCCCCGCCCGGGACCACCCTGGGCACCACCCGCGGTGAGCTCACCGAGCTGCTGGGTGCCGAGGATCTGCCCATCACCCTGGTCGGTTCCCACGACACCGCCTCGGCGATCGTCGGTACCCCGCTGTCTACGCCCAATTCCGCCTACATCTCCTGCGGCACTTGGGGACTGGTCGGCCTGGAGCTGGACGAACCGGTGGTCACCGATGACTCCCGCCGGGCCAACTTCACCAATGAGGGAGGCGTCGACGGTCGCATCCGGTTCCTCACCAACGTAATGGGCACCTGGCTGCTCTCCGAGACCCTGCGGACCTGGGAGCGCCGTACCGGCCAGGAGCAGAACCTCGCCCAGCTGCTTGCCGCCGCAGCCGAGGTCCCCAAGGAGCGGGTATCGGTCTTTGATGTTCAGGACCCGCGGTTCGTGCCGCCCGGGGATATGCCGCAGCGCATCGCCGAGCTCTGCCAGGAGCAACAGAAACCAGTTCCCCAGCAGCCCGCGGAGATCGTGCGCAGCATCGTGGAATCGCTTGCCGCAGGCTTCGCCGAGGCCCTCGCCCAGGCTGCCCAGCTCGCCGGTCGCAGTGTGGACGTGGTGCACATGGTTGGCGGAGGGAGCCTGAACGCCCTGCTGTGTCAGGCAACTGCGGACCGTTCAGGGTACCCTGTGATCGCGGGTCCGGTGGAGGCCACCGCCATTGGCAACCTCCTGATCCAGGCTCGCACTGCCGGCACCATCACCGGCACACTGGAGGAAGTCCGCGAGCTCATCTCGCGGACCCACCATCTGACCACTTATCAGCCCCGTGGCTGAGTCCAGCGACATAGGTGTCGCCCCCGTGACGAGGAGAGTGCATGTTTAACCGCCCTGGCAGCGACAGCAGTGAGAATCAGGCTCGACGGCGTGTGCAGCGCCGGGTGCCCAAGCCCGCCGATTTGGCGCCTTTGATGCAGTTCAAGAAGTTCGACTTCAATGCCTCACGCCGGCGGCTGGCCTCGGCACTGACTATTGAAGATCTGCGGAAGATTGCCAAGCGGCGCACCCCTCAGGCCGCCTTCGACTACACCGAGGGTGCGGCCGAGGACGAGCTCTCCCTGGCCCGGGCACGGCAGGCGTTCAAGGATGTGGAGTTCCATCCAGCGATTCTGCGTGATGTCTCCGAGGTGGACACCAGCTGTGAGGTCTTCGGTGGGCCTTCTGCCCTGCCCTTCGGCATTGCCCCAACTGGTTTCACCCGGCTGATGCAGACCGAGGGTGAGATCGCCGGCGCTGGTGCGGCAGGCGCGGCAGGCATCCCGTTCAGCCTCTCGACCTTGGGCACAACCAGCATTGAGGATGTCCAGGCTGCCAACCCCAATGGCCGGAATTTCTTCCAGCTCTATGTGATGAAGGACCGGCAGATCTCCTACGACCTGACCGAGCGGGCGGCAGCAGCAGGGTTCGACACCCTGCTGTTCACCGTGGATACCCCGGTGGCAGGGGCCCGGCTGCGGGATAAGCGCAACGGGTTCTCCATCCCGCCGGCGCTGACCGTGAAGACCATCGCCAACGCTGTGCCGCGCCCCTGGTGGTGGTACGACTTCCTGACCACTCCGCCGCTGGAGTTCGCCTCGCTCTCCTCCACCGGAGGCACAGTGGGGGAGTTGCTGGACAAGGCCATGGACCCCTCTATCAACTTCGAGGACCTCAAGACCATCCGGGAGCTGTTCCCGGGCAAACTGGTGGTCAAGGGTGTTCAGACTGTGCAGGACGCTAAGAAGCTGGCCGGGCTGGGAGTGGACGGCATCGTGCTCTCCAACCACGGAGGCCGCCAGCTGGACCGCGCCCCGGTGCCTTTCTACCTGTTGCCCGAGGTGGTCCGCGAGGTGGGGAACGATCTCGAGATCACCCTGGACACCGGCATCATGAACGGGGCAGACATCGTGTCCTCCATCGCCCTGGGCGCCAAGTTCACCTTTGTGGGCCGGGCCTACCTCTACGGCCTGATGGCCGGCGGCCGCCCTGGGGTGGACCGGATGATCCAGATCCTCACCGACCAGATTGTGCGCACAATGAAACTTCTGGAGGTCAGCACGCTGGAGGAGCTGGAGCCCAGCCACGTCACCCAACTCACCCGCCTGGTGCCACGCAGCACCGGCAGATGAGCCGGATCACCGTCGAGCGGGCAGGGCACGACGCCGCTGAGGCAGCTCAGCTCAAACAGTGGACGCGCACCGCGGGATGACGCTCCGCGAGGCCGGCGTCGAAGGTGATCAGAGTGCACTTGCCCGATTGCGCGAAGGCCGCCAAATAATCATCTGTCCACAGCTTGGTGCTGAAGTCCGCGTGTCCAGACAGGGCACGCCAAACATCCTCCAGCCCGGTCGGCTCCTCTGCCCACACCACGCGGTCGTCCTCTTCGAACCTGTCGAGCACCTGCCAAGCCTGGGCCCTGGTGAGCACATCCTTGCCCATCACGGCCTGGTGGGTGAGCAGCCTCAGAACTCCCATCTGGGTGACCCGACAGAGAGCGCGTTGCTCCTCCTCAGCGTCGAACCACTCCCGGGCCAGTCGGTGATGAGCGTGCCGCTCCACAGCCGCAGCCAGCCACACATTGACATCGGGAAGCAGCATCACTGCGCCTTGAGGTGATCTGTGGTGAGGTGCTCCGCGTCATCCTGGTCGAGAAGCTCAGCAATCTGCTGGTTGCTCAGCTCGATCGTAGCCTCGTCCTTCGCCGGCACCAGAGGCAGGCTCACCCGGTGGCGCGGCGCGGGGGAGGAATCTGCGCCCACCTCTTTCTCGACCAGGCGTACGAACATCTGCTTGAGAGTCTCCCCGCGCTGTGCAGAGCGGCATTTGGCCTTCCGCATCAGATCATCCGGCAGATCAACTGTTGTGCGCATAAAAGCATATTAGCAGATCGCATTATGCTGTCGCCATGAGGATCAACATTGAGCGGGTAGGGCACGACGCCGCCCAGCTCGGCGAGGGGCCGGTCTGGGACCCGGCTGCCCAGGTGCTGTGGTGGGTGGACATCTACGCCGGCCGGCTGCACCGTCACGACCCCACGGGTGGGGATGCGAGCTGGGAAGTCGGTGAAGACCTCGGCTGTGCGGCACCCAGGTCGGCCGGCGGCGTCGTCATTGCTACCCGCACCGGCTTCCACATCTTTGACCCGGTGACAGGCGAGAAGCGCGCAATCGCCGATCCGGAGGCGGAGCAGCCTGACACCCGGTTCAATGACGGGGCGGTGGACCCCCGCGGCCGGTTCTGGGCCGGCACCATGAAGGACCGCGGCGACCCCGGACCGGTGGGGGCGTTCTGGCAGCTGGACCCCGACGGCAGCACGCACCGCGGGCCTGCTGGGTACTCGATCAGCAACGGCCTGGCCTTCTCCCCGGACGGAACCAGAATCTACTTCTCCGACACCGCCCGGGAAACGATCTGGCAGGCCGAGTACGACCCCGCCACCGGGGAGCACGGCCGGCCCCAGCCGTTCTTCACCACCCGGAACCTGGCCGGCGCTCCTGACGGCGCCGCGGTCGACGCCGGGGGCTGCTACTGGACCGCGGCCCTGGGCGGCTGGCAGCTGCTGCGCATCACCCCGGAGGGCAAGCTGGACCGGGCCATCGCCCTGCCCGTGGAGAAGCCCACCAAGCCGGCCTTCGGCGGGACGGACCTGAAGACCCTCTATGTGACCTGCATGGGCGAGGGCATGGTGGACGACCTAGCCGAACAGCCGCTGGCCGGCACCCTGCTCGCCGTGGACGGCCACGGCGCCCAGGGGCTACCCCAGCCCGCCTTCGCCGGCTGAGGCCAGCTGTGGACAACAGTATGAACGCATGAATAAACTGTTGTCTGCGTAGCCGTAGGAGGTGCAGGCGTGTCAGTGACGATAGAGATCCAGGTCCCGGGGAAATTGGATCCTCGGGAGGCCCGGGCTCTGGCGGAAAGCGCTCTGCGGAAGCGGGCGCAGCTTGATGACTTCGTGCAGTCGGTCGAGCTGAAGCCGGATCTTGTGCATCCGGCCGTGGCTTGGCATGTGGTGGCCGCTGATCATCGGTGGCGCGAGCTGATGCATAAATACGGAGTATTCACATCAACTGAGATCGCCCTGTTACGCGGAGCAAACCCTAAGAATCGCTCCGTGGCCACCAATTTGGCTAAACGGGAGAAGCTTCTGAGCTTTATTCGGGGCGGGCGCAAGCTGTACCCGAGGTTCCAGTTCAAAGGCTCCTCAGCTCACCCCAGCTGGAAGTCGATCGTGACCCCCTTGCTGGATGCTGGGTGGCAGGATGAGGACATCTTGCTGTGGATGACCAGCCCCAACGGTTCATTGGAGGGGAAGATCCCTGCCGACCTCCTGAACGCCTCTGATGTAGACCGGGTGATCGCGGATGCCGAAGATGAGGCGAAGGGTATCTGGTGAGCTGGCCGGTACCTGGCCCTGACTTCTCTCCGCTGGTCGAGATCATCGAACCGGGAACAGTGCTGTTCCGTGTCCACCGGGATAGGTTCCCCGATGGCCGCCGGAACGACGGGACCACCCCAAACCCAGGCTTCGGACGGTCCGCTCGGTTCTCCTTTTTCGGGGACCCTGCGATCCCCGTCCTGTACGCAGCTCAGACCCCCGAGGCCGCAGTCTATGAAACGATCCTGCACAGTCAAGAACCCGGAAGTGTTGTGGTCCCCGTAGCATGGCGGCACATGGTGCTCTCAGCGATCGAAGTGCAGGCTCCCATACGCACAGCCGCATTCCACGGCGCGGGGCTGCGTCGGCTCGGACTCTGTGCCAGGCAGATGACTGACACGCCGAAAGCCGCCTACCCCTACACCGTGCAGTGGGCAGAAGTAGCCTGGCGCGCGGGACTTGCCGGAGTCAGCTACATGTCCCGCCAGTTCAACTCCGCCAAAGCGCACTGTCTCTTCGGTGATTGCCTGAACCAGGCCTCATTGATGCCGGTAAAGCACCATCCTGAGGCCCGTCTTTTCCAGACCGAGGACGACGCCGCCTGGTTGGCCGAACTGGCCCGTGATGTCAGGGTTGTCCTGCGCCGCCCAGACTTCTCTGGTTGATGCGGCAGTGCTTGATCGAGGCGCCAGCCAGAGATGAGCCGCTCGGGACCTCACCAGCTCAGATGGTGGCGATGATGCCGACCAGGAACATCATCACGAATCCGAAGAACCAGCCGGTGACGGACCAGATCACTACGATCCACCCCAGCACCAGTCCGGCCACCCCGGGGTGCCCCAGGTTCCTGGCTTTGGTGGCCTGCCAGATGGCCAGCGGGCCCAGGATGATCGGCACGGTGAAGAACCCGATGATCGCCAGGACCAGCGCGGCGGTGTGGTGCCCGCGGGCCTTCTCCTCACGCTGGTAGCGCATCTCCTCGAGCGCATCGGTCCCGGGTGTGGGGGAGTAGTAGCCGAAGCGGGACGGGGCATAGCCGGTGGCCGGGTAGTCCGCCGGGGCATAGCTGCTCCCGGCCGGCCCAAAGGTGGACCCGTAGCCGGGCACGCTCCCGTACCCGGGCCCGACCCCGTAGCCGCCCACCTGTGAGGCCGGCCGGCTGTGATCCATCCCAGGTGCGCTGCGGTAGCCTTGCGCATACTCGGGCTGCTCACTGGGGCCGCCGTGATCGGAGCCGCGGGAAGCGGCGTCGCGCTCGCCTCGGCTGTTGCCTCCGCTGTACCAGCTGGGGCGGCGCCCCTGCCCACTGTTCCCGTCCGTCATGCTCCTATTGTCGCCGAGAACCTCGGGAATGTCATAGGTGTACCCGCAGGTGACTCACGACCAGCTCAACCCTTACGGGCGCGGATCTCCTCAATCAGCTGCGGCAGCACCTCGTTGAGGTCGCCCACCACCCCCAGGTCAGCGATCTCGAAGACCGGAGCATCCTCATCCTTGTTGATCGCCACAATGGTCCCGGAGGTCTGCATCCCGGCCTTCTGCTGCACCGCCCCGGAGATCCCCACCGAGAGGTAGAGCTGCGGGGAGACGGTCACCCCGGTCTGGCCCACCTGCGCGGAATGGTCGATCCAGCCGGCGTCAGTGGCCACCCGGGAGGCGCCCAAGGCTGCGTTCAACTCGTCGGCCAGCTCCTCCACCAGGCTCAGGTCACCCTCCACGCCGCGGCCGAAGGCCACCACAGTCGAGGCCTCGGCCAGGGCCGGGCGCCCAGAGCTGGCCAGCTCCGACTCCTCCAACACCTGAACAGCGGAGGACGCCGCAACCTCCAGTTCCACCACGTCAGGCTCCTTGGCAGCGGGGACCGGCTGGGAGGCCGTATTCGGCCGCAGCGTAGCGATCAGCGGACCGGCATTCTCACCCGAGATCTGGGCGGTGGTGTGCCAGGACCCGGCCAGCACGGTCTTGGTGGCCGCCCCGGAGGCGGTGACCCCGGTGGCACCAGTAATCAGCCCGGCCTGCAGTCTCACCGCGGCGGCGGCCAGAGCATCCACCGAATCAGGGGTGTCGGTGCCCAGGATCAGATCCGGGTCCAGCTCCCCGGCCGCAGCGGCGATCAGCTCCGCCAGGGCAGGGTCCGGCGGCAGTATCGGCGCAGCCACCGGCTCGGCTCCGGTCAGCACCCCGGCGACCCCCTGCACCGCCAGGGCAGCAGCACTGGGCTGGCCGGTGCTGGACTGACCGGTGCCGGACCGCCCCGCTGCGGGCAGCGACCCGGTGACCACCACCACCTCGCCCAGGGCATCAGCATGGGTGAGCAGCTCAGCCTGGGCGGGCGTCAGCTGCTCCTGCACCCGCTCAAAGAACACCAGAACCTGAGTCACAGCAGGCCCTCCTTGTCCAGGAAATCTGCAATCTGCTTACCGGCGGTGCCGTCGTCATGGATCAGCTCACCGGCCGTGCGCTCCGGCCGCGGCTCGGCCTCCACCAGAGAAACCTTGGATTCCACACCGTGTGCGGTCAAGCCCAGCTCAGCCAGGCTCAGAGCAGAGACCGGTTTCTTCTTGGCCTTCATCATGTCCCGGAAGTTCGGGTAGCGCGGCTCATTGGCCTGATCGGTCACCGAGACCACCGCCGGCAGTGGTGCCGCCACCTTCTGCACCCGGTCACCGGAGACCCGCTCCACCTGAAGCTGTTCACCGTTGAGTACGACGCCGCGGGCCTGGGTCAGTGCCGGAACCCCCAGCCGGGCAGCCAGCTGGGCCGGCACTGCGGAGGACTCACCGTCCTCGGAGGCCATCCCGGTCAGCACCACAAACTGCTGCGCCCCCCCGGAGACCCGGAGGTGGTTCACCGCTGCGGCCAGGGCGGTGGAGGTGGCGTAGATATCGGCGCCGGCGAGAGCCTCATCGCAGAGATGCACCCCGTCGTCAGCGCCGATCTGCAAGGCTTTCTTCACTGCTGCCGAGGCACCTGCCGGCCCCATGGTCAGGGCAGTGACCCGGGCGGCGTCGTCGTAATTCTCCGCGATCTGCAGGGCTGCCTCCAGAGGGTACTCATCCAGTTCGCCCAGGATGCCCTCGCTGCGCTCCAGGCGCCGGTCGGCCCCGATCCGGCGCTCCAGCTGGGCGTCGGGCACCCATTTGACCAGGGTGATGATGTGCAGTGAACCCGGCATGATCCCTTTCATAGCACTGATGGACACGTACCGCGGATGATCTCCGACCGCCCTCTATGGTCGCATGAATCCCGCAACAGGGTGTCCGCATTGTGATCGGGACCGCAGAACGAGGCCGCATTTCGCATAGTCTGCACAGTATGAGGATTGTCTGCGCACCGGATTCGTTCAAAGGCTCGGTGAGTGCCGCCGAAGCCGCAGCAGCGCTGGCCGCCGGGGCCCGCCAGGTCTGCCCTGATGCTGAGATTGTTCAGCTGCCCTTCGCTGACGGGGGAGAGGGCACGCTGGATGCCCTGCTGGCAGTATGGGGCACCTCCGCCCGGCGGGTGGACACCGTCGATGCGCTGGGCCGGGAGGCCTCAGCACGCTACGGGCTCTCCCCGGACGGAAGGACCGCGGTCATTGAGGCCGCTGAGGCCAACGGACTGCCCCAGGTCTCCGATGCGGAGCTTCAGCCCCTGCGCGCCGATACCTACGGAGTCGGGCTGATCGCCCGGGCGGCGCTGGAGCAGCCGGGCACCTCGAGGGCGGACAGCATGGGACAGAGCGCTGAGGTGGGACAGGGCGCTGAAGTGGAGCAGGGTGCCGCGGTGGAGGAGATCCTGCTGTGTATCGGCGGCTCGGCCACCACCGATGGCGGCACCGGGATACTGCGGGCCCTCGGTGCAGAGTTCCTGGATGAGAACGGTTCCCCAGTCCCCGCCGGCGGGCAGGGGCTGGCCAGCATCGCCCGGGTGGAACTCGGCGGACTGCACCCCCGGGCCCGTGAGGTCCGCTGGCGGATCGCGGTGGATGTGGACAACCCGCTGACCGGCCCACGCGGTGCCGCGGCGGTCTTCGGGCCGCAGAAAGGCGCCTCAGAACAGCAGATCCAGCAGCTGGATGCCGGACTGCAGAACCTGGCCCAGGCGCTGGCCGCCGTCACCGGGGCACAGCCGGAGGACTACACGGACGCCCAGGGCTTCGGGGCAGCCGGCGGCATCCCGCTCAGCCTGGTCAGCCTGCTCGGTGCGGAGGTGGTCCCCGGCTCCACAATGGTGGCCGATGCCGTAGGCCTGAAGTCCGCATTGGCGCAGGCCGATCTGGTGCTCACCGGGGAAGGCCGGCTGGACTCCCAATCCCTGGGCGGGAAGGTGGTGGATGCGGTGGCCTCCCGGGCACCTGAGGGGGCGGGCGTCGTCGTCATCGCCGGGGCAGTGCAGCTGAGCCCGGAGCAGACCCGGGCCGCCGGAATCACCGCGGCCTTTTCCATCGCCCCCGGGGCGGCCAGCCTGGAACAGCTGCAAGCCGATGCGGCGCAGCTGATTGAACACACCGCCGCCCAGGTATGCGCGGTTTTTGTCCGGCGGTAAGATTATTTCCATGAGTGCCAATCCCGCCGCCGTGCTGCAGGCCCCCGGACAGATCACCATCGAGAACCGCAAGATCCCTCAGCCCGGCCCCGGCCAGGTGCAGGTGGCCATCGGCGCGGTGGGCATCTGCGGCTCCGATGTGCACTATTACGAGCACGGCCGGATCGGGGACTTTGTGCTTGAGGCCCCCATGGTGATCGGCCATGAGTCAGCCGGCACCATCACCGCCCTGGGGCAGGGCGTGGATCCCTCCCGGATGGGCCAGCTGGTGGCCCTGGAGCCCGGAGTGCCCTGCAAGACCTGCGCCCAGTGCCTGGCCGGGCGGTACAACCTCTGCCCGGATATGCGGTTCTTCGCCACCCCACCGGTGGACGGCTCCATCGCCAAATACGTCACCATCGACGCCGCCTTCGCCCACCCCGCTGCAGGGCTCACCGCCGAGCAGGCCGCGATGGCCGAGCCCGTCTCAGTGGGCGTCTGGGCCTGCCGCAAGGCGTCAGTCACCGTGGGCGACCGGGTGCTGGTCACCGGTGCCGGACCGGTGGGGCTCTTCGCCGCCCAGGTGGCACGGGCCTACGGAGCATCCTCGGTGACCCTCACCGACCTCTCGCCGTTCCGGCTGGAGGTGGCAGCCCAGCTCGGCTTCGACACCCAACGTGCAGATGAGCCCCTGGCCACCGACAGCTGCGATGTGCTCCTGGAATGCTCCGGAGCGGCCCCGGCCTTCAAAGCAGGGATGCGGGCCCTGGGCCGGGCCGGTCGGGCCGTGGTGATCGGAATGGGCTCTGCGGAGCTCCCGCTGGAAGTCTTCGCCCTGCAGGGCAAGGAGCTCACGGTCCAGGGCGTGTTCCGCTACCGCAACTGCTACCCGGCAGCCCTGGAGCTGATCGGCACCGGAGCAGTCAAGGTGGCCCCCGTGCTCACCCACCGGTTCACCCTGGAGGAGACCGAGGCGGCACTGACCCTGGCCCGCCGCGAACCGAACTCCCTGAAACCCGTCGTTGTACCCTGATCTCCCGCCGGGGGCGTAGGGCAATCCGCTGCTGCGAGCAGCCGCGCAGGTAGGCTGAGACCATGCCTGCAATATCACCTGACCTGCTGAAGTCCGCCGAGGCCCGGCTGGACGAGATCATCGCCGACATCAAAACTCTGGTTGAGGTTGAGACCCCCTCCGAGGACAAGGACGCTGTGGCCGAAGGCGCCGCAGTGGTGGCCGATCTGATGTATGACCGGCTCGGGATGGAGCCTGAACCGGTGGTGGTTGGCGATGTCACCCACCTGCGGCTGCGTGTAGGTGAGCCCAAGCCCAAAGTTGTGCTGATCACCCACCAGGACACCGTCTGGCCCATCGGCACGGTGGCCCGCAAACCCTTCAGCAATGACGGCCACGCCCTGCGCGGCCCGGGGACCTTCGATATGCTCACCGGCCTGGCCATGTCCATCCACGCCGCCAAGATCCTCAAGGATCAGGGCCACACCCTCTACGGGCTGTCCATCCTGGTCACCGGGGATGAGGAGCTGGGCTCCATCACCTCCAAGGAGCTGCTGCTGGAGGAGGCCGCCGAAGCCCGCGCCGCCTTCGTGATGGAGGGCGCCCTGGACACCTCCCTGAAGGTGGCCCGCAAAGGAACCTCCAACTACACCGTGGCAGTGCACGGCGTGGCCTCCCATGCCGGGCTGGACCCGGAGAAGGGCGTCAACGCCGGCATCGCACTCGGGCTGCTGCTGCCGGAGATCGCCGCCCTAGGCGAACCCTCCCTGGGCACCACTGTCACCCCCACTGTGCTCAAGGGTGGCACCACCACGAACACCGTGCCTGACTATGCCGAGGTGGTGGTCGATGCCCGCGCGGCCACCATCGCCGAGCAGGAGCGCGTGGACGAGCAGATCCGGGCGCTGACCTCTCCGATGACCGGGGCTCGGATCCAGGTCACCGGCGGGGTCAACCGCCCGCCGATGGAGCGCGAGGCCGCTCAGATGCTGTACGAGCGGGCCGAGAAGGTGGCTGCTGCCATCGGCATCGAGGAGCTCACCGCCGCCGAGGTGGGCGGAGCCTCTGACGGCAATTTCACCGCTGCGGCCGGGATCCCCACCCTGGATGGGATGGGTGCCTGCGGGGCCGGAGCCCACGCCGAGCACGAGCACGCCCTGGTGGATTACATCGCCCCGCGCACCGCCCTGCTGGCCGGGCTGATCGCCGCCCATCTGGACCGCCCCGCAGCCGGCTGAGCCAGTGGTCGGTCCGCCTGCTTCCGCCGCTGCTACAGCTGCCGCATCGGCTGAATGCGAAGTCAGGACCCTGCACAGCGCCGAACAGATGCACCAGGCCGCGGCGCTGCTCGCGTCGATCTGGCTTCCCGACGGGCGGGGCGAGGCGCCGGTGGAGGCCGGCATGCTGGTGGCCCTGGAGCACGCAGGCAACTATGTGGCCGCCGCCTTCGCCGGGGAACATCTGGGAACCCCGGAGCAGATGGTCGGTGCCACAGTCGGGTTCCTGGGTGCCCGGGAGTCCCCGGCCGGGCGCTCGCACCTGATGCATTCCCATCTGGCCGGGGTGCTCCCCGGGTTCACCGGGCGCGGCATCGGAGCAGCGATGAAGCAGCACCAGCGCGCCTGGTGCCTGGAGCGCGGCATTTCCCTGATGGAGTGGACCTTCGATCCGCTCATCGCCCGCAACGCCCGGTTCAACCTGCATAAGCTCGGGGCCGGGCTGAGCGAGTATCTGCCGGACTTCTACGGCGAGATGCGCGATGGTATCAACGCCGGCCAGGGCAGCGATCGGGCCTTGGTCAGCTGGAGCCTGCCCGCCCCGCAGCCTGGGCAGGAGCCGGACTGCGCCATTGAGCAGCCACTGGTCCTGCTGCAGATCACCGACGACGCCGCCCCGCTCACCCCAGTGCGGGAGGATGATGTGGTTGCCGCGGCAGCAGGGGCCCGGACAGTGGCCCTGCGCATCCCCCAGGACATTGAGGCGATGCGCGCAGCTGATCCGGGGCTGGCCGCGCAGTGGCGCACCGCGCTGCGGGAGACGATGCACCCGCTGATGAGCGCCGGATGGGTGGTCGCCGGGATCAGCCGCGAGGGCCAGTATCTGTTGCGGGCCCCTGCCGCCGAGAACCAGTCCCCTGAGAGCCGGGGATAGGCTGAACTCTATGCTGACCCCCCTGCGCATCGAGTCGATCACCGTGCGGCGGCTGAGAATGAAGATGCAGTCCGCCTTCACCACCAGCTTCGGCACCCAGACCCACCGGGACCTGCTGCTCGTGGAGGCTCGCTCCGGGGAACACATCGGCTACGGCGAATGCGTGGCGATGAGCGCGCCCTTCTACTCCGAGGAGGCCACCAGCACCTGCGCAGTGGCCATCGAGGAGTACCTCATCCCAGCACTGCAGAACTGGTCCCGGCAGGGAGGAAACCCGGGCGGCGTCGTTCTCATCGACCATCCGGAGCAGATCAGCCAGGCCCTGGCGCCGATCAAACGCAATAACATGGCCAAGTCTGCCCTGGAGGGTGCGGTCTGGGACCTATGGGCTCGTCAGCAGGGGTTGAGCCTGGCTGAGGCCTTCGGCGGGACCCGCAGGCAGATTGAGGTGGGTCTGAGCATCGGGATCAAGCAGACCGATGCCGAGCTGATCGAGACCGTGGGCGCTGCCGTGGATGCCGGGTATAAGCGGATCAAAATCAAGATCGCCCCCGGCCGGGACCTGCAGATGCTGCGCGCTGTGCGGACCGAATTCCCGGAGACCCCAATCATGGCGGATGCGAATTCGGCCTACACCCTGGCTGATACCGAACTGTTCCAGGCCATGGATGAGCTGGATCTGATGATGATCGAGCAGCCGCTGGCCCATGATGACATTGTGGACCACCGCCAGCTGCAGGCCGCGATCCGCACTCCGGTCTGTCTGGATGAGTCCATCCATTCTGCCGAGGATGCCCGCAAGGCGATCGAGCTAGGCTCGGGAAAGATCATCAACATCAAGATCGGCCGGGTGGGCGGGATCACCGAATCTCAGAGGATCGAGGCGCTGTGCCGCGAAAACGGACTACACGCCTGGTGCGGCGGGATGCTGGAAACCGGTATCGGCCGGGCGCATAATGTGGCGATTGCCTCGCTGTCCGGCTTCACCCTGCCCGGGGACACCGCACCCTCGGCCCGCTACTGGGCCCAGGACATCATTGAGCCGGAGGTGGTGATGGAGGCGGGCCTGATCACTGTGCCTGCCGCACCCGGACTGGGGTACGGAGTCGTCCCCGACCGCCTGGATGCCCATACCACCCATCTGGTGAGCTACGACCTCACGTCCTGACTGGACAAGGTCTGGCGGCTGGGGCAAGTACCACGACTGCGCGCCCGTAGCGGCGGATGGTCCCCGCGGTGCCTGCCGCTGCCGGTATTCGGCCCGGCACCAGGCCGCCGGTTCTTGTCCCTAGCTGATCTGGGGTTCTGGTGCTTGGCTCAGTAGGCCGCTAGGGTGTGTGACATGCATCTCGCGTTTTAGTAGTACATGTTGTTATTTCGTTGCGATTCAGTGGAGCTCAGCATGAGGGGCCCGGTTCCGCGGAACGGATATCTGATGGTGGCTGAAACAAGACACTCGGCGCGCAGGAAGGCTTGGTCCCTGGCCCCTGCAGCAGCTGTCGGGGTGCTTGCCGTGTTGCTGACTGGGTGTTCCGGTGATGCGGAGGCGGATTCTCCCCAGCCCACGGTCTTGGACTCGGCGCCATCGGTGGAGGGAACCAACGACGCCGCCTCCACTCCAGAAAACACAGAGTCAGAGCAGAGTGCCGAGGCGAGTGGGGAGGCTGAGGCTGACGATCCGGAACCGGTTCCGGCCTCTTCGGAGGGCCCGGCCCAGAACTGGCCGGTGCCTGAGCCTCCGGATGAGATCTACGAACCCACCGAGGAGGGCGCGGAGGCTGCGCTCCATTATTGGTACGAAGCTCGACACTATGCTCGAGTCACTGGCGACTTCGTCCCGCTGGAATACGCTTCCGCCCAGGATTGTGCCATTTGTGACCACGAGCGGGAAGTATTTCAAGAGGTCTTCTCCAACGATGGTTGGTACGTTAGTGCTCCTGATGAGATCGGGGATCTCTATATCCGTCTCGACTCAGAAGTTCTCGCTACTGGAATTCTGGCTCTTCATGAATCGGACTTCGAAACTTACTGGCATGGAGAACTCTATAGTGAAACTGTTGCTGACTCTGTAGAAGCCTTCGGATTTGCTCTGGTATACGAGGAGGGACGGTGGCTACTAATTGAGACGAATTATCTTGGAGAGTATGACCCGGAGCATTCGGAGCAGCAGGACCCTGAAAGTACCGACAGTGGTGAGTCCCCTTGAGGTTCCACCTCGCAGCTGTCGGTGCTGCTGTGCAAGTAGGGGCCATGTTGGGCGGAACTCAGGGTGCTGATCCGCCTGATCCGGAACTGGACATTGATGCGAGACATGATGGACATAACGTAGAAGTTCAACTTGAGGTGCGGCAGCCGGGGAGTGAGACTTCGGAGCGGGTTTGGGTGCCGGGGGAGAGGTCTTCCGGGGGTGACTCGCAGGGCGGTTCACCGGGCGATGGTGCTGGGAACGGCGATCAGGCGGGATCTGGCAGTTCGCACTACTGCCTGGGCGTTGCGCTGGTGATGGATCCGCAGTGCGCTTCGATGTTTGCGTTCCTCAGCCAAAACAGTGGCGGGCTGATTGGTTGCGAAACCGGGGTAACACTCGTTACCGGTGGCGGAGCCGCTCCAAACTCAATCTGCGCCGAGGATATCCCTCCGCAGGTGACCGAGGAAGCGCTGGAAGCCGCACTAGAGACCGGGCCCACCTGGGAAGACGTTCTCGCCCAGATTCCAGGGGAGGTGGAACAGGCTTTCTCCTCGTTGCCTATCAACGGCGGCAGCGTCAGCTTCGAGGAAGAGTTGCGTGGCTTCGGGTATATCAACCGGCACACCAACATCTTCGTAAGCGTGGAGTCTCAGGAGTTCACCGAGACACTGCTCGGTATACCCGTGGAGATTCGGGTGATCCCGTCTGAGTACCAGTTCGACTACGGTGACGGGACGGTGCGCACGACCCACAGTCCCGGGGCGCCGGCGGCTGAGAGTGGGAGCTTTCAGGACCCACGTTCCCTGGTGGATGCTGAGACTTCCACCTCGCATGTCTACACGCAGACTGGGATCTTCCCGGTGGCAGTGACCACCACCTTCATCGGTGAGTACCGCCTCCCCGGTGGGGCGTGGACTCCCATCAGCGGCACAGCCGCCGTCCCGGCCAGTCCGGGCGAGGCCGATATCTGGAAGCTGGATCACCGGCAGGTCTCCGGCGAATGCCGGGATACCAGCTACTGGGGCTGCAACGGGCCTGTCGAGATCGGCCCCGGGGACCGGCCTCCGGAGATCTTCGCCGACCAGTACGACGAATCGGGAAACTACACCGGGCCCTGAGATTCTCAGGAGCCCCTCGCATATCGCCGGTCTCGGGCGGTCGTTATGAAGTTATCAAGGTGTCAGGCCCCTATCCGCCGCGGCAGAGGGCTTCTGTGGGCAAGCTGGCCCAGCCCACCACCCATCATGAGAGTGGTGCGGTGCTCTCGGGTTCAGGCAGCACTGCCTGTGGCCCATGCAGGAGGACTCTCCTCTGTGGTGAACCCCGTGGACGGGGAATCTGGTGATGCCCGTGCTGGCGGATCAGAGTCTGTGTCCACCCCGGGGAGCAGACCGTGGCTTTTGATTTCGTGATGGGTGTGGCAGAGCACCCAGGAGTTGTTGCCGTCGGTGGCACCACCGCTCTCGTGGGAGGTTTTGTGATCCACTTCTGACAGAGTGGCCGGTTCGGTGCATCCGTGGGCCTGGCATTGGCGGTCTCTGAGTTGGATCCCGGCGCGCAGGTTCCCGGTGACGAACCTTGCAGTGGATGAGGCGTCCAGTAGGTTTGGGCGGGTGTGGATCTGCTGAACCAGAGCTTGCCGCGCCAGGTCGCCAGAACCCGGACCTTCGACCAGTCCCTCCAAAGGGTTCTTCCTGCCGAGCTTCACGACGCGTTCCACCTTCGGAGCCCCGTCAGCACCGATAGTGGTGCCGGTGAGGTAGTAGGTGTTCCCTGCGGTCGTATCATTGGCGATCCGGCGGGCCTCAGCAGCAGGGAGGACGAACCGGCCATCACTGCTGAGTCCCGGAGCCTCAGTTTCGCCTACTAGGGTCTGGAGCGGCACGGTGATATTGATAGTGGCCCCTGTCCTTACAGGACGAGTGATTGAACTCCTAGTCTCTGACGCCGGGGCAGGCCGGGTTGGGTCCTCAGACGCGGAGCCGGCTTGAAGCCAGCTGCAGAGGATATCGGCCATTCGGTTCGACAGGGTTGCCTCTTCCGTAGCACGGTCACCTGCACTGGAAAGGCTCTCAGCCTCACCATGGTTGACGGGCCCTGGATTCATCGGGTCAGTGGACTTCTGGGCGTGGGACTTCAGGGTGCGCTGCATAGTCCTAGCAGCGGTATGGAGATTCTCTTCAAGCCGCGCCAGGGTCAGTGTGGGCAGCAGCGCCCGGAGGGTCGACATCCCGTTGTGATGATGGGTGACCTGCACATACCGCTGGCTCCTAGCCCGCTCATACCGGCGTTGATGCCCGGCAGGATCAGCTTCAGCCACAAAGTCTCTGACCTGCTGATCGAGCACATTCTTGTTCTCCCGCGGTGCCACGGAGGCGAAGTGCTTGTCCAATGACGCGGAGAGCTGGTGCTGAGCCTCAGGATTTCCACTGTTGGTCTCAATCAGGTCCCCTGCACCGGACACCAGCCTCTGTAGCCGGGTGAAATCAATCCACCCCTCTTGGTAGGCCTCCCATGCCTGGGGCAACCACTTCCCCGCGGTGTCAGCCACGCTGAACATCCGCCGGACTTCAGCATCAGTGACTCCCAGCACCACTGCAGCCTCGTGGTGAACGGCTTTCACCGCGGCCTTGCGTGTGAAGGTGTGCGGCAAGGTCTGAGCCTGCACTGCCAGGCGATGGTCCCGGTAGTCCAACAGATGCTGGATCTTCTCTGCCTCTGCCCGCCGGGCCCGCACCTCGGCCTCCCATGCCTGGCCCAGCTGCGGATGCTCACTAAGGTGCTCGTGGGCATCAGGCAGCACCGGGGGTGGAACGGGTGCTGGGCTTGGGACCATGATCCTATTCTATCGTGACGCAGGTCACTTTTCTAGACTCGATGCGGATATTTCTACGATTTTTTATGTCGAATCGAAGTAGACGTCGTCGTAGTGTTTTGTTGGTTCTATGCTATCGGCAGGGTAGGAGGTGCCCTTGATCCCGTCAGCGGATCGGGCGAACTGGATGGCTGCGGGCAAGATCGACGAGCTTCATGAAACTCGCGAAGGCGTGAAGGAGCCTGCCCTCCGCCTGCGTTCATGACTGCGTTCAGCAGATGCCACATCGACCAATTTGTCTTGACAATAGGACAGATGGGGGTGAGAGTGGTGCATGACACGACGCTGCACCGGATGGGCTCCCATCCCGGGTGCCAGTCTCTATGCAGAGAGGAACACAGGACGATGGCCGTTACTGAGATTACGCATTGGATCAATGGTGCTGAGGACGCTGGAAGTGGTTCCCGGCGCCAGGAGGTATACAACCCGGCAACCGGGCAGGTCACTGGGAGCCTGCACCTTGCCGACAGCAATGACCTGGAGAAGGCAGTGCAGGCTGCCCGCAAGGCAGCTGACGCCTGGTCCGAGGTGTCGATGTCCAAGCGGATGCAGGTGATGTTCAAGTTCCGGGAACTGGTCCATGCCCACACCCAGGACCTGGCAGCGCTGATTACTGCTGAGCACGGCAAGGTCCTCTCTGATGCCGCCGGCGAGGTCGGCCGCGGCCTGGAGGTTGTGGAGTTTGCCTGCGCCCTGCCGCAGACCCTGAAGGGCGAGTACTCTGACCAGTTCTCCACCGGGATTGATGTCTACTCCTTCCGTCAGCCTCTGGGTGTGGTGGCAGGCATTACCCCCTTCAACTTCCCCGTGATGGTGCCGCTGTGGATGTCTCCGATCGCTATCGCCACCGGTAACGCCTTCATCCTGAAGCCCTCGGAGCGCGACCCCTCCGCTTCATTGCTGCTGGCGAAGCTCTATAAGGAAGCCGGCCTGCCTGATGGGGTCTTCCAGGTCCTGCACGGGGATAAGGAGACTGTGGACGGACTGCTGACTCATGAGCAGATCGACGGGATCTCGTTTGTCGGCTCGACCCCGGTGGCCCAGCACATCCACCAGACTGCAACTGCCCACGGGAAACGCGTCCAGGCCCTGGGCGGGGCAAAGAACCACGCCGTGGTGATGCCCGATGCTGACCTCGATCTGGCCGCTGACCACCTCTCCGCTGCCGCCTTCGGCTCCGCCGGTGAACGCTGCATGGCCATCTCCGTGGCTGTTGCTGTGGGCGAGGCCGCCGATGATCTGGTGCAGAAGCTCGGCCAGCGTGCCCGCGACATCAAGGTCGGCGAGGGCACCCAGCCCGATGTCGAAATGGGTCCGCTGATCACCCCGGCCTCCAGGGAGCGCGTCCAGCGCATCGTCACCGAGGCTGAGCAGGACGGGGCCGCAGTAGTGGTCGATGGCCGCGATCTGGTGGTCGAAGGCAAGGAGGAAGGGTTCTTCGTAGGCCCCACCGTGCTGGATAAGGTCAAAGAAGAGATGAGCGCCTACCAGGAGGAGATCTTCGGACCGGTGCTGGCTGTGGTCCGGGTGGATTCCCTGGAGGATGCTATCAAGGTCATCAACTCCAATCCCTACGGCAACGGCACCGCGATCTTCACCGGGTCCGGCAATGCGGCCCGGACCTTCAAGCGCCAGGTCACCGTGGGCATGGTCGGGGTCAACGTGCCGATCCCGGTGCCGGCTGCCCAGCACTCCTTTGGCGGGTGGAAGGACTCACTGTTCGGGGACCACCACATCTACGGTCCGGATGGCGTGCGCTTCTACACCCGCGGCAAAGTCATCACCGAACGCTGGCCCCACCAGAACGACGTCGTGACAGCCTCGATGAACTTCCCCTCCCACGACTAGGACTAGTACGCCACTGGCAGCAAATGTGCCTGCTGAGCCCCCGGGTCCGGCAGGCACATTTGGCGTGCCCACGGGACTGGGCACCGACTTGAGCAGGGGCAGTTAGCGGTGCGCAGGCGGCGTCGTCCCTGCGTAGCCCACCCTGCAGACTTTGTCTTGACATTACAACTAAGAGGCGCATACTGTGAGCCTGATTTTGCTGTGATGCATACCACCGCGGGAAGGACCTCGAAATGCCAGAATCCCCCTCTTTTGTGCTGGAGGCGGCCAACCAGCCGTTGCGCCCCGATACTGTGACCGTCGCAGGCCCCAAAGCCGAAGAGGTGCTGGTGGAAGTTGCCGCCTGCGGGGTGTGCCACACCGATCTGCATGTGATCAAGGACGAGGTGGCCTTTCCCAAGCCCGCAGTGCTGGGCCATGAAGTCTCTGGGATCGTCCGCGAAGTGGGTGAGGGTGTCACTCACGTCAAGCCCGGTGACCGGGTGGCCTGCAGCTTCATCATGCCCTGCGGCAGCTGCCGTCACTGTCAGAAGGGCCTGGAGGACATCTGCGAGAACTTCTTCAACTACAACCGGCTCGCCGGTCAGCTCTACGACGGCACCACTCGGCTCAGCCGCAATGGTGAGGACATCGCCATGTACTCGATGGCCGGCCACGCCAGTCACTGCGTAGTGCCCTCCCGGGCGGTCTTCGCGCTGCCCGAAGGGGTCCCGCTGCTGGAGTCTGCTGTGCTGGGCTGCAGTCTGTTCACCGGTTATGGCGCGGTCAGCACGGTTGCTGGTGTGCAGCCCGGGGAGACGGTAGCAGTGATTGCCGCAGGCGGGGTGGGGCTGAGCATCATCCACCTGGCCCGAGCAGCTGGGGCAGAGCGAGTGATCGCCATTGACATCGACGACGACAAACTCGCCCTCGCCCGGGAACTGGGCGCAACTGACGTGATCAACTCCGCAACTGCTGACCCGGTGGCAGGAGTCACTGAGCTGCTGGGTCACGGTGTCGATGTGGCCTTTGAGGCGCTGGGCTCGGTGGCCACTGTGAAGCTTGCTGTGGACATACTGGATGACGGTGGCCGGGCAGTGCTGGCCGGCATCGCCCCAGCAGGCCACACCATGGATGTGGACATCACCAAGGTAGTCCGCCGGAAGCTGCGGATCTTCGGCTCCTTCGGCGCTCCGGCCTCCACCGCCATGCCTGAGGTGATCAAGCTGGCAGCAGAGGGCAAAATCAACCTGCAGAAGCTGATCACCCACCGGTTCGCCTTCGAGCAGACTGACGAGGCCTACCGGCTGCTCAACGAGCGCAAGATTCTGGGCCGCGGGCTCATCGAGACCAACCCCGAACTGGCCTGAGGAGCACGTATGACACTAGGCCTCATCGGAATTGTTCTCTCGCTGGTCCTGCTGATCACCCTGGCCTACCGGGGTGTGACCATTGTGGTCGCCGCGCCCATCTCGGCGCTGGTGGCCATGATCTTCGCCGGGGCTCCTATCCTGGCCAACTACACCGAAGTGTTCATGCCCGCATTGGCAGGCTTCATTCAGCAGTACTTCCCGATGTTCCTCACCGGAGCCATCTTCGGGAAGCTGATGACAATGGCCGGCTACGCCAAGGACATTGCCCAGGTGGTCACGCGCTGGCTGGGCCCCAAGCGCGCCATCTTGGCCACAGTGCTGACCACCGGTCTGCTGACCTACGGCGGCATCAGCCTGTTCGTGGTGGTCTTCGTGATGTTCCCGCTGACCCGGGAACTCTTCCGCGCGGCCAATATCCCCCGCCGGCTGATCCCTGGAGCCATCGCCCACGGCATGCTGACCTTCACTATGACGGCGCTGCCCGGCAGCCCGCAGGTGCAGAACATCATTCCCGGCCAAGCGTTCCAGACCAACACCTTCGCTGCCCCTGGCCTAGGCATCCTGGGCGGGACCATCATCTTCATCCTGGGCATGCTGTGGTTGGAGTACCGCAAGCGCAAGCTGATGGCGGCCGGCGAGGCATTTGCAGACCCCACTGAGCTGGAGCAGAAGAACGGCGGCGTGGGCGGTGGAGCCTCTGCGATGAGTGTAGGAGGCGACGACGCCGGCTCCACTCGCACCCGCACCGCAACAGCCACCAAAACCAGAGGGAGTTCTGGCGGTGGGAGTGCCGCGGCGGGTGGGGACGGTGAGGCCCATGAGAATCCGGAGGTTCCAGGCGACGATGAGGAGCAGCTGACCCCGCCCAATCACGTCCTGCCGTTCATCCCGATCCTGCTGGTGTTCATCGTGAACTTCAGCTTCACCATGTACGTGCTGCCCGCTATGAACTGGGACTATCTCGCCGAGGACCAGTATGGCGGCATCGTGCTGGAGGACCGACTGAGTGCCTGGGCGGTGATCTCCGCGATGGTGGCGGCGATCCTGAGCATCCTGGCGATGAACATCAAGCACCTGAAATGGTTCGGACAGGGCTTGATCACCGGTGCCAAGAACGCCCTGCTGCCAATCTTCAACACCGCCTCCGAGGTTGGCTATGGAGCGGTGGTGGCCTCTTTGGCAGCGTTCGTCATCATCCGGGACGGCATATTCGCCCTCAGCGACAATGCGCTGGTGGCATCGGCCATCTCCACCTCCACCATCTCCGGTGTAACCGGTTCAGCATCCGGAGGAATGACCATTGCACTGAATGCCCTGGGTGAGGATCTGCGGCAGCTGGCCCTGGACCAAGGCATCAGTCTGGAGGCGATGCACCGCATTACGGCGATGGCTTCAGGCGGTCTGGACTCGATGCCGCACAATGGGGCGGTCATCACCCTGATCATTGTCTGCGGCATGACCCACCGGGAGTCCTACAAGGATGTGGGTATCGTCTCGCTGCTGATCCCGGTCTGCGTCACGGCCATGCTGATTCCGGTGGTGCTGGCCTTCGGCAGCTTCTAGGGCCGCCGCTGGGCGACAATGAGGTCGCTCAGCGGTACACCGAGGGTGAGCGGGCTCAGCGGTTCATCAGAGTGGTCTCATAGGAGTACAGGTCCGCCCGGTAGACATGGTCGCCGAACTCAATGGCAGTCCCGGAGCTGTCCAGGGCGGTGCGCTGCACGGTGACCAGGGGAGAACCTGGACTGACGCCCAGCAGCTCAGCCTGATCGGCCGTGGCCACTGTGGCTCCCACAGTCTGATGGGCCATCTGGAAATCGGTGCCCTGGCGGCGGATCACGTTGTAGAGCCCATCCTGCTCCAAGGACTCGCGGGTGAGGGTCCCCACTGAGAGTGGCAGGTAGTTCTCCATGATGCCCAGGCGCTGGCCATCGATGGAGCGGAGCCTGCGGAGGTGGTACACCTCGGTCTCAGCCGGCAGGCCGAGCCGGTCAGCCACTTCATCCGCACTGACGACGGTTTCAAAGGTCAGCACACTGGTGGTGGGCTGGACCCCTGAGTCCCGAAGGTCGTTGTAAAGGCTGGAGAGCTTCAGGCTGCGACGTACCCGCGGGCCCACCACCTGGGTGCCGACGCCGCGGCGTCGCACCACCAGACCATCGCGCACCAGCTTGTCCATGGCCTGCCGCAAGGTCGGCCGGGAGATGTTGTACCGCTTGGCGAGGTCTATCTCATTCTCCAGCTTGGTCTCCGGAGGCAGTCTGCCTTCCCGGATGGCCTGCTCGAAGGCCTGGGCCACCTGATGGTAAAGAGGCACAGGGGAGCCGCGGTCAATATCGATCTGCAGATCATCCGGCACGGCCACGCCTCCTCAGCACCACTTGTCATCTTGTCAGGACATTGCAGCAATTCTGCCACAGTCCTGCCCGGTGCTAGCGGCCACGGCGGCATGCCTGCGAAGGGCAGGCTGGCCAGGAGGTCAGCTACGACGACGCCGCAGCCCGCCAGCAGCGGGGGAGTAGCCAGAGTGCCCCACCAGTCCTCGGCATGGGTGAACAGGATGAGTCCCAGCACCACCCGCAGAATCAGCAGCCCAAGTTCCACCGCGGCCTCCTGCTCGTTCCGGACGACTCCCGCCCTGTGCCACGCGAGTTGTGTCCCTGACTCGCCCGGCTTTCTGGGCCCAGTGATGCCGCCCCGTAAGCCGAGTCCTCACTGGCCGGCGGACCGTCGCTACCCGGTACGCCGGCCAGGTTGCTTGGAGCGGGCGCATAGCCGCGATCTCGTCGCTGTGGAGGGCCTTCTCCACTTCAAGATCGTAGTGGGCCTGGACGTTGCTACAGAAACGCTCGCTCATGCCGAAATAGCGGGAGAGCCGAACTGCAGTGTGGCTGGGGAGGCGCAAGCCGATACCGGGAGATGCCCCTGGTGTCTCTCGCAATACGTTGTTGGCCCAGGAAGCGGCACCGACGGGGTTCCGACTGGGCTTGGGCGGCGTCGTGGGGTATTGGCCGGCTGTGCCGCCTCAGCTACTGTGAGGGCTGTAGATGTGATCCACAGTGAGGTGGAGGGTGATGACTGATCGCAGTGAGCAGACGGTAGGGCGGCCGCTGATGAAGGCTGTGCGGCAAGAGGTCTTCGGTGGCCCTGAGGTGCTGCAGCTGGTGGAGGTGCCGCGGCCGCAGCCGGGCATCAGCGAGGTGCTGGTCCGGGTACACGCAGCAGGGGTGAACCCCACGGATTGGAAGCACCGGGCGGCCCGGCGGTTCCTGGGGAACCCTCCGTACACCCTCGGCTGGGATGTCTCCGGGACAGTTGAGGAGATGGGGCTCGGGGTCACCATCCACAAGCCAGGCGACGAGGTCTACGGCATGCTGCGCTATCCCCACGGGGCGGGCTCCCATGCCGAATATGTGATCGCCCCGGCACGGGCGTTGGTGCCCAAACCCGCCGGCCTGAACCATGTACAGGCCGGCGCGATCCCGCTGGCCGCACTGACTGCATGGCAGTCCCTGGTGGATACGGCCGGTCTCGGCCCAGGAGACCGGGTGCTGATCCATGCAGCCGCCGGGGGAGTAGGTCACTTGGCAGTCCAGGTGGCCAAAGCCCGGGGTGCCTATGTGATCGGCACAGCCAGTGCGGGCAAGCACGGCTTTGTCCAGGGACTGGGTGCCGATGAGATGGTGGACTACCGGCACACCGACTTCACCGAAGTGGTCAAAGACGTTGACGTGGTTCTGGACACTATCGGCGGCGACTACCAGCTGCGCTCATTGGAGTGCCTGCGGCAGGGGGGAACCCTAGTCTCCCTGCTGCCCAAGCCCGCTGAGGGCCTCTACGAGAAGGCCCGCCAGCTCGGCGTACGGGTGGAGCTCATCCTCGCCGAGGCCGACCGGGCCGGAATGCAGGCCGTCTCTGAGCTGGTGGAGACTGACAAACTGAAGGTCACCATCGCCGACACCTTCCCGCTCGCGGAAGCAGCACGCGCCCATGAGGCCGGGGAGACCGGGCGCACCACGGGCAAACTGGTACTCACCGTCGCAGCCTGGGGTAAGTAACGGTGATGCCTTCGGCGGCCAGCAGTTGCCGGACCCGCCCGAGTTTCCGGTCCGTGGAGAAGAGTTCCCACGCCATTGAGAGGCTCTCTTCGCGAAGGAGTGCACGGAAGGCCCGGAAAGCACCGCGGCCCTCGATTGCGCTCTCTATCCGTTCTCTGAGTTCGAGGTTGGGCATCTGCTGCCGGGCGAATGCAGCCATATCCTCCCAGCCTTCGTGTGAGTCGAGGGGTTCCAACCAGAGCCATCGGCTGGGGTCCAGGGCGATATCGATGGCGGCGTCCTTGCCCACCAACGCGGGATCAGTGAGACTTCTGGGATAGGCCTCCCCGGTGTTGCGGTCCACATACGCACCCGTGGCGAGGTCGGGGTCCCCCTCCAGCAGCGAGCTGAGGAGCTCAAGATCGACAGGCGGGGGCACCTCCTCCAACGGCTCACCGCGCAGATGAGCCAGAAGCAGGTCCGCAAGCTCCTGGTCCCCGGGGAAGCCCCGGACGATCAGCCGGTTGATCACAGAAAATGCCGCGTCCGCGGCGTCGTCGTGCGCCTGCTCCAACGCCATCAGTATGCCCTGGCCCACCTGCTGCAGGGCGTGGTCGATCTCCCGCCCGATGATTGCCGCCATGAGCGCTTCAGCGTCGGCAGCTGCTGTGGCGCTTCGCAGTTCCGTGGGATCAAGCTGGGGAAGCTGGCGGTGGTCAGGCCACTGGCCGATGAGCATCGGGTGGGGGTCGCGCGGGCGGCGAGGGGTACGCCCCTGTCCGTCATCATCCTCCCACCGACGCCCGTACTGATCAGGAATGGTCCTCCACCCCCAGTACGGTAAGGGAGTTGTGGGCTGTATCCCGAGCGTTTCTAGCGGATCGACTTTCTCCGAACCAACAGTGCAGCGGTGCCTCCAGCCGTCACCGAGGTCGAACTCGAACTGGAACTCATCCCCGGGATGGACCGTTGCTGCGACCCTGGCCCTAGCAAAGTCAAGAGGGCGAAGCAGAGGCCCGGCCATAGCCCCTGCTAACCCACGTCCTGTCTCCTCATCGGTGAACACCCGGCCATCAGCCAGAGTGAACACGGACAGGTGCGCCCGGTCCCATCGGGCGAACCCATCATTAATGGCGTGGGCCAGATCCTCAAAAGTGTGTGAGGGGCCTACCGCAAAGATCCGTCCGGGCCAGGGCCAGAGGTCCTGGCCGCGCCCACCCAGCAGCTCCACAGTGATGGATAACCAGTTCTTTGCCATACCCCCATGGTGCCACGGGCGTTAGGCTGCTTGGAGCGGGCGGATAGCCTCGATCTGGTCACTGTGGAGGGCCTTCTCCACTTCAAGATCATAGTGAGACTGAGCGTTGGTCCAGAAGCGCTCACTCATGCTGAAGTACCGGGAGAGCCGAACTGCGGTCGCGGGGGTGATGCCGCGCTTGCCATGGACGATCGCGTTGATCCGCGCGGGGTCCACTCCAATGTCTTTGGCAAGCCGGTACTGGGAGATGCCCATGGGCTTGAGGAACTCCTCCAGCAGGATCTCGCCAGGGTGTGCGTGATGGGTCGGGCTCATGCGTACGGCTCCTTTCTCAGTGGTAGTCGGTGATTTCGACATCTGCGGCCCCTGAGCGGGTCCATGTAAAACAGATGCGCCATTGCTGGTTAATGCGGATGCTGTGCTGTCCCCTTCTGTCGCCAGTGAGGGCTTCGAGCTGATTGGCCGGTGGGATGCGCAGGTCGTTGAGATTCTCTGCATACTCGATCATGTCGAGCTTGCGAACCGCGACCTTGAGGATTCGTGGGTCGAGTTTCCTGTGTTTTCCCGTTTTCCACACCTGTGCCGTAACAGGGTCTTTGAAGGACCGGATCACGCTTATACTATAGCGCTACGCACTAATAGTGTCTAGCGCAATGCCTTGTTGGCCCGGGCAGAGACGCCGACCGGGCTCAAACTGGGGCTGGGCGGCGTCGTCATATCTCAGGTTATCCCTCGAAAGTGTTCGGCAAGTCCCCTCGAAAATGCGCAAAAACTTGTCTCGAGATTGTGCACAGAGTAGGCTCGATGTTGTGCACAGGGAAGCGAGAGCATGATGTCGGCACTTACTGCAGAGGTTCCCCGGCGGCTTGAGGAAGTTGTCCGGGCGCGCCTTCGGGAAACCCCCGTTCTGGTGATCAGTGGGCCTCGTACAGTAGGCAAGAGCACTGTGCTGCGGGCATTGGCACAGCAGCTCGAAGCCTCGATCTTGGATCTGGACGACCTCGCGACTCGAGAGCTGGTGGAGGATGATCCTGGGTACTTCATGAGCGGGGAGCCGCCTATCCTCGTCGATGAGTACCAGAGGGTTCCCCAGGTGCTGGCGGCGATCAAAGCGGAGCTTAACAAGGGCCAGTCCCCTGGACAGTATCTGCTCACCGGCTCCACCCGGTACGGCAGTCTCCCGCAGGTGGCAACTTATCTGACTGGACGAGTACAGACCCTGGACCTCTATCCCCTGTCCCAGGGTGAGATTTCGGGAACTCACGAATCCTTTCTGGAGACCGCGCTCAGGAATCCTGCTGAGTTGGTAAGCCGTGATCCCTCGCGTACTACTCGTGAGGAGTACACCGAGCGTGTCTGTGCAGGTGGTTTTCCGGTTGCTCTTCGTTCTCCCTCGGTGACCGCCCGGCGGCGCTGGTACAACGACTTCATCAACCTAGTGGTGACCAAAGACGTGGTGGAACTGACGCGGATACGTCAGCGAGCCCAGCTGCCTCACCTGCTGCGCCGGCTGGCCAGCCAAACCGGCCAGCTGGTGAACATGAGTGAAGTCTCCCAGGATGTGAAACTCGACCGGTCTACCGCGGAGCGCTACACCACACTGCTGGAAGCGGTGTTCCTGGTGCATCGGTTGCCTGCCTGGGGTACCACACTGGGATCCCGGATCACCCGGAACCCCAAACTGCACATGGTTGACACGGGCGTTGCTGCGCACTTACTGGGCCTGACGCCCCAGAAGCTCGCTGCACGGAATCCTTCTGCGCTCACCGAGTTTGGGCACCTGCTGGAAACCTTCGCCGTGAATGAGGTGATGAAGCAGGCAACCTGGTCAGAGGAACTCATTGAGCTGGGCCACTTCCATACTCACGATCATGATGAAGTGGACTTAGTCCTTGAAACATATGACGGGCGTGTGCTGGGGATCGAGGTCAAGGCGTCAGGCCGGGTGCCCGGCAAAGACTTCTCCGCACTGCGCATGCTCGGCAGAAAAGCGGGTAGCCGGTTCCTCGGCGGAATCGTGCTCTATCTCGGTTCACGGAGCTACAGCTACGAAGACAATCTGCACGCACTGCCATTAGACACCCTCTGGCAACCGGGGCGGCAGCAGTAATCCCGGGATAATCCTGCACTGTACTGTCCAGTCAGTTCAGGCGGGGTGAGTGACGGTGATCCCTTCGGCGGCCAGCAACTGCCGGGCCCGGCCGATTCTCCGGTCTGCGGAGAAGAGTTCCCATGCCTCGGAGAGCCCCTCTTCGCGGAGAAGCGCACGGAAGGCCCGGAAAGCACCACGGCCCTCGATTGCGCTCTCCATCCGTTCTTTGAGTTCGAGGTTGTGCACCTGCTGCCGAGCAAAAGCAGCCATATCCTCCCAGGCTTTGCGGGAGTCGATGTGTTCCAACCAGAGCCACCGGCTGGGATCCTGGTCGGTATCGATGGTAGCGTCCTCGCCCACCATTGCAGGATCGGTGAGACTGCCGGGATAGACCTCCCCGGTGTGGCGGTCCACATAAGCGCCTGAGGAAAGGCCAGGGTCCCCCTCCAGCAGGGAGCTGAGGAGCTCAAGATCCACCGGCAGCGCCTCCCCCTCCAACGGCACGCCGCGCAGACGGGCTAGAAGCAGGTCCGCAAGCTCCTGGTCTCCGGGGAAGCCCCGGAAGATGAGCCGATTGATCACAGAAAAGGTCGCGTCCGCGGCGTCGTCAGGCTTCTGTTCTATCGCCATCAGCATGCCCTGGCCCACCTGCTGCAATGCGTCGTCTATCAACCGGCCGCTGACTGCCGCCAAGAAGGCCTCAGCGTCGCAAGATGCAGCGGCGCTGCGGAGTTCTTCCGCCTCAAGCTGGGGGAGCTGGCGGTGGTTAGGCCACTGACCGGTGAGCATCGTGTGGGGCTCGCGCGGACGGCGAGGGGTGCGTCCCTGCCCGTCATCATCCTCCCACCGGCGCCCGTACTGATCAGGGATAGTCCCCCACCCCCAGTACGGCAGGGGAGTTTTGGGCTGGATCCCGAGTGTCTTCAGCGGATCGACTTTCTCTGAACCAACAGTGCAACGGTGCATCCAGCCGTCACCGAGGTCGAACTCGAACTGGAACTCATCCCCGGGGCGGACCGTTTCTGCGACCTTCGTCCTAGCAAAGTCAAGGGGGCGGAGCAGAGGTCCGGCCATAGCACCTGCCAGCTCATTTCCAGTCTTCTCATCGGTGAGCACCTGGCCGTCCATCAGAGTGAACACGGACAGGTGCGCCCGGTCCCATCGGGCAAAACCATCGTTGATGGCGTGGGCCAGATCCTCAAAAGTGTGTGAGGGGCCTACCGCAAAAATCCGTCCCGGCCAGGGCCAGAGATCCTGGCCGCGCCCACCCAGCAGCTCCACGGTGATCGACAACCAGTTCTTCGCCATGCCCCCATAGTGCCACGGGGGCCAGGGCTGTCCGTGACCAGGTGCTGGCCGGCGGTGTTGGCCTGCGCTGCTTCCGCCTCCGGTAGGGTATGAGGGTTCTCGACCTGCGCAGCGAGGAATGGAGGGGCGCACAGGATGCTGGTGGTGCACGGCTTCTGGGATCCGCAGCGGCATCTCTGCCTGTGGGCGGAAGACTCTGAACTCCCTGTGACTTCCAAGAGCCAGGCTCTGCGGTCCGCGCGCCCACACCCCTTCGCCGCCTCGGCAGAGAAACTCTCAGAACTGATCGGTGTACCGGCAGCGCCGGCTCAGGCGGTGCTCCAGCTTCCCTCCACTGCAAAATCACCCCTGGACTCCCCCGAAGTAGTGCGCGTGACCCCTAGGCGTGCCCTGCAGCGTGACCCCCACCTGCTGCAGTGGACGGTGCCGGTCCTCAGCGTGGATACTCCCGCGGCCCTGGCCTGGCTGACCGCCTCCAGCAGCGGAACCAGCTACCGTGAAGGTGAGAGCCTCCACTACCTCCAGGAGGTGGCGGAATGGGCCGTCGATCTTGCCCAGAACGGCCGGGTTATCCCGGGGATTGAACGCCAGGGACAGGAATGGCGGGCATTGTGGCGTCCCCATCTGCACGGGCGTGAAGCGCTGCACGCACATGCCTTGATCAGCGCAATGCCGCCAGTATGCCGCGCTCAGCCTGACCTGGAGGATCCGGAGCGGCTGTTCTTCGACGCCGTGCAGACACTGACAGATGTTGCCGTCCGGGACCAGCTCGGTGACAAGAGTCTGGTACCACCCCGCCGCGGCCGCCGGCCCAAGCAGCTCCCAGCGGCTGAATTGTGGCTTGCCGCGCTGACCAGCCAGGATCCCTGGATCACTGCCGCCCCTGAAGAACTCACCGACCTGCAGCAAAAGCTGAGCGCCTGGGAATACCCCAACCGGGGACAGGTCACCCCGGCACAGGCCACTTTCCGGCTCTCCGAGGTCTTGCCGGAAGTCGAGCAGGGAGAAGGTCTGGAGTCCGCTGAGGGGACTGCAGACCCTTCCCAGGAGCACTCCTCCTGGAGGGTAGATTTCCTCCTGCAGTCCACCGCAGATGCCAGCCTCCTGGTTCCGGCAGAACACGTCTGGGCCGATGACGGTTCCCTGAACCGGTGGCTGAGAGCGCCGCAGGAGATTCTCCTGCAGGAGCTTGGACGGGCAAGCAGCATCTATCCACACATTGCTCAGGGGCTGCGCAACGCCCGGCCGGTGGGTCTGGATCTTGACACCGCGGGTGCCTACGACTTTTTGGAACATGCCGCCCCCAAGCTCGCTGAGGCCGGGTTCGGTGTGCTGCTGCCCAGCTGGTGGGACCAGCGGAAGAAGCTGGGGCTCAAGCTCTCGGTCTCCACACCCACTGACACGGCCGTGGACAAAGACCCAGCCTTCGGCCGCGACCAGCTCTGTGAGTTCCAATGGAGGCTCGCCGTCGGGGAAGAGGAACTCACCGAGGAGGAACTCGCCGCGCTGGCTGAGGCCAAAGCTCCATTGGTGCGCCTGCGCGGCCAGTGGGTCCATGCCGATCCTCAGCAGCTGCAGCGCGGCCTGGAGTTCTTGAAGTCCCAGGGTTCAGGCCGGAAGTCCCTCGGGGAGGTCCTGACACTGGCCGCCGCCCATCCCGAAGACCTGGACACGCCCATGGATGTCACCGCCATGGAGGCAGAGGGCTGGCTCGGTGCCTTCCTGCAGGGCAGAGCCGCTGAGGCCATCACGCCGGTGGACCAGCCGGCAGGCCTGCAGGCTCAGCTGAGACCGTACCAGCAGCGCGGGCTCTCCTGGCTGGTATTTCTCTCCTCGCTGGGACTGGGTGCCTGTCTGGCCGATGACATGGGACTGGGCAAAACCATCCAGCTGCTCTCCCTGGAACTCAACGACCGCGAGAGCCGGCCCAAGAGCGGCCCCACCCTGCTGCTGTGCCCGATGTCCCTGGTGGGGAACTGGCAGCGGGAGGCCGCCCGCTTCGCCCCGCACCTGAGAGTGCAGGCCCACCACGGCTCCGACCGCCCCCGCGGGGAGGAGCTGGCCGAACAGCTGGAGAGCACCGACCTTCTGGTCACCACCTACGGCACCGCGCTGCGCGACATCGAGGACTTGACTGATATCCAGTGGTCCAGGGTGGTTCTGGATGAGGCCCAGGCCATCAAGAACAGCCAGTCCCGCACGGCCAAAGCTGTTCGCTGCCTGAAGGCTGAGCATCGGGTGGCGCTGACCGGCACCCCGGTGGAGAACCGGCTGTCCGAACTGTGGTCGATCATGGAGTTCCTGAACCCAGGGATGCTGGGCTCCCAGGAGCTCTTCCGCAGCCGCTACGGCATTCCGGTGGAGCGGTACGGGGACGACGACGCCGCCCGCCGGCTGCGTGCCATCACCCGGCCCTATGTGCTCCGCAGGCTGAAGACAGACTCGAGCATCATCGATGACCTGCCGGAGAAGATCGAGACCAAACAGTACTGCAGGCTCACCGCCGAGCAGGCCACGCTCTACCAGTCGGTGGTCAGCGACATGATGCAGAAGATCGAAGACAGCACCGGCATTGAACGGCGGGGCAACGTATTGGCCGCTATGGCCAAGCTCAAGCAGGTCTGCAACCATCCGGCCCAGCTCCTCCACGACCGCTCTCCGCTTGGGGAGCGCTCCGGCAAGATCCAGCGGCTGGAGGAGATGCTGGAGGAGATCCTCGCCGAAGGGGACCGGGTGCTGTGCTTTACCCAATACACCGAGTTCGCTCAGATGCTGCTGCCGCATCTGGCAACAAGGTTCAACACTGATGTCGCCTATCTGCACGGAGGCACCCCCAAGGCCCGCCGGGATGAGATGGTCGCCGAGTTCCAGTCAGGTGAGGGGCCGCCGGTCTTCCTGCTCTCTCTGAAAGCCGGGGGCACCGGACTGAACCTCACCGCGGCCAACCATGTCATCCACCTGGACCGGTGGTGGAACCCCGCAGTGGAGAATCAGGCCACCGACCGTGCTTTCCGGATCGGGCAGAAGCGCAGCGTGCAGGTGCATAAGCTGATCTGCACCGGCACCCTGGAGGAGAAGATCGACGACATGATCGAGCAGAAGAAAGCACTGGCCAATATGGTCGTCAGCGACGGAGAAGGCTGGCTGACCGAGCTGTCCACCGCTGACCTGCGAGATCTCTTCACCCTCTCCGAAGGAGCGATCGGTGAGTAGGAGCTCCCGCTGGAACTCAGGATTCCCGCCGCCCTCAAAGCCGCGGGAAGTCATAGACGGTCTGAAGGTCCGCAGCGCCCGGGGCGCGATCGGCACGTCCTGGTGGTCGCAACGGTTCCTCCACGTGCTGGAGAGCATCGGAGTGGGCACCCGCCTGCAGCGGGGACGGACCTATGCCCGCAAGGGCCAGGTCATCTCCTTAGCGGTTGAACCCGGTGCGGTCTCTGCCCAGGTGCAGGGCAGCCGCAAGAAGCCCTACCGGGTACGCATCGGTCTGCAGACCTACGGCAAGGCGCAGTGGGCCGAGCTGGAGCGAGAGCTGGCGGCCAACGCCTGGTACCTGGCCAAGCTGCTGGCCGGGGAGATGCCTGAGGATGTGGAAGAGGTCTTCACCGCCGCCGGCCTCTCACTGTTTCCCGCCGATGCCCAGGACCTCAGCCTGGACTGCACCTGCCCGGACTGGGAGGTGCCCTGCAAACACCTGGCTGCGGTGTTCTACCTGCTGGCGGAATCCTTTGACGAAGACCCTTTCGCGATCCTGGCCTGGCGCGGCCGGGAGCGAGAGGACCTGCTGATCAACCTTCGGGCCGCCCGGGACAGCGGAACCCCCGCCGCCGATATCGCCGAGCATTCCGGCCCCCCGCTGGAGCAGAGCCTGGAGAGCTTCTACTCCCTGCAGGCGGAGCTCCCGCAGCGGACCGGATACAGTTCCGCCCCGGATGCGCTGCTGGACCAACTGCCTGAACCGGGCGTGGTAGTACGCGGCCGGAGCCTTACCGAGCTGCTCCGAGCCCACTACCAGGAGCTCGAGTCAAGGAGCTGATGGGGAGCATTTCCGACCCACATGGGATGCTATTTTGCCCGAATTGGTAGAGGATTCTGCCGTCTTAGCTCACGCGTGCTTTGGGGCGGCCAGGCCTACGCTTCTCCACTCCCGCATCATCCAAGCTCTGGTTGACTTTCCGGATTGAAAGACCTGTCTCATCTGAGATTTCTCGGATGCTCTTGTTTTCCTGCTGGTAGAGCCATGCCACGTTGCTTTCGATGACACCGCCCTGATACCCCTTGTAGACCTTGCCTCGCGGCTGCACCTTCTCAGAGGCCTCGTTTCCCCACACCGTCCAGTTCGCGCGCGGATAACGGGCAAAGAGCTCTAGGTACGGGCCAGGGGAGCACCGCTCGATGAAGTCATACTGCTCGTCGGGCTTACGTGAGTGTTCTCTCTTACGTGTCTCAATCATGTTGACTTGAGAGCGAGCTGGTGGAAGTGTGCGCATGCTTCCCTTGACTCCGAAGAGGAGGATCTCTGTGACGTTGCGGAAGTAAAAGCCGACTCCTCGCCCATCGGGCCCGCCGTCTTTGCGTCGTTTGGCCCAGATGACATTGCTGACGTACCGAAACCCCCAGTTTTCCATCACTTTGAGTCCCTCCGGCAGTAGCGCATTGGGTACCCAGAGATAGAGATGAGCGTTGTTTGCGGTGACACTGTCTACATCAAGGTCACAGATGTTCTCCAGCGTCATGGTGGAGTACCTGTCCAGACGGCGGTGCTCCGGAGCTACTTTTCCGGTGCGGTTCTGAAAACGCCACGGCGGGTCAGCCATCACGGTCTGGAACCCACCAGCGATCTGGGGGAGTGGAGCAACATCGTCTTCGGGACGCAGCGGTTGTACGGGGGCGACCGCGCTCTTGAACTCCGTGCGCGTTTCACATGGTTCCGCTGTGGGTGCTACTGGTTCTGCAGACATGGTGTGTTCCTTCTTTCCCGTTGGTCCTGGGCTGCTCCCTGGACACTCGTATCTGTCTGTGCGGATCTTTAGATCTAACGCTATACGGATCTTTTCTATCAGGTGGGTCAGACATGCCCAGTTTCCAGTTGCTCGACAGTCACCCGGTCTGTACCCGCGCGACCTTCCGGTCTCACATGTGATGAGATACACATATGGAGCTGACGGAGAGCTGGAAAGAGATGTTTCCCGAGAGTGTGCAGGAGAAGTACCTCTTCGCGGAAACGCGCAATGCGGCCCGAATCCTGCGCTACACCTCTCCGGAGGCCTTCGGCGACCTTGTGTCAGTACTTGAAAACTTCGAGTTGACATTGGAGAAACTGGCGCAACCGGGAGGTAATAAGGGGCCGATCCCCAAAGAGCTCGACGATTCTTTTCGGCGAAGAGGGTGGCGAGAGGCCAAGTTTGAACAGGATCTCACCACGAGGCTGACCTTGAAAGGCTGGAAAGACGCAGAATCCCCTGAGCTACGTGAGTCGCAGGTGCGTGAGTCCACCAACAACTATGGCGGGCATTGGGTGGACAACGTCAAAGACCGTGCAGTCGTCGATGTTGAATGGAACCCCAAGGATGGGAACCTCGATAGAGATTTTGGCAACTATGTCTCCCTATACGAGGGCGGCGTCATCGATGCAGGAGTTTTGCTTGTTCGCGATGGTGGGGATGAATTCAGGAGTGAGAGTCGTGTCCTCATCGAACGGCTGAAAGCGCTCCAGCTTGGAGAAGAATTTGAGGAGTGGAACAGACGGATTAAGAGGCTGGCCAAAGACCCATACGGGACGTCAACTACAGCCAACTTCGTGCAGTTGAAGAACAGAGTGGCTCGCGGAGATGGTCGGGGCTGCCCGATCCTGGGCATCGGCATTCCATGGTCCATGTTCGCGGTACCTGACAGCGTGGAAGACGAAGCGCAACGGATTGCTGATCGGCTCAGGGTCTCCGGCATAGCCGACCTGAACCAGGGCACTGGGGTTGTTGGTGTTGAGTTCAGTTCTGAGGGAGATAGCGACTGAACTCAAGCTGGGAGAGCCCCCAAAGCTCCGCTCTCAGGCAGAAGGGGTAGTCCGGGGCTCCAACTGGGGTTGGGCGGCGTCGTTGGCCTCCTCCACGTTCTCCCGGGCGGCCGTAGCAGCACGGGGGCGTTCATGCGCCCGGGCATGGTGCTCCAGCCTCACCGTCCAGACCTCCCCGGGCTCCATCAGCTTGTGCTTGCCCTCCACGTTGACATCAATGGGCTTCGCCGAGCCCTCAGAGAGGTTCAGGGTGACGTGGTTGTGGTTGATCCGCACCAGGATGGGCTGGTTGCGGTACCGCATCCGGAAGGTCACCTCAGGCACCTCATCCGGCAGCAGCGGGTGCAGCCAGAGGGCGTCGGCCCGGGTCTCCACTCCGCCGTAGCAGCGCAGCACCATATCCACCGTCCCGGCCATCGCACCCAGATGGATGCCCTCACGCGTAGTCCCGCCCTGGGTGTCGGAGAGGTCAGCCTCCAGGGCTTCCTTGAACAGGTTCCAGGAGCCGGCACGGTCATAGCGGGCCGCCACCCAGCCGTGCACCACCCGCGAGAGCGTGGAGCCGTGCGAGGACCGCGCCAGGTAGTACTCGATGGTGCGGCTGAAGTCCTCCTCGGTGATCTCATAGCCCATATGTGCCAGGGTCTCGAACAGCTCCTCGGAGCTGAAGAGGTAGCAGAGCATGAGCACATCGGCCTGTTTGGAGAGCTTGTACCGGTTGGTGGCATCGCCCTCGGCCTGCAGGATCAGGTCCAGTCGGCCGATATTGCCGTACTTGGCCTTATAGCCCTCCCAGTCGAACTCCAGCAGATCCTCGTAGCCCTCGAACTGGCTGATGATCCCGTCCTTGTGGAAGGGCACCTGCAGCCGGGCGGAGATATGCTCCCAGTGGTCCAGCTCGTCCTCGAAGATGTCCAGCCACTCACTCAGCGGGTCGTCCCGGGAGTCCAGCTCGCGCACCAGACGAGCCGTGTGGCGCAGCATCCAGGAGGTGAGCACATTGGTGTAGGCGTTGTTCCTCAGACCCGAGCCGGGGGTCTCCGGGTAGCCGTCGTGGTACTCATCTGGGCCCATCACCCCCTCAATGTGGTACCTCTCCGCTGCGGCGTCATACCGAGTCATGGACACGAAGAAGCGGCTGATCTCCACCAGCATCTCCGCCCCGTAGTCGGAGAGGAACGTGTAGTCCTGCGTGGCCTCAAAGTACTGCAGCACCGAGTACGCGATGGCCAGGGAGACATGCCGCTGCCGGTGCGAATTATCCGGCATCCACATCTGGGACCGCGGGTTCCACAGCTCAGACGGTGTCTCCTCCCGACCGTCAGAACCGGCCTGCCAGGGGAACATCGCCCCGGCGTAGCCCTCCGCGCGCGCTGCAGCACGGGCCTCGCCCAGCCGGCGGAACCGGTACATCAGGATCCCGCGGGTCAGCTCCGGGCGGCGCAGGGTGAGCATCGGGTACATGAACAGCTCATCCCAGAACAGGTGGCCCCGGTAGCCCTCCCCGGAGAGCCCACGGGCCGGCAGTGAGGCGTCCAGGTCGCGCCGGGCGCCGAAAGCGGTCTGCAGCACATGGAAGGTGTGCAGGTTCAGCGCCAGCTGCTGGCGGGAGTGGCCCGGCCCGATGGAGACGGCGAACCGGTGCCAGATCGCTCCCCACATCTCCTCGTGGTAGGTGAGCATCTGGCGGAAGCCGGTGGCCCGCTGCACCCGCTTCACCGCGTTGTGCCACACCGTGGAGATGGCATGGTCATGAGAGTTCGACGCCGCCGCGATCTTCTCCAGGATCACCGGCTCCCCCTGTGCCAGGTGCAGTGAGATGTCATGACCGGCCACCAGATCCGATTCCATCACCGGGCGGCGCATCGGGGCGCTCTGTGTCATCACCCGGGTGCGGGTGGCCACTGCGATTTGCACTTTGGACTGGTTGGTCTGGGTCTCCAGCAGCACGGTCTCACCATCGACCTCCCGGGAGTCCACCGGCTCCAGGTGGTTGCCGGCCAACTTACGGTCTGCAGCCACATTCCGGTTGGCCACCCGGCCCTCGATCATCGACCGGACATTGACGTTGCCAGACCAGTTCTCCGCCTCGATCTTGACCTCCATGGCCGCCAGGTGCACCCCGGCCAGGGTCTGGAACTGCCGGAAGGTGACCTTGGTGCGCCGCCCGTGCAGGTCCTGGTAGCGGGCTATCCGGGTGACCAGCCCGCGGCGCATATCCAGCTCCTGGTAGTAGTCGATCAGCTCCGGGGAGCCGGGCAGCAGCGGGTTGCCGGCCTCCGGGGTGATCTGCACATAGGTCCAGTCCGGGATGTTGACCATATGCTCGGTCTCCACGGTCTTGCCCATGATGTCGGTGTTCAGCCGGTTGAAGACCCCGGCGATGTAGTTGCCCGGGTAGTGCGTGGCATCAGCAGAGGTGCCCGGATAATTGGCCCGAGTGCCCCAGTACCCGTTGGCCATATGACAGAGCACCTCACGGGTGGGCTCCTGAAGCGGCTCGAAGGAGTCATAGCTGAGTACCCAGTTGGGGTCATATGGGCGGGTGGTGCGGGTGTGCAGACGGGCCACCGAAAGATCGGTGACCACAATATCGGCCCCGCCCTCCTTCAGCCGGCGCGGATCGTCCCCCCGGTTCAGCCCCACCACCATGCCGAAGTCCCCGGCCCGGCCGGCCTGGACCCCGGAGACCGCATCCTCAATGACGATCGCATCCTGCGGCTCCACCTCCAGCTGGGCGGAGGCGTGCAGGAACATCGCCGGGTCCGGCTTGCCCGGCAGGTTCAGCTGCAGCGCATCGGTACCGTCGACTATGACGTCGAAAGCCTCCAGCAGGTCAGCCCGGCGCAGCACCTCACGGCCATTGCGCGAGGAGGTCACCAGGGCGGTGGGAATCCCGTCGGCGCGCAGCTGGCTCATCAGCTCCACGGTGGTGGGGAAAACTTCGACGCCGTCCCGGTTCAGCACCGCCTCGAAGTACCCCTGTTTGCGGGCGGCCAGACCGTAGATGGTCAGCTGCTCGGGCCCGTCGCCCAGCTGCCCCTCCGGAACCTGTAGCCCGCGAGCGCGCAGCATGGCGCGCACCCCCTCCTCCCGGGGGCGGCCGTCTACATAGTTGAGGTAGTCCTCCCGGGTGAACTCCGGCTGCGGCGCCCCGGCGATTTCAGTCAGGGCGGCGTCGAACAGCTCCTTCCAGGCGGTGGAGTGCACGCTGGCGGTGTCAGTGACCACCCCGTCCATGTCGAAGAGCACGGCGCGGAAGTGGCGCAGAGCGTGCCGCTTGGCCTCGGCACTGTGGCGGAAGGGGTTTTCGAAGGGATGCATTGCTACCTCACGGTCTTCGCTGGGTCGAGGACTTCGGGTGGTCAGGTCAAATAGGCGACATGTCGCTGTGCATGCCGCTCCATAGTAGGCCGGGCAGCTGTCATCACCATAAAGAATCGAGGTTTTCGGTTGTGTGTCATGCCGCACAGTTCCACAGGTCGTGGTTCCTCTCGGGGCGCGTGCAGCGGCTCTGGCCTTCACACCTAATGGTCCACCAGCCCGGTAGTCTGAGTACATGCCGCGCCGCTCCAGTGTTGAACTGACCTTCCGTGAGGTCACCGGTACCTCACGGGAATCTACAGTGGCCGCCGGCGTCGTCGTCGACTGGATCGATAAGACCGCCTATGCCTGCGCCGCCAGCTGGTCCCGGGCACAGTGTGTGACCGCCTATGTGGGCAATATGCACTTCACCGTGCCGGTGCCGCGCGAGACCCCGGTCACCGTGCAGGCCCGGGTGGTGCACACCGGGCGCACCAGTGTGCATGTGCAGACCCGGGTGCTCATCCAGAAGGAGGAGGGCGGCTGGCAGACCTGCACTGAGTGCTTCATGATCTATGTGGCCATCGGGGCTGATGGTGAACCGATGGAGGTGCTGCCCTTTGAGCCCAAGACCGAGCTGCAGGCCCGCCGGGATGTGGATGCCGCCCGCCGGATGGACTACCGCAAACAGGTCGAGGAGACCATCCAGTCCCTGCCGGAATCCTTCGGCTCCTCCGAGGCGCTGACCCTACGCTTCCTGGTGCAGACCGATGAGCGCTACCCCGACGGGCGGATCCGCGGCGGGGCGGTGATGAAGTGGATCGATCAGGCCGCTGAGATCTGCGCGGAGCGCTACTGCGGCTATGACGTGCTCACTGTGCTGTCTGGGGGTGTACGGTTCTACCGCCCCATCACCATCGGAGATCTGGTGGAGGTGGACGCCAGGCTGGTGCTCACCGGCTCCAAGTCCATGCACGTGCTGGTCCGGGTGCGTGCCGGAGACCGCTGGGAGCGCCACCCAGAAGTGGTGGCTTACGGGCTGCCGGTGATGGTCTCCCCAGACGGCACCGGGGCCGCCCGGCGGATTGTGCGCTGGGAGCCGATCAGCGAGGAGGACCACGAAGTCGCCGAGAAGGCCCGCCGGATCAGGGACCTTCGCAATGCCACTCTGCTGACTCCTTCGCCCTACACAGGGCCTAACGAAGGCGTAGTGGACATGGAGACAGTCGGCCAGTAGTCAGGTAGTTTAGTGGCTATGAGCGATCAGCCAGGTCAGCAGGACCCGAACGGAAACTCGTATAACCGGCCGCCCAGTCAGTCCGCTCCGGGAGCCCCTGCGCAGGGTGCACCGCAGTGGCAGTACCCCCATGGCGCACCGCATGCTGAGTCCGCTGGCCAGGGTGGGGGTCCCGGCCAGCCGTACCAGCAGGCCTCCCAGCACAGCTATCCGCAGCAGGGTGGATACCAGCAGGGCCAGCAGCCCGGGTACCCGCAGCAGCCGGGTCACCAGCCCTACCAGCAGCCTGACTATCTTGCCCGTGGCAGCCAGAGCGCAGCACCGGCCAAGGCCAAGAAGGGCAAGGCCCCTACTGTCCTCACTGTGCTGGGCGCGATCAGCCTGTTGGCCGGCATCGTTCTGCTGGTAGTCGGCGGCCTGCTGTTCTGGCGTGTGCTGCCCACTGATGTCCTCGACAGTAGCGGCAATCCAGGCCCGGACGCGATCGGCCATACCGAGGCCGGTGGCTCCTTCACCGCTGATCTGGACTCCGGCAGTTCCTACACGTTCTTCGGCGCCTACCCCCGGGGCGGCGGCGGCACCTTCGAAGGTGGGCCCAACATCATCTCACCCTCCGGGGAGCAGGAGATCGCCAACTGGGCCCAGGTGGAGGCCACGGCGGAGCAGGGCGGCACTATCGCCGAATCAGTCTGGACCTTCACCCCGGAGGAGTCCGGTGAATACTCCATCGATACCCCGCCGGCCACCGGTGAGATCACCGTAATCCTGACCGAGGGCGGCGATATGGGCGGGTTCCTCGGTGGGATCCTGGGCGGCGTCGGCATATTTCTGGTGGGCGGCTTCCTGGCCCTGGTGGGCCTGGTGCTGCTGATCATCGGCATCGTGATGGGCTCCTCGCGCCGCAAGAAGGCCAAACGCTCCGGCCAGGGCGGCAACAGCAGCCAACCCTATGGCCAGTACCAGCCGCAGCCCCAGCAGTACGGCCAGCAGCCGCAGTACCAGGGCTATCAGCAGCCTGGCCAGCCACCGCAGCAGCCCCAGTACGGCACCCAGTACGGGGGCCAGCAGGGTACGACGCCGCCTGCTCAGCAGTACGGGGCAGGGGCACCGCATCTCTCCTCACCTGAGCCTGGTGCTCCTGGTGCTCCTGGTGCCCCGGCACAGCACCAGCCTTACCAGCAGCCTTCGGCTGAGTCCTATCAGCAGTCCACCGCCCCCTCGGCAGAGTCCGCCCAACAGGCGCCCTCGGCGGAGTCCGCTCAGGGCGGCCAGCCGTGGTCACCCGGCCAGTACCAGCAGCCGGGCCAGCAGGGCCAGCCTGGGCAGTTCGGCCAGCAGCCTGGCGAACCCGGCCAGCAACCGCAGCCGGACGAGCCCGGCCAGTTCGGCCAGCGGCCCGGCGAACCCGGCCAGCAGCGGCCCGAGTCCCACCAGTAGATTCCGCTGTGATCCTTGGGGCTCATCCAGGTTGAGTCTCACCGAACCCACGAGCGTAGCTGTTTGTCCGGGAAAGGCCCCGATTCGGACCGCATAACCGGACAAACAACTACGCCGCAGCGTCTGCGGCCCCGGGGTGCACCCATCTGCCTAGTCATCCCCCAGGCGGATGCTTCCCCTGGTGGAATTCATTAGGCTGGAGGCAATGAGCCAGCAGCCGCCTCCTGTGTCCAATCCCTACGGTCCGGTACCCGGGGGGTTCCCTGAGCGCAACGTACTGAGCGGCCCGCCGCCTGGTTGGAAGCCGGGTGATCCCCTGTTCGGAGAGCGCCCCCCAGCGCAGTTCCATGCCGGGCCGCCCTCGGGCTGGGGCCAGCGGCCGCCTCGGAAGCGTCAGCAGGATTCGGAGCCGGGCCGGTTCACCTGGTGGGATCTAGGCGCCACGCTGTTCTACGTGCTCGGTTTCCTCACCGGGCTGGTCAGCTTCCTGGCGCTGCTGCCGCCCGTCAACGCCCTGATGGCCGGTGATGAGATCCAGCAGCAGCAGGGCATGTTCACCATCAACGCGATCAGTTACGGCGTGCTGGCGGCGATCACCATGTCTGTCTCCGCCGCCGCCCTATGGCGCTCGGTCAGAGCTTTCGCCTACCTCTGGTGGCTGAAGCTGCTGCTGGTGCCCTTCGCCTGGCTGGCCACTCTGCTGCTGAACTTTGTGCTGATCGTAGTGGTGCTGGGAGCAGATCCCGAGACCTCCGAGAACCAGGAGGCCATCGACACTATGCTGCAGGCGGTACCGTTCCTGGCCGCGGTGGCGGTCATCGCAGTGCTGGGTCCCTTTGTGGAGGAGTACTTCTTCCGGCACCTGCTCATCGGTAAGCTCTCCCGTTATATCAACGTGTGGATCTGCGGTGCGGTCTCCATCATCGCCTTCCCGCTGCTGCACTTCATCCCAGCACTCTTCGGCCTGGCCGATGACCTCACCCTGGTCTCCCTGGTCCCCTACCTCACTATGGGCGTGCTGATCAGCGTGGGCTATATCGTCACCGGGCGCAATCTCTTCTACGCCTGGGTGCTGCATTTCTTCAATAACTTCATGTCCCTGCTGGTCAGCTATTTTGTGCTGCCCTGGGCCGAGGACTTCGGGCAGCCGTACCAGAGCCTGTACTGGCTGGCCAACCTGATCGGGTGAGTCAGGAGACCGCTGGGCCAGCTCCCAGCCACGACCCCCGGCCGCTGGCCAAGCAGATTCTGGCACTGGCGGTGCCGGCTCTCGGTGCACTGGTGGCCGAACCCCTGTTCCTGATGGCCGATACCGCCATCATCGGCTGGTTGGGCACCGCCGAGCTGGCCGGGGCTGCCCTGGGCGTCACGGTGATGCACACAGTAGTGGGCCTGATGATCTTCCTGGCCTACTCCACCACCCCTGCGGTGGCCCGCTATGTGGGAGCAGGTAAGACCGCCAAGGCACTGGCAGCCGGCCGCGACGGCATCTGGCTGGCCCTGTCCCTGGGCACCGTGCTGGCGCTGATCGGCCTGGCCGCAGGCGAACAGGTGCTGCAGGCTCTCGGCAGCACCGGTGAGATCCATCCGCATGCCTACGACTACCTGCTGTGGTCGCTGCCCGGGCTGCCCGCCATGCTGCTGGTCTTCGCCGCAGTCGGCGCGCTGCGGGGCTTCCAGGACACCAGGACCCCGCTGGTGGTCGCGGCTGCCGGCTTCGGCGGCAATGCGCTGCTCAACCTGATCCTGGTCCACCCGCTGGGGTTGGGAGTTGCCGGTGCGGCCATCGGCACCTCGGTGGCGCAGTGGGGCATGGCCATCACGTACCTGCTGATCCTGGTCCCCAGAATGCGGGCCGCAGGGGTGCCGCTCGGCGCAGACCCGGTGGCTCTGCGCTACGCCGCCAGGGTCGGCGGCTGGATGTTCCTGCGCACACTGAGTCTGCGCGCAGCCCTGGTCGCCACGGTGGTGGTGGCCACCGGCCTGGGCCCTGAGACCCTGGCCGCCCACCAAGTGGCCTTCACCTTCTTCTCCACCCTGGCCTTTGTGCTCGACGCATTGGCGATCGCCGCCCAGGCGCTGATCGGCAGGGAGCTCGGTGCCGGCAGGGAGGCCCAGGCCCGGCGGATGATCCGCACCATGATCTGGTGGGGAATCGGTTTCGGCGCCGTGGTGGGTGCCCTCACCGCAGTGGCCGCTCCCTGGGTTCCGCGCCTGTTCACCCCGGACCCGGAGGTGGCCGGGATGATCACTGTGGCGCTGTTTGTCCTGGCGGCGGCCCAGCCGCTGGCCGGCTATGTGTTTGTGCTCGACGGCGTGCTTATGGGAGCCGGCGATGTCCGCTACCTGGCGGTGGCCGGCGTGGTGAATTTGATCATCTACCTGCCGGCTCTGGCGTGGATTGCCGGCCGGGGTGCCGCCGGTGGCGAGTCCATCTTGCTGCTCTGGCTGGCCTTCGCGGTGCTGTTCATGGCCGCCCGTGCAGCGACCCTGGGGGCGCGCACCCACGGCAGCAGCCGCTGGATGGTGCTGGGCGAGTCCCGCTGATCAGCCAAACCCGATAAACTCGGCCCCGTGCCACTGACCCGTATGGAACCCCGGACCGCTGCAGCCCTTGTCCGCCCCGCCTGGGTGCGGGCCGGCATCACGGCCATTTTTGCCGCCTTCACCATCTTCTGGACTGAAGACACCATGACCGTGGCCCGGATCGCTCTGGCGGCTTTCTTCATCCTGGCCGCCACCGCGGTCTGGGACTATGTGAAGTCCGAGGAGGTCCCGCCGGCCCTGACCGGTGCCATGGCCCTAGGATCGGCCAGCTGGGTCTTCGCCGGGATCGCGGCGCTCTTCGCGACCTCCACCGCCGCACTGGCCGTCATCGCCGGGATCGGCTTCACCCTGATGGGCGCCTGCGAACTCTACGGAGCGCTGAAGGTGCGCGGTGAGTTCCTGCCCTCTCGCGACCATGTGATCCTGGGGGTGGTCGGAGTCCTCACCGGTCTCGGACTCTTCCTGGGGGCCGGCCTGGATCCGCACGGCATCCTGGGCATCTCCGGCACCGGAGTGATCATCATGGCAGTGCTGCTAGGCATCAGCGCAGGCGGGCTGACCCACGAGGCCCGCCGAGGCAGCTAGCACAGCATCTTCTACGGGGCGTAGAATAGCTACGACGACGTCGCCCCACCACTTTCGAAGGAAGTTCACCCACGTGCCCAAGGATTCTCAGCAGCGGCGCTCTGTGCTGGAGACGGTGAAGGCACCGCTGATCTTCTCCTTCGGCCTCGGCTTCGTGGCCGGTTTTGTGACCTTGATCGTCTCCTCCGGAGGATCAGACAACCCACGGGTGGAGCACGATTCTGCGGGTCTGGACAACCCGATCAACTTAGCGCTGCTGGCTTTCGGCATCGCCTTTATCGCCAGCCTGCTGATCGTCTCCATGCTGCAGCTGGCCTCCCGGGAGAACCCGGAGGAACTCTCCCGGGGTGCCGGGGTCAACCGCAACTCCGAGGAGCTCTATCGCCAGCAGGTGGCCCAGCGGCGGGAGAAGGCCCGCCGCGAACAGGCCGAGCAGCAGAAGCCCGAGCAGGATAGGGGCCCTGGGTCGGAACGAGGAAGCTGAGTCAGGCGGCCCCGGCGGCAGCTCGGCAGATGTCTACGTAGATTTCCGCAAGCTCCTCTGGAGTGTTCTGGCCCTCGGGGCGAAACCAGCGGGACACGCCCAGGCATGCTGCCGTAATCGCCCGAGCAGCATGGCGCGGATGGGCAGTGCCAAACACTCCTTCGGCGCAGCCTTCTTCGATCAGTCGGTTCAGCAGCGCTTGTTGTTCATTGCGCGCAGCGATGTGCCGGACCCTGGCTTCCCCCTGCAAGCTCCTAATCTCGCTGAGCGTGACGAAGGCGATGGCGGAGAATCGGGCGTGGAAGAGGACCATCACCCGGATCAGGCTGTCGAAGCGTTCCAGTACAGGAGTGTCAGGCCGCTCAGCCGCTGTTCGAGAGGCGGTCAGCAGCGTCTCCATGGCCACTTCGCACAGCGAGTCCAGAATCTCGTGCTTCGAGGTGTAGTAGTGGTACATGCCGGGCACCGAGAGGCCCGCGGCCCCAGCGATCTGACGGATGGAGGTCCCGTGAAAACCGTTGGCGGCAAAGCACTCTAGAGCCGCCTGGCGCACCTTGCCCAGCGGCATTGACTCTGGCAGTTCGCTCACCTGGCAGCTGCCCCACTTCCTTAGTTGCTCACACGGCATGTCTGGCCTGATCTTATCCGGACGCCGAGGAGCCCTGCTGAGAAATTCTCCGCAAACCTCTTGCGCGAAACAGTGACCTGCCTTACATTCGGTAGTACCGAGCGATTGATCGGTCGGTACCGAGAGGTATCCCAACCCGCTTCTTGCAAACCGAAGACTATGGAGGTTCTCGTGGCGCTGACCACCACAGCCAAACCGTGGCACCGGCTGTACCCGGATCATGTGTCGGCTGAGCTGAACCTGCTGACTACCACCTTGGATGCCGTCTGGCGCGACCGCGTGGCCGCCGGACCGGACCGCCCAGCGTTGACGTACTTCGAGCAGACGCTCACTGCTCATGAGGCTGACAAACTCAGTGACGCACTTGCCGCCGAGCTCCAGTCCCGTGGGGTCACTCCCGGAGATCGTGTCGGCATCCGGCTGCAGAACATCCCCCAGTTTGCCTTGTGCATGCTGGCCCTGTGGAAGATTGGCGGCGTCGCCCTGGTGCTCAACCCCATGTACCAGGAGAGGGAGCTGCAGCACATCCTCAACGATGCCGGTCCGGTAGGGCTCATCGCCCTGGCGGAGGAGGCTGAGGACATCCGCGCAGCGGCTGGACTCGCCTGGGCGATCAGTGTCCAGGAGGAAGAGCTGCAGCTCGTCCCGAACCAGAATCGGTGTCCGGAGCCGGTCACCAACACGCCGGACTCCCCGGCATTGCTCACCTACACCTCCGGCACCACCGGCCCGCCCAAGGGCGCGGTGGGTACCCACCGCAACCTGCTGGCAGTCGGGGAGAGCAACGCGCACTGGTACCACGTGCAGCCCGGGCAGAAGATCTTGGCCGTGGCTCCCCTGTTCCACATCACCGGAGCAGTGGCCACAACGGTCACGGCGCTGATCAGTCAAACCGAGTATGTCTTTGTCAACCGCATTCGCGCTGATCTGATGCTGAAAACCATCGCAGAGCACGGGATTCACCACATTCTTGGGTCCATCACTGTCTACAACGCCCTGCTGGACCTTCCTGACGGTGGGCCCGAACACCTGGCCAGCCTGCGCACCGTCTTTTCCGGGGGTGCACCGGTGCCGCCAGCCACAGTGGAGAAGTTTCGCAGCCGCTACGGGCATTACATCCACAACATCTACGGGATGACCGAGACCGCATCCGCGGTGATCGCCGTGCCGCTTGGTGCTCAGGCTCCGGTCCACGAACCCTCCGGGACTCTCTCGATAGGGGTTCCGCTGCCCGGGATGGAGGCCCGTGTGACTGATCTTGACGGCCGACCGGCGGCACCGGGTGAGGCCGGTGAGCTCGAGCTTTGCGGGCCTCAGATCACTAGCGGATACCTCAATAAGCCCGAGGCCACCGAACAGACGATTGTGGACGGCTGGTTGCGCACCGGGGACGTGGCCATCATGGACTCCGAAGGGTGGATCTACCTGGTGGATCGGAAGAAGGATCAGATCAACGTGTCCGGCTACAAGGTCTGGCCCCGTGAAGTCGAAGACATCCTCTATGAGCACCCGGCTGTCCGCGAAGCCGCTGTGGTGGGCGAGCCTGACCCCTACAGCGGCGAGCGTGTGGTCGCCTTCGTGTCCCTGCAGCAGGGTGGCACCGTTGACCCGGAGCAGCTGCGCCACTACGTGCGCGGCAGACTTGCACCCTACAAATGTCCCAAGAAGGTCACCGTGATTGACGACCTCCCCAAGACCGCCACCGGCAAGATCCAACGTCGAAAACTGCGTAACCAGGAAGCGTGAAGCACTAATGACAGAGCAGACCATAGAACATCTGACCGGCCAAACCGCGCTGATCACCGGCGCCAGCCGTGGCATCGGGCTGAGCATCGCTCAGCGTCTGGCAGCAGCAGGGGCGACGGTGGTGATCACTGCCCGCAAGCAGGCGGGGCTCGACGCGGCGCTTGAACAGCTGCCGGAAGGGGCCCTCGGCATCGCAGGCAAGGCCGACTCCGTCGAACACCAGGAGGAGGTGCTTGAGACTATCGCCGCGCGCACTGGTCGGCTCGACATACTGATCAACAACGCCGGCATCAACCCGGTCTACGGACCGGTGGCGGAAGTTGACTTGGATGCCGCCCGCAAAGTGCTGGAGGTCAATGTGCTTGCTGGACTCAGCTGGGTGCAGCGTGCCCTGGTCCATGCCCGCCTCGGCTTCCGCGAGCACAGTGGACGGGTAGTCTTCCTCTCTTCGGTGACCGGCGAGGTCCCCTCAAATGGCATCGGGATCTACGGGGTCAGCAAGGCTGCGGTCTCCCATTTGACCCGCACCCTAGCGGTGGAGCTGGGACCTGAGGTTCGGGTCAATGCCGTCGCCCCCGCGGTGGTCAAGACGTCCTTCGCCCGGGCGCTCTACGAGGGCAAAGAGGACCAGGTCGCCGCCGACTACCCGCTCAAGCGCCTCGGGGTGCCCGAAGACGTCAGCGGTGCTGTCGAGTTCCTGGTCTCGGACTCGGCTGGTTGGATTACCGGCCAAGTGTTGACTCTGGATGGTGGCCTGACCGTCGCAGGAGGCACCGCATGAGTGGAGTAGCTGAGCATCGCAGTCCGGAAGAGCTGACGCAGCTGCGCTCCCGCATAGAGCGCTTTGTAGACGAGGTTGTCATCCCTCGGGAGCCTGCCCCTGGGGACCATCTTGACCCCGCCCTGCGCAAGGAGCTTCAACAGGCCGCCCGTGATGCAGGGATCTTCGCCCCCCATGTCCCCCGGAGATGGGGTGGGCTGGGTCTGCCCATCTCGCAGTGGCCACAGATTTTCGAAGCAGCCGGCCGATCGCCGCTGGGACCGACGGCGCTGAACTGCATGGCTCCCGATGAGGGGAATATGCATATGCTCAGCGAGATTGCCAGCGAACAGCAGAAGCAGCAGTACCTGGCCCCTCTAGCCAGCGGTGAGGCCACTTCCTGCTTCGGGATGACCGAACCGCATCCGGGAGCCGGGTCCGACCCCTCGCAGCTGCAGACTACTGCGCGGCGCGAGGGCGGTGAGTGGATCATCACGGGCGAGAAGAGGTTCAGCTCAGGGGCCAACACTGCATCATTCATGATCGTGATGGCCCGAACGCAGCCCGAGGGCGCAGAGGCCTCTGGCGCCACCATGTTCCTGGTGCCCATGGAGAGCCCAGGAATCTCTATCCCCCGGCAGATCCACACCATTGACCGATCCATCGGAGGCGGGCACCCCCATGTGGTGCTGGAGGATGTACGGGTTGACGACGAAGCCGTGCTCGGCGAGCCTCATCAGGGCTTCCGGTACGCCCAGGTCAGGCTCGGTCCGGCGCGGCTGACACACTGCATGCGTTGGTTGGGTTTGGCTTCCCGGGCGCAGGAGATCGTTCTGAAGCGAGCCAATCAGAGGGAGATCTTCGGCGCCAAACTGGCTGAGCAGGGCATCGCCCAGGCGATGATTGCTGACAGTGAGATCGACATTGAGACCTCCCGGTCGATCATCGAGCGCACTGCCCATCTGCTGGAGAGAGACCCGAAGGCCGGCTCCCGGCTCTCCTCAATCGCCAAAGTGCACTGCTCGGAAGCTGTCTACCGGATTATTGACCGGGCGGTCCAGCTCTGCGGGGGGGACGGGGTCTCCACCAACCTCCCTCTGGCCCAGTACCTCAATGAGGTGCGACCCTTCCGCATCTACGACGGCTCCTCCGAGACGCATCGCTGGGCCATCGCCCGACGTGCTGTGCACCGGCAGCAACGCCGCATGGAGCAGTCTGCGGAATACTCCGGGGGTGCCTGATGAGTGCGGAGATCGTTCAGAGCACGCATGAGGCCCGTCAGCTGCAAATGCCCCCGCTGCTCATCGTCGAGGAGGTGCAGAAGTTCCTGGACGCTCACGGACTGGGCACCGGCGAGTTGGAAGTGTTCCGGGTCGGGGAGGGCCAGTCGAACGTCACGTTTCGGATCCTTCGGCAGGGCACCGACCTCGTGCTTCGCCGGGGACCACGGCCCCCGTTGCCCAAATCCACCCATGACATGCTCCGAGAGGCCCGGGTGCAACAGGCTCTGGCAGGGCACAGCTTTCCGGTGCCCCGAATCCGCGCGGTCTGCGAAGACCAGAGTCTGCTGGGTGTGCCTTTCTACGTGATGGACTACATCCCTGGCGACGTCATCACTGACTCGTTGGCACCGGCGTACGGCACGCCCGAATCCCGCAGGCAGCTCTCCTCCGCCATGGTGGAAACCCTTCAGCAGCTGCACTCGGTGGACGTCAGCCACCCAGAGGTGGCGGCTCTTGGTCGGCCTGAAGGGTATCTGCAACGGCAAGTGGACCGATTCGCTCAGCTCTGGCCGATGAACACCCGGAGGGAGATCCGGCTGGTTGACGAGCTTTCACGGTGGCTGCGCGATCACCTCCCAACGACTCAACGGCATACGGTGATCCACGGCGACTTTCGAATGGGCAACCTCATGTACAGCCCTCCCCAGCCAGGCAAGACGTCGCTTCCCCGGGTGGAAGCGGTACTCGACTGGGAAATGGCCACCCTGGGGGACCCACTGGCAGATCTCGGCTATCTCACTGCCACCTATGCACAGGCTGGTGAGCCAGGGACCGTGCTGGAGCTGACCTCAGTCACCCGGCAGGAGGGCTTCCACAGCCGGGATGAGCTGGTGGAGGCCTATGCGGGGCAGAGCTCCCTAGACCTTGACGCTCTGCCCTGGTACCAGACGATGGCGCTGTGGAAGGCAGCAATCTTCTGCGAGGCCATGTACACCCGCTGGCTCAAGGGCGAACGTCCCGGCGACAGCTTCGCCCAAAGCCTCGAACGGGGCATTCCCGAACTGCTGGAACAGGCTCTGAACTATTCCCGAAAATTTCGCGTCAAAACGGGCTCGGGCTGCTGACTGGCACACCGACTCATTCCGTATCCGAGCACTCGAAGGAGAGAACTCCCATGGCATACTCCCCCGCGGGCACCGTTGCCCGAAGACAGCAGAAGGCTCAGCGAAAATCCCTCGGCGCCAGTACCGCCGGCCAGCTGCTGGAATGGTACGAATGGTCCGCCTACGCGGTCTTCGCTCCCTTCATCGCCCAAGTGATGTTCAACCCTGACAACCCGGTCTCAGCGCTGCTGTCCACCCTGGCAGTCTTCGCCGTGGGGTTCCTCATGCGGCCCCTGGGCGGAGTTGTCTTCGGCCACATTGCTGACCGAAAGGGCCGAAAGTTCGTCCTGATCACCACCATGATGACCATGGCGATCGCCTCCGTGGCCATCGGACTGCTTCCGACCTACGAGACGGTCGGGATCTGGGCCTCGCTGCTCCTCCTACTGCTGCGCATCGTGCAGGGCTTCGCACACGGTGGGGAATCAGCCGCAGCTAACAGCTATGTCGCTGAGATTGCCCCGCGACACCGCCGCGGTCAATGGGGCTCGGTAGTATTCATCGCCATCTTCGGCGGCTCGGTGATGGCTTATACCGTAGGTGGAACCATCACCTTCAATGCGGATGAGTCCTTCGTCCTAGAGTGGGGCTGGCGAATCCCGTTCTGGCTGGGCGCCCTTCTCGCTGTGGTGGCTCTGTGGATGCGCATGGGTATGGCCGAGTCCGCCACGTTCGAGGAGGTCCTCGAGGAGGACATCACCCCAGAGGACGTGCTCGAGGACGCGGTACAGGCCGCCGACCCCGAAGTTGTCGAGGCCGTCCGGCCCAAAACCCAATGGAAAGCGATTCTCCTGATCATCGCAATGGTCTCCGGAGTCACCTCAGCCCACTACACCTGGACGTCATATGTGTCCACCTACGCGATCGTCGAACAGGGCATGGCCGCCAACAGTGCCTACTGGGTCACTGTGGCCGCACAGTTCGTGGCGTTGTGCGCCCTGCCGCTCTGGGGCCGACTCTCAGACCGAATCGGCCGCAAACCGGTGCTGTACACATTCGGCTTCGGCATGGCGTTATTGCAGTTTCCCCTCATGGGACTGATTTCTGCTCAGCCGTGGACGTTGCTGGTCGCCTCTATGGTGGCCTTGCTGATCGTCGGCGCCGCAGGCGCCCTGCTCTCCTGCGTAATGTCAGAGGTGTTCCCCACCGCCCAGCGGACCCGGAATATCGGGCTGGCCTACTCCATCTCGGTGGCGGTCTTCGGGGGATTCGCCCCATATCTCAACCAGCTTTTCAACAGTCTGGAGATGCAGTGGATGTCCAACCTTTATGTGGTACTGCTCTGCGTGGTTACGCTCATCGCGGTTCGGCTGCTCCCGGAGACTAAAGCTATCGACCTCAACGCGGTTCGCTGATGGAGGCGCTTTACCTGCACGCACCCCACCAAGCACCCGCGGTGCGGGACATCCCCGCTCCACTGCCGGGACCCGGTCAGGTTCGGATTCGGGTGGTGGCGGCGGGGATCTGCGGCTCAGACACGCATATCGTCCACGGTGCAAACCCGGCAGCCAGATTCCCGCTCATTCTGGGACACGAGATCGCAGGAGTAGTGGAGAAAGCAGGGTCCGAGGAGGACCAGGGGCTCATTGGGATGCCAGTGGCGGTGAACTTTCTCATCACTTGCGGCACTTGCCGCCAGTGTGCGGCTCAACGCAGTTCGCTGTGCCAGCGCCGGGAGGGCTTGGGCATCGTCCACCACGGTGGACTTGCCGAGTACGTGGTAGTGCCCACTCGCAACATCATCCCGATTCCGGACGGGGTGCCGTTCGACCACGCGGCTATTGCCACTGATGCCTACGCCACTCCGTGGCACGCCATCCGAAAATCCGGCATCAGTGCCGGAGAGGGGTGCTTGCTCAACGGAGCAGGAGGTCTGGGGCTGGCTGCCGTGCAACTGCTCTCAGCTCTGGGCGTCGGCCCAATCGCCGTGGTGGACCCCAGGCCTGAGGCCAGGAAGGCAGCGGTGGACGCGGGTGCCGACAATGTGTCGGCGAAGGTAAGTGAGCTCCAGGACCCGCCGCTCCTGCCGCATATCTTCGACTTCGTAGGTATCTCGGAGACGATAAGCAGCCTGTTGGAGCTGCTGCCAGCCGGGGGTCAGCTCAGCGTTGTCGGGCTAGGCGGACCGATGACTGTTCAGATGGACAATTCCCTAGTGCGCGACGAGAAGACAGTCACTGGCAGTTACGCTTTCACTGATGAGGACATCTCCTACGTCCTGCAGAAGATGGCGGAGGGGAAGCTGAACCCTGACCAGGCCATCGGACGGACCATCAGCCTCGGCGAGGCACCGGCAGCGCTGGATCCGGCAGGTCCCGAGCGTGGCTACGGTCGTACGGTAGTGAGAATGTAAACCCAGGTGAGATACTGAGCGGCACTGCGGCAGAGAAAGGATGGCACATGTCAGACAGCAATGCAGAATCCTCGGTGAAGCCTCTGATGCAGGCTGTGAGACAGGAGGAGTTCGGCGGCCCAGAGGTGCTCCGGATTACCACGGTGCCGCGGCCCCGGCCTGATATCGGAGAGGTTCTCGTCCGGGTGCACGCGGCCGGGGTCAACCCGACGGACTGGAAGCACCGCGCCGGACGCCGGTTCCTCGGAGATCCTCCCTACACCCTGGGCTGGGATGTCTCTGGCGTGGTGGAGGAGGTAGGACTCGGAGTCACCCTGCACAAGCCAGGTGATGAGGTCTACGGTATGCTTCCATACCCATATGGGGCGGGGTCCCATGCGGAGTATGTAACGGCTCCGGCCCGCGCACTCGTGCCCAAGCCTGCTGCGCTGAGCCACGTCCAGGCTGGTGCGCTTCCCCTCGTTGGGCTCACAGCGTGGCAATCATTGGTGGACACCGCCGGCATCAGCGCCGGTGATCGTGTGCTGATCCATGCTGCCGCCGGGGGAGTTGGCCACGCCGCAGTTCAGATAGCCAAGGCTCGGGGCGCCTATGTCATTGGCACTGCCAGCGCGGCCAAGCACAGCTTTGTGCAGAACCTCGGTGCCGATGAGATGGTCGATTACCGCGAGGTCGACTTCACCGAGGCAGTCAAAGGTGCCGATGTTGTCTTGGATACCATCGGAGGGGAATACCAGCTCCGTTCACTGCAGAGCCTCCGGCCGGGGGGTGTTCTGGTATCCACCCTGCCGCGACCCGCCGAAGGGCTGTGGGATCGCGCGGCGGAGTTGGGGGTGCGCGCCGAGCTGATCCTGGTCGAGGCCGACCAGGCAGGCATGCAGGCGCTGACTCAATTAGTGAATGAGGGCCGGCTGAAGGCGGAGGTCTCGGATACCTTCCCTCTGACTCAGGTTGCCCGTGCCCACGAGGCCGGGGAAACTGGCCGTACCACCGGCAAACTCGTCCTCACGATGGTTTAGCGCTGAACTACTACTTCTTGGCCTTCTTCTGCCGCTTGTCCATCAGCTCGGCACGCATCCGGTCGCGGAACTCCTTGGCCGCGATCGCTGAGGCCGAGGTGGGCCGGTTCAGCTGATCGGCCTTCTCCGCGGCAGAGGGCTTAGTCAGCCGTGGTGCCGAACTCTCTGGTGAGCCGGCGGCGTCGTTGGTTCTGCCGTTGCGTTTGGCGGCCTGCCGGGCACGGTAGGCCCGCACATGGGCGCGGTTGGCGCAGTTGCCGTAGTCGCAGAACAGCTTGGAGCGGTTCCGGGTGAGGTCCACAATCGCAGCCTCACAGTCATCCCCGCGGCAGATCCGCAGCCGGCTGGTCTCATCTCGGGTGACCAGATGGGCCAGGGCCGCAGCCACTGTGGCGGTGATCAGATCGCTGATCTGGTCCGAAACCGGGATGGGACGTTCCCGGAAGGCGGTCTCGCCCTCTTCTGCAGGCACCAGCCGGGTGCCGACCCCCTCCAGCAGGTCGTTGATGAGGGCCAGTTCCTCCGGCTTGGTGATCGGGGCCGACTGCCAGACCCTGTGCAGCGCCTCACGCAGCTCGCGCACCTTCTCGAGCTGCTTGCGGGTAGCCTTGCTGCTGGGCCACTCCAGCTCAGGCTCGCGCTGGGCCAGAAAGGCCTTCAGACCTTCTACGGAGTCCAGGACATCCGGGGTGGTTTTGGCGCTCTTGAGCCCTCCGGCCGTGTTGATCAGATCAGCGGCCGATATCAGAGCACGATTGACTTCTGCGTTGAACATGCAGTTTCTCCTGCCGAATTTGGTTCACGCCCTCATACTGGAACGGCAGCTGAAGGCGTGGGTGGGTGCAACGTTGAGCGGCACTCTACACGGTCGTGGGGATGGACAACAGTGTCAGCCGCTCAGGTCTCCCAGTGTAGCCTTAGCGGCGCTGACCTGGGGAGAAGCGGTCTGAGCGGGGTCAACGGCGGTAACCTGAGGTCATCTGAAGCCTAACCGGCAGCTGAATGCTGGGCTTAAAACTCAGGCGTCAATCTGATAGGTCTGGTGTGTGAGCAGCATCCGCAGACCAGGCCGCGCAAGGACGCTGGCCGCCACCGTGGCGCAGGAGGAGGCTGCCCACCCCAGTACCACCACCCCGCACCAGGTGCAGAGCCTGGCCCGGCTGCAGGTGATGGTGGAGTCCAGGGCCATCTGGTCCGCCCTGGGCGGGGGGCTGCTGGGCCTGTTGGTGGGGCTGGTGGTGTTCTACCAGCAGCGGCCGGTTCTGGCCGGGGATGACTCCATCCAGTTCTACGGCTCCGTGGTCGGCGGAGTCACCGCCGGTATAGCGTTTCTGCTGGGCTATTCGCTCAACGCCCGGATGGCGAATATCTGGCTGGGCCAGCGGCCCCGGCTGCGCCAGCTGGTGGACACCATGGCCCTGCTGGTGGTGCACTCCTCCATTGCGGTAATGGGCACTCTGGGCATCTTCCGGGTATTCCAGGAAGCATTCATCGGCCTGACCGTGGACCATATAGCCGGATCGGTGCTGGTGGCCATCGTGGGCGGGGTGGCCGCCTATTTCAGCTTCAACTCCGGAGCCCGAATCACTGCTTTCAGCCTCTCCACCCTGCTGGCGATCTTCATGGCCTCCGGGGTGCTGGTCTCGATGATCTTCGCCGAGAACCCCTTCTGGTGGCATGTGATGTTCTCCGAGCTGGGCACCGGGCAGGCCGGGCTGACCAGCTTCTGGACCTTCAACACCACCCTGGTGGTCTCCGGGGTCATCATCACCACGCTGACCGCATTCATAGCCCGTGACCTAGAGATCTGGGGGGAGTTCGAACGCGGCCGGGTCGCTGATCGGCTGTCGGAACGGGCCGAGCAGCGGAGGACCTCCAGCGGCCGGCTGCCGGTGCGCATCCGGTTGGTCAATGCCCTTGCCGGGCACTTCCGTACCCCGCGGATCATGGTGGTGCGGGTAACGATGATCGTCATGGGACTCTCCCTGGCAGCAGTGGGGCTGATTCCGATGAGTCTGCACCATGACCTGCACACTCTGGTCACCGCCATGTTCGGGCTCAGCTTCTTGCTCATCCTGCTGGCTGTGCCCTACCTGCTGCCCGGCTTCCCGCGCTCCTTCTACCTGCTGAGCTTCCTGGCCGCCTGCGCACTGGTGTTCAGTTTTCTGCTCTGGATGCCCATCGGCTACTGGAACCTCACCTCACTGGAGCTGATCGGCGCCGCCATCCTGTTTGCCTGGCTGGTGGTGTTCATCCGGAACATCGCTGCCCTGGTGGAGCGGGTCAAGCAGTTTCAGGAGGGGTGACTGCCCGGCTCAGAGCAGATCCCGGCTGGCGGCCCGGTGCACTGCTTCGGTGAGCCGGTCCAGGGCTGGGGTAGTGGTGCTCCAGTGCTGCCAGTGCAGCTGGATGTCCTCAGGGCCGATCTCGGAGATCACCACCAGATCCGGGTGCTGGCCGCCGAGCACACCCTCCGGGAGCATGAACTCTGGGATCAGCCCCCAGCCCAGCCCGTGGCCCACCGCAGCGTTATACGCCTGGACTGAGGGAAGCAGGTGGGTGATCGTGGGTGTGCTGACGCCCAGCCGGGAGAGCGCGGTGCGCTGGGTGGCATCACGGATGCTGTAGTCGATCTGCGGCACCCGCTGCCAGTCCACGGCCCCTTGCTCGTCACGGTGGCGGTCCAGCAGTTCGGCGCTGGCCACTGGCCAATAGCGGATCACGCCCAGGGGCTCGGCCCGGCAGCCGGTCACCGGCGCCGGATTCTCCGTCACCGCCGCAGAGACTGTGCCGTTGCGCAGCAGCTCATCAGTATGCTGCTGGTCCTCGGCGTGCACGTGGATCTCCACGTCGTCCCAGGTGGCGGCCTCCTGCAGCACCCGGATGAACCAGCTGGCCAGGGAATCGGCGTTGATCGCCACTGCCAGGGTGATGGTGGGCCGGAAGTTCACGGACGAGCCGCGGAAGCCCAGGCTGCGCCGGGCCTCATCCTCCAGCAGTATGGTCTGCCGGGCAATTCGCAGCAGCTGCTCACCCGACTCCGTGGGCTTCACCGGAATGGTACGGGTCAGCAGCACCTGGCCCACCTCTTTCTCCAGAGCTTTGATCCGCTGGGAGAAGGCGGATCCGGAGATCCGCAGCAGGGCGGCGGCGGCCTCAAAGGTTCCCTCGTCCACTGCCAGCACGAACGCTCTGAGGTGATCAGTGTTCATCCGAGGTGCCCTTTCTGTGACCCAGTGTGGTGCCGCGTCGTCGTACCCCGCCATATCTGAAGCATACCTTCACAGAGTGAAGAATCATGCGCTGGTGCGGACAGGTGCTGGCGGCACAGAATGAGGTACATGCTCACTGTGCTGCTCACCGGACTGCTGACCACTATGGCGCTCATCGTTGCCATCGGCCCGCAGAGCGCTTTCCTGCTGCGCCAGGGACTTCGCCGTGACCGGGTGGTCCTGGCCGCTTCCTGCTGCCTGATCGGCGATATCGTGCTGATCGCCGCTGGGGTGGCCGGAGTGGGGGCCATCCTGGACTACGCGCCCTGGCTGCTGGATGTGATCCGTTGGCTGGGCGTGGCCTACCTGACCTGGTTCGCCGTGAAGTCCTTCCGCTCCGCGGCCCGTCCGCAGAACACTGCGGTGCTCAGCGGGGCAAAAGACCATGAGGCCGCAGGGCCGCATTTCCCCGGGGGCGGTGGCGAAGTGCTGCCTGAGCGGCGCACTGAAGAGACCGTCCATGTGGCCATGACCTCCCAGTTGCCCGTGGTGGATCCGCAGGAGCAGACCGCCGCGGTGAAGACCAAGCAGCAGGTCAAGGTCACCAATGTCTCCAAGATCTCCACAGTGGCGGGAACCGGACTGATGCTCTCTGTCCTCAACCCCCACGCATGGGTGGACTCGCTGGTGGTGCTGGGCACTATGGCCAATGCCTTCGGCCCGGAGAAATGGTGGTTCGCCCTCGGAGCAGTGCTGGCCTCGGTCATCTGGCTCTCGGCCCTGGCCGGCGGCTCAGCGGTCTTGGCCAAGGTGCTCAATAAGCCGCGCACCTGGCAGATCATCGACATCGTGGTCGGTGTGACCATGCTGATTGTTGCCGGAGTGCTCGCCTTCAGCGGGTTCTGAGCCTGACTCCGTTTTCAGCCGGACCGGCGGGGGGAGCTAAGTCCTCCGGGGTTACTCGTACTCCTGCCGCCCGGGGATCCTACCCGGGTCGGCGGGGGAGCCAGGTCTTCCGGATCCACTGTGCGTAGTCCTTTGCGCATCGCATAGGGAAATAACGCGCTGCAGAGCGCAGAGCACTACGCGAAACTGCCGGGAGCTGGCAGGGGGCAGTATCAGGGTGCCGGGTGAGCCTCACCATCACCCTCACCGCGCTTCGGAGTCGCGCAGCACAGCGGCAGCGGCGTTGAAGCCGGGCATCCCATGCGCGCCGCCGCCGGGCGGTGCGGCCGCAGAACACACGTAGATCCCCTCCGGGCCTACGGAGTAGGGTCTGCGCAGCTGTGCCGGCCCGGCGAAGATCTGGCTAGGGGTGGCCAGCCCACCGCTGAGGCTGCCTCCCACCAGATTGGGGTTCCAGGTCTCCAGCTCTGCGGTGCCCCAGACCTTTCGCTGAAGCACCGCCTCGCGGAACTGCGGGGCGAACCTGCTGATCTCCGCCTCGATGAGCTTGGCCGCCCGCGCCGTCCCGGAGGCATCAAGCCCGAAGGGAACATGGGCATAGGCCCAGCAGAGGGTCCGGTGGTCCGGGGTTCGGGTCTCATCGGCGGCGCTGGGCTGAGCCAGCAGCACATAGGGCCGCCCGGGCAGCACCCCCCGGTTTGCGGCCGCCTCACTGGCGGTGATCTGCTCGGCGCTGCCGCCCAGGTGCACGGTCCCGGCGCGGGCCAGTTCCGGCTGCTCCCAGGGGATGGGCCCGTCCACCAGGTAGTCGATCTTCACCACACCGGGGCCGTAGCTCCAACCCGCCATCCGGCTCCGTGCCCGCTCGGTGAGCCGCAGGCCCTCAAGCCGGAGGAGCTGCGCCGGGGTCAGATCCAGTACGACGACGTCAGCCACCTCATCACCAAAGCGACGCCGGTGCCCCCGGCTGCGGTGGTGGAGCCCGTCGATCCGGTAGCCGCGGCGTTTCAGGCTCTTCCGCACCCCTTGCCGCAGCCCGGGCAGTGGGACCTCCTTGAGGCCCGCCACGGTGAAGTCGGTGACGACCTGCCCCCCATGTGCCTCGAGCTCCGCCACCAGGGCGTTGACCAGTTGTTGGGTGCCGCCGCGGATCACGGGCCAGCCGCCGGCATGGCCGGCTGCCGCAAAGAGCACTCCGAAGGCAGAGGTCAGAGGATGGCTCAGCGGCCCCGTGGAATGTGCCGCCAGTCCGGCAAACAGTGCGCGGGCCCGGGCAGTCCGGAAGCTGCGCATCAGGTTCCGGGCCGGCATCGATCCATGTGCACCGATCTGCAGCAACGATGCCGCGCGCCGCGCCGCCCCGCGCAGCGCATCTGCCGGCCGGTCGGCACTGCCGATGCCTTCCAGCAGGCCCCGGGGGCTGAGGAAAGTCTGCCGCACCGCATCCCAGTTGTGCACCAGGGGGCCGATGACCCAGCGCCAGAGCTCGCCGTCGGGGCCCAACTCAGCTGCGGTCTGCTCCAGGCTGCGGTGCAGCAGGGCCGGGGCTGAGTCAGGGATGTTCTCCAGGGGGTGTCCGGCAGGGATCGGCGGCTGCGCGTACTCCAGGGAATCGGCGGGCAGCAGCGCCTCATAGGCGGGGGAGGCAAAGGGCAGCACACTTGCCCCGAGGTCACTGATCAGCCCGGGTCCAAACACCTCAGCGGAGCGGGCCGCGCCGCCGGGGGCCTCGGCCGACTCATAGACGGTGACCTGCCAACCAGCGCGGGCCAGCCGGCAGGCAGCAGTCAGGCCGTTGGGCCCCGAGCCCACCACCGCCGCGTGCAATGCCATGGCACCCAGTCTATGGGGGTGCACCGTGGGGAGTTCCCTGTGCTGGGGTGACTGCGGCCCAGTGGCGGGCCTCTAAGCTGGGGGTCATGACTGCTTTCCCGCCCGTCCCTGGCCCACCCTCCGCGCAGAACATTGAGCTGATCGAGGCACTGCGTGAGGACTTTATCGAGGCCGGGTTCACCAATGATGGGGTGGCCGAGCTGCTCGGTGCTGAGGCAGTAGCAGCCCTGGACCGGGAGCAGGTGGTACCCGGTCAGCTGCGGGTGCAGTCCGAACTCTCTCAGCAGATGCCCAGTGCCGAAGCCGACAGTACGGGAGGGCCTGCAGCGGAGGCGGAAACCCTCAGCCAGAGCCAGCGCTGTGCAGTGCTGACCGCGCTATGGCTGGTCGCGGTGCCGGTGACCTATCACCAGGTCCAGAAGGCTCTGCCGCGCACCGGGGTGGAAGGCCTGCGGCAGCTCGGCCTGGCAGTCCTGGGCCCGGAGGCCGTCTGGCCCGCCTGCGATCTGCGCCCCTACCTGGTGGAGACCAGGGCCGGCAGCAGGGACCTGTGGGTCACCAGCGACCTCTCCTCGCATCAGGTCACCGGTGCCCTGCCCAAGGATCATGTGCTCGGGGTGGGTCAGGCCAGCCTGACCTTGGCTGGAATCACCCACCGCCGGCCAGTGCAGACCGCACTGGACATCGGCACCGGCTGCGGGATTCAGCTGCTGCACCTGTTGGACCACGCAGAACATGTCACCGGCACCGACCTCTCCCCGCGAGCCCTGGACTTCGCGCGGTTCAACCTGCTGCTCAACGCCCCCGCCCTGGAGTTGGATCCGCGGAACCTGGAAGACCGAGTGGAGCTGCTGGAAGGGTCCCTGCTGGAGCCGGTGGCCGGGCGAACCTTCGACCTGGTCGTCTCCAACCCGCCGTTCGTGATCACCCCGCGGCAGGCCGGGGAGACCGAGTCCGACCGGTACACCTACCGCGACGGCGGCCGGGAAGGTGATGCGCTGATGCAGGAGCTGATCGCCGGGCTGCCCGCGGTGCTCAACCCCAGCGGCACCGCCCAGATGCTGGGCAACTGGGAATCTTCTGCTGATGAGGCCTGGGATGCCCGCCCGCGAAGCTGGGTATCCCAGGCCGGCCTGAGCGCCTGGTTCATTCAGCGCGATGAGCAGACCCCCGCCGAATACGCCGAGACCTGGCTGCGCGATGCATCCGAGGAACGCAGCATCCAGGACTACCGACGCCGCTATGGCCAGTACATCGCCGACTTCGCCTCCCGCGGGGTGCAGCAGATCGGCTTCGGCCTGATCTGGCTGCAGAAGCCTGCGGAGCAGCAGGAAGACACTACCCCCTGGCTGCGGTTCGAACAGCTCACCGGGGAGATCCAGCAGCCGCTGGGCCCGGTGATCGGGCAGACCGTACAGCGGGCGCTGGCAGCGCACACCGATGAGGCCGGCGTCCTCCAGAAGGCGCTGCACACACCGGAGACCATCACCGAGGAGCGCTATCAGCGCTTCGGCGCCGAGCACCCCGAGGTGATCATCGCCCGTCAGGGCACAGGCCTGCGCCGGTCCCGCCCGATCAGCTCGGCCGCAGCCGGCTTCCTTGCCGCGGCCGACGGTGAGTTCACCGCCGCCCAGCTCATCACCGCCGTGTGCTCGCTCACTGAGACCGAGGAGGACACCCTCACCCAGGAGGTCCTGGACCTCTATATAGAGGGGTATGTGGAGGGGTATGTGGAGCAGTAGGCCACGGAGGAGTGCGCGGAGCCGAGGTTCACCTGGCGTGTAGGTGGGAACGGTGTGCGGGTAAGCGCGAGCGGGGAACCGTGAGCTCAGGGAACTGTGCCCTCAGGGATCTGTGCCCTCAGGGAAGGGTGAGCTTCGGGAACCGTGAGCTCAGGCACCTATGCCCTCAGGCGACCCAAGGAACTGTGCCCTCAGGGACCCAGGCAGAGGCGTTGGCGACTGTGCGGGCCACCTCAGGGCATGGCGCTAGGGCTGCGCGGCGGCTCCCGCAGCCGCCGAAGGCGAGACGGGCGGCGTCGTGGGCTGTCGTGCCGCTGTTATAGTGAGCACCGCACCGCACTGTAGAGCCCAAGGAGTTCCGTGTCAGGCAAGAAGTTGGTCATTGTTGAGTCCCCGGCCAAGTCCCGTTCCATCGCCAAGTACCTGGGCGATGACTTCATCGTGGACGCCTCCGCGGGCCATATCCGTGACCTCCCGCAGCCCTCGGATCTGCCCGCGGACATGAAGAAGGGCCCCTTCGGCAAGTTCGCAGTGGACCCGGACAACGGGTTCGAGCCCTACTACGTGGTCTCCGAGTCCAAGAAGTCCAAGGTCCGTGAGCTGAAGAGGCAGCTCAAGGAAGCCGACGAGCTCTACCTGGCCACCGATGCCGATCGCGAGGGTGAGGCCATCGCCTGGCACCTCTATGAGGTGCTCAAGCCCAAGGTCCCCACCTACCGGCTCAGCTTCACTGAGATCACCAAAGAGGCCATCACCCGGGCCATGGAGAACCCCCGGGAGATCGACAATGACCTGGTGGACGCCCAGGAGACCCGGCGCATCCTGGACCGGCTCTACGGCTACGAGATCTCCCCGGTGCTCTGGCGCAAGGTCGGCAAGGGGCTCTCGGCCGGCCGTGTGCAGTCGGTGGCCACCCGGATGGTGGTGGACCGCGAGCGTGAGCGGATGGCGTTCATTCCCGCCGGCTACTGGGATCTGACCGGCAGCTTCGCCACCGAATCCCAGGAGACCTTCACCGCTAAGCTGCATTCGGTCGACGGGCAGCGGATTGCTGCCGGCTCCGACTTCACGGACAAAGGTGAGCTGAAAGAGTCCCGCCGCGGCGTCGTCGTTCTCGATAAGGAGGATGCAGAGTCGCTGGCTGAAGGGCTCACCGGTGCCGCCTTCAGTGTGGACTCAGTGGAGGACAAGCCGTACTCGCGCCGCCCGCAGCCGCCGTTCATCACCTCCACCCTGCAGCAGGATGCGGCCCGCCGGCTGCGCTTCTCCTCCCGCACCACGATGCAGGTGGCGCAGCGGCTGTATGAGAACGGCTACATCACCTATATGCGTACCGACTCCACCACGCTCTCCAGCCAGGCGCTCAACGCCGCGCGCAAACAGGCCAGTGAGCTCTACGGGGCCGAGTCGGTGCCCGAGAAGCCCCGGTTCTACGCCCGGCGCAATGAGACCGCCCAGGAAGCCCATGAGGCGATCCGCCCGGCCGGGGACTCCTTCCGCACCCCGCGCCAGGTCAAGAACGAACTCACCGCTGACGAGTTCAAGCTCTACGAGCTGATCTGGAAGCGCACGGTGGCCTCCCAGATGGCCGATGCCAAGGGCTTCACCGCCAGTGTGCGGCTGACCGGGCAGGCATCCGACGGGCGGAAGGCCACCTTTGGGGCCTCCGGCACGGTGATCACCTTCCCCGGGTTCCTGGCCGCCTATGAGGAGATCAGAGACAACGACGACGCCGGCTCCAGTGACAAACCGGAGAAGGCCTCGGATAAGCGGCTGCCCAAGCTGGCTGAGGGCGACGCGCTGACCGGTGAGGACATCGAGGCCAAGGGCCACGAGACCTCCCCACCGGCCCGCTACACCGAGGCCACCATCGTGGCCGAACTGGAGAAGCGGGAGATCGGCCGGCCCTCCACCTATGCGCCCACCATCTCAGTGATCATGGACCGCGGTTATGTCACCAAGCGCGGCTCCGCCCTGGTGCCATCCTGGACGGCATTCAGTGTGATCAGTCTGCTGGAGGAACATTTCGGCCGCTACGTGGACTATGACTTCACCGCCCGGCTGGAGGATGATCTGGACCAGATCGCCCGCGGTGAGATCGAGCGTGAGGCCTGGCTGCAGGGCTTCTACCTGGGCGCCTCCAGCGCCGAGGAGGGCCTGAAGAACGTGGTGGAGAACCTCGGGGAGATCGATGCCCGGGCCGTGAACACCATTGAGGTGACCGAGGGCGTGGAGGTCCGGGTAGGCCGCTACGGTCCCTACCTGGAGCGCCCCAACCCCGATGGCGAGGCCGATGAGAACGGTGAGATCAAACTCGACCGGGCCAATATCCCTGCCGAGCTGGCCCCCGACGAGCTGACCAAGGCTAAGGCCGAGGAGCTTTTCGAACAGGCTTCCCTCTCCGGGCGGGTGCTGGGCACTGACCCGGAGACCGGCCGGGAGATCGTGGCGAAGGACGGCCGCTACGGCCCCTACGTCGCCGAGGTGATTCCGGAGCCCACAGAGGAGGAGATCCAGGCCCATCTGGACGCTCAGCCCACCGAGTACTACAAGAACGGCAAGCCCAAGCCCAAGAAGAAGCCGCCCAAGCCCAAGCCGCGCACCGGCAGCCTCTTCAAGTCGATGTCCCTGGAGACGGTGACTCTCGAGGATGCCCTCAAGCTGCTCTCGCTGCCCCGCACCGTGGGCACTGGTGAGGACGGCGAGGAGATCCTGGCGCTCAACGGGCGGTTCGGGCCCTATCTGAAGAAGGGCACTGACACTCGTCCGCTGCAGGATGAGGAGCAGCTGTTCAGCATCACCGAGGAGGAGGCGCGGAAGATCTACGCCCAGCCCAAGCAGCGCGGACGGGGGGCGGCCAAGCCGCCGCTTGCGGAGTTCGGCACCGACCCGATCACCGAGAAGCCGGTAGTGGTCAAGGAGGGCAGGTTCGGCCCATACATCACCGACGGGCAGACCAATGTCACCGTGCCCCGTTCGGTGACCCTGGAGCAGCTGACCAAGGAACAGGCCTTCTCCCTGCTGGCGGAGAAGCGTGCCAAGGGGCCCGCTCCCAAGAAGTCCGGCGGGCGGCGCAAGACCGCGTCGAAGGCATAGCCGGACAGGGGGAGTCCCATGCGCCTAGGCGTTCTGGACATCGGTTCCAACACAGTGCACCTACTGCTGGTGGATGCCCACATCGGGGCCAAGCCGGAAGCCTTCGCCTCTCATAAGCGCCCGCTGTCCTTGGTGAAGTACCTGGACTCCGAGGGCGCGATCACCGAGGCCGGCCAGGATGAGCTGATCGGGTTCATCTCCGAGGCGGTACGGTTCGCCGCCCGGCACCGGGCCGAGGACATGCTCAGCTTCTGCACCTCCGCAGTCCGTGACGCCGCCAACGGGGCCGAGGTCATCGCCCGGGTCCAGTCCGAGACCCAGGTGGAGCTCACCGAGCTCAGCGGGGCCCAGGAGTCAGCCATGACATTCTTCGCGGTGCGCCGCTGGCGGGGCTGGTCCGCCGGGCACATCCTGAACTTCGACATCGGCGGCGGCTCTCTGGAGCTTGCCTACGGCCAGGACGAGCTGCCCTCCACCGCGCTCTCGGTGCCGCTGGGTGCCGGTCGCCTGACCCGGGACTTCCTGCCCAGCACATTGGATGAGGACACAGCTCCGGCCAAGACCGAGATCAAGGAGCTGAAGTCCTATGTGCGCGAGGAGATCGAGGCAGCTCGGCGGGAGTTCCCGCAGCTGAAGGAGCAGCTGGAGGTCACCGCCACCTCCAAGACCTTCCGGTCCCTGGCCCGGCTGACCGGTTCGGCGCCCTCGGCGGAGGGCCCCTATGTGAAGCGCACGCTGAGCCTGAAGGACCTCAAACCCCTGGTCAAACAGCTGGGCGAGATCTCACCCAACGAGCGGGCCAAGCTGCCCGGAGTCTCCGAGATGCGCGCTGCGCAGGTGTTCGCCGGTGCCCTGGTGGCAGAGACAGCCATGAAGACCTTCGGGATCGAGGAGCTGACCATCTGCCCCTGGGCGCTGCGGGAGGGCCTGATCCTGCGCAGACTGGACACCCTCTCCCGGGAGGGGTCAGTGGAGATCGCCCACGCCCCTGCGGTGGGGCAGGTAGACCTGGCCCGCGAGCTGCGCCGGCCCACCCATAAGGATGTGAAGGCCATCCACGTGGAGCATGCCCGTGCCTGAGCATCACCTCCCGCGAATCCCGGTGGCGCTGAGTTCGTCATCGGTCTATCCCCTGGGCGTGGCGGAGACCTTCTCCACGGCTGAGGACCTCGGCTATGACGGGGTGGAAATCATGGTCACCCACCGTGCTGAGACTCAGCAGGCCAGTGTGCTCAACGAGCATTCCTGGCGGTTCGGCCTGCCGGTGCTCTCCATCCACGCACCCACCCTGCTGTTGACCCAGCAGGTTTGGGGCTCCGCGGAGGACAAGCTCTGGAAGTCAGCCGAGCTGGCACGGGGAGTGGAGTGCGGCGTCGTCGTAGCCCATCCGCCCTTCCGCTGGCAGGGCAACTATGCCGTACGGTTCCCCGAACTGGTGGATGAGATCGAGGAGCGCACCGGCGTGGTGATCGCGGTGGAGAATATGTACCCCTGGCGGGCCGGCGGGCGTGAGGCCAAGATGTACTTACCGCACTGGAACCCGGTGCCCTTCGGCTACCGCCATGTGACCTGGGACTTCTCCCATGCTGCCACCGCGGAGGACGATTCCTACGAGAACATGAAAGCCCTGGGCTCCCGGCTGCGGCATGTGCACCTGACCGACGGTTGGTCCAACGGGTTCAAGGATGACCACCTGGTACCGGGCCACGGCAACCAGCGGGTTCAGGAGGCCATGCAGCTGATCGCCGACCCGGAGTTCGGTGACGGCGGTTTCCAGGGTGCGGTGGCTGTGGAGGTATCCACCCGTGCCGCCCGCAATAAGGTCGGCGAGCGGGAGCGGATGCTCGCGGAGTCCCTGGCCTTCGCCCGCGAGCACCTGGGCCAGCAGGGCTGAGGATATTCTGGACCTATGGGTCACAAGCAGCAGATCGCCGAGGCGCGAGAGCGGATGGCCAGCCGATTCTGGACCTGGGCGGAGTTCCGGGCACTGCCGAAGGTGCTGCAGCCCCAGGAGGCCGTCCTGGAGATCGCCTCGGCCTCCTTCAATGGCGGGCAGGGGATCGCGGTGCTGACCACGCATCGGGTCTTCGGCCTGCGTGCGGGGATGGGTGGCCGGGAGTTCCAGGAACGGCCCGCGGAGACGATCACCGCTGTTCACAGTAAGCGTGGCTGGATCAACAACACCTTGACCATTGAAAGCCTGACCGGTTCCCTGAAGTTCAGCGCAATGGAGGCCGAGGACGCCGCGCGGATGGAGGCCCGGATTCGGGCGGCTCTGGCCTGGCCGGGTGATGACGCCGAATACGGCCAATACGGCCACGGGTCCCCGCTGCCTTACGCCGATGCCCCCGCGCCTTACGGCGGGATGTCACGTGCAGAGCCGCACCCCGATGCCGCCCAGCGGCTCAGAGCCCTGCGGGAGCTCTATGACCAGGGCATGCTGATGGAGTCCGAGTACCAGGCCAAGCGTGCCGAGATCATTGCTCAGCTCTGATTTTTGCCCAGCTCTGTCATTGCCGGCCTCTGATTATTGCCCAGCGCTGAGCTTCATCTCTGAGGGGGCCGAGGAGCTGCCGGGCAGCCTGATCACCGATGGCTCTTAGGGTTCGGCTGTGGACTCTCAGGGGTCGCACCTGCGGGCTCTCAGGGTTCGCCTCCGCTGGCCCACGCTGGTGGTGGGGCGGAGTCGAAGTCCGGCAGGCGGGCCCGCTGTGGTGGGCGCCGCTGTCCACGCGAGGAGCTGCCGGGCGGGTCAGGTTCCGGTGAACCACTGCCTGTTGCTGTTCCGGAGGAGTTTCCGGCTTCGGGCAGGAGCCCGCGGCCTTTGAGGTCGTGATGAGTGCGGCACAGCACCCAGGAGTTCGCGGCGTCAGTGCTCCCGCCGGACTCGAAACTGGTCTTGTGGTCGATCTCGGAGGCGTATCCGGGTGCAGTGCATCCGACGGCTTGGCACTGACCATCACGCAGCAGGATACCCTCCCTGAGGCGCCCGGTGACGAACCGCGCCCCTGACCTGTTCTCCAACAGGTTGGTCCCGGCCATGATCTGCTCCACCAGCTGCTGGTGCAGAAGCTCCGGCTCTGCCCTCTCCGCGGAACCGGTGCCGAGCTTCCGGATCGCGGCGGCCACCGGATTGGTCTTGCCTGCTTTGACTATCCGCACAACCCTCGGGGACTCATCCTCGCCCTTGGTTTCTGTTCCGGTGAGGTAATAGCAGTGCTGGGCATCTGAGTCGCTGGCCATGGCCCGGACCTGAGAGGCCGGGATTGAGAACCGCCCATCGACGCTGACAGCCGGAGCATCGCCAGTACCGGTCACAGTGTCCAGGGGAACAGTGATGTTGATCGTGGCACCAGCCCGCGGCGGCACTGTGCTGCGAGCTCCCTCTGCGGCGGCAGTGCTCGGAGGCTGAACGGCGCGGGCTGCAGAACTGCTCTGGGCGGCCGCGGCATCGCTCAGCCAGGCCGCCAGCGCGTCGGCCATCCGGTTGCCGTAGGCAGCCCCGGCCGGTTCCGGGCCTGCAGCGTCAGCATCGGCGGAACCTGCCTGGTCAAGACCAGCTGGCGGAGTCTCATCGTCCTGAAGTGCAGGAGTAGGCTTCGGCCGGCGGGACATGGACTTCGCCGCAGTGTGGAGGTCCTCCTCCAGGGGTGCGATCACCTCGGTGGGCAGATATGCGCGCAGCGTGGACATCCCATAGTCATGGTGTGTGACCGTCACGGACCGCAGTCCCCGGGCTCGCTCGCAGCGCCGTTGGTGCCCCTCAGCGTCCAAGTGGTTGACAGTGTCGCGGACAATCCGGCCCAGAGTATTGACGTTCTCCTGCGGTGCTGCGGCTGCCGCGGACTGGTCCAAGGCGCAGGTGAGCTGCTTCTGCAGCTCCTGGTGCCCGCTGTTGGTCTCCACCAGCGCTGAGGCTCCGGAGGCGACCTTGGCAAGTCGGGTGAAATCGATCTGCCCGTCCCGGTACAACTCCCATGTCCTCGGCACCCAGTCCAGGGCTGTGGCAGCAGCTGAGAGCAACCGCCGCACCTCAGCCTCAGGGACTCCGAGCATCAGCGCAGCATCCCGGCGAATCCGCTTCAGCAGCGACTCCTTGGCGAAGGGACGCTCAGTGTCCTCCTCGGCCAGCCGCCGTTCCTGGTACTCCAACAGAGCCTGCAGCTTCACAGCCTCCGCTCGGCGGGCAGCCACCTCCGCCTCCCAGGCGGCGGCCAGCTCCGGCTGCCCGGCCAGGTCCTCATACGCCTCAGGCAGCACCGGTGCGGTCACGGGCTCAGCGCTCACCGCGGGTGCGGACTTATCCGTCGGTGCCGCCGGGGTCGCAGAGACTGTGTTCGAAGTCATGTTCCCATTCTAGGATTAGGTCCGGACATGCTCCCGATCCGATGCAGCAATCCCCAGGCAATGAGCCGTCGGCACACAGCTTACACATGCCAGAGGCTCGTATGTTCCCAGCCGTAGGGAGCGCCCAGGCTGTGCACGTCGAACTGAAGTACATCGGGGAACTGCAGCAGCGCAGAGCGGGTTGCCTCCACGGCGGCGAAGTCCTGGACCTGCTTGGCCAGAAAGTTGGCCACAGCCACTGTGAGGTAGGTGCGGGTGTCTCCCTGCTCCAGGTGCTGGAGCACCAAGCAGTGCCGCCGTTCCGTGGTGCGTACCGGTGACGGCGTCCGTGCATTCCAGATCACCTGGTGATGGGCGCTGAGATTGCGCAGTTCACGAATCCGCCGGAGCCAGGAGCCCAGTTCTTTGGCTGAGGCGTCGAAGGCGTCAGCGACTTCTTGCCGCAATGGCCGCGACATGAAACGGTACAGCTGTATCAGCAGCCCCAGGTTCAGACCCTCCAGCCCAATCCAGAGCGGCAGCTCGTCAGTCCCGTATTCCTTGGCGTAGCGTTGGATCACAGGGTCCTTGGTCCACTTCACCACGTTCTTGTACTCCGTGTGGAAGTGCTTATGGGCAGCAGGATCCAGGCCGCCCTGGAGGAAATCAGGGCGCAGATGGGCCTGCGGATCGCGCCGCCCCAAGGTTTCACCGATCCGTGCACGCTGAGCAATCTCTACACTGCCGAACAGTCCGCCGAGTGCGGTGCGCAACTGCTGGTCGAACTGGTTCAGCGCCAGCACGTCTCCCAACGTAGCCCCGTCACGGAATAGTGAGGTGCCGTCGGGAGTGGTGTCGGCATCAAGCTTCTAGGCGCGCCAGTACCGGCTGGGCCTGAACCATCCGGTGCCGCGCACCTGGTCCAGGTGCTGTTCCACATCCCGCAGTCCACGCAGCCGCAGCAGGTCAGCATGATCCTCCGGGGTGGCATAAGTGGCTGCATTCATGCCTGCCAGCATTGAGACTGCCCTCCTTGCATTTGCCTCAGCTGTCTGGTCCTTCCTGTCCGAATAAACTCACATTAGCGGCACCCCCGGAGACGCTGAACGTCCACTCATGCTGATGCACGTCCTGGCTCACGCCGACCGGAATGCCGCATAGGCTAGGCGTATGTCGAAGCGTAGGAAGAAGTCTCGAGGCAACCCAGCTCGTCAGGCCTCCGCAAAGTCCGCCTCGCGCCGCAGGGTCGACGACCTTCTCCTGGATTTCAGGACCTGGCTCCATGAGGGGCATGGCAGTGCCGGTGGTGAGCCGGACGACGTCGTGGCCGTGCTGCAGATGCTGCTGGAGGCCCGATCGCCCAACGGTGCCACGCCCGTCCTTCCACCGGACCCTGACTTTCTGGCAGAGATGCTGGGCAGCAGCCGGGAGCAGCAGGAGGACATCTACCTGCCAGTAGTCGAAACTCTCCATGACTACCTGCACTTCCTCCAGGAATACCCGGGTGCAGCCGTAGATTCTGGGGCGCTGATCCAGGCGATGTCAGTGGTGCATGACGAGCTGGACCGGATCCACGACCCCGCTTTCCTGCTCACCCGGTTCCTCGCAGAGGACTCACGCCCCAGCGCCGAAACCCGCCTTCAGGACCTTCGTGCCACCACAGTGGTGTCCGCAGTAGACAGTTTTCTCTATTGGATGGGCCCCAGCGCCCCGGCGACCCAGAAGGGCGGGCTGCGCAGGAAGGATGTCGAACCGGTTGCCGCCATGCTGGGCATTCCTGCTGAAGGGGTCAACAAGAGGGACGACGCCGTCCCGCCGGAAGTTACCGAAGGTGCCCTGTTCAGCGGCGAGGGGCTCACTATCCAGCAGAGCACGGCGAAGACCAAGGTGCTGAGCATGTGGGAGCTCCCGGAGCTGGCGGCCTGGTGGAAGGCGCTCCTGGAGATGGAGATCATTGAACTGGGCTCCACTAAGGTCTATCCGGGTCCGGCCGCCGATGACTGGATGTCTTCTCATCCGCTGGTGGCCCTGGAGCTTCGGGAGGACTTCGTCACTGCGTTCATTGGTGCAGCTCTGCAGGAGGAGGCTGAACCGTTCCAGCGGGATGGTTTCCTTGCCATGCTGGGGCAGCGCAGCATTCCGGTCATCATCGGTTTGCTCGTGGATGCTCTGCACCGGGAGGATGACCCGGCCGCAGAGACTGCACCTCCTGAGATGAACCTGCTGGCTGTCCGGCCGAGGATGTTGATGGCTGCTCTCGCCCGCCTGGGCATCCTTCAGGGCGGGGAGGATGCCCACCGGGTGCCTGCTTCCCTGCGGCCAGCAGTTGTCCAAGCGATCTTCGACGCCCGGTCCCGGTTCCTCGGCTATTCCGAGGAACTCCCTGCCGCCCGGTAGGGTAAACACTCATGGGGACGCCGCCGCCAAACACCACTGAAACCGCACCAGCACCTTCTGCCCCCGGCACCGCACAACGGGCCAAGAAGTCTGCCGCGGCCAAGCAGAAGACCTTGGAGCAGCGGCTCTGGGAGGCCGCGGACCTCCTGCGCGGCAACCAGGAGCCCAGCGAGTACAAGCACGTAGTGCTGGGCCTGATCTTCCTGAAGTACATCTCCGACCGGTTCACCGAGCGCCGTGAGCAGCTTGAGGTTGAACTGCGCACCGAGGGCATCCCCGCGGAGCAGATCCCCCAGTTCCTTGAGCACCGGGATGAGTATGCCTCCCACCATGTGTTCTGGGTGCCGGAGGAGGCTCGCTGGCAGTTCCTTCAGGAACGGGCCAAGACCCCGGCAATTGGCGAACTGATCGACTCGGCCATGGATCTGATCGAGAAGGAGAACCCCACCCTGCGCGGAGTGCTGCCGCGCAACTACGCCCGTGAGGGTCTGGACCAGGGGCGGCTCGGGCAGCTGGTGGACTTGGTCGGCAATATCGGCTTTACCACCACCGATGACCACGGGTCCGACGACGTGCTAGGCCGGGTCTATGAATACTTCCTGGGCCAGTTCGCTGGAAAGGAGACCGGGAAGGACGCCGGGGCGTTCTACACGCCGCGCTCGGTGGTCAAGACCCTGGTGGAGATGCTGGAGCCGTACGCGGGCCGGGTGTTTGACCCTGCCTGCGGTTCCGGCGGCATGTTTGTGCAGTCGGCTGAGTTCGTGAAGGCTCATGGCGGCGCGCAGACTGACATCTCGATCTATGGCCAGGAGTACACCCACACCACATGGAAGCTGGCCAAGATGAACTTGGCCATCCGCGGCATTGAGGCCGACCTGGGGAACAAGTCTGCGGACTCCTTCACCGAGGACCTGCACCCGGACCTGAAGGCGGACTTCGTGATCGCGAACCCGCCGTTCAACCAGGACGACTGGTTCGATGCCAAACTGGCTGACGACCCCCGCTGGGAGTTCGGCCTGCCGCCCAAGGGGAACTCCAACTTCGCCTGGGTGCAGCACTTCATCCACCACCTGGCGCCCAACGGCACGGCCGGGATTGTGCTGGCCAACGGGTCGTTGTCCTCCAAGTCCGGGGGCGAGGGAGAGATCCGCCGGAACCTGGTGAAGGCTGACCTGGTGGACTGTATTGTGGCGATGCCCGACCGGCTGTTCTTCAACACCGGCATCCCGGTCAGCCTCTGGTTCTTCAGCCGCAACCGGCACGGCAACGGGCACCGGGAGCGCAAGGGCGAGGTGCTGTTCATCGACGCCCGCAAGCTGGGCCGCATGGAGTCCCGCAAGCTGCGCGTGCTAGATGATGACGACGTCGCCAAGATCGCGGATACTTACCACGCCTGGAGGAATAAGGATGGAGGGTACCGCGACGTCCCAGGCTTCGTGAAAGCGGCAACAGCTGAGGAGATTGCCCACCACGACTTTGTGCTCACCCCTGGTCGGTACGTGGGTGCCGAGGAGGTCGAGGACGACGGTGAACCGATCCAGGAGAAGATTGAACGGCTTACCGCGGAGCTGTACGCCGAGTTCGACCGCGGCCGCGAACTGGAGCAGACCATCCGGGAGAGATTGGAGGGTCTGGGGTGAGTGGTCACTGGCGAACAGTGCCGATTGGTGAAATCGGCGAAGTATTCGATGGTCCTCACGCCACTCCAAAATCCACTAAGACTGCGACGAGCGGACCAGTCTTCTTAGGCATCTCGAGTATAGAAAATGGGCGTCTTGACCTCGCGAAGAGTGCTCACCTTAGCGAAGAGGACTTCGCCCAGTGGACTCGGCGGGTGACTCCGCGAGCGAGAGACGTGGTGTTTTCCTACGAGACTAGGATTGGTGAAGCGGCTATCGTTCCTGCGGGGTTGCGGTGTTGCCTCGGGCGTAGGCTCGCACTGATTCGACCGAATACACAACTAGTCGACCCGCAGTTCCTCCTTTTCGCCTATCTGGGGCCAGAGTTTCAAGAAGAGATTCGGCAACGCACAGTGCATGGCTCGACAGTTGACCGCATCATGCTCAAAGAGTTCCCCGAGTTCCCCTTGCGTCTCCCACCCCTCGAGGAGCAGCGGGGGATCGCAGCAACGCTGGGTGCCCTGGACGACAAGATCGACTCAAACCGCCGCCTTCAACATCTGTCTCAAGAACTATTGCGCGCCACGGTGAACGCAGAGCTACAGGCGTCTTTCCCTGATGACATGAAGCTGGGGGATTTGTGCTTCCTGGTCAAGGACAAGGTTGCTCCGGAACAGATGTCGGCCGAGGACGCATATATCGGGTTGGAGCATATGCCACGGGGTTCGATCGCCTTAGACAGTTGGGACTCCGCAGAAGACGTCGGTAGTCAGAAAGCGGCGTTTGAGCAGAATGACGTGTTATTCGGGAAGCTCCGTCCTTACTTCCGCAAGGTGGGAATCGCGCCTTTGGACGGAGTCTGTTCCACGGACATACTTGTTTTGCGTCCCTACGAGACCATCGATCTCGCGTTAGTGGCCACCGTGGCATCTTCCCAGGAGCTGATCGACTCCGTTTCCGCATCGGCCACTGGCACGAGAATGCCTCGCGCGTCGTGGAAGGACCTCTCTGAATGGCCAGTTCCAGCCTTGACCTTGGGACAGCGCGAGGGTCTCTCCGAGCGGTGCAACCCCCTCATTGAACGCATGAATCAACTTACCGACGAGAACCAGAAGCTGGCGGCTCTGCGCGATGCGCTCCTACCGGAGCTGCTCTCCGGCCGCATCCGGGTCCCCGAAGCTGCAGAGGTGGTCAGTTCTGCCTGAGTCGCTCTCCTGAGCAGGATTCCCGATGCGGAGACTCTTCGGGAGTGAGCGGGACGTTTGGCGTGTCGGGCGTTCGACTGGGGTGCGCCTCTACCTTTTTCGCATGTCCGGACTTACTGGGCAATACGTGTCGACGAATTGGATTACGGGGTGTGCCATCGTAGGGAACTGCCCGAGTTTGACGGATGCGGCGCGATGACTGGGCAGTAGAGCACGGTGTGACCGTACTTGCTGCGGCTTGTCGTAGGCGACTGCCCAGCGGGTGCCGAGTCGGCGTCGCTGGGTGCCGATCCCTGTGTCCGGGCTGCGGCGTACACTGAGTTTTAGGAGGTTGAATTATGGGCACCACCAAGCAGATCACTGTCGAGGTTCCAGAGGAGCACGCTGAAGTGCTGGACCGCGCCGTCGAGAGTGGAACGGTGGAGGACCTTGCAGAAGCGGCCAACCTCGGATTCGAGAACGTGGTTGCCGAGCAGCTCGACTTTGAAGCGCGTATGGAAGAGAAGATCATTCCCCGGCTCCAGGAGATGCGAGAGAATCCCTCCATCGCTCTCACCTCAGAGCAGATGCGGGCCAAGATGCGGGAGGAATTGCACGCACGGCGCGCAGAAGCCGCCTGGCCATGACACCGGTGGAATACCACCCCGGTGTCCATCGTGACCTCCGGGATGTTGTCCTTTACCGAGCAGAGGTCAGCGGAGTGGCAGCTGCTGAAGCCTAGGGCGAGAGCATCTACGACTTCATTGATGACATCGGTGTTTGTCCGGAGGCTGGCCGCAACAGGCGGTACGGTTCGGTCGAAGTGCAGACGCGCACGTTCCGGAAGCGGCACGTGGTGGTCTACGTTCACGAGGACGCTGTCGTCAAAGTCCTGGAGGTGCACGCAACGTGGATGAGCGAGGAGAGCGTCGAGAAACGGATCAGCGGGCGGCTATAACCGCCTCGGAGCGGGTAGCCCTCCTCCGGGGCAAGTGGCTGACATTCCGCATGTCCGGGGCTGGTCGTACACTGAATTGCAGGAGGTGCAGCCATGACAGTCCCTTATAAGCACACCGTCGAGGTTTCGCCGGAGGACCAGGCGGTCCTTGAACGCGCGGTGGAGAGCAACACTGTCGACAGCATGGAGCACGCCATCGAGCTCGGCTACCGCAACGTAGTGATCGAACAATTGGACTTCGAACGCCGCGTGGAGAACATCATCATTCCTCGGCTCAAAGAGCTTGACGAAGACCCCACCAAGGCTATTTCTGCAGACGAGATGCGCCGGCGCCTACAACAGCGCAGGGAGGCACGGGTCAAGGCGGCGTAATCATGGTGCCGGTGACGTTCCATGAGGATGCCGAAGACGACCTCGCCGAGATCGAAGCTTTCCAATGCGAATACATGGGTGCCAACGCGGCCGCCATGTATCTGGACGAGCTCATTGAGTTCTGCGAGGACATCGGCGTCTATCCCAACGCCGGGAGGTCTCAGAGAGTTGCTGGGGCTGAACTCCAGGTGCGTACATTCCGAAAGCGCTATCAGGTGGTCTATCGGTACTCAGAAGGCGTGGTTACCGTACTAGAGGTACACCACTCCTCGATGAGTGATGTCGAGATCAGGCTTCGCTTGGAGGACCGATTGTAAGGTCCCGGCCCGCCAGCTTGTAGGGTGGTGGGATATCGCTCGCGCTGGTTGAGGGAGGGCCTGCTGTGCTGGCATTCGATGAGGAGACGATAGAGAAGGCCGCCCTGGATCACCTCCGCCAACTCGGCTATCAGATCCTGCATGGTCCCGATATTGCCCCTGACTCCCCGACAAGTGAACGTGAAGACTGGTCCCAGAGCTTCCTGACCGGCCGACTCCGCGATGCCGTGGCTCGGCTCAACCCCGGCGCCGACCCCGAACAGCAGGCCGAGGCAGTCAAACGGTTCCAGCGCACCGAGCACCAGGACATCCTCTTGGAGAACATGCGCCGGCACGAGTTCCTCATCCACGGGGTCCCGGTGACCTACAGCGACTCAGGCCAGCAGCGCACCAAGCGGCTGAAGCTCATCGATTTTGACACCCCGGGCATCAATGATTGGGCCGCAGCTAACCAGTTCACTGTCATCGAGAACCGGGACCGCCGCCCGGATATTCTGACCTTCATCAACGGAATACCCGTGGCATTGTTCGAGCTCAAGAGCCCCTCGGTCTCTGGCGCCAGCCTCAAATCAGCCTGGAACCAGGTCCAGACCTACCGGCAGGACATCCCCTCGCTCTTCGCGACTAACGCGCTCACAGTACTCAGTGACTGGTCCTCCTCCGCGATGGCCACCTTCAGCGCAGGATTCGAGCACTACGCCCCGTGGAAAACCACCGACGGCACCGACACCGTCAAAGGCACGCCCTCACTCGATGTGCTGATCCAAGGAGTTTTCGCCCCGGAGCGCTTCCTGGATCTGATGGCCAACTTCATCGTGTTCTCTGAGGAATCCACCACCACTGCCAGCGGCCAGGCCAAGAACGTCATCGTGAAGCGTGTGGCGAAGTACCACCAGTACTGGGCGGTCAACAAGGCAGTGGAGTCTGTGGTGACAGCGTCAAGCCCTGAAGGCGATAAGCGCGGAGGCGTGGTCTGGCACACGCAGGGCTCAGGCAAGAGCTTCGAAATGGTCTTCTTCGCGGGGAAGATCATGACCGACCCTCGGATGGGAAACCCCACCCTGGTGTTCCTCACCGACCGGCAGGATCTGGACAACCAGCTCTACGAGGAGGTCTTCGCCCCGGCCTCTGTTCTGCCCGAACGGCCCATCCAGGCCGAGACCCGGGAGGACCTGCGGGATAAGCTACGGCGGACCTCCGGGGGCATTATCTTCACCACCCTGCAGAAGTTCGGCGGGAACGTCGAAGGAGACCGGCTGCTTACCGACCGCCGCAATGTGGTGGTGATCGCTGATGAGGCCCACCGCTCCCAGTACGGGTTGGAGACCACGTTCACCAAAGACGGTCAGCTGCGTGGCGGGCTCGCCAAGTACATGCGAGATGCCCTGCCCAACGCCACCTACTTGGGCTTCACCGGCACACCGATCGAATCCACTGACAAGTCCACCAAAGCGGTCTTCGGTGACTACATCGACGTCTATGACCTCTCCCGGGCGGTGGATGATGGTGCCACAGTCAAGATTTTCTACGAATCCCGGCTGGCGAAGATCGGCCTGGACAAGGACGACCTTGAAGAGCTGGACAAACTCGCCGACCAAGCTGTGGGTGAGGCAGAGGAGACCGAGGCGCAGAAAGCCAAGAACAGGTGGGCGCGCCTGGAAGCAGTGGTGGGATCCGACGCCCGGTTGAACTTGGTCGCCGCGGATATCGTAACGCACTGGGAGGCCCGGCGCGCCGAGCTGGTCGGCAAAGCCATGATTGTGACCATGAGCCGGCGGATCGCCGTTGAGCTCTACAACAAGATCACCACCTTACGCCCGGACTGGCATTCCGAGGACCTCACCGAAGGCCGAATCAAAGTAGTGATGACCGGCTCCGCCTCCGACCCGGCAGCATTCCAACCCCACCTCTACGACAAGAAGCAGCGCAATCAGCTCAAAGCCCGGGCCAAAAACCCCGCTGACCCTCTGGAACTGGTGATTGTCAGGGATATGTGGCTCACCGGCTTCGACTCTCCTTCCATGCACACCATGTACGTGGACAAGACCATGCAGGGAGCCGGCCTCATGCAAGCCATCGCCCGGGTCAACAGGCGGTACATGGACAAGACCGGCGGGCTGATCGTGGACTACATCGGCATTTTCACCCGGCTGCAGGACGCCCTCGCTGAGTACTCTCCCTCTGACCGGGACACTACGGGGGTGCCCATCGAAGAGATGGTCGCGGTGATGCAGGAGAAGTACGAGGTGGTCACCGCCATGCTGCACGGAGTGGACCACCGGGTGACCCCGGAGAGGAGTGACGCTGAGCGGATCAGCGTCTACCAGAACGTCATGAACCATGTGCTCGAGCAGGGTGCTGATGGCGCCTCGGAGGGTAAGAGCCTCACCGACCGGTTCCTCGATGAGACCCTGGCTCTCATCAAAGCCTTCGCTCTGTGCGGAGCCACTGACGAGGCAGCCAAGATTCGGGACGACGTCGCGCTCCTCACCGCTGTGCGCACCGCCATCCTCAAATTCCAGGCCCCCGAGTCCGGCGACGGCGGGTCCGGGGCAGTAGATATGGATACCGCCATCGGCCAGATCGTCAACGAGGCCATCACTGCGGATAAGGTCATTGACATCTACGGGTTCGAAGGCCGTGAGAAACCGGAGCTTTCCCTGCTGGACGAGGAATTCCTCAACCGGCTCGCCGCCCAGAAAGACAAAGAGCACATCCACCTGGCGATGCTGCGCAAGCTGCTCAACGATGAGATCAAGACCGTGCGCCGCACCAATGTGGTCACGGGCAAAAAGTTCTCCGAAATGCTGGATTCGGCGGTGAAGAAGTACACCAACCAGGCGCTCACCGCAGCCGAAGTGATCGCTGAGCTGGTGAAGGTCGCCAAAGAGATGAAGAGCCAGCAGCAGCGTGCTCAGGACCTCAACCTCTCTATCGGGGAGCTGGCCTTCTACGACGCACTGACCCAGAACGGTGCCGCTGTGACCGAGATGGGCGACCAGAAATTGCGCGACATCACAGTAGATCTGGTCCACTCCGTGCAGAACTCCGTCACCATCGACTGGCACAGCCGAGACTCAGTGAAGGCCGGCATGCGTTCTAGGCTGCGAAGACTTCTGGCCATCCATGGATACCCGCCCGACCATCAGGAACAGGCTATTGAGCTGGTGCTGGAACAGGCGCAGCTGACTGCCGCCAATCAAGGAGGATCATGACCGGACCGAAGATTGCGATGCTGGGCCTGGGTTCCATGAACGGGGCCATTCTGACGGGGCTGCTGAGCTCCGGGGTGAGCCCTGAGCAGGTCGTGGCAACCTCCCGCTCCTCGGAGTCTGCGCAGCGACGCTCGCAGCACTACGGTGTGCAGGTATTGGCTGAGGAGAACGACGACGCCGCCAACCGCACCGCAGCTGCCCAGGCTGAGATCGTGTTTTTGGGCGTGAAACCCTATCAGATCACCGATCTGTGTGCCGGTATCAAGGACGCGCTCAAGCCCGGTGCGGTAGTGGTCTCGGTGGCTGCTGCGGTGACCCTGGAGATGATGGAAGCCGCGCTCGCAGAGGGCCAGCCGGTGATCCGCACTATGCCCAACACTCCCCTCTCCGTAGGAGCCGGCGTGGTGGGGCTCAGCGCGGGCACCCACACCAGCCAGCAGCAGGTAGAACTGGTGGCCGAGCTGCTCGGCGCCTCAGGCTCGGTGCATGTGATCCCGGAGGAGCAGATCGATGCGCTCTCCGCCATCGCCGGCTCCGGGCCCGCCTATGCCTTCTACCTCGCCGAGCAGATGGCCGCAGCGGGGGCTGAACTGGGCCTGGATCCCGAGCTGGCGGCAGGCCTGGCCGCTGAGACGATCTACGGTGCCGGAAAGATGCTTCTGGAAAACCAGGGGAAGGCCGATGCCGCCCAGCTGCGCCGAAACGTCACCAGCCCCAATGGCACTACTGAGCAGGCGATCAGCACCTTCGATGCCGCAGATATGGGCCAGACCATCCGGGCCGGCGCCGCGGCGGCCGCGGCCCGTGCTGCCGAGATCACCGGCCAGCTGAGGGGCCAGTAGCCTCCGCCAGCAGCCGGCGCAGCCGGGCTGGGTCGAACTTCCAGAAGTCCCGGACGGTGCCGTTGATGCGCAGCACCGGGATCTCCTCGGCGAATTGGGTGAGGAGGGCGGCGTCGTTCTCTATATTGGTTTCGGTGTAGCTCAGGCCAAACTCGGCGCAGGCAGCCTCCGTGGTGGCCAGGGCCTCGGCGCACAGGTGGCAGCCGGGCTTGGTGAGCACCTCAACGTGGACATGATCAGACATTTTTCCTCCGGACACAGAAAGACCCCGGTATCAGAACCGGGGTCCACTGTACGTGCAAGAAGTGGGTCACTTCTTGTTGCGCCGCTGGTGGCGAGTCTTGCGAAGACGCTTGCGGTGCTTCTTCTTCGCCATGCGCTTGCGGCGCTTCTTGATCACAGAACCCATAGGGTCACAGTCCTTGTCTATAGGGGATAGGCCAAAAAGGTCTTGGAAGAGTCTACCGATTCTGCGGAAAGACGGCGAACTGGCGGGTTCAGCGGCAAGCGGAGCGCGCCGCGGTGGGACAAGCTCAGTCAAACCACGGGTCTAATCCATGGAGCGGGAAGATCTCTTTGCGGGTCTGGATGACCGCACGGTCTACCGCGTCCTCGGGATCGTAGCCCAGCTCCCAGGTCCTCCACCACAGTTCGGCATCATCGTGCATCTGCTCCGGGGCGTTGACCTCATAGGTGTTGCGGACATACTCCCGCCAGCTGCCTGGGACCGCAGTGTTGAGCGGAATGGGTGAGCCGGCGGCCACCGCAGTCAGGTGTGCCCAGGCCCGCGGCACCACCTGGTGGATGCTGTAGCCCCCGCCCCCGGTGGCGATCCAGCGGTTCTCGGTGAGCTCCTCGGCCAGGTGCCCGATGTCCAGGGCCAGCTGACGCTGCCCCTCGATGCTCAGCTGCAGATCGCTGAGCGGATCATCGGCATGGGAGTCGCAGCCGTGCTGAGAGACGATCACCTCCGGCTCGAAGGTCCGGACCACCTGAGGGATGATCGCGTGGAAGGCGCGCAGGAACCCGGCGTCGCCGGTGCCCGGCGGCAGCGAGATGTTCACTGCGGTGCCATCGGCGGGCCCTGCGCCGATCTCATTGGGGAAACCGGTTCCTGGATAGAGAGTGGTGCCGGACTGGTGGACCGAGATGGTCATCACCCGGGGATCAGAGTAGAAGATCTCCTGGGTGCCGTCGCCGTGGTGGGCATCCACATCGATGTAGACCACCTTTCGGGTACCGGTGTCCAGGAGGTGCTGGATGGCTAGGGCGGCATCGTTGTAGACGCAGAACCCGCCGGCCTTGGCGATTCCGGCGTGATGCATCCCGCCGGCGAAGTTCACCCCGCGCACCGCGGTGCCGGCCACCAGCGACTGAGCCAGGTGCAGGGTGCCGCCGGCGATCCGGGCCGCCCCGGTGTGGATGCCTTCGAACACCGGGGTGTCCTCGGTGCCCAGACCGTGCTCCAGGGAGGCCGTGCCAGACTCGGAGGCGGCGTGCACTGCGCAGATGTACTCCTCGGTGTGCACTGCGGCCAGGGCGGTGTCCTCAGCGATCTCCGGGGAGACCTCAGTCAGGTTTGGCGCATCGAAGACCCCCAGATCACGGGCCAGCCGCTCGGTGAGCTCCAGGCGCACCGGGTCCATGGGATGGGTAGCGGTGAACCGGTATCCCAGCAGCGCAGGATCCCAGACCACTGTGGTGGGCGGCGGCACAGGGGAGGGGCGGGTCACAATTCTCAAGCCTACCGGCTGCCGATACCGGGCAGCAGCCCAGGATGAGATGATGAATTCAGTGAGCGCTCTGATCAGAATCGATAACGCCTCCATGCCCTACCCGTGGGGCGCAGCGGGCGGCATCTCCGCGCTGCTGGGACGCGAACCCAGCGGCGGGCCGGAGGCTGAGCTGTGGCTCGGCGCGCATCCGAAATCGCCCAGCCGCGTGCTCAATGAGCAGTCCGAATGGGACGATCTGCACCAGTGGGAGCAGCAGACCGGCCAGCGGCTGCCCTTCCTGCTGAAGATCCTCGACGCCGCCGCTCCGCTCTCGCTGCAGGCCCACCCCTCTGCCCAGCAGGCGGTACAGGGCTTTGAGCGTGAGCAGAGTGCGGGCATTCCGATCGATGCCCCGCGCCGGAACTACCGCGACCCCCGGCCCAAACCGGAGATGATTGTTGCGCTGACCGACGGGTTCGAGGCGCTCTGTGGATTCCGTGACCCGGCAGAGACCGTGGAGCTGCTGGAGCAGGTGGCTCAGGGTGCAGGCTCCTCCGGGGCTCTGCTGCGGACCTGGGCCTATACCCTGGCGGAGCAGGGGATCGCGCGCACTGTGCGCTGGCTGCTCGGCGAGGATGCGGAGATTCCTCTGCTGGTGGACCAGCTGGGAGCCGCGGCCGAACGCCACCCTGAGCAGCTGGGACTGGCCTCCCGGCTGCTGGCTCAGTACCCGGGGGACCCGGGGGCGGCAGTGGCCCTGATGCTCAACTACGAGGTGCTGGCCGCCGGGGAAGCCCTATGGCTGCCCGCAGGGAACATCCACGCCTACCTGCACGGGACTGGAATTGAACTGATGGGCCCCAGCGACAATGTGCTGCGTGGCGGGCTGACCGGAAAACACATTGATGTTCCCGAGCTGCTGAACGTCCTGGACATCAGTTTCGGTGCCCCGGAACGGCTGCAGCCTGAGCCGCAGCAGGGGGCGCTGCGCAGCTACCGCACCGAGGCGGGACCGGATGACCGCGGGGCACCCTTCGAGCTGCTGGAGATCACGGGCGATGCCGAGATCAGCACCCAGAGCCCCAGTGTGGTTGCGGTGATGCAGGGAGAGTTCACACTCAGCACAGACAACGACGACGCCGCGGCACAGACTGCCAGCCGCGGCCAGTTCCTCCTGCACACCAGCCCGGGTCCGCTGGCATTCCACGGGGCCGGCCAGGCGTTCCTGGCCACCGCCAGGCGTGCGAGTTCCCCCTAGGCGTGGTCAGCGAACCATTCGAGCTGGGAGACGTCGCCGGAGACGACGATCGTGTCCCCGGGATTGACTACGGTGTCCGGCTGGGCGTAGACGAACTCCTTGCCCGGTGATTTCACGCCCACCACGTTGACCTGGTGGCGCTTGCGCGGCTGGGACTGGTCGATGGACTTGCCCTGCAGGGCCTTGGGCGGGCGCATCTTGACGATCGCGAAATCGTCGTCGAACTTGATGAAATCCATCATCTGCCCGCTCACCAGGTGTGCGGCACGCACTCCGGCGTCATGCTCAGGATAGATCACGTGGTGGCAGCCGATACGGGTGAGGATTTTGCCGTGGGTGGGGTTGATGGCCTTGGCCCAGACCTGGCTGACCCCGAGATCAACTAGGTTCGCTGCCACCAGCACACTGGACTCGATGGAGGTGCCCACACCCACCACTGCGGCGTCGAACTCCTCGGCGCCGAGCTGGCGCAGCGCCTCCATATCGGTGGCATCGGCCTCAACAGTGTGGGTGAAGGCGTCGGCGTATTTCTGCACCAGACTGCGGTGCCTGTCCACCGCCAGGACCTCTTTGTCCTGGTCCACAAGCTGCTGGGCCAATGCGATGCCGAAGCGGCCCAGCCCGACCACTAGAACGGGCTTATTGGTCTGCTGTTTCTTAGCCAATGAGCGGCCTTCCTTCTGGATAGCGGTAGCGGACGCGGCGCTGACGCACGGTCAGAGCAGCGGCGAAAGTGATGATGCCGACACGTCCGGTGAACATCAATAGGGTCAGGACATAGAGTCCCGAAGGTGGAAGCTCAGCGGTGAGCCCTGAGGTCAGGCCCACCGTGGCGAAGGCGGAGATGGACTCATAGAGCGGGCGCCCGACGTCCAGGTCGCTGATGGTCATCAGCGCCAGGGTGGACAGCAGCACCGCGGTGGCGCCCATGGCGACCACCGAGACGGCCACGCGCACGGCCTGGGCAGGAATGGTGCGGCCGTGGGCCGAGGACTCCTCGTGTCCGCGAGCCTCGGCGAGGAAGGCCAGGAAGATGACTGCCAGCGTAGTGACCTTGATGCCCCCGGCGGTGGAGGCTGAACCGCCGCCGGCGAACATCAGAGCGTCGGACACCAGCATCGTCTCCGAGTGCTCCAAGTTGGACTCCACCACAGAGAACCCGCCGGAGCGCATATTGGCTGAGGCGAAGAGTGAATTCTGCAGCTTCTCCCAGAGGTCCATCTCGCCGATGGTCGAAGAGTTGTTCCACTCCATGAAGGCGTAGATCGCGGCCCCTGCGAACAGCAGGATGGTGGTGACCTCCATGGTCAGCTTGGAGTGCAGAGACCACTGCTTGATGTGCCAGCGGTGCTTCCACAGGACATAGAGGACCGGGAAGCCCAGGCTGCCCAGGAACACTCCGATCATGACAGTCCACACGACTGCCGGGTCATTCCCCACTCCGGCCAGCCCATCGGAGTGGATGACAAAGCCGGCGTTGTTGAAGGAGCTCACGGCATAGAAGAGCCCGTACCAGGCGCCCTGCAGTGCGTCACCCTCGAGCATTATCAGACGGGGGATGAGGACGGCAGCCAGGGCGGCCTGCACCACAACGGAGCAGATGATGACCGTCTTGAGCAGATGCCCCACCTCGCCCAGGCGGCCCGTGGAGATACCCTCCTGGGCGACCAGACGGGTGCGCAGGCCCAGGTGGCGGGTCACCGAGACTGCGAGCAGCGCCGCCATGGTGATGATGCCCAGTCCGCCGACCTGAATACCGATCAGGATCACTATCTGGCCGGCCAGGGACCAGTCGTCTGCGGTGTTGACGGGAGTCAGACCGGTCACGGTCACCGCAGAGGTGGCTACGAACAGGGCGTCATGGAATGCCGCAGATCTCCCGCCAGGCGTGGCCCAGGGCATCATCAGCAGAGTGGTGAACAACGCGATGACCGCAGCGAAGATGATCAGCGCCAGCCGTGGTGGGGAGGACTGGGCCATCGTGCTGATGGCACGCTTGAAGGCACCCCACAGCGTTGTCTGCTGAGCGGCCTTCGGCACGGCGTCCCCTTGTGGCACGAGCACTACGATACGACTTGGCCCCGGTCACCGTGGTGATCGGGCCCAAGTTAAGGTCGAAATGTCGGAAAGTCAGGCGTCATCATCCTCGATGACGCTCGCCTGCGGCCCTGTGCAGCGGGGCCTGTCCCACTGCACAGGGAACCCGCCCCCGCACGCTTGCTTAGGCGTCATCATCCTCGATGATGACGGGGTAGACCCCGTTCTCGTCGTGGACCTCGCGGCCGGTGACCGGGGGGTTGAACACGCAGATCATCCGGCACTCCTCCTCGATCTCCAGGCGATGCTTCTCGTGACCGTCCAGCAGGTAGAGGAACCCGTCAGTGATCTGGTGCTTCTCACCGGTCTCCAGGTTGGTCAGGGTGCCTTTGCCGCCTACGCAGTACACGGCCTCCACATGGTTGGCGTACCAGAACTCGGAGGTCTGCCCGGCGTAGAGGGTGGTCTCGTGCAGGGAGAAGCCAACCTTCTCCTTGGCCAGGATCATCCGGCGTGAGCGCCAGTGGCCGTCCTTGACGTCGCGGTCGGTACCGTTGAGGTCATCGATGTGCAGGGTGTACATAGAAGCTCGCTTTCCTGAGTTCAGTCAGAGTATGCGCGACCACAGTCCGCATTGTTGACAATCCTACGCCCTCGTGAGGGGTTCCGAGAGGCGGGCGGGCTCTGCCCGCCGCCGGGATCAGCACTGTCAGTGAGGTGGGCGCAGGCGGCTGGGCTCACCGAGCTGCCCGGTGGCTGCCAGTACCGCTTCCTCCAAGATGCCCAGGCCCTTCAGCAGGTCCTGATCCGGGATGTTCAGCGGCGGCATGAGCTTGACCACCTCGTCCTGCGGGCCGGAGGTCTCCACCAGTAGGTTGCGCTTATAGGCCTCAGCGGCGACCTTGCCCGCAGTGTCCGGCTCGGGGAAGGCGATTCCGGAGAGGAACCCGCGCCCCTTCACATAGGAGCCCTTCACATGCTCGGTGACCTTCTCCATACCGGAATGCAGGGCCTCGATCTTGCCTGCCAGCTCCTTCTGGAAGCTGTCATCGGACCAGAACAGCTCCAGGGCCCGGGCGGCGGTGACAAAGCCGAGGTTGTTGCCGCGGAAGGTGCCGTTGTGCTCCCCGGGCTCCCAGACGTCCAGCTCGGGCTTGAACAGGGTCAGCGCCATGGCCAGACCGTAGCCGGAGATGGACTTGGAGACGCAGACGATGTCTGGGGTGATCCCGGCCGGCTCGAAGCTGAAGAAGGTGCCGGTGCGGCCGCAGCCTGCCTGGACGTCGTCGACGATCAGCAGGATCTTGTGCCGGCGCAGCAGGTTGTGCAGCTCCTTGAGCCACTCCATGCGGGCGGCGTTGAGCCCGCCCTCTCCCTGTACGGTCTCCACGATCACGGCGGCGGGCTTGTCCACACCGGAGCCGGAGTCCTCCAGGACCTTCTCCAACCAGATGAAGTCGGGCAGATCACCGTCGAAGTAGTCGTCGTAGGGGATCTTGGAGGAGTTGGTCAGCGGGATGCCCGCACCCTTGCGCTTCATCGAGTTGCCGGTGACCGAGAGTGCACCCAGGGTCATGCCGTGGAAGGCGTTGGTGAAGGACAGGATGTGCTGGCGGCCGGTGACTTTGCGGGCCAGCTTCAGTGCGGCCTCCACAGTGTTGGTGCCGGTGGGGCCGGGGAACATCACCTTGTAGTCCAGGTTGCGCGGCTCCAGGATGATCCGCTCGAAAGTCTCCAGGAACCGCCGCTTGGCCGGGGTCTTCATATCCATGGAGTGGGTCACGCCGGAGTTGGCCACGTACTCGACCACCAGGTCACGCAGTTCGGGATGGTTGTGCCCGTAATTCAGCGCACCTGCTCCGGAGAAGAAGTCCAGGTACCGGGAGCCGTCCTCGGTGTACTGGTAAGGGCCTTCGGCGCGCTCGAATACTGCCGGCCAGTTCATGCAGTAGCTGCGTACCTGGGACTCGCGGGTCTCAAAAATGTCAGTAGCCATGGGGGTTTCTTATCCTTGCGATTGCTTGGGGTGAACAGTTGGGTATGGGACAGGGCTGGGGGATCAGGCGCTCTGACGGGCCAGCGGCTCCACCACGTAGAGGTCCTCGGCCGCGTGGGCCTCGCCGGACTCTTCAGCGGAGGGGAACAGGTCTGCACTGAAGAGCGGCCGGCGCGCGATCTCGGTGCCGTGCTTCCGCGCCAGGGCTGTGAACAGTGCGATCGAGGCGGCGTTATCCTCAGTGATGGTGGTCTCCAGGCGGGCGGCGCCGGCGCGCTCCACCAGCTCGAAGAGCATCTTCTTGGCCAGCCCGCGGCCGCGGAAGTTCGCATCCACCGCCACCTGCCAGATGAAGAGCGTTTCCGGATCGCTTGGTTTGAGGTAGCCGGAGATGAACCCGGCCGGCTCAGCCTCCACCTCGGCGATCACACTGGTGGCGGCGAAGTCCCGCGCCCAGAGCAGATACGCATAGGGGGTGTTGGTGTCCAGCACCCCGGTCCCCTTGGCGATCCGCCAGAGGTCAGCACCGTCGGCCACTGTGGGCGCACGCAGAATGATCAGTTCCTCAGTCATCTCTCTCCACACTAGCAAGCTCAAGCTCCCGGCACCCCGGGGGTTGCCTTAAGCTTGCCTGAGGCGGACCGGCCAGGTATAGGGGGCACCGGGTCCGGGTTGCCGGAATCGGGCCCGGATGCCGATAAGGTACTTGTCCATGACATCACGCATCCTGCCCGGCTTCGGCTGGCGCCTGCACGGAGACGGCAAGACCATCCGACCCGGCGCTGTGGTCGCCCCCGATGAGCGACTGAGCTGGTTCCAGACCACCGGGGTGGGCATGCAGCATGTGGTGGCCATGTTCGGGGCGACCTTCCTAGTGCCGGTGATTACCGGTTTCCCGCCCTCGACCACCCTGCTGTTCTCCGGGATCGGCACCCTGCTGTTCCTGATCATCACCGCCGGGCGGGTACCCAGCTACCTGGGCTCATCCTTCGCCTTCCTCGCCCCGGTGGGCGCGGCCACCGCACAATATGGGATGTCCGGGGCGCTGGGCGGGATCTTCCTGGCCGGGCTGGCCCTGACCATCCTCGGCGTCGTCGTACACTTCGCCGGAGCGCGCTGGATCCAGCGGCTGATGCCCCCGGTGGTGACCGGCTCCATCGTCGCGCTGATCGGGCTGAACCTGGCCCCGGCGGCCTGGAACAACGTCAACGCCGCCCCAGCGACTGCCACGGTGACCATTGTGGCGATGCTGGTGGCCGGGGTGCTCTTCCGCGGCATGCTCGGCCGGCTCTCGATCCTGGTCGGTGTGGTGATCGGCTATGCCTTCGCGGCAGTCCGCGGTGAGGTGGAGTACTCCGAAATCGGCGAGGCCGGTTGGGTGGGTCTGCCCGAGTTCACGGCCCCGAGCTTCCACCTTGGGGTGGTCGCGCTGTTCATTCCGGTGGTGCTGGTGCTGGTGGCCGAGAACGTCGGGCATGTGAAATCGGTGGCCCTGATGACCAAGCGGGACCTGGACCCGGTGACCGGGCGGGCCCTGATCGCTGATGGGGCAGCCACTATGCTCGCCGGGGCCGGCGGAGGCTCCGGCACCACCACCTACGCGGAGAACATCGGGGTGATGGCCTCCTCGAAGGTCTATTCCACCGCCGCCTACTGGGTGGCCGGGCTCTTCGCGATCCTGCTGGCACTGCTGCCGAAGTTCGGCGCCCTGGTCAACACCGTCCCCGAAGGCGTGCTGGGCGGGGCCGGCACCGTGCTCTACGGGATGATCGGCATCCTCGGGGTGCGTATCTGGGTGCAGAACTCGGTGGACTTCTCCAACCCGGTCAACCTCGCAGTGGCCGGGGTGCCGCTGATCATCGCGATCGCGGACTACACCATGGTTTTCGGCCAGATCATCTTCACCGGTATCGCCATCGGCAGCTTCGCCGCACTGGCCATCCACCATGGGATGAGCGCGATCGCCCGCTGGCGCGGTACCGACGCCGGCTATGCGGACACTGACCCCGAGTCCATCGCCACCCCGATCAACCGCCGGGATATCGACCACCTGGAATCAGGCGGCAGCCTCGACGACGACCTCTCCGGCAGATAGTCCCGCAGCGGGTCAGTGCCCGGCGTGTGCCACCGGCGAGCCGCCGTGCAGCACCGCGGTGACTTCCAAACCCGCGGAGAGTACGACGACGTCTGCCCGCGCCCCTGCCCCCAGGTGGCCAATGCTGGGCTCACCCAGCATTCGGGCCGGGTTCAGCGTGACTGCCGCCAGCGCCTGCTCCAGGGGGACCCCGGCCTGCTGCACGGCGTGCTGCACGGCATGCTGGAGGGTCAGCGTGGAGCCGGCCACCGGGCCCAGGGTGCCATCCTCTTCAAGGATCCGGGCGGTTCCGCCGCTGACCTGCACCTCCAGCTGGCCCAACCGGTAGTGTCCGTCCCCGGCGCCAGCGGCCGCCATCGCATCAGAGACTAAGAGCGCCCGCCCCGGAGCCTGGGTGAAGGTGCTGCGCAGCACCGCCGGGTGCAGGTGCACCCCATCTGCTATCAGCTCGAGGAACGCTTCTGGGTGCTCAAGAAGTGCAGGAACCGGACCGGGCGCCCGGTGATCGAAGCGGCGCATCGCGTTGAACAGATGGGTCGCCGCAGCTGCTCCGGCCTGCAGAGCCTGCCGAGTCTGCTCATAACTGGCGGCGGTGTGGCCCAGGGCAGCCACCGCCCCGGCGGCCCGGAGTTTGCCTACGGCCTCGATCCCACCCGGCAGCTCCGGGGCCAAGGTGACCATCCTGAGGGTTCCGGTCTGCAGAAGGAAGGCCAGGTCCTCGGTCTTCGGGCTCTGCAGCAGCTGTGGATCATGGGCCCCGTGATACTCCCGGCTCAGCCAGGGGCCCTCCAGGTGGATGCCGGCCAGCTCCCCGGAATCCGTCAGCGGGCGCAGCTGCTCAATCTGGGCGCCAAGGGCAGCCACGGTATCGGTGACCAGGGAAGCCAGCAGCGTCGTCGTTCCATGTGCCCGATGCGTGGCGATAGCGGTGCGCGCCGCCTCAGGGCCCGCCGAGAAGTTGGCCCCACCGCCTCCGTGGCAGTGCACATCAATGAACCCGGGGCTCAGCAGCTGGTCATCAGCCAGCTGCAGGTCCGGAACCTGCGGGGCTGGGCCTGCACCGGACTGGGTGATCAGCTCACCCGCAGTCCGCAGCCAGTACGGTCCGATGCTCCCGTCGGGTCTCAGTGCCCGTTGCGCAGCGATCAGCATGTTTCTGAGCTTACCGAGGCTCGGGCAGTTCTCAGCGCAGGGCTACCGGGCCTGAGTGCCCCGTAACGAATCCCTGGGAGTTCCCCGGAAGCCTGGTGACATGGGGTCCTGTCCTCGGTAGTGTCAGATACGGAAGGTTTCCCAACCAGAAAGGAGTTCCCCATGGGACTCGGAGAAAAGTTTGACGCTGCCAAGGACAAGGTCAGCGGTTCAACCAAGGAGACCGCAGGCAAGGCCACCGGCGATTCTCAGCTGGAGGGCGAGGGCAAGGCCGATAAGACCCAGGGCAAGTTCAAAGACGCTAAGGAGTCTGTCAAGGACGCGGCCTCCGACGCCAAGGACCAAATCAAGGGCTTCACCGGAAATAAGGACGACGGGCGGTAGCAGCTGCCTCACGTACTGATGCCGGGTGCATTCCGCTATTGGGTGCACCCGGCATCAGTGCGTTAATCGGGGGAACAAAACCGGTGCCGGCTGCCCCGCGCCAGCCCGAATCAGCCGCGCAGCATAGTGGCGGCCAAGGCCAGCAGCTGCTCCTCGGTGCCAGGCTTGCCGATCAGCTGCACCGACCAGCTCAACCCGTCCTGCGAGGTGTGAACCGGCACATTGAGCGCCGGCAGGCCAAGCACATTGACCACTGAGCTGTACGGGGTGAAGCGGCACTGTTCGATGTAGTTCTGTTCCGGATCCAAGCCGGCGAACCAACCGATCTCCGGCGGCGCAGTGGCCAGCATAGGAGTCAGCAGCATATCCCAAGGGCCAAAGATCGCCAGCGCATGGTCTGAGAAGTCCTGAAGCGAGGCGATCGCTCCCGCAGTCTGCTCCGGCGGCCGGGAGCGGGCCAGCTCCACAAAGTACTGGGTCAGTGGCTCCATCTGCTCGAGCTGATGCTCGGCGAACTCCAGCTCACCCAGCCGCGCAGTCCAGAGTGCCTGGAAATCCTGGTGGTAGTTCTGCACCCAGAACCGTTCCGGACCGGTGCAGTCCACCGAGCCCTGGATATGGTGGCCTGCCCTCGCCAGAGCGGAGATCCCCTTCTCCACGGCCAGCAGCGCGTCCTCGGCCAGCACAATGTCCAGATCAGGGGAGAAGGGCGACTCCGTGGTCACCCCCACACTCAGCGGCTCGGTGCTTGAAGCCAGGGCCCGATGCACCGTCTGCTGGGCGCTGCCACTGCGCTCGCCCCGCTGACCAGCCATTACGTCAAAGAGCAGGGCGGCATCCTCGGCGGTACTGGCGATGGGGCCGGAGGTGAGCAGATTGCGTACTGAGGGGGCGGCGTCGTCGTCCGGGATCCGTCCCCGCCCGGGTTTCAGGCCTACCAGTCCGCAGGCCGCAGCAGGGATCCGCACCGAACCTCCGCCGTCATTGCCCGGGGCGAAGGGCAAGATCCCCGCGGCCACGGCAGTGGCACTGCCCCCGGTGGAGCCGCCTGAGGTCCGGCTGAGATCCAGGGGATTGCGAGCCGGTTCGCCCAGCTGATTCTCCGAATAACAGGGCAGGCCGAACTCCGGGACCTGGGTCTTGCCCACGCTGATCGCCCCGGACCGGTGCACTCTGCGGGCCAGCGGGGCATCCTTGGCCGGCAACACGGCCGGGGCGGAGCGAGTGCCGAAGGTCAGCGGGAGCCCGGCCACCGGCACCAGGTCCTTGAAGGCGGTGGGCAGACCGAGCAGGGGTGCGGCAGCTGTCAGCTGCTGAGGGGTGGCTGTCTTCGCCAAGACCTTCAGTGTGGCGTCCTGCTGTTCGGCCCGCGCCAGCGCAAACTCGGGGTCCAGGTTCAAGAAGGCGCCGAGTCCGGGCATGGTGACCGCGGCGGTCAGCGCAGTGGTGGTCAGCTCCACGCAGGAGACCTCCCCGCGGAGCACCGAGTCTCGCCACTGGGTGGCGGTGGCTGCTCGGAAGTCAGCCATGGTCAGGTCAGTGGTGTGTTCGGGCTTGGGCTCCGGTGCCGGAGAGACCTGATCCATAAGGTCACTCTATGGAATATTCCCGGCGCTCGCAGACCGTGGCCGCCAACGGGCGATAATGTGGCAGGAGAGCAGGCCTGGGCCATGCCCGGGGCCCGGCTAAGTACCATGTGATGAGATGGGAAGGGAGCGAATGATGGCGGATTTCGAGGCAGTCCCTGCAGCCCAGGTGCCTGAGGGTGCAGCCGTGCTGGATGTGCGCGAGGCCTATGAGTTTGAGGTGGGCCATGCTCCCGGTGCAGTGCATATTCCGGTGGACGATATCCCTTCCCGGTTCGAGGAGCTGGACCCGGATGAGGACTACCACGTGATCTGCCGTACCGGCGGGCGCAGTGTGCAGATAGCTGGATGGCTCACCGCCCAGGGTTACTCCGCGCTTTTTGTGAGCGGCGGCTATGACGCTTGGATCACTGCGGGCAAGCCCCTGGTGTCGATCACCGGTGAGGAGCCCCGGATCCTGTGAAGTACGCCTATCTGGGCCCGGCCGGGACCTTCACCGAGGCGGCTCTGCTGAAAATGCCCGGTGGTGCCTCCGCTGAGCGGCTGCCTGCTGCCAGTGTGCTCTCTGCCCTGGCCATGGTGGAGAACGACGACGCCCACGCCGCCGTGGTGCCCATCGAGAACTCCGTAGAAGGTGGGGTCACCGCCACTTTGGATGCCGTTTCGGTGGCGCATCATCTGCATATCACCGCCGAGGCCCTGGTGCCGATCACGTTTGTGCTGGCTTCGGCCGAACCCATGGAGCTCGCCGAGATCCGTTCGGTAACCACCCACTCGCATGCCTGGGCGCAGGTGCGGAAATGGGCGCAGACCACAGTTCCGTATGCGGAGTACCGGCCGGCCTCCTCCACGGCGGCCGGTGCACACGGACTGCGCAATGATCCGCCGGTGGCTGATGCCGCGATCTGCGCGCCTCTGGTGGCTGAGCAGCTTGGCCTGCATGTGGTTGACCGCCAGATTGAGGATGTGCCCGGGGCGGTCACCCGGTTCGTGCTGGCAGCCAAGCCCGGTCCAGTGCCTGAGCCGACCGGGGCGGATAAGACCACGGTGATGATTCCGCTGCCGGAGGACCATCCGGGTGGGCTGATGGAGATACTGGAGCACTTCGCCACCAATGGGGTGAATATGAGCCGGATCGAGTCCCGGCCCACGGGCTTTGGGATGGGGGACTACTATTTCTCCATCGATCTGGAGGGGCATATCGCTGAGGCGCGGATCGCTGATGCGCTGGCCGGGATCCACCGGATCTCGCCGAAGGTGCGGTTCCTGGGGTCGTATCCCCGGGCTGATGGCAAGCCGCAGCAGAAGGGCCCGGAGGTCTCCGAGGAGGCCTTCGCCGCCGCGGCGGCCTGGATAGAGTCGCTGCGCGGCTGAGCCGGATTGAGCTGTCTGCGTTTTCTCGCGTGGTTGAGTCAGGGTCAAGCGGTTCTCTCCCCAGTCTGCGGAGGCAGTGGGGAGAGAACCAACTCAGAACTGGCGGGGCAGCAGCAGCCGCTGGGTGATGGCGGCTTCGCGCCTGCGTTCAGCTTCCTGGCGCTGCTGCTGGAGGGCGGCAGCGGACCGGGAGCCTTCCAGAGCCGGATGATCCCGCTCTGCTGAGGTTTCGGCCCAGGTGGCCAAGGCCGCGGAGACTACCAGTGCTGCACGTTGCAGCAGAGTGTGTCTGCGGGTGGGTACGGCAGTAGACATGACAATTCCTCGTGGTAAAAATGGGCATAGTTAACTAAGGTCAAATATGCCGAAGGTGAGCATTAATAGCCCCGCGCAGAGAAATGATCGGATTCAGTGGTGGCTTAGATCAACCAGGGCAGATGGATATCTGGGCTGATTGGGGCGCGCGGTGCGAAGAGGATGAGCGGGAGTATCCCGGAAGAGCGGCTGAGTCTCAGCAGGCGCTCAGCGCAGAACCGAAGCCGAGGGGCTGCAGATCCGCTGGCGCGGTGCCATCAGAGAGCCGCAGCGCATAGGCCGGGTTCATCATCTCTGAGATTTTCATGGTGCCCCTCCTTTCAAAGGCTCGGTCTGTGCATTGTCAGAAAATAAGTTACCACAAGAATTCCAGGCATGCACGCCATAATTTCTTGATCCCCGATTTTTCTCGGGATCGGATGTGTGTGACTGAGAGTGTTGCAGTGCCTGGGAGCGCTTCTGGTGACGCGGCAGTCCGTCGAGACCAAATTGTGACCTTCCATGAAACAAAAGCCATTGACCTCGTATTCGGCTGGAGTTACGCTCGGGCTCAGCTTGCATCAACGTGAGCTGAATCACACCTGGAGGACTCGCATGACTACGCATACTTGGCGCCGTCGCGGCGCCGCTGCACTCTCAGTTCTTGCCTTGGGGCTCCTCGCCGGCTGCGGTGGGGGCGCCGACGCTGACGATGACAACGGTGGGGCCGAGGACTCGGACAACGGATCGGAAAATGGCTCCGACAACGGCGGCTCAGCCTCCGGCGAGGATGTCACCATCACCTGGTGGCACAACGCCACCGGTGATCCGCTCAACCAGTTCTGGGAGGACGTGGCCCAGGAGTTCATGGATGAGAACACGCATGTGACCATTGAGGTCACCGCCTACCAGAACGAGGAACTGCAGGGCACTCTGATCCCCAACCAACTGCGCGCCGGCGACGGCCTGGACCTGTACCAGTCCTGGGGTGCCGGGGAGCTGGCCGACCAGGTAGCGGCAGGCTATGTGATGGACGTCTCGGACGCTGTTGCAGATGCTGCAGAGGCCATCGGCGGAACTGTGGCCCCCTGGGAGGTTGAAGGTGCAGTCTACGGTCTGCCCTACAGCTTCGGCCTGTCCGGCTTCTGGTACAACACCGAACTGTTCGAGGAGGCAGGGATCGATGCCCCGCCGGAGACCCTCTCTGAGCTCTACGACGCCATCGAGGCACTCAAGGCCGCAGACATCACCCCAATCGCCGTCGGTGCAGGTGACGGCTGGCCAGCCGCCCATTACTGGTATCAGTTCGCCCTGAAATCCTGCGATCCGGATGTGCTGCAGGACGCTCAGCTGAACCTGGACTTCAGTGACGGCTGCTTCGTCGAAGCAGGCGAACTGCTTCAGGAGTTCATCGACACCGAGCCCTTCCAGGACGGCTACCTGGCCACCAGCGCCCAGCAGGGTGCAGGCTCCTCGGCAGGTATGGTCGCCACCGGAAACGCCGCCATGGAGCTGATGGGCCATTGGAACCCCGGGGTCATGGGCGGAATCCTGCAGGAGGAGACCGGAGATGAGGAGGCCACTCCGCCGGAGTTCCTGGACTGGTTCAACTTCCCGGCCATTGAAGGCAGCGCGGGCGATCCCACCGCAGGCCTGGGCGGTGGTGACGGCTTCTCCTGCACCGCGTGGGCGCCGCCGGAATGTGCGGACTTCCTGGCCTATATCGTCAGTGAGGACGTCCAGATCCGGTTTGCTGAGACCGGCGCCGGCATCCCGGTCACCCCGGGGGCAGAGGCCGGTATCGAGGATGAGAACCTGTTGGCCGTCTTCGACGCGCTCTCCAACGCCACCTACATCCAGCTCTGGCTGGACACTGCCTACGGCAATAACGTCGGCGGAGCCATGAACGAGGCTATCGTCAACCTCTTCGGCGGGCAGGGTGACCCGGAGTCCATCCCTGATGCGATGAACACGGCTGCCGAGCAGCAGTAGCCCCGGCCCCACTGCCTCAACCTATGAGTACTATCGCCACGGCCGGGCGCGTCATCCAGACGCGTCCGGCCCGCCCCTCCCGGCGCCGCGGACTGCGTGAGGCCCTGATGATCTGGGGTTTCGCGGCTCCCGCGTTGCTGGTCTACATCGGCTTCGTGATCGTCCCAGTGGGTCTGGCCGCGGTCTTCAGCTTCTACAACTGGAACGGGCTGGGACCCTTGGACCGGTTCGTGGGATTGGAGAACTACTCCCGGTTGCTCGACGACCCGGTCTTCTTAGGTGCCCTGCAGAACAACCTGATGATCGTGGGGCTCTCCCTGGCAATCCAGGGACCGCTGGCCATCGGGATCGCCCTGCTGCTGAACCGGAAGCTGCGCGGCCGCACCCTTATCCGCGCGCTGATCTTTGTGCCCTATGTGCTCTCCGAGGTGGTGGCCGGGCTGGCCTTCCGCCTGCTGCTTCCTCCGGACGGCCCCTTCAACGGGGTGCTGACCGCCTTCGGCTGGGTGGGCCAGAAGCCGCTCTGGCTGGCTGACCCTGATATGGCCTTCTGGACTGTGTTCGCCGTGCTGACCTGGAAGTATCTGGGTTTGGCCATCATCTTGATGCTTGCCGGGCTGCAGGGCATCCCCGATGAGCTCTACGAGGCCGCTGCCCTGGACGGGGCCAGCTGGTGGCAGACCCAATGGCGAATCACCATCCCGCTGCTGGGCCCGACCATCCGGATCTGGGCGCTGCTGTCCATCATCGGCTCACTGCAGCTCTTCGACATGGTCTGGATTCTCACTGGTGGCGGCCCACTGGGCTCCACCCACACTATGGCCACCTACATGGTCGAATACGGCAACAGCCGAAGCCAGGTCGGCTACGGCTCAGCAGTTGCCGTGGTCCTATTTATGGTCTCCCTGGTTATCGTGCTGATCTACCAACGCTTCGTGCTGCGCCGCGATATGGCCGGAGCCGTCACCACTAGGGGAGGAAGATGAGCGCCCCCGCCATTCCGGCAGCTACTGACAGTACCCCGATCAAGACCGGGAATACCCCGCCACCGAAACCGGTGAGCGGCAAGAAGTTCGACCTCGCCCAACCCTTCGTCTACCTGGTGGCGCTGGTTGTGGTGGCCGTTACCATCGCCCCGGTGCTCTACGTGGTGCTCAACGGCTTCCGCACCACTGCCCAGCTCAACGCGGATCCTGCAGGTCTGCCCGATCCCTGGGTTTTCTCCCACTACACCGGGGTCTTCACCTCGCCGATGTTCTGGGTCCAGTTCGGCAACTCCACGATGGTCGCTCTGGCCACCACAGCAGGGGTTGTGCTGATGGGTGTGATGGCCGCCTTCGTGATCGCCCGCTACGACTTCCGCGGCCGCAGTGTGCTCTTCAGCTTCTTCGTGGCCGGCATGCTCTTCCCGGCCACAGTAGCGATCCTTCCGCTGTTCACCATGATCAGGGAGATGGGTCTCTACGGGAACCTGCTGGCGGTGATCATCCCGCAGGTGGCGTTCCAGCTGCCGATGACCATCATCATCCTGGTGCCGTTCATCCGCGCGATCCCCGCTGAGCTGGAGGAGGCGGCGACTCTGGATGGGGCCAGCCGCATCGGTTTCTTCCTGCGGGTGATCCTGCCGCTGTCCGGACCGGGACTGGTCACCGTCGGGGTGATCGCCTTCGTGGGCAGTTGGAACGCCTATCTGCTGCCGCTGCTGCTGCTGGGCGATCCGGCTACCGCCACACTGCCGGTGGGTGTGCAGTATTACTCCACGGCCTACTCCCAGGACACCGCCGGGGTGCTGGCCTTCACCTCTGTGGCGATGCTGCCGGCCATCCTGTTCTTCACCCTGGCCCAGCGGCGAATCGTCTCTGGACTGACCGGCGCGGTCAAGGGGTAGCCGCGCTGGTCCCAGCGGCGCACACATCTGCCGCTCCTGAGGCCGCTGCCCGCTTGGCTTGCAGCTCAGTCCGCCGGGGACTCGAGGAGTTCGGGCCGCACGCCGTTGACCACCAGCGATTCGTGGGAGACGCTGGCGGAGACGCTGATCACCTCACCCACCGCATCGCCGTCAATCTGGAACAGCATCGGCTCGGCCATGGTCAGCCGGCCGGTGCGGGCCTGCCTTACTTTCATCACCGGTATGTCAGTGGAGGAGCGCAGTGCCGTCTTGGCCACCACCCGTGCCCAGTCCAGGGCGTGCCGGGGCGTGAACAGGGCGACGTCCATATGTCCGTCGTCGAACTTGGCCTCGGGAATCAGCTTGATGCCCGCCTGCAGAGAGCCGCAGTTGGCCAGCAGCACCGATCGCACCCGGTAGGTCTGCGGTTCTGCGTCATCGAGCTTGACCCCCACTGTCTTGCGCGGGCCCAGCACGTGACGCAGCCCGGCCTCCCCGTAGGCAAGCCATCCGGCATGGGTCTTGAGCACATCGCGGGTGTCATCCATGACCTCGGCGTCCAACCCGCCGCCGGCGATTACCAGACTAATCTCCTGATCCGTGCGCCCGCCGGGCCGCTGCAGTTTCAGCTCCAGCGTGTCCACCCGGTGCGGGGTGCCGTGGATCGCCTCGGCCACACAGGCCTGCAGGTCGTGATACGGCAGTCCGATGTTCCGGGCGAAGAGGTTCCCGGTGCCCAACGGCGCCACGCCCAGCGCCACCTGAGAGTTCACCAACTCGGCGGCCACAGCCCGCACGGTCCCGTCCCCGCCGGCGGCGATCACCAGGTCACAACCGGCCTCCACCGCCCGCCGGGTCATCACATGCCCGGGGTCCTCCGGGCTGGAGGCCATGATCAGCGGATCCGGCATCCCGGCGGCGGCGCAGGCCTCATGCACCAGGCTGACCACCTGATCGGCGTCCTCCTTGGTCACGTTGACCACCACCCCCACCAGCCGCTCCTCCGGGGATTTCGGATGTGCGGCCACCAGTGCCGTCACCTCGGCCCGCTGCTCCAAGTCAGCCACCTGCTCGCGCAGGCTCCTGATGCGGCCGCCCATCCGGGCCATGACGACCACCAGCACAGCAATCACCAGCACTGCGGCGGCGAACAGCAAGCTGTAGTCCTCAACAGTCATACCTATGAGCCTATCTGTGCCGGCCCCGTAGCAGCGCGCATATCGTCCTCGTACTAGTGTTGTGCCTGTGATTGACATCAAGGACCTCATCGCCGAACCCGAGAAGTACCGAGCCAGCCAGCGCGCCCGCGGCGCTGATGAGTCTGCGGTGGATGCGGTGATTGCCGCATCCGAGTCGCGGGCTGCGGCGATCACCCGGTTCGAGACCCTCCGGGCGGAGCAGAAGGCCTTCGGCAAGAAGGTCGCTCAGGCTCAGGGCGAGCAGAAGCAGGCCCTGCTGGCGGAGGTCAAGCAGCTGGCCGCTGACGTCAAGGCCGCAGAGACAGAGGCCGACGCCGCCCAGGGCCAGTTGGACACCCTCACCAGGTCCTTTCCAAACCTCATCCACCAGGGGGTGCCGGCTGGTGGCGAGGATGATTTCGTCACCCTGCGGCACGAGGGTCAACCCCGGGACTTCACCGCTGAGGGCTTCGAGCCCAAGGATCACCTGGAGCTGGCCGAGGCGCTTGGTGCCGTGGACATGGAGCGCGGCGCCAAGGTCTCCGGGGCCCGGTTCTACTTCCTCAAGGGCATCGGTGCCCGGCTGGAGCTGGCCATGATGCAGCTGGGCATGGACCAGGCGCTCGAGGCAGGCTTCACCCCGATGATCACCCCCACCCTGGTGCGCCCGGAGACCATGAACGGCACTGGTTTCGATGTGGAGCACGACGACGAGATCTACCGTCTGGAGCGTGACGACCTCTACCTGGTGGGCACCTCCGAGGTGGCCCTGGCCGGCTATCACGCCGAGGAGATCCTCGACCTGAGCGCCGGCCCCCAGCGCTACGCCGGCTGGTCCACTTGTTACCGGCGCGAGGCGGGCTCGCACGGCAAAGACACTAAAGGGATCATCCGGGTCCACCAGTTCAACAAACTGGAGATGTTTGTCTACTGCTCCGCGGAGGACTCAGTGGCCGAGCATGAGCGGCTGCTGGCCTGGGAGGAGCAGATGCTGGCCAAGATGGAGCTGCCCTACCGGGTCATCGACACTGCTGCCGGTGATCTGGGGCTCTCGGCAGCCCGCAAGTTCGACTGCGAGGCCTGGGTCCCCACCCAGGGCACTTACCGGGAGCTGACCTCTACCTCGGACACCACCACCTTCCAGGCCAGGCGGCTGAACATCCGGGAGCGTACGGTCAAGGAAGACGGCTCCAAGGGTCCCACCCGTCCTTTGGCCACACTCAATGGCACCTTGGCTACTACCCGGTGGATCGTGGCCATTCTGGAGAACCATCAGCAGGCTGACGGCTCGGTGCGAGTGCCTCAGGCGCTGCGCCCCTACCTGGGCGGCCTTGAAGTTATTGAACCGGTGTCCAGCAAGTAATCAGGTACTGCTCACCTTGGCTCGATAGTCAAGAGTGTAGGAACTCTGAACGTATGCCGGTAAGGGTAGCCACAGCTTGCTGGTGGGAGTTGTTCTGAGTAACTAAGATTTGGCTGTGACGCCGACAGAGCGCCGGCGCAACATTGACTCCAAAGGAGTGTGGATGATGAGCAAGACCGCCGACTACACCGTTCCCGGCCTTGGCAAGGACTCCGGCGAGGAGATTGCCGGCCTGCTGCAGGACCGCCTGCACGCCCTCAATGACCTGCATCTGGTGCTTAAGCATGTGCACTGGAACGTGGTGGGCCCCAACTTTATCGCCGTGCACGAGATGCTTGATCCGCAGACCACACAGGTCCGCGAGTTCGCCGATGAGATCGCCGAGCGCATCGCCACCCTGGGCACTGCGCCCTCGGGGCTCTCCGGCGAGTTGGTTTCCGAGCGCAGCTGGCAGGACTACCCGCTGCGCAAGGCCTCTGTGGAGGACCACCTGGCTGAGCTGGACAAGGTCTACACCGGTCTGCTGGAGGATCACCGCCAGGTGCTCAGCAAGGTGGGCAATATCGACCCGATCACCGAGGACATCCTCATCGGTCAGGTCAAGGACCTCGAGCTCTTCCAGTGGTTCATCCGCAGCCACCTGGAGCGCGCCTCCGCCTAATCACCTGAGTACGACGACGCCCGGGTCAAGTGGGTTCGCCCACTGGCCCGGGCATCTTTATAAGGTATCGGTGAACATGTGTTCTGCACATATGTTCTGTTGTGGGTACCATGGGATGGAGCACATGCTTTGTCTGGAGGAGAGGAACTCATGGCTACCCAGCAGCTGCGCCTCATCATCGGGTCAGATGATGCGGGATATGACTATAAGGAGATGCTGAGGGCTGATCTGCAGGCCGACTCACGGATCGCCTCAGTTCAAGATGTGGGGGTTCGCCAGGGGGAGTCCACGGCCTATCCCAATGTGGCGGTTGCGGCTGCTGAACTGGTTGCCTCAGGCCAAGCCGATCGGGCGCTGCTCATCTGCGGCACCGGACTGGGGGTTGCGATCTCCGCGAACAAGGTTCCGGGCATCCGTGCGGTGACCGCACATGACTCCTACTCCGTGGAGCGCGCAGTGCTGTCCAATAATGCCCAGGTGCTCTGCCTGGGACAGCGGGTCATCGGCCGGGCCTTGGCGCGCAAACTGGTAGATGAGTGGCTCAGTCATCAGTTCGATCCGCAGAGCTCCTCCGCGGCGAAGGTCCAGGCGATCAGTCACTATGAGGCAACTGGCGCCTGCTAGTGCACCACCGGCGGGACCATCTCAGCATTGGCGGAGGATGGCCTGGGCTGTCTCCTCATCAGTGACCAGCACGTTGAACCATCCGGCTCGGGCCGCGGTGAGGATGCTGGTGGTCTTATGCGTGCCGGCGGCCGCCGCGATCCGAGTGGGTACTGCCCGCAGTGCGGAGCTCGGGATGCGCACCATACGTTCATTGCCCGGGAAGGCCACCTCCTGACCCTCGCTGTCGAAGAATGCCAGGCATACATCGCCTACCGCCTTGGCTACATTGGGGTGGCTGCGTGGGACGGACTGCGCGATTGAGTTCCGCGCGCTGGGTGGGGCACCCACGCCGATCAGTGCCACCTTGGCGGTGTTCCAGTCCTCCATGATCTTCCGATAGCCAGGATCATCCTGGAGGGCGGCCAGTAGGGCATCCGAAGGCATCGAGGGCGCAAAGAGGTAATGCGGATAGCCGCCGTTGGTCGCCGTGAAGGCGCGGACCACCTCATTGGTCTGATGCCAGGGGTCAGGCTCGGCCTGGCCGCCCACAGTAGGAGCAATCACCACCCCGGAAAAGTCTCCCAGCCGCTGTTGCGCCAGGGGATAGGTAGTTTCGCCTGAAGCGATGAGCATGACGTCCCCGGCGCGCAGTGCCAGGTCTTCTAAGGCTCGTCGGGTGGGTGAAGCCAGCCCAGGGCCCACGCGCCGCGACTGGCTGCCGGGGGCCAGGTGCACAGCCTGCAGCCCCAGCTTCTCCTCCAACTGCTGCTGCAGTCCCTCGAGGTCCGAAGGGGCAGGGCGGTGGACCCTGATCTCCACGATGCCCTGTGCTCTGGCATCTGAGAGCATCCGGCTGACCGAGGGTCGCGAAACCTTGAGCTGTTCGGCGACCTCAGCCTGGGTGGCTCCCTGCTCGTAGTAAAGCTGCGCCGCTTGGTAGAGCCGTTCAAGCTCCACGTCTCGTGCCTGTGCTCCGTGCCGCTCGGCGGCGCGGGGCTCGCTGGCTCGTTCGGTCACAGAAGGGGCCTCCATCGGCACAGGGTCATTGTGGGCGTGCTACTAGGAATTCTGCCTCATCAGGAGAGGATGAATGCGCAGCACATTATTCCACCGGTGGCGAAGGTCACAGAACCTGCGCTAAGGTGAGCGCAGAACATTAGTCCATGAACATATGTGCCCGGTGGTTCGGTGGGCTGGGCCGCAGGCACGTATCAGTAGAGGAGCACCTCCATGACATTTCTGGTGAACTCCGCCCCACGGTTCCCGGAGCAAGCACTGAAGGGTTTCGCCGCCGCCTACCCCCAGTACGTGACGGCGGTTCACGGCGGTGTGGTGCGTTCTGCTGAGACCCCTCAGGGGCAGCCCGCTCTGGTGATCGGTGGCGGCTCCGGGCACTACCCCGCCTTTGCCGGATGGGTGGGGCCCGGCTTGGGCCACGGTGCGCCCTGCGGCAATATCTTCTCCTCGCCCTCGGCCTCACAGGTCTATTCCGTGGCCCGTAATGCGGAGAATGGCGGTGGAGTCCTCATGGGGTTCGGGAAGTACGCAGGCGATGTACTGCACTTCGGTGCCGCCGCTGAGAAGCTGCGCGCCGAGGGGGTGGATGTGCGGATTGTGACCGTCACCGACGACATCGCGTCCGAGCGGCCCGAGAACCACCGCAGCCGCCGTGGCATCGCCGGAGACTTCACCGTCTTCAAGATCACCGGTGCCGCCATCCAGGCAGGGGCAGATCTTGATCAGGCCGAACGCATCGCCTGGAAGGCCAATGATGCCACCCGGTCCTACGGCGTGGCTTTCGCAGGCTGCACCCTGCCTGGAGCGGAGCAACCCCTTTTCCGGGTTGAGGAGGGCATGATGGCCGTGGGGCTCGGCATCCACGGCGAACCCGGGGTCAAGGACCTGCCCATGGCCACAGCGGAAGCTGTGGCCGATCTGCTCTTCGATGGAATCGCCGAGGAGATTCCGGACAGCCACCGGCAAGGCGGCAGGGTGGCGGTCCTGCTCAACGGACTGGGCACCGTGAAGTACGAGGATCTCTTTGTGGTCTACCGGCGCGTGGCCGAGCGGCTGCAGCAGACAGGACTCACCCCCGTGCTGCCGGAGGTGGGGGAGTTCGTCACCAGCCTGGATATGGCCGGACTGTCCCTGACGCTGGTGTACCTCGACGACGAGCTGGAGACCTACTGGACGGCCCCGGTGGACACCCCCGCCTACCGGCGCGGAGAGCTGCAGGGACTCAGCGCCTCGGCGCAGCAGCCGGCCCGCACAGAGTTCTACAGCCCGGGCGAGGAGCCGGTGCCGGCAGCCGCCGAAGACTCACGCCGCTCTGCCGCCGACATCCAGCAGATTCTGGAGCTCTTCGAGACTGTCTGCCGCCGGCATGAAGACCACCTGGGCCAGATCGACGCCGTCGCCGGAGATGGCGACCACGGGCAGGGCATGGTCCTCGGCTCCAGCGGAGCCGCCGAGGCCGGGCGCCGAGCCCTGCAGCGTGGCGCCGGAGCACGCACCCTGCTGGTCCACGCCGGCACCGCGTGGTCCGAATCCGCGGGAGGAACCTCCGGGGCCCTGTGGGGTGCTGCGCTGACAGCCGCCGCAGCTGCCCTCTCCGATGAGCAGGGCACAGATGATGCCCAAGCAGTGCAAGCACTGGTCGCCGCTGTGGACGCATTGGGCCGGCTCGGTGGGGCCTCCGAGGGGGACAAGACCATGATGGACGCCGCCGTACCCTTCGCCCAGACCCTGGAGCAGGAGTACCAGCGCTGCCAGGAGCTGTTCGCCTCAGTCTCGGCCGCCGCGGTCCGCGCGAAGGCCGCAGCCGAGCAGACCGCAGAGATGAGTGCCCGGCTCGGCCGCGCACGGGTGCTCGGGGAGAAGTCGCTGGGCACCCCGGACCCAGGAGCGGTCTCCTTCGCACTGCTCATGGAAGCTCTGGGAGACCATCTGGGGGCCCGCCGGTGACTCCGGAGTCCACCCCGGCCCCGCGCTGGATCGGCACCAGCTGGAAGATGAACAAGACCCTGGCCGAGGCCAGGGACTACGCCCAGGTCCTCGCCGCAGCCCTGCAGGACCGGCCCCATCTGACCAGCCGGCTGAAGCCGTTCCTGATTCCGCCGGCCACCGCCCTGGCGGCAGTCCGCCAGCAGCTCGACGACGCAGGGGGCCCCGGAGCAGAGATCCCGCTGGGCATCCAGAATGCCCACTGGGAGGACGCCGGCTCCTGGACGGGGGAGATCTCCGTGCCGCAAGCTCTCGACGCCGGCGCAGAGATCATTGAGATTGGCCACTCTGAGCGCCGCCAGCACTTCGGAGAGACCGCTGAGATCACCGGACTGAAGGTCCGTGCGGCGCTGCGCCACGATGCCGTGGCCCTGCTGTGCATCGGCGAGCCGGAGCAGATCCGAGATGCGGATCGCACCACCGAGTACCTGCTGGAGCAGGCCGATGCGGCGCTGGGCGGGCTGAGCCAGCACCAGCTCAGCCGAGTGCTCATCGCCTACGAACCGGTATGGGCCATCGGCCCTGAGGGACGGCCCGCCGCACCCGATGAGCTGACCGGAGCATTCGCCGCGCTCCACCAGCACTACGGACACACTGTCAAAGCCCTGCTCTACGGAGGATCGGTCACCCACAGCAATGTCGCCGCTCTGCTGACAGTGCCGCACGTCGGCGGGCTGTTCATCGGCCGGGCCGCCTGGCAGCCGCACGATTTCATACAGCTGCTGGAGCTGGCCGCAGAGACCCCACACCTCACACATCCCTGAGAGGACTTCCATGCACACCGCAGACTCCTGGCCGATCGCCGGCAATATGCTGGCCTTCGGGCCTGCCGCGCCCGACGGAACGCCCACCTGGCAAGCACCGGCCACCTACTGGGCCGAATGCCTGCAGCAGATGCGTGAGCTCGGCTTCGACCACATCGATCCCACCGACGCCTGGCTGCCGCTGCACCGACTGGCCGACCAGCAGCTCGCCGAATTCCGTCAGGTGCTCGACGACACCGGACTGGGCATCTCATCCATCTCCATGACCCGCAGCTCGGTGATCGACGCGGACCAGGGGGAGCAGAACCTGGCCGACGCCCACCGGCTGATCGACCTTGCCCCCGAATTCGGCGCCAGCATCGTCAACACCGGATTCATGCAGGCGCTGACCACCGACCAGCAGAACGCCCTGTGGTTCTGGCTCGCCCCGGGACACCAGGACGACCCCACGCTGCGGCCGCTGGCAGTCGAGCGCATCCGCGAACTGGGAGACCACGCTCAGGCCAACGGTATTCAGCTCAGCCTGGAGATGTATGAGGACACTTTCCTCGGGACCCCGGAGGCAGCCGTGAGCTTCCTGGCCGACGTCGACCATCCCGCCGTGGGGCTCAACCCGGACCTGGGCAACCTGGTCCGGCTGCACCAGCCGCTGGAGGAGCTCGGCGGAACTCCGGACCAGATGTACGAGAAGGTCCTGCCCCACGCGAACTTCTGGCACATCAAGAACTACATCCGCGACGAGGACCCCGCCACCGGCAGCATCCACTCGGCCCCGGTGCCGCTGAAGTACGGCTACATCAACTACCGGCGCATCATCCGGCTCGCCCTGCAGCTGGGCTACACCGGCCCCTTCTGCTGCGAGCACTACGGCAGCGACTCCATCGGCGTCTGCGCAGAGAACCGCGACTACATCCGCCAGGTGCTCCGCTCCGCGCTGCCCACCCACTGACGCCCTCCGCAGCCCCCTGACCCGAAAGAAGGACGCCATGACCAGAACCCTGAACACCGCCACCGTGGTCGGAGCCGGATACATGGGCGGAGGAATCGCCCAAACCCTAGCCTTGGCCGGGTTCACCGTGGAGATCGTCGACGTCGACGTCGACTCCTCTCTGCGCGGACTCGACCGGCTGCTGACTGAAGCGCAGCAGTTCGAGGAGCAGGGCCTCTATCCCGCAGGCGCGGCGGAGCAGATCCGCTCCCGCCTGCAGGCCGGACGCACGCTGAAGGAAGCGGTGGCCGATGTGGATTTCATCGAGGAGGCCGTCTTCGAGGACCCACAGGTCAAACGTGAGGTGCTGGCGCAGATCTCCGAGCACGCACGGGCTGACGCGATCATCGGCACCAACACTTCCACCATCCCGGTGAAGACACTGGCGCCGGTGGTGGCCCATCCTGAACGGTTCCTCACGGTTCACTTCTCCAATCCGGCGCCGTTCATCCCCGGGGTGGAGCTGGTCTCCGGGGAGGCCACCACCCGGGAGACGGTGGAGGCGGTCAAGGATCTGCTGGCCAGATGCGGACGCGAGGGCGCGGAGGTGGCCGATACCCCCGGGATGGTGCTCAACCGTCTGCAGTACGCCCTGCTGAAAGAGGCGGCCTCCGTGGTGGAGGAGGGGGTGGCCAGCCAGGAGGACGTCGACACTATTGTGCGCACCACCTTCGGGTTCCGGCTTGGGTTCTTCGGGCCCTTCGCCATTGCCGACCAGGCGGGACTCGACGTCTACGTCAGCGGCTTTGCCACGCTTTCTGAGGCCTATGGGGACCGGCTCAGCGTGCCGCAGCTGCTGAAGGACAACGTCGACGCCGGCCGGCACGGGGTCAAGAACGGCAAGGGCTGGACCGGAGATTTCGACGAGCGCACCACCCAGGAGCTGGTCGCCTACCGGAACCGGGCCTATGCGCGCATGAGTGAGCTGCTGCGCGAACTGGGTCCGGCTCCCCGCGGCAGGAAGTGACCGGCCATGCTCCCTGTGCTCAGCGGTGAGATCAGCCGCAGCTTCGATATGTCCCCCGGCCCGCTGATGGCGGTGGCTGCAGCAGCTGTGGTCATTCTGCTGGTGCTGATCATCAAGCTGAAGCTCCACGCGTTCTTCGCACTGGTGATCGTCTCCATCGCCACCGCCCTGGCCGCCGGCATTGCCGCAGAAGAAGTCGTCGGGGTGGTGGTCACCGGCTTCGGCAACACTGTGGGCAATGTGGCGCTGCTGGTGGGCTTCGGCGCAGTGCTGGGCAGACTGGTGGAGGTCTCCGGCGGTGCCCAGGTGCTGGCAGAGAAGATGCTGGAGGCATTCGGCGAGAAGCGCGCCCCACTGGCACTGGGCGTGGCCTCCATGTTCTACGCCTTCCCCATCTTCCTGGACGCCGGTTTCATTGTGATGCTGCCCATCATCTACACAGTGGCCCGCCGGCTCAGCGGCGGCTTCATGATCTATGTGCTGCCAGCCATCGGCGCGTTCCTGATGATGCATGCCCTCACCCCGCCGCACCCGGGGCCCACCGCAGCGGCCACCGTCATGGGAGCCGATATCGGCCTGGTGCTGGTGGTGGCCCTGCTGGTGGGCATCCCCACCTGGTACCTCTGCGGCTACCGGCTGGGACTGGTGCTGGCACGCCAGTATCCGAATATGCCGGTGCCGAGCCTGCTGGGGGAGCCGGATATTCGTCAGGAGTCTGAGCGGCCGGGCCTGGCCACCGTGCTGATCTGTCTGCTCTTCCCGCTGGGCCTGATCTTCTTCAACACGCTGTTCACCACTATGGAGCAGACCGGCGCTCTGGGAAGCGACCACCTCGGCTTCGTGCTGGCTCAGCTGATCGGCCCCACCCCTATTGCGCTGCTGCTGGCGGCCCTGCTGGCGATGTACCTGCTCTATCTGCGGCCGCGCCGCGGCACCCGTGGGCTCGGTGATGCGCTCTCCGACCTGGTGGACACCGCATTGGCGCCGGTCTGCTCCATCATCCTGATCACCGGCGGCGGCGGAGCGTTCGGGCATGTGCTCACCGAAACTGGGATCGGCGGTGAGATCGCCGAAGGCCTGGACGCCTTGGGGCTGCCGGTGATCCTGGCCGGCTTCCTGGTCGCCGTGGCCATCCGTGTCGCCCAGGGGTCGGCGACCGTCGCTGCCACGGTCGCCGGCGGGATCATGGCTCCCAGTGTGGATGCCCTGGGACTGGAAGGATTCGCGCTGGCTTCGATTGTGGTGGCGATTGTGGCCGGATCGATCACCTGCTCGCACGTCAACGACTCCGGATTCTGGCTGGTGGGACGCTTCTGCGGCTTCGACACTGTGACCACCTTCAGGACCTGGACCGTGATCGGCACCGCGATCGGAGTGCTCTCCTTCCTGCTGGCCTGCGGTGTCTACGCACTCACGGTATGACCTGCCCGGCTCACGATGATCGGCCGGCTGAGGCGCCGGCCCCGACGAAAGGACGCACAATGACCCGAGTTGGCTCACGTTAGTCAGGTTTGCTGTTTGAGTGGATGGCGTTGATGGCGGCGG
>NZ_WRPM01000069.1 GCF_009758175.1 Nesterenkonia alkaliphila
GGCTGCGCCGCTGAAAAGATTAACCGGCCAATAGCCCAAAAGAACCCCAATTAGCCGGATAATTCCGGGAACACCACGGTGCTGAGGGTGTCTCCGGTGGCGATCTCGATCACCCGGTGCTCCTGCGTGCAGTGAGTGTCACCGGTTGAGTCGGGCACCCGCACGCCCGCTCGATCCCCGTCATGGTGAATCAGCTGGTCTGCCGTCTCCCACACCAGCTCGCCGGTGTGCACGTCAATCCCAACAGTCTGGTATGCCATATTGCCCTCGTCGGTGAACTGCTCACCGGAGAGCACGACGACGCCCCCGGAAACCGGGCTGAGCTCCTCCACCATTACGTCGAGCTCGGGCAGTTCACTGCGGCTGAGCAGTTCGGGCTCCCCTTCCGCGATATCGATGACCAGCGCCTCGTGGTGCTCACCGGCAGGGTTCAGGCCGCTGGCCGGTGTGCGGATCTCCACCACGGCGACCAGGTATGGATCCTCCCCCGCTTCGTAGCCGTAGCTGAACACGGTGTTGAGGACATCCTCACCCGGCAGCAGATCAGCAATCACGATCTCCACAGCGGCCTCTCCGGGCAGCCGCACCACAGTGCCACCTGTTGCTGTATAGGGGTCCTGGAGGAACGGGCCGAAGGTCTGCCAGTCGCCCGCGTAGAGCACATCGACATCTTGTTCCTGCGGCTCAGCCTCCTCAGACTCGGGCTCCGTGCCCGGCTCTTCCTCCGTGGGGCCAGGCTCTTCAGCGGCTTCGGCGGCTGTCTCCTCCTCGGCCTCTTCGGGCTCTTCCTGGGCTGCTGTGGGATTGCCGCTGACGGCATCGCAGTGGGTTTCGGTGTACTCCCCCACTGCGATATGGGCCAGATAGGAGTCCTCGGCCACGCCGAAGGCCTCGGCGGCTGCGGTGAGCAGATTGCCGCTGTCTACCTCGTCGAAGAGGGTCCCGTTCCAGGTGTCGCGGACCAGTTCCATCTCCGTCTGGATCTCGCCGGGCGCGGCATCAGCGGCGTCCTCCCAAATGCTCTGGATCCCGGCACTGGCAGTGGCCCCGTGGCTGAACGAGCCGAGAATAGTCTCTGCTGAGATTGCCTCAGACATTGCAGACTCATACTGAGTGAGGTGATCACTGATCACATCGCAGTAGGCCTCCACTGAGCGAGATTCACCGCAGGCAGTCAGAAGTAGCAGCGGAGCCGCTGCCGCTGCGGCAGCGATCCGTGAAGCAGATGAAGCCATCATGACGAGTTTCTTCCCCTATAGTCGGTGTGGCGAGCAGGCCAGCAGCGTGGCTCCGGCGCAAACTCAGTCATCGACAAAGTCCAGGATGTGCGAGTTGCCGATTCTGTCCCAATGAACGAGGTATCCCGGCTCCACGGCAAATAATTGGCCTCCTGCACCAGCACCGCGGCCCCGGGGAGGCTGAATTCTGTCAGTCACCTGGGTAATTGGCACGTTGGCGAGACCTTCAGCCCTCCCAGTGGATGAGAACCAGATGGTGTCTGGAGAAGAAGACCACGTATCTCCTGAGGGAGAAGCCAGTCCGTACAACTGACCATGTTCGTCGAAAACCACAGTGGAGAATACTCGCGTGTATCTACGTGCCTCCTCTGCGAGGCTTTCATCGGCTTGCCAGGGCTCAGCATCCTTTATCCCCGGCTCCGTCAGCACCTGCCCGGTATGGGGATTCACTTGCCACAAGTTGTGCTCCAGCACTCTTCCTTCACCTGCCCTGTCCTCCCAGTAGCTGTCCTGGGCATATCCGGCAACGAGGAGGTCTCCCGTTTCGGGGTGAAGCTCTGCATCTTGAACCCTTGCGACCCCGTGGAGCGATGTGCTGGTCCTGCTTCCATCACTGAGAGAGACTGTGGCAAGCCGGAGTTCCATCTCTTCTGAATGAAGCCAAGAATGATAAAGGTGATAAGCCTGCTGCCGTTCCGGATCAAACACCAGGGTCAGGTCGCCACGGCCATAGTCTCCAGAGTCAACTCCACCGGGGCGGTTATAGCTGGGCCACTCCGCACCTTCCCAGGGTGTGACCCAGTTGAACAAGTCATACGCGTACCCCTCGTGCTCGGTATACCCAAGAAGTTCAAACTCCTTGCTCACCACCCAAGTGACAGCTGAGTACTCCTCTCCGCGATAAAAAGCTTCCTCATCCCAGGTACACCCCTCGCCGCTCTGTTCCGTGGAGCCCTGCCAGTTATGGCCGTTGATCATAATGTGGCCGCGGTAGGGATCAACATGGAGCCATTCGACGAAGGCCCGTTGACACTCTGGGAGGGCCACGCTGATGGGATCAGAGAATTCCGCACTAGCTCCGTCCACAGTGCGCAGCTCTATCACTTCGCCGGGCACCTCATCAAGATGGTTGTTCTCCGGCCATACGTAATAAATCATGCGATCAGCCACGGGATCAATATCCCAGGCTCCTGCCAAAACAGGCTCGGGGAGCTGAACCCGCACCCCGCTCGGGAGGCCGGAAGCAGAAAGCATCGAAAGCTCCTGGCGGTTCTCCCGGGAGTTCACTTCCTGGGGTGGAACTCCTGGAGGTGTAATACCAACCGCGTAGCCCCGGCCGTTTCTCGGATCCATCTTCATATCGTGCAGGGATCCCTTGGCATTCGATGTGTCCCCAAACCCTCCCTCGGCTCCGGGATGGATAATCACCCCCGAAAAGCCAGGTGCATCAGGCTCCTCTGGCTCCGGGCTCTCATCAGGGTCCGGAGCCTCTGGGGATTCCTGGTCCCCAGAGCCCTCCTCCCGGGTGTAGGAGAGCTCGTAGAGAGTGCCGCGGCGGTCGAAGCGGATGATGTCATTGACCTCGAGGATCGTGCGGTTGATGATCGGCACACGGAATCTGACGCCGGCCGAAGCAGTGCGTTCGGCATAGATCTCGAAGGATGCTGACTCGATGGCGGCTTCACCAACATTGAAGTCGACTTCTCCGTCCATGCCGATGGCAGCACCGAGGCCGACCTCCGGGCCGACCACACCGTAGAGCTTGGTGCTCATCGCAACATTCAGTCCCACACTGGCATCGGAGGTGATGCTCGCTGTGGCGGAGAAATCGTCACCCACGGTGGTGGGGAAGCTCCAGTCCGGAGTGGGATTCACCGCGTTGAAACGTCCGTTGCGATACCGGAATCCCACGTCCTGGCTGCGCGCGGCGGTGTAGTTGACCTCCGCGAGGCCCTCCACCGACCATGCCGCTGTGAAGTCCATCCCAGCTTCCATGGTCAGGGTCACCGGAACCGGCCCGATGGCAAAGTTGATCGGCGGCAGGTGCATGGTGAACAAGCGCATCCGTTCGCTGTCACTGATGGCGTAGTTCACGCCGAGTGTGTTGTCGAACATGGTGTACGAGCTGACCACAAAATCGAAGCGGGTCACCTCGACACCGGTGGGTACGCCGAAGGTCCGCTGCAGCTCGATGGTCAGCCCGAAGGTCAGCGTGGTGCAGTGGGTGATGTCTGATTCGACGGTGATGCCGCCGTCGCCGAGGATCTCTGCCCGCTTATCCCGGAACTTGGCTTCGGCGCTGGCCATATTAAACTTGGCCCCATCGCTGTCCATGGCGAATTTGGGATTCATGTTCACGCACTGCTGGCGCCGGTTGTTCAGGCTGAAGCCTGCCGGCATGGGCCGGCTATGAGGGTTGATCAAGGATGACGCCGCCCCGGGATGGGCGAACGGAGCCAAAGAGGCACCGGCGGCTTCTGCCGAACCTGATGATGCAGGCAGTTCCTCCGGTGCTTCCACGACTTCCACGAAGATATCCCCGTCATCGACGATCTCAACATCTCCGGCATCGGGATCCTCAGAGTGCTGCTCAAACTCCAGGCCCTCCACTCCGGTCCAGAGGATCTCACTCTCCACATCGGCCTGCAGGATCGCTTCGTCCAGGGTGGCCCAGTCGGTGTGCACCACCCAGCCTTCATCGGTCTCGTCCACAGCGATCACCCGGCGCAGGAACCCCTCCTCAGCGCCCGCCACGGAACCGGAGACCAGGATGTCGCCTGGTTCAGCCTCCGGCGCTCCCGCCAGGACCACGTAGTCGTCGGTCAACTCGTGGACAACGGCCTGCTCATCTTGGATCACGGTGTCGGGGTGGATCAGGACCTCATCCTGACCGGGGATAACCAGCTCCAGCGTCAGCGTCTGGCTGCCAGCCGCGCCGCTGCGGTCCACCGCTTCGACGGTGATCGCGTAGGAGGCCGTTGCCGGGGCTCCGGTGGTGAACCTCCAGGTGACCGTGTCACCGGAGTAGTCCAGCTCAGCAGTGCCGACCTGCTCCCCGTTCACCGAGATGAGCACAGCCTGCGCAGCCCAGGAGGAGTCCACCGTTCCCTCCAGCACGGTGACCGCGTCCTCACCCAGCTCCACCGTTCCGCCGTCCGAATGGGAGGTGATGGTCAGTTCAGGGACCTCCGCAGAAGCTGCCCCCTCTGCGGCCAGGAAGCTGCCCAACGGCAGCACGGCAGCCTGTGCGTCACCCCGCCTGGAGATGAGCGCGGCCTGCTCAGCGTCCAGCACCGCAAGCTGTGCTGAAGCGCCAACCACGGGGTCCACATAGATCCCGGAGCCACGCAGTTCAGCATCGAGATCGTCCCCGAGGAAGGTGGGCTGCCCGCCCGGCTGGGCGGAGACCAGAACGACGACGCTCTCCGCATCGGCATAGCTAGCAGGGGGCACCTCTGCCGGGGACTGGTCACTGATAGTCAGGTCTTGTGGTGCCCCGACCGGCTGTGGCACATAGCTTCCCCGGACATTCGCAGCCTCTGCATTCTGCGGCGCCTCAGGGGACCATCCGCGGACATCCACCTGGAGGTCTGCTTCTCCCCCGGTGAAGGCAAAGGGCACAGAGCCTGCCTGGACCGGCACCACAGTGGTCAGCGTCGTCGTGCCCTCTGGGAGGCTCACCTGCTGGGAGCCGATGCTGAGCTCACCGGCTGAGTCGGTGCGCACAGTGGCGGTGAGCCATACCGCGCGCACCCCGGTGGACGGCACTCCCCCTTGTCCGGTGACTCCGATCTCCGTGCCTTCGGCGCTCAGGCTGTCTCCGCCGAGCCCCTGGGCGGTCTGCGCCCGGGTGACGGGTTCGGGCAGCGCAATCGTGGCACCCGGGGCCGCATCGTCCCCGGCGAAGCTGGCCAGCAGCTCGATCCGAACGTCGATCCCGGCATCCGAGCTCAGCTCCACGGCCCCCTCAACCAGCGGCACCAGCACTGTGGTGGAGGCCGAGGCTCCGGCGGCCACGCTCAGAGCCGGTGCGTCTGCTGCCGAGACGGTGGTGTGCTCAGCCGCGTCGAAGCCGGTCAGCCGGATCAGGGCGGCGTCGTGCCCTTCGGGAAGTCCTGGGATGCTGACCGCTGGGGTGTCCTCGCCCAGCCGTGTACCGTGCCCGGCTGCGGAGTCCACTGTGGGCAGTCGGTGGTAGGCGGTCTCGATGCTGACCGCCTCGGGGACCGGTGTCAGCGCATAGGGCTCACCTGTGATGTCCTCATCGGCCTGCACCGGGGCGGTGGCAGTGAGCAGCATGGCGGCCGAGACAGCGGCGGTCAGCAGGACCTGGGCTGAGCGTCGGAGCTTCACAACGCGCCTCCCTTCCGGGCGCGGGCCGCGTAGGCCAGGGCGGCGCCGGCGAGCAGCAGCGCTGCGGCCCCGGCCACGGTCCAGGCGATCACGGCACCAGTTGCCGCAAGGCCTCCGGAAGCCTCGTCCTCCTCATCCTCGGCAGCTTCTGACTGCGGGGCTGAGGGTGGGGATTCGCTGGTGGTCCCGGCCGGGTCCGGCTCCGTGGAGCCATCCTCCTGCGGCGAGGGGGAGCCGGAGGGATCCGGTGAGGGCTCAGCACTGGGGCTGCCGGAGTCAGTGGGGGTGGGCGTCGTCGTGGGTGTGGGGCTGGGCGCGGGAGTCTCTTCTGGGCCCTCCTCGCCGTCCGGGATCTCCGGGACGAGCTGTTCGCTGCTGCTCTGCCAGCTGAGGATGTTGCCTGATTCATCGGTGAAGGCGATGTAGAGGTCGACGTCCAGCTCTTCATCGGTGAGGATGCCCAGGACCGTCTCGCCGGGTGAGACCTCAGCAATGGCAGTGACGCCTAAGGCGGTGTCCTGAAGGTCTAGCGCGGCACCGTCCAGGTAGCCGGTCACCAGCGAGGCGGCAACCTCCGCGGACTCCAGGTCTATCCAGACCGCTGTTGCCCCATCGGGGACCGACAGGTCGACAGTGAAAGCGTCTTCTTCGGCGGGCACAGTGGACAGGGGCAACAGGCCTGCACCCGCCAGGACGGCGAGTGCTGCTCCGGGGTGATTCACGCAGCTCTCTCTTCACACAGGGGCGAGGATCGCACCTGCCGCGGCACAGTTCTCCCTCATGATGTCCCCGGCGATGCGGCGCTGCCCGGTGGGGCAGCTGCTTCAGAGCCTAGGAGTGCTCAGGCTGTTCCGAAGCGGTTCCGGCCCGGAACCGGAAAACGCGGAAACTCGGAAACCCCGATCAATGCGCCAGCGCCGGGCTCAGCCCTCCTCGAGCAGTTCGGTGACCAGGGCTGCGATGCGGGAGCGTTCGGAGCGGGTCAGGGTGATGTGGCCGAAGAGCGGGTTGCCCTTGAGGATCTCCACCACGGCGGCCACACCGTCATGCCGGCCCACCCGCAGGTTGTCACGCTGGGCGATGTCATGGGTGAGCACGATCTTGGAGTTCTGACCCATCCGGGACATCACGGTCAGCAGCACGTTCTTCTCCAGGGACTGCGCCTCATCGACCACCACCCAGGCATCATGCAGGGAGCGTCCGCGGATATGAGTCAGCGGCAGCACCTCCAACAGACCGCGGGCCATGATCTCCTCCAGCACGTTCTCGCTGACCAGCGCGCCCAGGGTGTCGTAGACCGCCTGGCCCCAGGGGTTCATCTTCTCCGCCTCGGTGCCGGGCAGGTAGCCCAGCTCCTGGCCGCCCACGGCGTAGAGCGGCCGGAAGACGATGATCTTTTTGTGTTCGCGGCGCTCCAGCACCGCCTCCAACCCAGCGCACAGCGCCAGCGCAGACTTACCGGTGCCGGCCCGGCCGCCCATCGAGACGATTCCGATCTCGCGGTCCATCAGCATGTCGATGGCCAGCCGCTGCTCAGCGGAGCGCCCATGCAGACCGAAGATCTCCTTATCCCCGCGCACCACCTGAACGTGCTTCTTGGAGGTTGCATCAATCTTCACCCGGCCCAGTGCGGAGCCGTGCCCGGAGGAGATGACCAGGCCGGTGTTGGTGGGCAGATCCTCTGCCTGATCGATCTCGATCCGCTCACCGTCGTAGAGCTCAGAGACCTGCTCCTCGGTGGCGGTGATCTCAGCTATCCCGGTCCAGCCGGAGTCGGCCACCCACTCATTGCGGTATTCATCGGCATCCAGGCCCATGGCGGAGGCTTTCACCCGCATCGGCAGATCCTTGGAGACCACGGTGACCTCCCGGCCCTCGTCAGCGAATGACTTGGCCACTGCCAGGATCCGCGAGTCATTGTCACCGTGGCGGAACCCGGCCGGCAGCACCTGCTCGTTGATGTGGTTGAGCTCCACCAGCAGATGCCCGCCCTGATCATTGAGCGGGATCGGTTGGTTCAGCGCTCCGTGATTGACCCGAAGCTCGTCCAGCAGCCGCAGCGCGGAGCGGGCGTAGTAGCCCAGTTCGGAATCGTGGCGCTTCTTTTCCAGTTCGGAGATCACCACAATCGGGATGATCACCTCATGCTCTGCAAAACGCATCACAGCTTTGGGGTCGGAGAGCAGCACCGACGTGTCCAGTACATAGGATTTCTGCGCCAGCTCGGCGGCTACAGCCGTGTCGAGGTCCTCAGCGGGGGCAGTGGTGTTCAAGGAGGCCACAGTATCTCCAAACGGGGTTTTGCCGCGGCGGAAACAGAAGAGGTCCCGCAGCTGAGCAGACCGGGGCGGCGTCGTCGTCCTCATCATGAAGCTCGATATCTTCCCCAAGATCGAACTCCACATCGAGGTCCTCGACGTCGTGATCCCAATCCGCAGCCGCAGGACCTGGTGCGTCCGCGCAACGGTTCTCGGTGGGTGGTCGGTCAGTCCGCAACCAGCTGCCTGGCCAGGGACCGAACCGGCCCCCTCTGCCATGTGGCGTCAAGCTGTGGGCCTTCCGGTCAATGTGCTGACACTCCCCAATGTAGACCCGCGGCCACCCTCATGCCGGACAACACACGGAACTCTCTGTGACATCTGGGTAAATAACAGTTAACGACGCCGCCCGGCCCAGCTCAACTTCCGAACCGGCGTTGACGAGTCGCAAAGTCGCGCAGGGCGCGCAGGAAGTCCACCCGGCGGAAGTCTGGCCAGAGCGCCTCAGCGAAGTAGAACTCCGAGTAGGCCGACTGCCACATCAGGAACCCGGAGAGCCGCTGCTCCCCGGAGGTGCGGATGATCAGGTCAGGGTCCGGTTGGCCGCGGGTGTAGAGCCAGTCGCTGATTCTGCCGGGGCTGAGCTCCTCGGCCACCTCGGCAAGGGTTCTGCCCCGCTTGCCCGCATCGCGGAGCAGATCCTTGACTGCGTCGACGATCTCCTGCCGGCCGCCGTAGCCGACAGCCACATTGACGTGCACACAGGGGTCCTCCCCGGCAGGTTCACCGTCAGCGCTCACCCGCGGGATGGCTCCGGTGGCGGTGGTGATGTCCCAGAGTTTGGCGGCCAGCGGCTCGGGCAGCAGCTCCGGCTGGCCCACCGGGTGCACGCGCACCGGCCGCCCGCCGGGACGGGACTCGGCGAGCCGGTCCAGAGTGTCGCCGATGATCTCCATCAGCTGCTCCAACTCATCCTCGGAGCGGTTCATGTTGTCGGTGGAGAGCATATAGAGGGTGACCGTGGGGATGTTCAGCTCCGCGCACCAGCCGATGAACTCCACGATCTTGTCCGCACCAGCCCGGTGCCCGGCAGCAGTCGGTGCGCCGGCGAGCTTGGCCCAACGCCGGTTGCCGTCCACCATCACACCGATATGCTGCGGGATTCGGTCCGAATTCAGTTCGGTGCGGAGCCGGCGCTCATAGACCGCATAGGCCACATGGGTCAGCCCGCGCAGCGAGCGCTTGATGGGTCCCCGTTCAGTCACAGCTCCACTGTAGGGGATGAACATCACTGAGCCCCCTCAGCAGTTAAGTTACTCGCCGGTTACTTCTGGTCTTAGACTAGAGGTATGGATAAGGATGTTCCAACAGGCGATACGGCTCCGGCGGACCGGCTCTTCGACACCGATGTGCCGCTGAAGCCCCGGATGCGCGGTTGGCTGCATGCTGGGATGGTCCCCCTAGCGCTGGCTGCGGGGATCGTGGTGGTGGTCCTCTCCCCCACCACGGAGCTGCGGATCGCCTCAGCGATCTATGCACTGACCGGGCTGCTGCTCTTCGCGGTCTCTGCGACCTATCACCTGGGCCGCTGGTCGCCACCCACTGCCCGGGTGCTCAAACGGCTGGACCATACCAACATCATGCTCATCATCGCCGGAACCTACACCCCGCTGACGCTGGCTCTGCTGGAGGACCCTGCACGCACTATCCTGCTGACCGCGGTCTGGGTCGGCGCCCTGGGCGGGGTGGCTTTCCGGCTGTTCTGGACCGATGCACCGCGCTGGCTCTACACGGTGTTCTACATTGTGCTGGGCCTGGCCGCAGTCTGGTTCATCGGGGACTTCTTCGCCGCCGATATCGCTGCGGCCGTGCTGGTCTGCGTGGGCGGGGCTGCCTATATCACCGGCGCGGTCTTCTACGCCCTGAAGCGGCCCAATTTCTCCCCGCAGTGGTTCGGCTTCCACGAACTCTTCCACGCCTGCACTCTGGTCGGGTTCATCTGCCATTACATCGCGATTGTGATGGGGATACTCTGACTGGAGATCCCCGTCACAATCGCAGGTAAGGGCCCACACGCCCGGCAGGGACCCGCGGAAATGCCTGCAATTCTGCGGGCCGGGCGTGGGGATCTGTGATGGGGATACTAAGCTGATCAGACGTTGAGCTGGGCCAGGGCTGCGGCAACGGTGCTCTGCGAGGCCAGGCACATCCCTCCGGAGGTGCTGTTGAGGCAGATGCTCAGCTGCAGCTCCTGGTCAGGGGAAGGGACGACGCCGTGGCCCAGCGGCTCCACCGGAATGCCCAGCAGAGTGCCCGCCTGCCGCACCTCGGCGATATCCTCAGCGCTGCCGCTGGTGACCCGGAAGGCTGGTGACCTCTGCACTGCCCGGCCCGCGGCCAGCAGTGAGCCGCCCACGGCCAGCGGCGCTTGGGGCCCGATCAGCGCCAGGTGGTGCAGCAGATCGGCTGGCTGCAGCGGCAGCAGGACGCCTTCCTTCCCCGGGTGTGGATCCGGCTTGACCGCGGGCAGCTGCATAGCCAGGCCCAGGGCCTCGCCCTGCTGGAGCGCCTGAGCCAGGGCTGCAATGCTGCTGGGTTCAGGGCCGTCCACCGGCGTGGCCTCAGCGGCTCCACCCTGGACAGTTGCCAGCAGCCCATCGGTGTCCAGGGTGTCCAGTACCTGGAGTGCACTCTGATCCGCTCCCGCTTCAACGAACTCGTTGAGCACGAACCGCAGCACGCTGGTCCCCCGGTCCAGCCAGGTGGTCCCCTCCGCCCCGGCGCTGACCAGCGCGAAGCACATGTTTGCGACCTGGGCGTGGTCAGCCAGCGTACCGAGTCCCCCGCCGTGGGCGCCCTGGTAGGAGGTGCGGAAGATCGCGGCGGAATCGCTGGTGTGGGCCTGGGCGTGAGTCTGCCAGAGTCGGTCTGCGGTGACCTCGGCGAAGACCAGCAGCTCGGGGTCGTTCCAGAGCGCTGCGGCCTCGGCAATGGACCGCACCGCCTGGGCATTCCACGCCGCGACGACCTTGTCATCCCGGGCAGGTTGTACCCGGGCGGCCCGGATCTGACGCAGCTGTGGGAGCACTCTCTCCCACAGCTGCTGGTCGACAGTGGAGAGCGGGTCCTGAAAGTGCAGGGTCCGGGGCGTCTGGTCGGTGATGTTCAGCGGCGCACCGGAGCGTAGGGCATGCTCATCGGCTGGAACTCCAAAGTTGAGCTCTGCGAGCCGCCGGCTCTCGGGTTCGCTGAGCCCGGCCTCCTGCCCAGCCTGGAAAAGCTGCTGGTCGCTGAACAGATAGGTGGCGCCCTCTTCCCTGCTGCCGCCCTCAGTCACCGTGTCAGCGTCCAATGAGGAGGCCAGCAGGCCGTGGTCAGTGAGCATCCGGCGCTGCAGCCAGTCGATGGTCATCCGGGCCGCTCGAGACGCCGTCTCCTGCACAGCAAGCTCTGCTGCGGGGTGCACAGAGAGCCGCGCGTAGGCGCCGAGCAGCTGGGCATTGTCATAGAGCATCTTCTCGAAGTGCGGCAGCTGCCAGGCACGGTCCACGGTGTAGCGGGCGAACCCGCCCTCCACCTGGTCAAACAGGGCTGAGCGAGCCATCGCCTCCATCGTGTGCATGGCCAATCCTCCGGCACGGTCTGCCGCAGGCTCCACACTGAGGTGAGCAGCATCCGCAGGCCAGCCAGGTTCTGCAGCAGTCTCGGGCCGCTGAGCCCAGGCCGATTCTTCCAACAGCCAAGTCAGCATAGGGGAGGGCGGGAACTTCGGCGCCGCGCCGAACCCGCCGTGCACAGTGTCCTCATCCGCTGCCAGCACCTCCAGCACCTGATCAGCCAGTCCGGCGAACCCGGCCCGGCTCAGACCCGGCGAACCGGCACTGGCACCGATGCCTCCGTTGAGACCAATCGTTTCAGCAGAGTCAAGACTGGACCGGGGCTCTTCCCCTCCCTGGGTGGGGGCGGCTGTGGTGGCCAACTGGGCCTGGCGGCGTCGTTGGCTGCCCAGGGCCTCGGCAATCCGAGCTGCCTGCTCCTGAACCTGAACCCGCCGATGTGTCCATGCCTCATGCACTGCATGCAGCACCTCCATGAAGGAAGGCACCTGGCCAAGCCGCTGCGGCGGAAAGTATGTGCCGGCATGGAAGACCCGGCCGTCCGGCAGGGTGAAGACGCTCATCGGCCAGCCGCCCTGCCCGGTCATCGCCTGGACCGCTGCCATATAGGCGTCATCCACATCGGGATGCTCCTCGCGGTCCACTTTGATGCTGAGGAACCGGGCGTTGAGGAAGGCTGCGGCGTCGTTGTCCTCAAAGCTCTCATGGGCCATCACGTGGCACCAGTGGCAGGCGGCGTAGCCGATGGAGACGAATACCGGCACATCGCGCCGGGCCGCCTCCGCGAAGGCCTCCGCGCCCCAGGGCCACCAGTCCACCGGGTTCTGCGCATGCTGCCGCAGATATGCTGACTGTGCACTTCCGAGACGATTACCCATCCCTCCACGGTAGGGCATCTGCCTGACCTGTTCCTTAGCGGCCGGTCTGGGCCTGTTGGAGCGCTCGGCTGGGCATCACCCCATCCGTCCGGGGCCTCTCCCCGTTGCTGTGCCAGATTGCGGTGCTATTTCCGCGTTTTCGCCCCTCAGAACACCGCAATTCGGCGCATCAACTGCTGGCCAGTCCAGCCACGGGCCAGCAGAGCCTGCCGCACCTGGTGCACCGCAGTCGCGTAGCTCTCGCGGTCATCGCTGAGGTTGAGCCGGATGACGAGCCAGCCGGCGGCGGCGAACTCGTTATCTCGACGCTGATCCGCCCGTGCCTGCTGCGGCGTGAAGTGGCCAGCGCCGTCGTACTGAAGGGCAATCCGGTGCTCCGGGTAGGCAGCATCGGCATATCTGATCACCGGCCCCAACACGTCCAGACGTACCTGAAGCTCCGGCTCAGGGAGCCCGGCTCGGATCAACGCCAGCCGGACCGCAGTCTCTTTGGGCGAATCGGCGCCGACTCGCACCCAGTTCAGAGCCTCCAACGCGGTGGACTTTCCCGGAACCTTCCCCGTGGTAGCGACTAGATTCTGGATCCGTTCAATGGAGGAATATGCCTCGTCGCGACGCTCTAACCGGTACCTGGGGTGGCGAACCAGCCAGTCACCAACCACCACAAGTTCCGTTACGGAGCAGCTGGCAGCGAGCTCCAGGTATAACCGTTCCGGGGAACTCAACCTCACCTCGGGCAACTCGGGGTGTGCAGCAGCGCAGCCGAGGTCATCCGAGACCAGATGGGTGCGCACTCCGCTGCGCCGTGAGCGCGGCTGACCGCGGACCACGCTGAGATGCACCACCGTCTCGCGACTGAGTCTCGACGGAAGCGGACAGTCCATCAGACGTGCCGCCGAGCTGTGCGATAACCACCCGTGCGGATACTCCCGGTAGACGGCCAGAGCCCGCAACCGGTGCAACCCCATATCGTCAACTGACTCGACCAGCGAGGCCGCCGCATAGATTCCGGAACCCAGCGGCACTACATCAGCACGCCTGACTCTTTCGGGCGATACGCCAAGCCGCCGCAGCTCAGCAAGGCTGAAGGCACGTTTCCACAGAGAAGTCGGCAGCGGTTGGGCTGGTCTCATAAGTCAAGTCTCGCGTGCATCGGCCTGTGCTGCTGAGAGAATCCACAGGCCTGTGGATAACTGTTGCGATACACCAGCTCATGCGATTTCCGGACGACCGGGAGCCGGCCTCGGGGGTGCCCCGGCGGAGGCCACAGCACGGTACGCAGTCGCGCTGGCCAGAACTCAACGCTGACTAAGCCGCCGCAGCCGTTATGCCGTTATGAACCCCGGCACTATACTGCCGGGCGCATCAAGTCAGATTCAGGAATTGCTGCACCATTTTTCGGTGCCATTTCCGGCCCGCGCGAGGTTTTAGCGACGAGATCTGGCACATCAACTAAGCGGTGCCAGTCGCAGCCTAAACCGGGGGCCGGGAGCCGGTACGTGAGTCCGCTGCGGGGGGCTCGGATTCTGAGACGGAATCCGGGGCTTTGCCGAAGCGGGCCTCGGCGGCGGAGGAGCGCGCGTGCTGCTGGGCCTCAGAGATGCTGGCTGGGGTGATTTCGCCCGGGAACTCCGGCTCCTCACCGGAGAGTTCGGCCTCCACCTGGCTGCGGTACTTCATCTTCCGCGCCCGTTTGGCCAGGTCCCGGACCACAAAGATCAGCATAACCACTACCAAGAGGGTGAAGAGGAAGCCCTCAATGCCGGGGGTGATCTGGTCCTCGGTGAGCCCGTCGCGCAGATCGGGGGTCTCGCCGCCCCCGCCACCGGGCCACCACTGGGTGCCGGCGGAGATCAGCGCATCGAAAGAAAGAGCCACATTCCTATTCTACGGCCTTCTGAACGACAGACGAGAGACTGACCAGAAACGGGTGAGGTCCGTATTCGCAGTGTCAGCCGACTTTAGGTGGTGAAGGCCGCGGCCACGCGGCCGAGCGGGCGGCGGCGTGCACGGCGGTCCTGGAACTGACTCAGCGCAGCCCGGCGAAGAGGTCGTACTCGGGCACTGAGGTCTCCACCCGAGAGTCCACTAGCACAAAGTCGTCATAGGGCCAGACCTCACGCAGAAAATCGTTCGGGGTGGCGAAGAAGAACCCCGAAGGTTCCACCTGGGTGCGGTGTGCCCGCAGCGCGGCGTCGCGGGCCTCCAGGTAGTCGCCAACCGGCACCTGCGTGGTGACCTCGTGAGTGGTGAGCCAGTCTGGGCGATCGCCCTCCTCCCACCGCGTGAGCCGCTCCTCGTAGGGGGATTCGATGCCGGCTTCCACCAGTGCCCAGTGCAGCGCCCGCAGCCGGCCGGGGTTGAAGGCCCGGTCATAGTAGAGCTTCTGCGGCGCCCAGGGCTCCCCGGTGCCCTGGTAGCGCTCTGGGTCACCAGCCGCGTGGTAGGCCTCCACCGCAATCCGGTGGCTCATGATGTGGTCCGGGTGCGGATACCCGCCGGACTCGTCGTAGCAGGTGATGACATGTGGCCGGAAGCGGCGGATCAGCCGCACCAGGGGCTCGGCGGCCTGCTCCAGAGGCAGGGTGGCGAAGGACCCGAACGGCAGCGGTGGGGTGGGGTCGCCCTCCGGCAGCCCGGAGTCCACGAACCCCAGCCAGACGTGCTCCACGCCCAAGGCCTCTGCAGCCTGGGCCATCTCCTGGCGGCGCACTCCGGTCAGATCACGGTGGCACTGCTGAATCTCGCCGGCGGCCGGGTTGAGCAGGCTGCCTTCCTCACCGCCGGTGGCAGTGGCCACCATCACCCGCGCCCCGGCATCCACATAGGCGGCCATCATCGCCGCCCCCTTGGAGGACTCGTCATCCGGGTGGGCGTGTACCGCCAGGAGCCGCAGTCCTGCGGAGTCCGGGACTCGGGCGGGTACCTGTGGTGCCTGCCGGGCCAACTCGGCGGTAGCGGCGTCGTGCCGGGATCCTCCGGCGGGAACTGAGACGGCATCGTCCTGCGGCAGCGTAGTCTCTGACATGAACACCTAGAATAGTGCCTTGTGAGCCTCTCTGATTCTTCCGGTAACACTGGGACCTCCGATCTGCCGGCCCGCTACGGGACTGGCCGCAGCGGAATGTCCCCCATGGCGCAGCGAATCGCGGTGATCGGGGCGCTGGTGGTGGCTGTGGCCACCGCCGTTTGGTCTACTGTGAGCATGAATGTGGGCCGACTCGAGTTCCAGGATGTGGGCTACACCATCGAGTCGGACACCCGAGTCAGCGTGGACTATGAGGTCACCAAAGACTTCGACGCCACCGCGGAGTGCATGCTGCATGCGCTGGACGATTCATACGCGATTGTGGGCGCACGCATTGTGACCATCGGCCCGCACGAAGGCAGCACGGAGGCCGATCGCAGCCAGTACTACAGCTCGGAGCTGCGCACCGAGTACCGGGGCGTAACCGGGATAGTGGACTCCTGCTGGTTGGTGGAGGACTAGTACGACGCCGCCGGCCCACCTGCCTGCCCGCTGTTCACAATAGGCGCAATACACCCAGGACCATTGAGTTTCCGGGCCGGCAGGCCTAGTATGTTTCAACACGCAACTACCCCGCCAGGGATCTCCCCGGCGGGGTCTGTATTTGAAGAAGGCAAGCGTTAATGTCTGGGGAGGCTCAGAGCATAGCGACTGAGCCGACTTGGAGGCGTGAAGGCGGCCATAGCTTTGCCCGCCGAGAGGTGAGCGCGACCTGTGCGCGCCACCGGGACCAACACAGAGGAGAGTACCGTGTCGATCAACACCCCCGAAGCTGAAGAGACCGGCCAGTGGCTGTCACAGGAGGCCTATGACCGCCTGTCTGCCGAGCTGGAGCAGCTCAAGGGCCCCGGCCGCCAGGAGGTGGTGGACCGGATTGCCTCTGCCCGCGAGGAAGGCGATCTGAAGGAGAACGGCGGCTATCACGCGGCCAAGGAGGAGCAGGGCAAGATCGAGGCGCGCATCGCCTATCTCTCGCACCTGCTGGAGAACGCCAATGTGGGCGGAACTCCCCCGGACGATGGTGTGGTGGAGCCTGGCATGTTGGTCAAGGCCAAAGTCGCCGGCCGTGAGATGGAGTTCATCTTCGGCAATCGCGAGATCGCCGGGGACACGGACCTGGCCGTCTACTCTGACGCCTCCCCCATGGGTGAGGCCATCGGCGGCGCCAAGGAGGGGGACAAGGTCAGCTACACCGCCCCCAATGGCAGCACCATCGAGGTCGAGATCCTCTCCGCCGAGCCGTACCAGGGCTGAACGTCCACGCCGTGGTGAGCAGCGAGCCGCAGGCGATGCTGCGACTTTAAGTCGCGATGGCGGGCAACGCCTTGCCCGGCGAGAGGCGAGCGGGGCGTGCACCCGTCGCCGGGATTAGCTCTGAACGAGCGGCTCATAGCCTTCGGCGCGCAGCGAGTTGAGCACCAGAGCAGAGTGCTCGGCCCCCTTGGTCTCCATATTGATCTCGATGGAGACATCGCCCATCGACAGCGCCCCACCGATCCGCGAGTGGTCCACCCCGATCACATTGGCGTCGGTCTCGGCGATGATCCGGGAGATCATGGCCAGTTCTCCTGGGCGGTCTTTGAGCATGAGCCTCAGGGTGAGGAACCGGTCAGCGGCCGAGAGCCCGTGTTGGATCACCCGCAGCATCAGCATGGGGTCGATGTTTCCGCCGGAGAGCACGGCCACCACACTCTCGGGGCGGATGCCCAGCTCATCCAGCTTGCCCTCCATCAGGGCTGCCACGCTGACCGCACCAGCTGGCTCCACCACCAGTTTGGAGCGTTCCAGCAGGAAGATCAGCGCCTTGGCGATGGCATCCTCGCTGACGGTGACCACATCATCGACCAGTTCTTTGATGATCTCGAAGGGGATCTCACCGGGCCGGCCCACTGCGATGCCGTCGGCGATAGTGCGCACTGCCTGCAGCGGCACCAGGGCGTCTGCGGCCAGGGAGGGCGGATAGGCAGCGGCGTTCTCCGCCTGCACACCGATCAGTTTGATCTCACGCCCCAGCCGGGCGCCTTCCTGTTTGATCGCCACTGCTGATCCGGCCAGCAGACCACCGCCGCCGATGCCCATGACCACAGTGTCCACATCGGGCTGCTGCTCGAGGATCTCCAGGCCGATGGTGCCCTGCCCGGCCACCACATCGGTGTGGTTGAACGGGTGGATGAACACTGCCCCGGACTCATCGGCAAATGTCTGGGCTTCGGCCAGGGCCTCATCCACATTGGAACCGTGCAGGACCACCTCGGCCCCATGGTCTCGGGTCGCAGCCAGTTTGGGCAGGGCCACTCCCCTGGGCATGTAGATGGTGGCTCTGACCCCGAGCTTCTTAGCCGCCAGCGCCACGCCCTGGGCGTGGTTTCCGGCGGAGGCTGCCACTACTCCTCGGGCCTTCTCCTCCTCGCTGAGCCGGGCCATGCGCACATAAGCACCGCGGACTTTGAAGGAGCCCGCCCGCTGAAGGTTCTCAGCCTTGAGATGAACTGTGCTCCCCAGCATGCGGCCCAGGGCCCGGGAGTGTTCCATGGGCGTATCCACAATGACGCCCTCGAGCAGGGTGCGTGCGGCGCGCACGTCCTCGAGCTGGACGCTGAGCTGATGGCCTGGGACTGAAGATGCAACAGTGTCTGTCATTTCTTGCTGGAGTCCCCCCGCTCCGGGGCCTCAGGAGTCTCCGGGCTCGCCGCTGGGTCCGCTTCTGCGGTGGCGGGCACAGGAGCCGGTGTCTGCTGCGCTGTGCCGGCAGCGGCTCCCTCACCGCTGTTCCTATTGCGACCGAAGCCGTGCTTCTCCGGGTCCAGCCCCGGGATGGTGTCGAAGATGCGCTGCTTTAGGGTGCGCAGGCTGGCCTGTTCCTCGGCCTCGATAATCTCGCGTTGGGCTTCCCGGCGCAGGGATTCCTCCTTGAGCTCGCGCTCCATCTCCAGCGCTTCGGGGTCGCCGCGCCACTCTTCCTTGTTCAGGTACTCGGTGGCCCGCTTGATGAAGGCCAGGACCGGTACCGCGAAGAGCGCGCCGATGATGCCCAGCAGAGAGGTGCCGGCAGTCACGGCCAGCACCACGGCCAGCGGGTGCAGCTTGACCGCCTTGCCCATGATGATCGGCTGCAGCACATTGGACTCGATCTGCTGGACCGCGATGACCACCAGGAGCATCAGGAAGGCCGTCATGAAGTCGTGGGCCACCCAGGCCAGCAGTACGGCGACAGCGCCGGTCACCACGGCACCGACCACTGGGATGAACCCGCCGAAGAAGACCAGCACAGCAATCGGCAGGGCCAGCGGAACATCCAGGATCACCGCGCCCAGGTAGATGCCGACGGCATCCACAAAGGCCACGAAGACCTGAACCCGGATGAAGGTGCCTACCGACTTCCAACCGCGCCGGCCGGCGCCGTGGATGGCGGGGCGGTGCTTGGCCGGAGCAAAGTTGGTGAGCGAGTCCCAGATCCGCGGGCCGTCGGAGAGGAAGAAAATCAGGGTGAACAGGACAAGGACAGCGCCGACGCCGAAGTTGGTGGCTGCTGACCCGAAGGCCCCGGCGGAAGACATGATGGTGCCCTGGTTATCCTGGACCCAGCCGATCACCTCATCGATGCCCTGGTTGAACTCATCGGTGGAGACCTCGATGCCGAACTCCTGCAGTGTCTCGTCTGCCCAGTCGATCAGGTCATAGATACCGGCCATCACCTGGTCAGCCATCTCAGCGAAACCCTGGAAGATCTGCTGTCCCACCAGGGTCAGCAGACCCAACACTGCGCCCAGGAACACCACAATCGTGGTGATGGAGGCGAGAATCCGCGGGAACTTCAGCTTCCGGAAGACGTTGTGCAGGGGCCGCAGGAGCGTGGAGAGCAGGCCGGCGACCATCAGCGGGATCAGCAACAGCATCACATGCCCGAGCAGCCAGATGGCAACACCGGCGGCGATCAGGATGATGATGATCCGCCAGGACCATTCCGCAGCGATCCGCACTCCCCAGGGGATATCCTCACGCAGCCGCTGCTCCTCGGCCTCCTTGGTCGGGCCCAGCGAGCTCTCGGCCACCGGGGGCGCAGACTCCTCAGCCGGCGGTTGGGCGGCAGCGTAGGTAGGTGTGGCTTCTCCGGTGCTCTCCGGCGCGGAACCAGTACTCATATACCTATCCTGTCACGAGTGGGGCGGCGGATACCTCAGGATACGACAGAAGCGGCCCGCCGGAGACCGACGGGCCGCTTCTGTGCGCAGAAGGGATCAGTCAGCCATTGAGCGGACGATCGCGATGATGCGGAGGATCTCGATGTAGAGCCACACCAGGGACACGGTCAGGCCGAAGGCTGCGGCCCAGCCGTACTTCTGCTCCACACCGGCCTTGACGCCCTCATCGATGTTGGTGAAGTCCAGCACCAGGGAGTAGGTGGCCAGCAGGATGGCGAAGGCGCCGATGGCGATGCCGATCCAGGGGCTGAACTCGGTGCGCAGCCCGAACATGGAGCTGGTGCCGCCGAAGAGCATCAGGCCGAAGTTGAACAGTGCGAAGATCAGGTAGGCGCCCAGGGCGATCATGAACATCTTGTTCAGCTTGGGGGTGGCGCGGATCTTGCCCGACTTGAAGGCCACCAGCACGCAGCCGAAGACGATCAGGGTTGCGGCCACCGCCTGGAAGGCGATGCCGGGGAACTGCAGCTCCAGTACCCAGGTGATGGCACCCAGAAAGAAACCCTGGGTAGCGGAATAAGCCAGAATTAGGCCGGGGTTGGGCTCACGCCTAAAAGCGTTGACCAGGCCGAGCACCAGGCCGGCCAGTACAGCTACCACGGTCAGCCCCATCACCAGGCCGGGCATCATAGTGGCCAGGGTGACAGCGGCACCGGCGCCGAGCAGAACCACAGCGAAGCTGGTGACCGTCTTGCGGATGACATCGTCGTAGGTCATCGGGAGACCCTCGCGACCAGCATGGGCAGGCATGTTGTACTGCTGCTGAAGCTGGTCGGGGCCGGGCACCCCGTGCTGCTGGGCGTAAGTCTGTTGGGTATCCTCGCGCACTGTGCCTGCGTTGGAGTCCATGTAGAAACGGCGGCGCTTGTCCGCGTTGAACTGGTCAGGCATAGCCCCGGACCGGAAGACCGGGTTGGAAGAGTTGCCGAATTGCATGGCCATGTGGGTTCCGCTCTCCTTCATGTGGGTTCGTCAGTAACGGCGAATCCGTAGCTTGTGACTAGTCTAACTGAATTCAGACCTGGTCAATTCCGCGTGCGCTCAGTGCGCGGCCGGTGTCCCGGGCGTGCTCCACGGCTCCCAGCAGCAGCGGTAAGGTGCGTGCTTTCAGGTTGCGCTCCAGCCCACGGGCGGCAGCTTGTCGGCCGGCCATACGGAACTGATCAGCCAGGAACGGAATACTGCGCAGCATCACCAGAGCGGCCAGCGCCACCCGGCCCGGCTCAAGGCCCAGGACCCGCAGTGGGGCAAGCAGCACCCGGAGAACTGCCACCAGTTCCGCCGGAGCAGTGGTGAGGATCAGCAGCTGGGCGGCCAACAGTGTGGCCAGGATACGGCTGAGCACCTCTGCACCGGTCAACGGATCGTTGAGCAGCAGCTGCAGGGCGGCCAGCACCACCAGCAGCAGCCAGAGCCGGCGCAGCAGCGCAAGCAGCATCCGCAGCGGTACCTGTGCCGCCAAAGCAGTGAGCAGCACCAGTACGACGCCGCCCGCACTCACCACAGGCTCCCTAGCCACCAGTACCAGCGCCGTGAACAGGGCGAGCATGGCCACCTTCAGTCCGGCCGGACTGCGGTGCAGGAACCCGTTGCCCGGGGCGCGGCGGCCCAGCACCTGTTCCCTGGCAGGCAGGGGGCGGGGGCGGCGTCGTGCTCTCATCCTGTACTGCACCGGCGGTAAGCGGCGATGACCTCCTGCGGCTCACCCTCGGCTACCACCTTGCCGCCGGCCACCAGCAGGGTGCGCTCAGCCGCGGCTGCGAGCTCGAGGTCATGGGTGGCGGTGATCGTGCGGATGCGGTGCTTCCGCTCCATACTGCGCACCAACTGGGTGAACCGTGCCGCATTGGCCAGGTCAAGCAGGGTGGTGGGCTCATCGAGCAGCAGAGTCCGGGGGCGCAGGGTGAGCACGGTGGCCAGGGCAACCAGCTGCTGCTGGCCCGAGGAGAGTTCCTGGCTGCTGCGCTCTGCCAAATCAGCGATGCCCAGCTCAGCCAGAGTCTGAAGCGCGGCGCGGCGGCGCTGGGCCGAATCGCGTACGCTGCGGCGCAGGGAGAGCTCAACATCCTCCAGGGGGGTGGGCATCACCAGTTGGGCGGCCGGGTTGGAGAACACAAATCCGGTGCACTGGCGCAGCTGCCTGCCCTGCTCCACAGTGTCGAGCCCCTCTGTGCTCACCCTGCCCTCAGTGGGTTCGACCAGCCCGTTGACCAGCTGCAGCAGGGTGGACTTTCCGCCGCCGTTGGGGCCGATCACACTGATCCGCTGCTCGGTGAGGTCCAGGTGTGGGATCTCCAGCAGCTGCCCCTGACCGGCCAGGACACGGACGTTGCGGAACGTGATGGCCTCAGGATGCTCTGTCACAGCAGAAGACTCTAGCGGCACTGGCCCGGACTCAGCGCCGGACCAAGACCCATGGTGCGGCCCGGTGGACCAGCGCAGCGGCTGCAGCGGCGGTCAGGGACTTCACCACATCCCCGGGCCAGAAGACGATGTCCATCATCAGTGCTTCCCGCACCCCGATCTGCAGGTTCAGGCTCAGCCCAAGGATTCCGGCAGGGTGCGTGGCCAGGATGCTGCCGGTGATCGCGGCGAGGAACAGCAGCGGCATCCACCAGCGCCTCGCCGCCCGGCGGACCACTGCCCGGGCGATGAGGCCACTGACCAGGGCGGCGATAGGGAATGCCAGCAGGTATCCGGCCGAGGGCCCGGCGAGTACGCCGAAGCCGCCGGCGAACCCGGCGAAGATCGGCAGGCCCAGCAGCCCCAGGGCCACGTAGAGGCCGGCGGCGGCCAGTCCCCGCCAAGGCCCCAGCACCAGTCCGGCCAGTGCCACCCCCATGGTCTGCAGCGTGATCGGCACTCCGAAGCTGCCCACTGGGATCGGCGGAGCAAAGGCGAGCACAGCGATCAGCGCGGCGAACACACCGATCAGCGCAATGCTCTGCGCAGGGATCCCGCCGCGGCTGCGCCGCCGCCGAGGAACGTCGGGAGCTGGGGTCTGCTGCTCGGCGGGATGCGTAGTCATAGCAGCACTCTAGAGAGCTATTGAACGGTGTTCAAATCAGCCGGGCTCGTCGCTTACCGGTCCTGTCCTCAGCAGCCTCTGCAGCCCGGCGGTGTAGAGCGGCTCGCCGTCCTGGCCCGAGGCACCGAAGAGGACCGCATTCTGCTCCACCGCCAAGGCGCCCAGGGCATAGCGCATGAGCTGCCCGGCGGTCTCGGCCGCCTGGGCGGCCTCGTACTCATCCTGGGCCAATGCCGCCTGCAGGGCAGGCACTGGCGGCAGTTGCGGGTCCAGTGCGTAGGCGATCAGGATCAGGTCTGCGCCGTCGCGGAACGGCAGAACTGCCTCCCGCAGACGGCTAAAAAGGGCCAACGGGCCGCCCTCGGCTCGGTGCAGCGGCTGCAGGATGCGGTGTCCGACCCGCCGCAGCAGCTCCTGCTTATTGGGCACGTGGTAGTACAGAGCACCGGGCGCCACACCCAGCTCTGCGGCCACCCTGCGCATCGAGACATCCTGAAGACCATAGTCCCCCACCAACTCGTGGGCAGTCTCGACGATCTCTGCCGCAGTCAGTGCCATGCCTTTAGCATACGGACGCAGCGGGGCGCTTTACCGCCGCTTTACACAAGGGCGTGCACACTGACGCTCAACGTTGCCGCAGTCCGCGGCGGCACTGCTGACCGGGAGAGACAGTTGAAGAACCGACAAAGAATTGCAGGCGTGCTCGCACTGAGCCTGTTGGCTGCAGCCTGCGCGGGCGACGAGGGCACTGGCCCCGAAGCCGCCGAACCGGCACTGGTTGAGGAGGCCGGAGCGAACAACGGTGATACCGACGACCAGGAATCGGAAGACGCTCCGGAGCCGGAGCCAGCAGCTCCGGAAGAGGAGGATGAGGAAGCCAGCAACGCGGCCGACGCGCCGCAGCCTGCCACGGACCCATTGGACACCCTGTTCGCCGACTCTGTGCATAACGGAATCGCCTCAGCATCCCCGAGCTCCGCGTACATCGAGGTGGACGGGCAGCGCTTTGAGTTCGGTGACGTCAGCTGCAGCATCGTCGACGAACCAGACCAACAGCACTTCGCGGTCACCGCGGTCGAGGAGGCCACAGGTCATCTTATGTACTTCAGTCGGTCCATCGGGGAGAACATCGGTTTCAATTGGGAGGATGAGCATGTCCAGCTGTCACTGCTGACCACACCTGGCGACGAGGGTGAGCTTGATCAGTACAGTAACTCGATGGCGCAGCATGACCGCGAACGCGGTGCAGCTCCGGAATGGTTCCACGGTTCCGGCACATCGCCCCTGATCAGGGTGGTGGGCAGTGAGGCCACAGCATCCGGAGTGTTGACCGGAATCCCATTTGCCGAGGCGCCCACTGAGGGTCCGTTCATCGCCGCCGTCGCATGCTGATCCGCGCCCCGAAAGGACACACCATGAAACTGATCACCACTAACGCCTGGGCGCTCTCCGCAGCCCTGATCCTGACCAGCTGCTCGACCTCGGGAGATACCGGCGGAGCCGAGCCTGGAAACGCCACGTCTGCGACCGTCCAACCGGAGCAGGTGAACGACTTCGCTGCCTCCGGAGGAGACACTGACAGTGAAGTTGACGAGCCCGAGCAGCCTCCGGCGGCAGAGACCGACACCGCCGAGGACTCGGCGGAAGAGCCTGAGGCGGTGAGCTCCGACGAAGCGCTCGGGACGGTGCGGATCAACGACTCCATCACCTACACCATTACGCAGCTGCGCAAATGCGAACCCTATGACGATGAGTTCATCGAGCGCGAGCTGGAGTTACAGGGACTCGGTGAGCATGACGGCGAACGCGTACAGGTCGATGTGTATATCGAGACAATCGCCGGCGCCCCGTTCCATGATGTCTCCTGGGCCGGCCCGGAGGGCGTCTTCGGCAGCGACGGTGAGGCGAACATCACCTGGGGCGCCGATGAGTCCAGCGTACTGGGATCAGCCACTCTGGTTGACGCATGGACCCAGGAGGAGCAGCTCCAGCTCGACTTCGAACTAGGCGTGCCCGCCGAGACAGCCACCTGCCGCTGATGACGGTGCGACCGTTTTACGCGCGCTTTAGGAGCCGCATTTCAAACTGAGGGGACACCGGGCCGGAGGGAGCTCTGGCATTCACGATGAAGAGGAAAAACTGATGATATACCGACTTCCAGCTGCCATTGGCGGACTCACCCTAAGCCTGACGCTTGCTGCCTGCAACAGTTCTGAGGACGAAACCAACCATAACGACGACGTTCCAGGCAACGCAGACAGCAATAACAATGAGGACGCCGAGGAGCAGGACGGCGGCACCGGGGCCGAGCCCGCCGGGGAATCCGAGAGTCACGGCGAGGCGACCTGGATGGGCGAGGAGCTCAACTTCACGCGATCCGGCTGTGGCACTGGAGATCCTGAGCCAGACGTGCGGTGGGTCCGTGCGCTCGGAGACGACGTGACTCTCAACGTACTCCTCGGGTTCGACCCGGATGCCAGCGATGACAACAACGTGGTCCTCGCAACCGATGATGTCGAGGTAGTACTCGACCTCCCGGGGGAGATCGGCACGACTGACTATGAGCTCTACCGAGGCAGCACCGAACTCGGCACCGGCGTTAGTGGCGATGCCAACTCCGTCTCAGGCAGCCTCCACCTCGATCTCGACAGTGCCGTCAGCCAGGGCGACGACATCAACCCCGACGGTGGCGAGCTGACCTTCGACCTCACCTGTTGAGCAGCCAGAGGGTAACCCGACAGTACACGCAGTTTTACACGTGCTTTACGGGGTGCGCTCCAGACTGAGGGGGCACCGCGTCGGAGTGCGACTCCGGCTCACCAGTTGAGGAGGAAAGACTCATGATGCACCGAATCGGCGCAGCAGTCGGCGTGCTCGCCCTGGGCCTGACGCTCGCTGCCTGCGACACTTCCGAGGACGACACCAGCAACGACGACGACGCTCCAGTCGAAGCAGAGGGCAGCAACAGTAACAACCAGGACGACGTTGAGGAACAGGACGCAGACACCGTGGACGAGCCCGCCGAAGAAGCCGAGAGTCACGGCGAGGCGACCTGGATGGGCGAGGAGCTCAGCCTCGAGTGGGTCAGCTGCGGCACCGGACGCCCGGAACCAGACATCAGGCAGATCCGAGCCGGCGGGGAGGATTTCGATCTCACCGTTCAGCTCGTTTTCGATCGTGATGCCAGCGACGAGGACAATGTGGTCCTTGCCAGCGACGACGTGGGGGTCGAGATCTTCTTCCACGGCGAGGGCGGAACCATCGGCGACGGCGAAGGCTACCAGGGCAGTACCGCGTTCGGCGCTGAAGCCGACGGTGATGCCGATGCCGTCTCCGGCAGCCTCCACCTGGATCCCGACAGTGTCAGCCGCGCTGACGAGGTCAACCCCGGAGGCGGCCAGGTGACCTTCGCCCTCACCTGTTGAGCAGCCCGATGGGAACCCGAAAGTACTGGTCGATCCTGCTGGTCGCGGCACTGATTCTGGTCAGCTGCGGCGGCCCTGAGCCGGATGCTGAGCCGCCTCTGCCTGCACCGGGCGCCTCTGAGGAGGAGGCTGAGCATCAGCCCGCTGAAGAAACCGAGGACGACGCCGTTGAGGAAGAGCCTGAGGCGAAAGAAGAAGCGGACACGGTCTCCACTGTTTCTGGCAGTGCTCAGCACGTTCAGGACCTCTGGCTGTTCCAAGAGATTACCGTGGTCGGCGCCGAAGACACCGGGACCATAGACGATGAGATCTTCGCCTGGCTAGCCTCTGAGGCCGAAGAGACCGTAGAACTGCCGGGCGGCGCCAGCTTCCACGTAGTTGAGGCCCTGGATGCCCAAATCCTGGCTCCGGACGAGGTCCCCCGCGAGGATGTGGAGGTCATTGCCGGCTGGGTGGAATTCGAGGATGCACAGGCACTCGCTGTGCTCGGCACTGTCCATGAGGGTGCCGAGCATATTGGCCACCAGGACCATCTGGACCTGGACCTGACCTCGGTCGAAGGCATCCGGGCCGGCGATGTGATCAGCTACCACCTGGCGTTCCTGCAGAGCCTCCCGGCGAAAGAACCTGATGACGAGGCCGACCTCAGCGGCCTGGAGATGCTCAGCCACCGGCTTCAGGCCGAACGATATCTCTACGCCGGCTATCGTGACGACGACGGCGAGATCCAGCCCGGCACCTTCAGCGATCAGCTGGCCGCCGTCGTGTCGGGCTCCGACCGGTCGCGACTGCCGGCGAAGTCCCACGACATGATCGAAGGCATGCAGGATGCGGTGAGCGACTGCTCACCGATTCAATGCATTGTCGACTGGTTCAGGAACTTCGGACCAGGCGGGGGCGGCGGATCCAGCTGGGACAATGCCCTGTGCAACGGCGATATCGGCACCAACTGCTCTCCGCCCCCGCCGCCGAATCCGAGCTGCAGGTACCCGCCGTGCGGCAGCACCCACGGCGATCCCTACCTGGCCTCCTACCATGGCGGCACAGTCCAGTTTCACCTGGTCGGAGAGTTCGTCCTGACCTCCGGTGACGATCTGGAGGTTCAGGTGCGGATGGCACCGGCCTATCTGGACGGCCTCGCCTTCAACACCGGTGTGGCCATCGAGTCCGAGGGCCGCCGGGTGACCATCGCCTTCGAGAACGGCGAAGCCGTCTCCCGGGTCGACGGCGAGCCTGTTGCCTCAGCTGCCCTGCACTCCGCACTGGAGGCGGCAGGCTGGCAGGCCTCGGTGATCGACGACACCTACCTGCAGGTCATCACCGATCAAGGACATGCCGTGTCAGTGACACTGCGCAATCGCTCCGACCACCAATACCTCGATGTCTATGTCGACCTCGCGGATGAGCTGCCGGGATTCGTGGGCCTGCTGGGCGGCGCCCACCCCGATGAGCCCAGGTGGATGAGCCGTGACGGTGAAGAGTTCGGCCTGAGGCAGGTCGCCAACCGAACCACCAGATACCAGGAGTTCGGCGAGACCTGGCGGATCACCGAGGATGAGTCGCTCTTCGACTACCCCGAGGGCGAGTCCACTGCCACCTACACCGATCTGAGCTTCCCTCCGAGCAACAGTGTCGAGGCCGAGGACCTCGACCGAGAGGACCCGGAGGTCGCCCATGCCGAGGCGGTCTGCCGCGTCGCAGGCATCGAGGCGGAGCCGAACCTCACCTACTGCATCCTGGACTACTGGGCCACCGGCGATATCTCCGTGGTCCTGTCTGCGCAGACGGCCGACCGCGTACGGCAGGTCCGTGAGGGCGAGGTGGTGGACGGTGCGGAGTTCGCTCCCTGGTCCGCTTGGGAACATGATGCCCTGCCGGATGGCGCGATCGAGGCCACCTGGAACACCCCCGTCGACAGCATTCGGGACCAGTATGGGCTCGAGGCAGGAGACCGGTTCGAGGTCACGTGCCCGCCCGAAGCCGAGGGCGAAGGCCGCACCAATACCCGGATCTGGGGCACTAACATCTACTGGTCCCGCTCCCCGGTCTGCGCCGCGGCGGTTCATGCCGGGCTGGCCACCCTGGAGGAAGGCGGAACCTTCGAAGTGGAGCTGCTCGACAACATCGCTCATCGAGACATCGAGGTGGAGTCTCGCAACGGCATCGACCCACGGCAGTGGGCACGATCGGCAAGCGGATTCCAGTTCACAACACACAACAATTCCTGAAAATTTGCTGACACTGGGCTGGGCGCGGCGTAGGCTGGTGCCACTATGACCACCACCGAGGCTGCGCTCGAGACTGCCCGAGGGATCTCCAGGATCACGATCCTGGGGACGGTTTCGGTGGAATCGGCCGGGGGTACGGAGAGCGTCCGGGGCGAGCGGCGCGAGGCAGCACTGATCGCCCTGGCGCTGAACGCCGGTCAGCCGGTGCCCCGCGAGCGCCTGGTCGATGCCGTCTGGGGTGATGAGAGCCCGCCGACGGCGGCTACCTCTCTACGCGTGCTAATCTCCCAGCTGCGCAAGACGCTCGGCGAGGACCTGCTGGAAACCACCGAGACCGGATACCGACTTGCTGTGGACCCCAAGCAGGTGGACGTCTGCCAGTTCCGTACCCTGGCCAAGCAGGGGCACGAACTCCTCCGCCAGCGACGCCACTCCGCCGCTCACCAAACCCTGCAGGAGGCCATGGCCCTCTGGCGCGGCCCCCAGTGGCCCGATCACGGCATCCTCCAGCTAGAAAGCTCGACGCTGGCCACCACCAAGGAGGAGGCAGAGCTGCACCTGGCCGAGGCCCGCCTGCACGCCGCGGGACTGCCTCCAGACATCACTGCCCTGGAGGAGCTTGTCCAGCGTTATCCCTACCGGGAACGGGCCTGGGAGCTGCTGATGACCGCCCTGTACTGGGCTGGCCGTCAGGCCGAGGCGCTCGAGGCCTTTCAGCGTGCCAAAATCCTCCTGCTCGACGAACTCGGACTGGACCCCAGCCCCTCCCTGGTGGAGACCGAGACCGCCATTCTCAACCAGGACCCCCGGCTTGCACCGCCCTCACCGGCCACAGTGCACCTGCCCAGCTACACCACGGAGTTTATCGGCCGCGCCGAGCAGGTCACTGAGCTCGCCGAGTTGGTCTCCACCTGCCGCCTGATCACTGTGACGGGCCTGGGGGGCTCAGGCAAGACCCGCCTGGCGGTGCAGGCAGCCTGGGCCGCGGCCGAGGACTTCTCCGACGGGGTGACCTTCGTAGCATTGGGGCCAGTTGAGGACGACGCCGTGGTCCCGGCCAAGATCGCCCAGGCAGCAGACAGCCGGGCTGAGACCGTCGAGAGCCTGGCCGCGGAAATCGGCAGTTCACGCATGCTGATCCTGCTGGACAATGCGGAGCACTTGGTAGCCGCCGTGGCTGAAGCGGCCGAAACGCTGATCACCCAGTGCCCGAACCTCACCCTGTTGGTGACCAGCCGCACCGCCCTGCAGCTGCAGGCTGAGCGCAGCTGGCCAATTCCGCTGCTGGAACTGCCGGAGGAGGACACTCCTGAGGCCTGTCAACGCAGTGAGTCAGCCCAGCTGTTCCTCACCCGCGCGAAGACCGTCACTGATCACCTGCAGCTTGACCACAGCACCGCCCCGCAGATCGCTGAGGCCTGCCGGCTGCTGGCCGGCCATCCCCTGGGCATCGAACTCGCAGCGGCCAAGTGTTCGATATTCTCGGTGGCCGACATAGTTGAGCAGCTGCGCCGAGGCACCTCGATTGAAGGGAAGGAACATGACCGCCCCAAGCAGCATCGATCGATTGAGATCGCCCTGCGGTGGACCATCGACACGCTCCCAGCCATCCAGCAGACGCTGTTACTCAGGCTGGCGGCTTTTCACGGCGCTTTCGACTTCACCGGAGTGCAGAACGTCTGCCTCGGTGGTCCGCTCACCGAGCAGAACCTGGCCGAACATCTGGAGGGACTGGTAGCCAGCTCCCTGATACAGATAGACCAGCGGAACGGGACCTATTGGTACCGGCTGCTGGCCCCAGTACATGCGGTGGCGCGCGAGCTCCTGGACCAGTCCAAAGAAGCACAGGTAGTGCGGCAGCGGTACCACGACGCCGTTCAGACGCTGATCAAACGCACCAGTGAAGGAAGCCAGAGCACCCAGGCACCCGCCCTTTTCGCCCGACTTGACGCCTACGCCCACGACGTCCGTGGAGTATTGGAGAAGACCGAACGGGAGAACCCCCACGCGGCAGCCCAGATGTGCACTCAGCTGCGACACTACTGGACGTCTCGACGTACCCACCGTGAAGTAATTCGACGCCTTGAGCGACTCCTGGAGCGGCAGGACGGGATCAGCACAGAGACTTTGGCCGACCTCTTCGAGACCACCGCATGGTTCTACCTCGACGGCGGAGGCGGTACGCGGGAGGCCAGAGAGGCCGCTGCTAAATGTATCGAATTGCGTGAGAAGGCCGGGGACGCTGTCGGCATCGCGACCGCCAAGCTGCTATTGGCCGCCGCAGTATCCCACGGCGGAGATCACGGCCACGCTTACGCGATCTTTGCCGAAGCCCAGCATACATTCGAGCAGCTCGACCATGACTCTGGAATGCTCCGCGCCGGGGTCAACGCAGGGATCGCCGCACAGAAGCTGGGCAGGCTGGAGGACGCGGACCGGCACCTTCTGGTAGCCCTTGGGGCTACTCGTCGCACCGGAGCTAGAAGCTTTGAGGCGCTGGTTCTGGAGCGGCGCTCCTATGTGGCGACCGACGGCGGGGATGCCTCTGCCGCCGCGGCCCTGGTCCGCACTGCGCACGAGATCCGGCTGGAACTCGGCGAACCCTTGGAGCTGTGCCGCAGCTACTGGAGCCTGGGCATCAGCGCCCTGGTGGCCAAGGACTTCACAGCCGCCGGCGAGCACCTGCTCCAGTCCATGAGACTCGCTCAGGAACACCGGTTCACTGACGCGTGGTGGATCCCCGGGCTGCTCGAACTGGCCGCTGTGCTGCTAGTGGAGCAGGGCAGCCTGCTGGCAGCCACCCGACTTATCGGTGCCGCAGATGCCCTGCGCAGCCGGTCCGGCCTGGGCCACAACCAGCAGAGCGTGCCGGGCCTGGCTGCCACGATAGAATCGCTTCAGCAGACCCTCGGAGGCGCGACCTACGAGGCCGAGTTCAGCCACGGTGCGGCGCAGACCGGTCCTGTGGCGCTGCGGCGCGCCCAGGAGGCCTGCGCACACCTGTCACGCTGAGCCTCACCACTCGGAGAGGTCGAAGTCCAGCTCGCTGGGGTCCGGTATGGAGAAGGTCCACTCACCGGTGGCCTCCCCGGCCCGGGAGCGGGTGTGCGTCATGGTGTAGTCACCGACCACCTCGGCGTCGACGGTGAATCCGGTGAGGATCTCGCTAACCGTCTCCCCGCCACGCGCACAGCGCTCGGAGACTCCGTCGTCAAGCACCGAGTCGCCGTTAGGCTGCTCCAGGCTCCAGCCGCCCGAGCTGCGAGTGCTGCAGGACTGCGCATCGCTCCGGTTCTGTACGGTGTACTCCAAGAGGATATGTGCCTGCCCGTCGGGAAGCGGTGTGAGGTCCGGGCCGCCCCAGCGGACTTCAGCATAGCTGATGGTCACCAGATCATCGACGTCCTCATCCTGTAGCTGGGCCTCTGCTCCGATCAGGTCGGAGATCTCGATCGGCACCCGGGAGATGGTGTCCCCTTCAGGACCGAGCGCAATCTCGGCAGCGCTGCTGCCGGCGTTGCCGATCAGCAGCACCGCCTCGTCCAGCGTGAACCCCTCTGCGTCTGCGGCCGGGACCGTGATCTCGATCTGCCCGCTGTTCGAAGCGTTGGCCGGGATCTGGTTGAAATCCGTGGCGAAGCCGGGAGCAGCATAGGTGTCGGCCCCCGCCTGCCAGCGGAGCTCGTAGCCGGATACAACCGTTCGGTTGGAGTTCGAGGGATTGGTGAAGCGCATATCGGCCTCGACCACCAGACTGCCGTCCTCCTGCGGAATCGTCCTGACCGTCTCCACCTCATAGTGCACCCCGGCCTGGTGCCCGGTGAGCCCGATGACGCGTTCCTCAGCAGCAGCCAACTCGACCTCTGCGGCGTCGTCCTCTGTCTGGCTCGGCTCCGCATCTGCGGATTCCTGCTGCGCGGCGATCTCCTCATTGACCTCCTCCAGTCCGGTCTCCACAGCGTCGCCGAACTCCTCAAGCTGCTCGCCGATCTCCTGGGCCTGGCTGCAGCCGCTGATCATAAGCAGTGTGGCCGTGCCGGCCAACAGGGCCGCAGTCGATGTCCTCTTCATGGTGTGTCCTCTCATGCTCAAGCGGGAATACCGGCCCCGCAATAGGTCTCATCCTCACCTGAGACCCGTAATGCGCCCGTAAAGCGCAGGCACCCGGCGCATTACACCGGATTTACACCCCTGTACCTACCGTTGGGGCACACACCCAAAGAGAGAGGACCCACGGCCATGAATTTCTCCTACGCCAGAACTTTGAAGCTGCTCCTACGCACCATGCCGTTCCTGATCTTCCGGCTTCTGGTCTACCTGGGCATTGCGGTCGGCTGGATCATCATTACCGCCATTGGGGCCGGCATCGGAGCCATGGTCGGAGCAGTCGGCGGATCCACCGCCGCCGGCGCCACCATCGGCGGCTTCATCGGGTTCGTCGCCTGCATTGGCATCTTAGCTTTCCTGCGCCGCTACCTGCTCTACATGGTCAAATCCGCGCATATTGCCGTACTGGTGGAGGCCATCGACGGCCGCACACTCCCGGCGGGGCAGGGTCAGGTCAAGTACGGACAACAGGCGGTGAAGGAGCGCTTTGTTGAGATGTCGGTGCTCTTCGGAGTCGATGCCGTCATCAAGGGGATCCTCAAAGCGTTCAACCGGCTGGTGGTCCGGGTGGCGGACTTCCTGCCCATACCAGGGGCAGCCAAGGTTGCCAAGATCGGCAACGCCGTGGTCAACAGCTCGCTGACCTACGTGGATGAGACCATCCTGGGCCACAATCTGCGCGTACGCTCCACCAACCCGTGGGAGACCAGCCGGCAGGGCCTGATCCTGTATGCGCAGAACTACAAGCAGTTCCTGAAGAACGCGGTGAAGCTCACTCTGGGCGTATGGGGGCTGACTCTGCTGATCTTCTTAGCACTGGTCGGACCGGTCGCCCTGGTGGTGTGGCTGTTGCCGGTCACCGGTGGCCTGGTGCCCCTGCTGCTCACGCTGTGCCTTACCTGGGCGGTCAAACTGGCCGTGGTGGAGCCCTTCGCCGTCACAGCCATGCTGCAGGTTTGGGCCAAGGTGACCGCAGGTCAGGTGCCCAACCCGGAATGGGAGAGCAAGCTGCAGCAGGCCAGCAGGAAGTTCGGTGAGATGGGGTCCAAAGCCCGGGATTGGGGACGGCGACACCAAGAGGGCACCGCACAGACGCCCAGTGCCCCCTGAACCTCGGACACGGTGCCTGTCCTCGCCGGAGATACCCGGTCCCCCTGGTGGGATTCGAACCCACACTGTATCGATTTTAAGTCGACTGCCTCTGCCGGTTGGGCTACAGGGGGCGCCTTCTACTTGGTGGCCTTCTTCTTGCCGCCACCGGCGGCTTCGAAGAACGCCTTGGTGGGGTTCTCCAAATCGCGCAGCGGGGTGACGTCACGGCCGAAGACCATCTCGTTGACCCAGCCGCCGGCCACCCGGGCCTTGCGTTCGATGGTGGGGATAGCCATACCGTGGTACCCGCGGTGGGCGGCCCAGGCCAGGACGCCCTTGAGCTTGACGCCCATCGGGTTGCCCACGCCCTTGTAGAGGCCCAGTCCCGCCACAGCTCCGAGAGACTCATGCTTGTACTCGGCAACCTCAGCGGTGCCGTAGCGGACCGCAAACAGGTTCTTGGCCAGCACCTTGGCCTGCCGGGAGGCGTGCTGGGCGTTGGGCACGCAGAACCCGCCGGGACCGGCTCCGGTGAGGTCCGGGATTGCGGCGATATCACCGGCCGTCCAAGCACCTTCGATCACGTCGCCGTCCTCATTCAGTATCTGCAGGGTCGCGGAGCCGGTGATCCGACCGCGCTCATCCACCGGGAAGGAAGAGCTGCGGGCCACTGCATTGGCGGCCACACCGGCGGTCCATACCAGGGTGTCGGAGCCGAACTTGTCCACCTCGGACTTATCTGCCATCGAGATCAGGGTCAGCTCTCCGTCCACTGCAGAGCTCAGCGAGGTGTTGAGCAGGACCTCTATGCCGCGGCCGCGCAGGTGCTCGACCACACCGACTGCCTGGTCCTCGGAGACCTCGGGCATGATCCGGCCCATCGCCTCCACCAGCACGATGCGCACATCAGACTGGCTGAGCCGGGGGTTCTCGTTGACTGCGGCGCGGATGATGTCTTCCATCTCCGCGATGCACTCGATGCCGGCGAATCCGCCGCCGACCACGGTGAAAGTCAGCGCACGGCGCTTGGCAGCCTCATCGGTCATTACAGAGGCCGCTTCGAGGCGCTCCAGGATATGGTTGCGCAACCCCAGGGCCTCCTCGATGGTCTTCAGACCGATGCCGTTCTCGGCAAGTCCCTCGATGGGGAAGGTGCGGGTGGTGGCGCCGGCGGCCATGACGATGTCCTGGTAGGGGATCTCCACGGATTCGCCCTCGCCGAGTCCCACTACGGCGATCTTCGCTTGATGGTCCACGGAGGTCACCTTGCCGGTGATCACCTCAGTGTCCTTCAGGTGCCGCCGGTGCGGCACCACGGCGTGGCGGGCTTCGATGTGCCCGCCGACCACCTCGGGGAGGAAGGGCTGGTAGGTCATATAGGGCAGCGGGTCCACCAGGGTGACTATGCCGCCGGCAGCCTTGATCTTCTTCTGCAGCTGCTGGGCCACAGTGAGGCCGACGTAGCCGCCGCCGACGATCAGAACACGGGGTTTCTCTGAGAGCTTGAGTGCCATGGGCTCCATCCTATCGGGGTTTGGGTCAGGTTCGGCTGCGCCGGGAGATCAGATGAACTGCGGCCAGAGTCATCAGGATGACTACCACCAGGCCGCCGGCCGCCACGGTGACCGGACCAGCCCAGTCCTGGGCTGAGCGAACCTCTGCAGCCCGGGGCAGCTCACGCGGCTCTCCCTCGGGTCCTGCGATCACCTCCGCGTCCTCGGGAATATCGGCACCATTGCCGTTCACCCCATCATCGGCGCGCCGGTGCACCCGGATCCAGTCGGCCAGGGTGTCATAGTCATCGGCATTGAATTCCGGGAGGTTGCCGTTGACCGCCTCGGCCACATTGATCACCCCGTGCCCGTACTCGGGGTCAACCCCCTCGGCCCCCTCGGAGTCAGCAGAGACCAACAGCCGGTGCTTGACCTCCTGAGCCGAAAGCTCCGGATGGGCGGCCATCACCAGTGCCGCGGCACCGGCCACAAGGGGGGTGGCCCCTGAGGTGCCGGTCCAGGTGGCGTACCCCTCCCCCGGCAATGCTCCGACCAGCGGCTCGGAGGCGGCGGCGATGTCCACTGCAATGCCCTGGGAGGAGGATTCCTCGCTGATATTGCGGTTCTCGTCCACCCCGGCCACGGTGAGCACTCCTGGGATGGTGGCCGGTGCGCCCACGGACCAGTGCCCGGCTGCACGGTTGCCGGCGGCGGCGACCACCAGCACATCGTTCTCCTCGGCGTGCAGGAAGGCCTCATCCCAGCTCTCCGGCCAGTCCTGCACCCCGGAGCCGATGGACATGTTGATGATGTCGGCCCCGTTGTCCACAGCCCAGACCACGGCCTGGGCGATCTGCTCCTCAGTGCCGGGGCCGTTGGGATTGGGATCCTCCAGGACCAGTGACGCGGAGATGATATTGGCCTCCGGGGCCACCCCTACTACGCCTACCGGCCGCTGGTTCCAGGGCACATCTGGTGCCTCGGGCGCCAGATCCTCGTCATCGAGCTCGAGCTCCTCCTCCATGCCGGGGAAGGTGCGCTCCTCGTAGAATTCGTCGAGCAGCTCCTCGTCGATGACCTCTTCCCAGTCCTCACCGTGGATCTCCTCCAGCTCGGCCAGGAACTGGTCGAACCATTCGTCCCATTCCTCCTGGGACATATCCTCGAGACTCTCCGGTTCGATCACCTCCGGTTCGGGCAGCTCCTCGCCCCGGCCCACCGCCAGGGAGGCAACCAGAGTTCCGTGCTCGGTGCTGGTCTGCTGCACCGGCCCGCCGGAGCCGTCGCCGCCGCCGGAGAAATCGGTGCCTCCGGTGAGCGCGCCGTTGAGCCCCGGGTGAGACCCGTCAACACCGGTGTCGATGATCGCGATGGTCACCCCCTCGCCCCGGGTGGTGTCCCAGGCCTCGGTGACCCCGTAGTCCTCCAGCCAGTACTGCTGCTCACGGACCTCCACGGCATGGGCCGGTGCGGACATCAGCGGGGTCAGTACCAGTGCGGCTGCAGCACTGATGGCCCATACACTACGACGCCGCATCCTCACTTCTCGTTCCCCATACTCTCCAGCTGCTCCTGTGCCACCGACATCGCCAATCCGTCCAGGATGTCGTGCTCCGAGGCGATGGCGGTGGCCACGCGGTTCTCTGTGATCTTGTTGATGTAGTCCAGAATGGTCCCCCAGATCAGTGCTCCGGCGCCGATCACATCTACCCGTCCCGGATGCATGAACGGCATGGCTGCCCGCTGGGCGCGGGTGCTGTGCACCAGCTGGTCCACAGACTGGTGGACCGCATCCAGGGAAAGTTCGGCACCGTTGATGGTCTCGGCGTCGTAATCCTCAAGTTTCAGCGCATGGGCGGTGACAGTGGTGACCGTGCCTGCCACTCCCACCACAGCCTCCGTCTCGTGCAGCGGCATCACCTCCGCCACATTCTCCAGGAAGCTGAGGGTTTCGAAGGCGGCCATAGAGCATTCGGTCTCCGTGGGGGGATCGCTGCGCATATGCCGTTCGGTGAACCGGACACAACCCATATCTGTGGAGATGGCGTGCTCGGCGCCGGCAGAGGTGCCCAGCACGAACTCGGTGGATCCCCCGCCCAGGTCCACCACCAGGACCTTGCGGGCCGCATCCCAGTTGAGCACGCTGGCCGCTCCGGCGAAGGAGAGCCCGGCCTCCTCGGAGCCGCGGATCACCTCGGGCTCCACACTCAGGCGGTCCTTGACCCCGGCGATGAACTCTTCCCGGTTGCTGACATCCCGGGAGGCCGAGGTTGCCACGAAACGCACAGCCTGCACCTGGTGGCGGCGGATGAGCTCGGCGTAGTCCTCCACCGCGGCGAAAGTGCGCTGCAGCGCCTGGGCGGAGAACTCCCCGGTGGTGTCCACACCTTCGCCCAGCCGCACCACAGTCATTCGGCGCACCACATCGGTGACCGAGCCGGTGCCGGGAAGGTCCACGTCTGCGATGAGCAGGCGGATCGAGTTGGTGCCGCAGTCGATGGCTGCCACCCGGAGTGGGGCCTGGGCGGATTCGGTCATGATGGCTCTTCTCTCTCCTGGAGGCGGCGCACATGGCGTGAGAGGTCCTCGGTGGGGACCTCTGCGCGGTGGTCCCAGGCAGTGTCACATGTGCAGGTCTCCGGGGTCCATTCGGCGCTGATCCGCTCCAGGGTCTCATCGCCCAGCGGATTGATTCCCGGGCCCGCAGCCAGGGCATGGCCGGCCAGCACGTGGAGGCATTTGACGCGTTCGGGCATTCCGCCGGCGCTGACCCCCTCGATCTCCCAGACCGGGCCGAGTCCGGCTGCCTGGCGGATCCTCTCCCGCTCCTGCAGGTAGTGCTGGTGAGCCTTCCGGTACTGGGCGGCCAGGGCGTCGTCGTCCTGGAGGCGCTGGGTCATCTCGGCCATCACCCCGGCAGCCTCGAGCCGGGAGACTGCGGCAGTAAGGGTGGGGTGGGTGAGGTAGAAGGTCGTGGGGAAGGGGATGCCGTTGCTCAGCCTCGGGGCGGTGGCTGCCACCAGGGGGTTGCCGCAGCGGCAGCGGGCGGGAATCTCCACCACGTCGCGCACGGGCCGGCCCAACTGCAGGCTGAGCGTATCGAGGTCCTGTGGGGTGGGAATCGGCTGACCAGTGGCGCGGGGGCGGTTCACAGCAGGTAAGTCTACTGCTCGGCGGATTCGACCACGGACTCCCAGAGCTCATCGGTCCAGTCAGCATCCTCTGCAGCCTCCTCCGCGGAGTCGGTCTGCACCTCCGCCTCGGCGAGATCCCCGATCACGTGGTACCGGCGTTCCCCCGGCAGCACCAGGTTGATCCGCTCGCGGGCCTGCTGCTGGACAAACTGAGGATCATCCCACCGGGCCAGTTCGGAGTACAGCTCATCCTGGCGCTGCTCCTCGGCGGCGATCTGCTCATGGAGGGCCGAAAGCTCGGCGCGCTGCTGCATATAGCTGCGCACGGTGGGCACCAGGAAGGAGATCACCACCAGGGTGACGATAGTCAGCACGATCATCCGCCCGGAGAAGGTCCGTTCCGGGACCAGAGTGCGCGCGGAGACGGGGGTCCTGCGGGAGGGCCGTTGGGCGTGCTGCTGCGGCTTGTCTGCGCGGCGGGCACGGCGTGCGGTGATCTCATCGGGGGTGCGGATCTGTCCGGAGACCTGTTCCCGCTCGGCCAATCGGCGGCGTTCAGCTTTCTGGGCTCGCTGCTGGGACCGACGCTGCCGGGCGGAGAGATCCTGCGGTTCGGCAGTGGTGCCGGAGGTGCGGGCATGGCGCGCCATGGGCTCATCACCGCCTTAACTAGGTGCGCCCCGGCGGTCCGGCTGAAGCACCGGACCGCCGAGCACACCACTGATGGGAAGCGTTCAGTTACAGAACCTCACCCTAGTTGCGGGGCAGTATAAGCAGCCCCCAGGACACGCGGAATGTCCGGAACTTATCCGGCGTGAAGCTCGGCGTAAGCCGAGGGAGAGGCGAGCGCGACATGTGCGCGCCGCCGGGATTAGGCACTGAAGCGTGGGAAGGCGCTCTTTCCTGCGTAGCGGGCGGCATCACCGAGCTCCTCCTCGATGCGCAGCAGCTGGTTGTACTTGGCCACACGCTCTGAGCGTGCGGGGGCACCGGTCTTGATCTGCCCGGCGTTGACCGCCACGGAGATATCAGCGATCGTGGTGTCCTCAGTCTCACCGCTGCGGTGGCTGATCATAGTGGTGTAGGTGGAGCGCTGTGCCAGGCTGATGGCGTCCAGGGTCTCGGTGAGCGAGCCGATCTGGTTGACCTTCACCAGCAGCGAGTTGGCGGTGGCGGAGTCGATGCCCTTGGCCAGCCGGTCGGGATTGGTGACGAAGAGGTCATCGCCGACCAGCTGGACCTTGGCACCGATGGCCTCGGTGAGGGTCTTCCAGCCGGCCCAGTCGTCCTCATCCAGGGGGTCCTCGATGGAGACCAGCGGGTAGGCCTCCACCAGCTCCTTGTAGTAGTCGCTCATCTGCTCGGGGCTGCGCTGCTCGCCCTCAAAGGTGTACACCCCGTCGGCGTAGAACTCGGTGGCGGCCACATCCAGGGCCAGGGCAATATCTGCCCCGGGCTGGTAGCCGGCGCGCTGAATCGCCTCGGTGATCAGGTCCAGGGCCGCCCGGTTGGAGGGCAGGTCAGGGGCGAAGCCGCCCTCATCGCCCAGGCCGGTGGAGAGCCCCTTCTCCTTCAGCAGGGCCTTCAGGGAGTGGTAGACCTCCACCCCGGCACGCAACGCCTCGGAGAAGGTGGCCGCGCCGATCGGGGCGATCATGAACTCCTGGATGTCCACATTGGAGTCGGCGTGGCTGCCGCCGTTGAGGATGTTCATCATCGGCACCGGCAGCAGGTGGGCATTGGGCCCGCCCAGGTACTTGTACAGCGGCAGGTCGGAGGCATCAGCTGCGGCCTTGGCCACGGCCAGGGAGACGCCCAGGATGGCGTTGGCGCCCAGGGAGCCCTTGTTCTCGGTGCCGTCCAGGTCCAGCAGCACCTGGTCGATGGAGCGCTGCTCAGTGGAGTCCAGGCCTTCCAGTGCCGGGGCAATGATCTCGTTGACGGCCTTCACAGCCTCGGACACGCCCTTGCCCAGGTAGCGGGACTTATCGCCGTCGCGGCGCTCCACAGCTTCGAAGGCGCCGGTGGAGGCACCGGAGGGTACCGCAGCCTGGCCGAAGCTGCCGTCATCGAGCAGAACATCGACCTCAACAGTGGGGTTGCCGCGGGAGTCGAGAATTTCACGGCCGTAGACACTGGCGATTAGGGACATGGGTGGGTCTCCTTGGAGTAGATGAGGGTGATGGGACAGCGGTCACCATTGACTCATCTCCCAGCCTAGTCCCCCAATCCCACAACAAGATAGTTGCCCGCCTTACCGGTGAGAGACCAGTTCGTCGAAGACATCCTCCGGTGTGGAACCGTCAGCCTGATCGGACAGGGTTCCCTCCCCGTCATGTTGGACCTCATTATTACCTTCGACTGGGAATATTGACTGAGAGTTCACCAGAACGAACCCTTCAAATTCGAAACTCTCGTCGATTTCAGTCAGGGCAAAGATGGCCTGGTCACCCTCATCAAGACTCGCCCTGCCAGCGACTTGGAACGCCTGCCCGTCCATCACCTCAGAGATTGCTATACGGATCGTGTCATCTGAAACCTGAGGGTCGGTTTGTGCAACACGGACGGTATAGACCCTATATTCGATACTTCGATCTTCACCGATCCTCACACCAGTCTCGAGACCTGCAACTTCTCCTCTGACGACAAGATCTGCTGCGACCCCGATCTCTTGCAAAGATGCGTGACCATACGGCTCGTCGAAATCGATTTCCTGAACTGAATCATCTGAACATCCGATAACTGCAGCTATGAGGGCGGCACACCCCACAAGAGCAAAGGGTTTGTTACTGGTAAGCATTGCGGATCATCGCCCTATCGTGCGCGTCGAGATACTGAGAAATTGGAGGTGAACTCCCTGACGTCATAGCTGAGGAATTGGTGTTCCGATGCCCCAGCCCCGCGACATGCCCGAATTCGTGCAGAGCTGTCTTTCTCCACTGTTGGGCAGTCATGAGAGTACGCGAGTTGAGCCGAATGTTTTTTCTCGAGTTGCATATTCCGTTGGAGACTCCGCCACCACAGCTGACGCTTCCAAACCAAGACTCCGGATAGGATGCTCGATTGACGCCCACATTGTACGAGGATCGGCAAACTCGGTGCGTCGTGGTGACTGGCGTTCCGTCGGCGATTTGATTCATGGCCCAAGCAACAGCGACGTGATTCCCTTGATGCTGACAAACGGTCCAGTGGGGCGTGTACAGGATCCCCGAATTGGCCCCGCCACCATGACTTGCTTGCGCAGGTGCAGCTCCGCCAATAAGCACCAGCACAAGAGAGGCCAACACAACGAAAACTCTCGAACGCAAGGTTGCGGAACTCGTGGACTCACTGTCAACCATTTCCAACCCCTCCCAGCGACTGTAGTTATAACGACTCGACTTGTGACACACATTACATTTTAGTGACAGAATTAGCTACCCTCGGGCATTCAACAGTCGAACGCTCCGAGCTGTCGACGACGCCGCCCACCCGGCTGAGCGCCCACCGGTAGGCTAGGTGCCATGAGCACCTATGAGGGCCTGGAGGCCCAGCTGCGTGAACTGCCCAAAGTCTCCCTGCATGATCACATGGACGGCTCCCTGCGTCCGGCCACACTGATCGAGCTGGCCGCCGAGGTCGGCCATGAACTGCCCAGCTCTGATCCGGATCAGCTGCAGGAGATCTTCCGCACCAATGCCAACTCCGGGGACCTGGTGAAGTACCTAGAGACCTTCGCGCACACCGCTGCAGTGATGCAGAGCGCCGAGAACCTGAAGCGGATTGCCCGGGAGTACGTGGAGGATCTGGCAGCAGACGGGATCGTCTACGCCGAGATCCGCTGGGCCCCCGAGCAGCACACCGCCGGCGGGCTCAGCCTGGATGAAGCAGTAGAGGCGGTCCAGGCCGGACTGGCCGAGGGCGTGGAGGCGGTGGCAGCCGCTGACGGCGCCATCGCAGTGGGTCAGCTGATCTCCGCCATGCGGCAGAATGACAACGCCGCCGAAATCGTGGAACTGGCCCTGCGGCACCGGGAGAAAGGCGTCGTCGGCTTCGACATCGCCGGGCCCGAGGCCGGGTTCCCCCCCTCAAAATTCGCCGCCAGCTTCACCCGCCTGGCCGAGCAGATGCTGCCGGCCACCGTGCACGCCGGCGAGGCCGACGGCATCAAGTCAGTCCGCGATGCCCTGGTCCACGGCCGGGCCCAGCGGCTGGGCCACGGAATCCGGGTGGCCGAGGACATCACCGTGACCACCGGTCCGGACTCCCGCTCGAAGACCGGTGACGGGGGAGAGGACCTCATCGAGGTGCAGCTTGGGCCCGTGGCCCGCTGGGTGCGCGATCGGCAGATCCACCTGGAGGCCTCACCCACCTCCAATCTGCACACCGGGGCAGTCTCCGCACTCACCGGTGATGCTGAAAGCGGTATGGATGCCCACCCCTTCGACATGCTCTACCAGCTGGGCTTCAACATCGGGGTAAATACCGACAACCGGCTGGTCTCCGGAGTGACGCTCAGCGGCGAGCTGGCCGCACTCGCCGAGGCCTTCGACTACAGCCTCGCGGAGCTCGCCGACTTCCAGGTCAACGCCATTGAGGCCAGCTTCCTGGACTACGAGGACCGGCAGGCGCTGACCGCAGCCGTGCTGGAAGCGTGGAATGCCTGAGCAGCAGCCCCAAGCACTGCCGAATATGACCCGGCTGGTGACCATCATCGAGCAGCTGCGTGAGCACTGCCCCTGGACGGCCCAGCTGACCCACCAGTCGCTGACCCCCTACCTCTTGGAGGAGGCCCAGGAAGTGGCCGCGGAGATCGGCGCCGGGATCACCGGGGAGCCCCTGCGGAAAGAACTCGGCGATGTACTGCTCCAAGTGGTGCTGCACGCCGCCATCGCCGCTGAGCGGGACCAGTTCGATCTGGACGGAGTCGCGGAGGCGATCAGCGCAAAGCTCATCCGCCGAAATCCGCACGTCTTTGAGCCCGACGGCACTCTGAATCCCCAGGAGGCCACAGTGGAGGAGATCGACGCCGCCTGGGACCGGATCAAAGCACAGGAGAAGCACGAGCTCCACGGTCCCGATTCTCCCCAGTACTAGGAACCCTTTTCCTCGGCCCTTCCTTCATCGTTCTCATTCCACTTTCGTGGTCTCCCTCCACGGCGGCGCAGATGGATGGGCGGCTCCACGGGGACCTCGCCAATGTCCTGGTAGCCCTCCGGGTCCAGGTGCACACCGCGGCGGTCCAGCCACCGGGTGAGCAGGTTGAACAGCCGCTCGCAGCCCAGTCCCACCAGGATCGCCACCCCGATGCCCACGGCCATGGCCAACAGCATATTGCCGAAGATCGCTTCACCGGCCATGCCCAGCCCGATCAGCCAGCTGGCCCAGAGCAGACTTGCTGCGCCGTCGATGAGTAGAAACCGGCGCAGTGAGTAGCGGGTGGAGCCGGCCACGAAGTTGATGCCCACCCGGGCCCCGGGCACGAACCGGCCCACGAAGATCACCAATACACCCCGGCGGTCCAGCCCGTGCCGGGCCCAGGTCAGAGTGCGTTGCATAGTCGGCCGGCGCATCCAGCCGAACCGTTCGGTACCGATGGCCCGGCCGAACCGGTAGGCGATGAAGTCTCCCAACAGGGCAGCTGCCGCCGCAGTGAAAATCACCCAAGGCCACCAGGGGGTCCCTGGCTCGTCCTGGACAGAGCCCAGGGCGATGATCAGGGAGTCAGAGGGCAATGGCGGGAAGAACCCGTTAATGGTGACGAACCCGAAGAGCCCCAGCAGCGTCCACCAACCAGAGGCTGCCTCCAGCACCAGTTCGTCCAGCGAGTTGAGAAATTCCGGCATGCTCGGGGAACCGACCCGCCTTCTAGGCGTGATGCCCGGCGGAATCCGGCCAAGCGCCCGCCCGGGGTGTCCCGCCCTCAGCGCCAATACAGTCCTCGGCGGTGATCCGGGCTTTGATCAGGGAGGGGGATTCGACGACGCCGCCCTCGGCACTGATCTGCAAGCCCCCCTCGAGTGCCTGCTCGGCTCGCGGTATCCGTTCGGCCTCATCGGTGCACAGGGTGATCAGCGGCGCACCGGCGCGGACTGTGTCACCCGGCTTGGCGTGCAGTCTGACTCCGGCAGCAGCCTGCACCGGGTCCTCCTTGCGGGCACGGCCGGCGCCCAGCCGCCAGGCCGCGATGCCCACCGCATAGGCGTCCAACCGGGTAAGCGTACCGGAGGCCTCTGCGGTGATGGTGTGGCTGTGCTTGGGCTCCGGCAGCGCGGCCTCGGGGTCCCCGTCCTGGGCGGCGATCATCGCCCGCCAGGAATCCATGGCCTTGCCGTTGCGCAGGTTCTCCGCGGGGTCCACCCCGGTGAAGCCCACGCCGGCGAGCATCTCAGCGGCCAGGGCCACCGTGAGTTCCACCACGTCCTCCGGCCCGCCCCCGGCCAGCACCTGCAGCGACTCTTCGACCTCCACCGCATTGCCGGCAGTCAGCCCCAGCGGGGTGGACATCTCGGTGAGCAGCGCGGTGGTGCGCACCCCGGCGTCGGTGCCCAGGGCAACCATCGTGCGAGCCAGCTCGGCGGCGTCGTCGTAGGTCTTCATAAAGGCACCGGTGCCGACTTTGACGTCCAGGACCAGGGCATCAGTGCCCTCGGCGATCTTCTTGGACATGATGGAGCTGGCGATCAGCGGAATTGCCTCCACAGTGCCGGTGACATCGCGCAGCGCGTAGAGCTTCTTATCCGCCGGAGCCAATCCCGCACCGGCGGAGCAGATCACTGCGCCCACAGTGTCCAGCTGGTTCAGGATCTCCTGGTTGGACAGCTGCGCCCGCCAACCGGGGATGGCTTCGAGCTTGTCCAGGGTGCCGCCGGTGTGGCCCAGCCCGCGGCCGGAGAGCTGGGGTACGGGCACTCCGTAGGATGCCACCAGGGGCGCCAGCGGCAGGGTGATCTTATCCCCCACTCCCCCGGTGGAGTGCTTATCCGCACTCAGCCGGCGGCTGCCGTCCGGCTTGGTCAGGGAGCTGAAGTCCATCCGCTCACCGGTGCTGATCATCGCAGCGGTCCAATGCGCGATCTCTTCCCGGGACATGCCGCGCAGCAGAATGGCCATGGCCAGCGCGCTCATCTGCTCCTCGGCCACAGTGCCGGCGGTGTAGGCGCGGATCAGCCAGTCGATCTGGTCCTGGGTGAGGGCGCCGCCGTCACGTTTGGTGCGGATGATGTCCACCGCGTCATGGGTGCCGGTCACTCAGACCACCTCGGCAAGATCGGCGGGCCCGAAGGCCTGGGGAAGGATTCCGGACATATCTTTGATGCCCTCCGGGGTGAGTATCTGGAAGTCGGGGGCTGCGAACTCAGCCAGCAGCTGCCGGCAGCGGCCGCAGGGCATGATGGTCTCGCCCTTGGCGTTGACGCAGGTGAAGGCGGCGATGCTGCCGCCCCCGGTCAGGTGCAGCTGGCCCACCAGGGTGTTCTCCGCGCACTGGCCCAGCCCATAGCTGGCGTTCTCCACATTGCAGCCGGTGATCAGCCGACCCTGTGACGTCAAGGCGGCGGCACCGACCGGATAGCCGGAGTAGGGTGCGTAAGCATGCTCTGCCGCTGTGCGGGCGGCCTGGGTCAGCGCCGCAAAATCAACCTCTGACATAAACCTAGCCTATCGAGCCGCCAGGCGGGCCTGCGCCACTTCGGCCATAACCTTCACGCCCACCGCGATGGCACGTTCGTCGGGAATATAGTCGCCGCGGTGCAGGTCATAGGACTCCCCGCCTGGGGTTTTGGTGCCCAGCCGGAACATAGAGCCTGGGACCTCCTGGGTCATCCAGCCGAAGTCCTCCCCACCCATGGACTGCTCGGCCAGGGTTAGTGAGTCCTCGCCCAGGGCCCGCTTGGCGGCGCGGTCCACAATACCGGTGCAGGCTTCGTCATTGACCACCGGAGGCACCCCGCGCACATGGTCCAGGTTCACATCCACGCCGTAGGCTGCCGCCGCCTGCTGAACCACCGGGCTCAGCACTCCGCCGGCCTCCTTCCATGCATCGGCGTCCAGGATCCGCATGGTCCCGTGCAGGGTGCCCTCGGAGGGGATTGCATTGGCCGCATTCCCGGCATGGATGTGCCCCCAGACCAGGGAGACTCCGCTGCGAGCATCGATGCGCCGGGCCAGCACTGCGGGCACGCTGGTGGCGATATGCCCCAGGGCGCCCACCACATCCTCGGTCAGATGGGGCCGCGAGGTGTGGCCGCCGCGGCCGGTGACCTCCACCCGCACCAGATCGGAGGCTGAGGTGATCGGACCGATTCGAGTGCCGATCGCCCCGACGGTCAGCTTGGGGTCGCAGTGCAGGGCGAAGATCTTTGGCACACCCTCAAGCACACCGTGTTTGACCACTTCCTGGGCGCCGCCGGGGAACTGCTCCTCCGCGGGCTGGAAAATGATTCTGACCCGTGCCTCCGGGCGAAGACGCTGCAGGGTCCATGCCAGGCCCAGCATCACCGTGGTGTGGATGTCATGGCCGCAGGAGTGCGCCACCCCCTCGGTGGTGGAGGCGTATTCCAGGCCCGTGGTCTCGATGATCGGCAGCGCGTCGATGTCGCCTCGGAAGGCCGCGGCGATGGGCGCTTCGGCGGGCCCAACATCCACATAGCAGCCGGTGGTCTCCGGCAGCCGGACCGGCTCCAGGCCGGCTTCACGGAGTCTGGCGACGATCTGCTCAGTGGTGCGCTCCTCCTGCCAGGACAGCTCCGGATGGGCGTGCAGATCCCGCCTGAACTCGATCAGGGTGTCCTCCAGCTCATCGATGATCTCAGCTGCGGTGACCTCAGCCCGGGTGGCGCGGTCCACCTCGGCGTCGACCCGCGCGGTCACATCGATGGCCTCGGCCTCATAGGACATCTGAGTCTCCCTTCTCCTTCAGCGCCTCCACCGCTTTCTTTACGTTTTGAGCATGGTTGGTGGTGGTGACTAAGAGTGCGTCCTCAGTGTCTACCACAACGATGTTCTCCACACCGATCAGTGCTACCACTCGTTTGGTGTCTGAGACCACCACGCCGCTGGCATCTTCGGAATAGACCCTGGCCTTGGGGCCGATCACGGTCATGCCCTCCTGCTGGGCGGCGGGGTTCAACCGGGCGATAGCGGCGAAGTCACCTACATCGTCCCAGGTGAAGTAGCCGGGGATGACTGCCACATCACCGGCATCAGCGGCTGGTTCAGCCACTGCGTAATCGATGGCGGTCTTAGGCAGCCCCGGCCAGATACGGGTCAGCATCTGGTGCTGATGCTCAGTACCCCAGGCTGCTGCGATCTCAGTGAGTCCAGCATGCAGTTCAGGTTCGGCTGCGGCCAGGTGCTGCAGGATCACAGCGACCGGGGCTACGAACATCCCGGCATTCCAGAGGTAGTCCCCGCTGGCGACATAGTCCTGGGCCACCGCTTCTTCGGGTTTCTCCACAAACTCCACCACGTGGTGAGCATGTGGTGCTCCAGCGACCTCGTAGGTATCTCCCTGCCGGATGTAGCCGAATCCGGTGGAGGGGTGGGTGGGTTTGATCCCGATGGTCACGATCTTGCCCGTAGCAGCAGTGGCCACCGCCTCGCGTACTGCGCCCTGGAACACAGAGACCGGGGCGATGACATGATCCGCGGCAAAGGAACCCATAATCGTGCCGGTATCCCCGGTGCGTCCGGCGGCCTGGTCCCGGGCATCGAGGATGGCTGCGGCCAGCCCGATGGCAGCCGCGGAGTCCTTCGGCTCAGGCTCTAGGACCAGGTCCCCGGCACGCAGCTCCGGGATCTGCCCGGTAACCGCCCCGTGATGGGACTCTCCGGTGACAACCATCACATTGTTTCCAGCTAGCGGGACCAGCCGCTCGTAGGTGGAACGGATCAAGGTGGTGCCTGAACCAGTGAGGTCATGAAGGAACTTAGGCGCATCCGCCCGGGAGAGCGGCCACAACCGGGTCCCCACCCCACCGGCAGGAATCACCGCATGGAACCTGGCCAACGCGGCCGTTACGGAATCAGAGGCAGAAGTCACTGGTCCTAGGGTAGCGCCAACCTCGGGTCTGCGGAGATCGCAGCACGATTCTGGGCACCCATCCAGCTGAGGCGGACCCTCAGGCTCGCCGGAGCATGCCCTGAGCGATGAACGGCCAGCAGGCCGATCCCGCCGATTTCTACACGTTGTAGAAAACAGCTGGGCCGGCAAAAGATTAGGATGGTGGGCAACTACGTGCGACGACGCATCGAAAGGTAAACCCAAGTGACGCAGACAAAAAGCACCCCGGGCGGAAGGGGGACGCTCTATAAGGGCCGCGAAGGCATGTGGTCCTGGGTGGGGCACCGGATCACCGGCGTAGGCATCTTCTTCTTCCTCCTGGTCCACGTCCTGGACACCTCGCTGGTCCGCGTCTCCCCCGAGGCGTACAACGCAGTGATCGGTGCCTATAAGCACCCCATCATGATTCTCGGCGAGATCGGCCTGGTCGGCGCCATCGTGTTCCACGCATTCAACGGGCTGCGGATCATCCTGGTGGACTTCTGGAAGCAGGGCACCCGCTATCACCGCCAGATGCTCTGGGCCGTGCTCACCCTGTGGCTGGTGACCATGGTGGCCTTCTCCGTGCGCCACCTGATGATCTTCTTCGAAGGCTGGGAGGGTTTCTAAGCGATGACTGCCACCAACTCTGAGGCAACACTGCCGAGCCAGGGCACCGAGGCCCCCCGCTCCGGCCGGGTCGATCCCAAGTACCTGCGCTCGAACCCCTCCAAGGGTGCCTTCGAAATGTGGGCCTGGCTGTTCATGCGGGTCTCCGGGGCCGCCCTGGTCATCCTGATCTTCGTCCACCTGTGGACCAACCTAATGGTCGGCGATGGTATTTACCAGATCGACTTCGCCTTCGTGGCCGGCAAATGGGCCAACCCGGTCTGGCAGTTCTGGGACCTGACCATGCTGTGGCTGGCGATGCTTCATGGTGCCAACGGCATGCGCACCATCATCAACGACTACGCCGAGAAGGACTCCACCCGGCTTGCGCTGAAGTCCATCCTCTACCTAGCCTCCACCGTCATCATCATCCTGGGCACCCTTGTGATCTTCACCTTCGAGCCCTGCCTGGTGGACGAGGCCGGCAACCTGCTCGAGTATGCACCCAGCTTCTGCGAGACAGCGGTGAATTGATGACGACGACGCCGCAGCGCAGGTAGCTGCGCACCAGCACCAAGCACTCCAACGCACCTAAGAAAAGAGAGCCGAAGAAGAACATGCAGGTTCATAAGTACGACGTTGTGATCGTCGGCGCCGGCGGCGCAGGGATGCGTGCCGCCATTGAGTCCGGCCAGCGCGCACGCACTGCGGTGCTGACCAAGCTCTACCCCACCCGCTCCCACACCGGCGCCGCCCAGGGCGGTATGTGTGCCGCCCTGGCCAATGTCGAGGAGGACAACTGGGAGTGGCACACCTTCGACACCGTCAAGGGCGGTGACTACCTGGTGGACCAGGACGCCGCAGAGGTGATGGCCAAGGAGGCCATCGACGCGGTGCTGGACCTGGAGAAGATGGGTTTGCCCTTCAACCGCACCCCGGAGGGCAAGATCGATCAGCGCCGCTTCGGCGGACACACCCGCGATCACGGCAAGGCCGCGGTGCGCCGGGCCTGCTACGCCGCTGACCGCACCGGGCACATGATCCTGCAGACCCTCTACCAGAACTGCGTGAAGCATAATGTGGAGTTCTATAACGAGTACTACGTGCTGGATCTGATCACCGTGGAGGAGGATGCCACCCGCGAGGACGGCACCCCGTATAAGCAGAAGCGGGTGGCCGGTGTGGTCTCCTATGATCTGGCCTCAGGTGAGCTGCACATCTTCCAGGCCAAGTCGGTGGTCTTCGCCTCCGGCGGGCTGGGCAAGATCTTCAAGACCACCTCCAATGCGCACACACTGACCGGCGACGGTATGGCCATCGCCTACCGGGCGGGCATTCCGCTGGAGGATATGGAGTTCGTCCAGTTCCACCCCACCGGCCTGGCAGGCCTGGGCGTGCTGCTCTCCGAGGCGGCCCGCGGTGAGGGCGGGATCCTGCGCAACTCCGAGGGTGAGCGCTTCATGGAACGCTACGCCCCCACCATCAAGGACTTGGCCCCGCGCGATATTGTGGCCCGCTCCATGGCCCAGGAGGTCCGTGAGGGCCGCGGCTGCGGCCCCAACAAGGACTATGTGCTGCTGGACCTGACTCACCTGGAGCCGGAGCACATCGACGCCAAGCTGCCGGATATCACCGAGTTCGCCCGTACCTACCTGGCGGTGGAGCCGCATACTGAGCCGGTGCCGGTATTCCCCACCTGCCACTACGCGATGGGCGGGATCCCCACCAACATCAAGGCTGAGGTCCTGCAGGACAATGACACTGTGGTGCCCGGCCTCTACGCCGCCGGCGAGGTGGCCTGCGTCTCAGTGCACGGATCCAACCGCCTGGGCACCAACTCCTTGCTGGACATCAACGTCTTCGGCAAACGCGCCGGCATCTACGCCGCCGAGTACGCCACGGGTGCCGAGTTCGTTGAGATCCCGGAGTCGCCTGAGACCTTCGTCACCGAACAGCTGGGCATGCTGCGCGAGGCCAGCGGTTCGGAGCGGGTGGGCACCATCCGCGCTGAGCTGCAGGACACCATGGACCTAAACATGCAGGTGTTCCGCTCCGAGGAGACCATCAAGGAGGCCCTGGACAAGATCGCCGAGCTGAAGGAGCGGTATAAGCAGATCACCGTGCAGGACAAGGGCCGCCGGTTCAACTTGGACCTGCTGGAGGCCGTGGAGCTGGGCTTCCTGCTTGATATGGCCGAGGTGATGACGGTGGCTGCCCTGCACCGCAAGGAGTCCCGCGGCGGGCACTACCGGGAGGACTTCCCGGAGCGCGACGACGAGAACTTCATGCTGCACTCGATGCTGTACAAGGATCCCGACGCCGAGACCGAGGGTGTGACGGGTATCCGCTTCGACACCAAGCCGGTCATCTTCACCCGCTACGAGCCGATGGAGCGTAAGTACTGATGAGCACTGCAACTGTTGAGCAAGAGCCAGCCTCCAAGGTGGACCTGGCGGAATCCGGAGAGGGCGCCGGAGCCATCCAGGAGTTCACCATCACCCTGAAGGTCCGCCGCTACGACCCCGAGCGCGCCGAGGACGCCTGGTGGGACGAATGGCAGCTGACCATGTACGGCACCGACCGCGTGCTCGACGCCCTGCACAAGGTCAAGTGGGAGATCGACGGCACCCTGAGCTTCCGCCGCTCCTGCGCCCACGGCATCTGCGGTTCCGACGCCATGCGGATCAACGGCCGCAACCGGCTGGCATGCAAGACCCTGCTGAAGGACCTGGACACCTCCAAGCCGATCGTCGTCGAGGCGATCAAGGGCCTGCCGGTGGAGAAGGACCTGATCGTAGACATGGAGCCGTTCTTCCAGTCCTACCGGGAGATCATGCCCTTCCTGATCAACAACTCCCCCGCCCCCTCTGCGGAGCGGCTGCAGTCCCCGGAGGACCGGGCCCGGTTCGACGACACCACCAAGTGCATCCTGTGTGCGGCCTGCACCAGCTCCTGCCCGGTGTTCTGGACCGACGGCCAGTACTTCGGACCGGCGGCCATCGTCAACGCTCACCGGTTCATCTTCGACTCCCGCGACGACGCCGGGGACATGCGCCTGGAGGTGCTCAACGACAAGGAGGGCGTGTGGCGCTGCCGCACCACCTTCAACTGCTCGGAGGCCTGCCCCCGCGGCATCGAGGTCACCAAGGCCATCCAGGAGGTCAAGACGGCGATCATCGCCCGCTCACTCTGAGGCAGCGGCGGCGGATCAGTCCAGCGACACAGTGTGGCTCAGTTCGACCACGGAACCTGCAGCCGCGACGACGCTGCCGGAGGCGACCAGCTCTGTGGCTTCTGCCAACTCAGGGGCCAGAAACCGGTCGGCCCCTGGGCCGGGGATGCGGGTGCGCAGCGTCTCCAGCACTGCGCCGGTGGCCGGCGATGGGGCGGCCTGTCGAAGGTCGATTCCCCGGGCTGCTGCGCAGATCTCCACGCCGAGCACCGCGGTAAGGTTCTCCAGGGCCTGCCGCAGTTTCCGCGCGGCGGACCATCCCATTGAAACGTGGTCCTCCTGCATGGCTGAGCTGGGGATGGAGTCCACACTGGCCGGCGCTGCCAGTCGTTTGGTCTCCGAGACCAGTGCAGCCTGAGTGTAGTGGGCGATCATCAGGCCGGAGTCGACACCGGGATCGTCGGCGAGGAACGGTGGGAGTCCCTGGTTCCGACTGGTGTCCATCAGCCGGTCGGTTCGGCGTTCGGCGATCGAGGCCACATCGGCTGCCACGATAGCTAGAAAGTCCAGGGCGTGCGCCAGGGGTGCACCATGGAAATTGCCGTTGGATGAAACACCCCCGGAGTCCAGGACGACCGGATTGTCGATGGCTGCGCGCAGCTCCCGGCAGGCCACCCGGTAGGCATACTCCAGAGCGTCCCGGGCGGCGCCGGTCACCTGGGGTGCACACCGCAGCGAATAGGCGTCCTGCACCAGATGGTCCGAGTCTCGGTGTGAGGCCACAATCCCAGAGTCCCGCAGGAGGTTTCTCATATTGCCGGCGCTCAATGTCTGACCCGGGTGCGGACGCAGCGGTTCGAAGAGCTCCGGCAGAAAGACCTGGTCGGTTCCGTGGAGGGCCTCCACGCTCATCGCAGCCGAAATGTCTGCAGCGGTGAGCAGGTTCTCCATATCCCGGAGTGCAAGGATGAGCATCCCCAGCATGCCGTCGGTCCCATTGATCAGGGCCAGGCCTTCCTTCTCCGCCAGCTCGACCGGCGGGATGCCGGCCTCGGCGAGCGCCTCAGCGGCGGGCATCGAGCGCCCCTGGCTGTCCAGGACTTCACCCTCTCCCATCGTCACCAGGGCGCATGCCGCCAAGGGAGCCAGGTCACCGGAGCAGCCCAGGGAGCCGTGCTCGGGCACTACCGGTGTGATGCCGGCGTTGAGGATGTCCAGGTAGGTGGTCAGCACCTGTGGCCGCACTCCGGTCCGGCCGGAGGCGAGGGTCTTGGCGCGCAGCAGCATCAGAGCGCGGACCACTTCCCGCTCAACGGGCCGGCCGATCCCGGCAGCGTGGGAGCGGACCAGAGACTTCTGCAGCTGGGCGCGCAGCGGCTGTGGGATATGCCGTTGGGCCAGCGCCCCAAAACCTGTGGACACCCCGTAGACCGGGCGGTCCTGGCCGGCGAGGGATTCGACTGCTCCTCGGAAGTCAGCGACGCCGCGGAGCGTGTCCTGGTCGATATCTACCCGGGCACCGAATCGGGCCACTGCCACGACCTCCGCCGGGCTCAGCGTCTCGGGGTTCAGAATGACGGCTTCCACAGGTTTCCTTTCGGGTCCGGGGTTCTTCGGTGGGAGTGGTTCCATCAGCGCAGGCGCTGCCCCTTGCGCCACACTGCATACGTCATCGGCATCCCTGGACGGTAGGCCAAATGGATGGCTCTGGGTGCGTCCAGCATGTGCAGGTCCGCACGTTTGCCGACTTCGAGAGAGCCGACTTCGTGGTGAGCCCCCAGAGAGACCGCGGCGCTGAAGGTGGCGGCACGGATGGCTTCCTTGAGGCTCAGACGCATCTGCAGCACGGCTGTGCTGACATTGAAGTTCATCGAGGTGGTGTAGCTGGTGCCGGGGTTGCAGTTGGAGGCCAGCGCGATGGCGACTCCTGCGTCAAGCAGCTGCCGGGCCGGGGCCAGGGGCTGACGGGTGGAGAGGTCGCAGGCAGGAAGGCATGTGGCCGTGGTCCCGGGGGTGCCTTCGGCCTGCCCGGCGTCCCAGCCCGCCCAGGTGCTTTGCAGTGCCTCGATGTCAGCTTCACTGAGGTAGTTGACATGGTCGACGCTGGCTGCGCCGAGCTCCACGGCCAGTTGCACACCGGGGCCCTGGCCGAGCTGGTTTCCGTGAACTCGCAGTCCGAGGCCTGCCTCTTTCGCTGCGCTGAGCACCTGCCGCGACTGGTCGGCGGTGAAGGCTCCTTCCTCGCAGAAGACGTCGGCCCATTGGACGTGCTGGCTGACAGCCTCCAACATGGGGCCGGCTGCCAGGGCGGTGTAGGACTCCGCCTTCTCACCCGGAGGAACGAGGTGGGCACCCAGGTAGGTGACGGCGTCGACCTCACCTGCCTGTCGCAGTTCGTCCAGCAGCCGGGCGTGCCGGGCTTCCTCATCCAGGCTGAGTCCGTAGCCGGTCTTCGTCTCCAGGTAAGTGGTCCCCCCTGCGACAGCCTCAGCGATGCGTCGACTCACCAGGGTCTTCAGCTGTGCGTCGGAGGCTTTCCGCGTGGCTTCCACCGTGGTGCTGATCCCACCTGCCACGTAGTCGGCCCCCGCCATCCGAGCTTCAAACTCTTCACTGCGATCGCCGTCGAAGACCAGGTGGGTGTGGGAGTCCACCCAGCCGGGCAGCACAGTCCGGCCGGCGGCGTCGAACCTCTCGTCGGCCGGGGGGGCCTGGTCAGCGGATCCGATCCAGGCGATGCGGCCGCCCTCGATAATGAGGGCCGCATCACGCAGCACCCGGTCAGCCTGATCCACTGTGACCAGTTCCCCAATATTCGTAATGAGCGTGGTGGTCATAGCGAGCTCCTCTCGCAGCGAAGCTGTGGTGTGAAGGTTGAGAAGATTTTCTGGTCAGTCCTCATGTGAGAGCCACGATGAGATAGGCCAGCGGGGTGGCGATCACCAGCGACAGCACAACACGCTGGAACCAAATGACAAGCATGTGCCAGAGCTTCACCGGAATCTCTGTAGCCAGCACCGAGGGCACCATCGCGGAGAAGAAGATCACTGCCGAGACGCACAGCACGCCGATGACCAGTCGCAGCACCTCGGACTCGTGGCCGGCTACGAGCGTAGCCGGCAGGAACATCTCAGCCACGCCGACTGCGGCAGCTGTGGAGGCCAGCCCCGGGTCTGGCAGTTGGACGACCCAGGCAAAGGGGTAGAAGAGATAGCCGATCCATTCGAAGACCGGGGTGTGAAGTGCCAGCACGAGTCCGATGAGCCCCACCGACATAATGGAGGGCAGGATCTGCATCGACATCAGCAGACCGTCTCGGAAGTTTGTCAGCACATTCTTCCACAGCGGCGGAGCAGTACGCAGTGCCTGACCGGCCTCACCCCAGGCCGCGTTGACCCGACCGTTGGTGATCTTCTCCTCCGGTTTGGGCTCGACGCCGGGATAGTAGTCCTCACCGATAGTGCGCAGCGGCGGGATGCGCACCACGATAGCGGTGACTGCGAAGGTCACCACCAGGGTGAGGAAGAAGTACCAGAGCCAGATGCCCATCAGGTCCAGGGTATTGGCCACCACGATCATGAAGGTGGCGGAGACCGTGGAGAACCCCGTGGCGATGATCGCTGCCTCCTTGGCGTTGTACCGCCCGCTTTTGTACACCCGGTTGGTGATCAGCAGCCCGACCGAGTAGCTGCCCACGAAGGAGGCCACAGCATCGATTGCTGAGCGTCCCGGCGTTCGCCACAGCGGACGCATCACCGGCCGCAGCAGCACCCCGAGGAACTCCATGAGCCCGTAGCCGACCAGCAGGGCCAGGAAGATTGCGCCGACAGGCACCAGCAGCCCCACCGGGATGACCAGGGCATTGTAGAGGAACGGCCCCAGATCCGGGTCGAAGAGCCACCCCGGTCCGTAGTCGGAGACAATCATTGACCCGGCCACCAACCCAAGGATGTTGAGGAAAGCGAAGACTGTCCGCAGCGGTGACTGCCGCCACCGGCCTGAGACGAACGGGTAGGCCGTGCCGGCGGCGATCAGGGTTAGCGCGACATACCTGTCGGCGTCGCCGAGCCCTTCGCGCAGAAAGGTCACGAGGTGATCCAGGGGGATCGTGCTGTTCTCACCGATGGTGATCGGGACGAAGAACATGAAGACGCCGATGCCGCTGTAGAGGAAGAACCGCCAGACAGCCGGGGGCCGCGCAGGGGTGGTCGGGGGAGTTTCTGCTGTGGTCATGATCTCTCGCTTACGGTCTCTCAAGGGGAGGTTGGTGAAGTGAGCCTGTCATCAGCCGGCCGGGCTCATCGGGATGCGGACTCCGCGCTCGGCGGAGACCTGAGCCGCGCGCTCGTAGCCGGCGTCGACGTGCCGGATGACGCCCATGGCTGGATCATTGGTCAACAGCGCCTCGAGCTTGGCAGCAGCCAGCTCGGTGCCGTCAGCCACGCCCACCTGGCCGGCATGGATGGACCTGCCGATACCCACTCCCCCGCCGTGATGGATCGAGACCCAGGTCGCCCCGGAGCTGGTGGCGGTCAGCGCGTTCAGCAGCGGCCAGTCTGCGATGGCGTCCGAACCGTCGAGCATCGCCTCCGTCTCACGGTAGGGGGAAGCCACTGATCCAGAATCAAGGTGGTCACGGCCGATGACGATCGGTGCCTTGACCTTCCCTTCTGCGACCAGTCGGTTGAACAGCAGTCCGGCCCTATGGCGTTCCCCGTAGCCGAGCCAGCAGATCCGGGCGGGCAGGCCCTCGAACTCGACGTACTCTGCTGCCGCATCGATCCAAGTGTGCAGGTGCTTATTCTCTGGGAAGAGCTCTTTGATGGCCTCATCGGTGACACGAATATCCTCTGGGTCTCCGGAGAGAGCCACCCAGCGGAACGGACCCAGCCCCTCGCAGAACAGCGGTCGGATGTATGCCGGGACGAACCCGGGGAAATCGAATGCTCGCTGGTAACCGGCAGCACGGGCTTCATCGCGGATGGAGTTGCCGTAGTCGAAGACCTCGGCGCCGAGGTCCTGGAAACCCACCATGGCTTCCACGTGACGTGCCATGGACTCCTGAGCTTTCTTGGTGAAACCGGTCGGGTCCTCTTCGGCCGCAGATTGCCACTCCTCCACGGTGTAGTCCACAGGCAGATAGGACAACGGGTCGTGGGCCGAGGTCTGATCGGTGACGATGTCGAAGGAGACGTCCCCGGCCTTCTGGCGCTGCAGCAGCTCTGGGAAGACTTCGGCCGCGTTGCCCACATACCCCACCGACAGCGCCCGCTGCTCCTGCTTCGCTGCGGCGACCTTGGCCAGGGCTGTCTCGAGATCGGTCTCCACCTCGTCGAGGTAGCGTTTGGACTTTCGGCGGTTCAGGCGTTCCTCTGAGACGTCCACGATGAGCACCGCTCCCCCATTGAGGGTCACCGCCAGCGGCTGTGCGCCTCCCATACCTCCACAGCCGCCGGTGAGGGTCAGTGTGCCGGCGAGAGTGTTATTGAAGCGCTTTCGCCCGATGGCGGCGAAGGTCTCGAAAGTGCCTTGGAGAATGCCTTGGGTGGCGATGTAGATCCAAGAGCCGGCGGTCATCTGCCCGTACATCATCAGCCCCTCGGCCTCCAGCTTGCGGAACTCGGACCAGGTGGCCCAGTCGCCGACCAGGTTGGAGTTGGCGATCAGCACCCGTGGGGCCCACGTGTTCGTCCGGAGGACGCCCACCGGCTTACCGGACTGGACCAGCAGAGTTTCGTCCTCTTCGAGATCTTTGAGCGTCTCCACGATCGCGTCATATGCCTCCCAGCTGCGGGTGGCCCGTCCAGTACCGCCGTAGACGACCAAATCCTCGGGACGTTCGGCGACCTCGGGATCGAGGTTGTTCATAAGCATGCGCAGCGGAGCCTCGGTCTGCCAAGACTTTGCCGATCGCTGGGATCCTCGCGGAGCCCTGATCTGTCGGGAGGGGTCGTGCTGGGTGAAGCCTGAAGTCATCGGGAGCCTTTCCACGGTCGAGAAATGTAAAGATTTCACTGCATGACATACACATTTCATACAATACAACTATGATCTGGGTTACATGCAAGCCTTGGGTGACAGAATCTTCTGTGAGCACCCGTTCCCGAGACCAAAAGTAGGGCGAGTTTCTATGAGCAGGTTCGTTTCGGCAGCACCCTGGACAGGGAGAGACGATGGGGAGGGATCGGAGCATGCACGGTGGCATTCTGCTGTTCGTCCGGCCGAGGAGCCCGGCAGCGCCAACACCGATGAACCCCGGCTTGAACCGGCCCAGATCCGGGTGCTGGGGTTCTGCTCCGACGAAGGTGTGCGACGCAACGGAGGGCGGCAGGGCGCCGCACAGGGGCCGGCTGCGCTGCGCAGGGCCCTGGCTGCTGCGGCGGTACACGGCCCCCTGGCCTCCGGCGAGCTGAGAGTGGCGGACCATGGGGACGTTGTCGTGGAAGGCACTGGTCTGGAAGATGGTCAGGCGGCGGCCGGCCGGGTGATTGCCTCGGCACTCGACGCGCCCGGCACGTCTCTGACCGTCATCCTTGGCGGCGGACACGAAACAGCTTGGGCGTCCTACCTTGGGCTCCGCAGGTCGGAGCTGCTGGGATCAGCCTTCAGACCACTCCGGTGGGGTGTGTTGAACCTGGACGCACATTTCGATCTGCGCCGGGAGGATCGGCCCACCTCCGGCACCCCGTTCCTGCAAATGGCCCAAGCTGAAGAGGAAGCCGGCCAAGCTCCCCTGAACTATGCGGTGTTGGGAATAGCGCAGCCTGCCAACACTGGTGTCCTCTTCTCTCGGGCCCGGGAGCTGGGGGCGCACTGGATGACTGATGTGGAATGCGCGGAAGCCGGCGCTTCAGGGGTGAGGGCCTTCGTAGAGGAGTTCGCCGCCGAGGTAGATGTGCTCTATCTCAGCATTGATCTTGACGTCCTTCCTGCAGCAGTTGCCCCAGGAGTTTCAGCCCCGGCAGCGCTGGGTGTCGACACCGGTCTCATCGCGGCTGCTGTCCGCGCCGCAGCCTCCAGCGGAAAGCTACGACTCCTGGACGTGGTAGAGCTCAACCCTGCGCTTGATGTGGATCAACGGACTGCCAGGACTGCTGCCCGGCTGATCGATGAGGCAGTCCGTACAATGTACAGCGTTCACATCTGATGAGAGAAAGTGTATGCCGGAGTCTTCCACCCGTACTGTTCAGCGCGCCCTGACTCTGTTGGCCGCGGTGTGCGAGCAAGGCAATGCCAGCTTGGCTGAAGCAGCTCGGGAGGCTGACCTCTCAGCCAGTACTGCGCTGCGGTTGATGCGGACCCTTGAGTCTTCAGGATTCCTTGCCCGCTCTGAGGACGGAATGTTCCGGCCAGGCCCGTGGCTGATCAGATTAGGCGCCAAAACGTTCAGTCGCGAGATGCTGATTCCGCTGAGTCATGAGCCGATGGAGTCCGTGGTAGACGCCACGGGGGAATCGGTCTATCTTTCGGTTCCCGGTCTTCATGAGACGGCGATGTACATCGCCATCGTTGAGGGGACCTTTTCTGTACGCCATACCAACTGGGTAGGGCGCACTGTTCCGATGGAGGGCTCCGCTGCGGGACAGGTGCTCCGCGGTGAGACGCCGGAGACCGGTTACGTGGTGCTGCAGAATACAGTGGAGGACGATGTCACTGCGATCTGTGCCCCCATCTCTGCAGGAGGTCACGTAGTTGCCGCGATGAGCACTCTGGTTCCCACCTACCGCTTGGACGAGCAGCGACAACGTGCCTGCGGGATCGCGCTGGTGGAAGCGACGGCAAGAGTCTCTGAGGCATTAGGGGATGAGTAGCCAGTTAGGCCAGCTGCAAGCGCTGTGCAGCGCCGGGCTGAACTCACCGAGCCCACCCTCTACCTCTCTACTGCAGCAGGTCTGCGAACGCTTCGTGAAACTGCTTGAGCCCTTCCGGCGACAGTCGATGCTTGACATCCCCGCCGTACCAGCGAAAGATCGCGGTTGTAGTGGCTACCTCCTGGAGGCTGAAGTGCGGATAGACGATCAGCGCCACTCAGTTTCTCATAGGGGCCGACGCTACCAGTAACTTGCCTCAGTCAATGACGCACCGTCACCGCGGCCGGTTACGCAGCTCGGCTGTCTGTAAGCGGCCATGAAACACTGCCCATAGGCGGCCACGGAACTGCCCACTGATGGCCAGTGAAACTGCCCGGTGGTGGCCATGAGATCTGCCCACCTGTTCTTGTACGTATCCCGCCGATGAACT
>NZ_WRPM01000070.1 GCF_009758175.1 Nesterenkonia alkaliphila
GAAGCCGCGGCGGAACTGCTCCTTATCGCGCACCATGCCCAGGCTGACCAGGGTGTTGGTCAGGGTGGTGCCGATGTTCGCGCCCAAAATGATCGGCACGGCGATGCTCAGCGGCAGACCCCCGGCCACCAAGCCGACTGTGACTGAGGTGGTGGTGGAGGAGGACTGGGTCAGGGCAGTGGCTACCACGCCGATCATCAGACCCACCACGGGATTGGCGGCGAAGCTGAAGAGCACAGCGGCCTGGTCCCCGGCAGCGATGGAGAACCCGGAACCGATCACATTGACCGCGGTGATCAGCACGTAGACGCTGGCAGCGACGATCAACCAGTTGAGAACTGAAACAGTGCGCGGGGTGAGCCGGCTGTGCAAGCCCCCGGGCAGGCCGGGCGCGGCAGCGGCGTTGGCGCGCTGACGTTCCTGAATCGCGTCGCTCTGGGTGATAGGTGAAGTTGGGAGGCGGGTTTCGTGCTTCTCCGGTGCCGGCAGTACGGCCATCAGCTCTCCGTTCGCGGGTGCGAGGGCGGGACCTCGAACAATGACTGGAGCGATCCAGTCCCTCTGTCCATTGAACAGTGACAGCTCAAGGTGAACTCTCGGTAAACAGCGGCGGAACTGAGCTCAAAAAATGCAGAGTGTGAGGAAACGCACGCAGCACGGCCCACCGCAGCAGAAGGGACCGATGTCCTGAGCCGGGGAAGAGCCGGCCCGTAGAATGACGTTGTTCCCGGTAGGCACGGGGCAGAACAGGGCAATCAGCGAGGAGCACTACATGCATCATCATCACGGACGGCTGCGCACTATGGGGCTGCTTGCCTTCATGTTCGCCCTAGTGCTGCTGATCGGCGCCATTGTGGCCTATACCTCCGGCAACCCGGTGTTCCTGTTCGTCTTTGCCGGCATCGGCGTGATCAGTGTGGCTTACTCCTACTGGAACTCGGACAAGATCGCCATCCGGGCAATGAAGGCCTATCCGGTCAGCCGGGAGCAGGCACCTGCGCTCTACCAGATGGTGGAGGAGCTGGCCGCCCGCGCCCAGCAGCCGGTGCCGCAGATCTTCATCTCTCCGCAGCCTACGCCGAATGCCTTCGCCACCGGTCGGAACCCCGAGAAGGGTGTGGTCTGCTACACCGAGGGGATCCTGAACCTGCTGACTCCGCGGGAGCTGCGGGCGGTGACCGGCCATGAGCTGATGCACATCTACAACCGGGACATCCTAATCTCCTCTGTGGCCGCTGCCGTGGCGGGGTTCCTCACCACCATCGCGCAGTTCTTCATCCTCTTCGGCGGCGGCCGCGGGCGCGGCAACGGGGGCGGTAACCCGCTGGCGCTGGTGGGTGCCCTGCTGGCAATGATTCTGATGCCGCTGGCTGCCGGGCTGATCCAATCGGCGATCAGCCGCACCAGAGAGTACGACGCCGACGCCGACGGGGCAGAGCTTGCCCAGGACCCCCTGGCCCTGGCCTCAGCTCTGGACAAGCTGCAGAACGGAATATCCCGGATCCCCCTGCAGGAGGACCCCAAGCATGACGCCCATGCCCATATGATGATCGCCAACCCCTTCGGGCCGCGGGCACGTCAGATGTTCTCCACCCACCCGCCTATGGAGGACCGGATCGCCCGGCTGAAGGCTATGGCCGGGCAGGGCTGACACCCCCGTCTCCCCAGGATTCTACGGCGCTCCTATAGGCGGGATGTTTGATGTGCCTGATGAAGGTGGACGGAGCATATGCACATCAATAGTCCCGCAGAAAGGAGGAAATCTCCGTTGGAACGGGACAATTCATGTGCGATCAGCCTCAGTACGGCTGCACCGCGCATCAAAACGACGATCAGGCCTAGGAGGAGCTGCGCTTCCTGCTAACTGCCCAATCTAGCCGGAGAGAGCGGATTTCAGGAGCATGATATCTGTGAGATCTTTCTGTCTCCGGCAGAGATGCGGAACCCAGGTCGGTGTCATTTTCTTGATCTCAATCTGGGCCTCGATGCCAATGACATCGGCTTCGGCACCGTGGAGCTGGCACCGCCGCGACTCTGAGATCATGGTGGCTGGCCAATTTTCTCCGCCATATGGTCCGCCACCAACGAAGGGCTGACCGTCCTTCAATCGGATCAGTGCGATGCCGAAGTCCAGATCGCCCTTGACCAGGTCACGTTGCTGTTCACGAGGTGCCCTTGCAACTTCTGTCCATCCGAGCTGTCGGAGGAGATCGACTAGAGCGTCGGCGTCCTTACTCTCAGCGAACCAGTCAACATCGCGATGAGAGCGAGAGATCCTTCCAAGGATGAAGTCCACTGCCCAGCCACCCCTGAGCCATAGTGATCGATTGAGCTCTCTCGCTGCGGCGCTAAACTCTGCGATCGCCGCGAGTTGCCGCTGAGCCAGATCATCCATCACTCATGCATCGTATCGACACGGAGGACAATGGCGCATACCTCTTCGGTGGTGCACCGAGTACACGCTGTCCCGTGGGCGTGACACTCTGGACTGGTGAACGACTACGACAGCTTGGCGAGGACTTTCAATCCGCTTGCGAAGGCGATAGGCCAGCCTGGCAGTGAGTTACTAGATGCCCGCCATATCAGCGATCCCAGGCCATCGACAGCTTGCTTAGTAAGTGCCCAATGGCCGCCTGGTGGCCATTTTGGTGGCCTTTCCCTGCGGAAGCCGGCACCCCGACGTTTCCTGGTAGCGGGAAAGTCGTGACCCCCATGATGTTCCAAGGGAGGTCTGCACGGATTCAGGAGCAAGTTGCCACACCAAACGGCAGCCAGTAGGGCTGGTGTGCCTGTCGCCGACGAGGGCTGACCTCGTACCTCATTGCGTGATTGAGAACGCACGATGCGTCCTGGCAGTCAGACCAGTTCCTCAACGGTGAGGGGAGGGCTCGGCCGTTAGCGTCCTCATGGAAGCTGAGCGTCACGTTAGAGCTGAACTCGACCACACTCCCACGGATAGAAAGGTCTGTGGGACCGCCCCGGGGAGCAGATTAGGTGCGCACGGTCGCCCGCGTCTCTCGAACTTTGTCTCGGGCGTCCCTCCACGTCACGACGCACTCGACGACGTCGGCGCTCGCATCGCTAAGAGCAGTGGGAGCCGCGCCTCCTGTCTCGGCGGGGATCGTCCCGAGCAGACCGTCCTTTCGGGCTACCCGGAAGAATGCATGCTCAGGCACATCCTCGAACGCGAAGTCCACGCTCGATGCGGGGCCGCGTGAGGTGTTGTGGAGCACCAGCTCCCAATGCCGTTGAGATTTTCACTCGCCCTGTGCTGTCGGTCTTCACGGACTCGCGGACCTCGGCCCTAGGTTAGACCCCCCCGCCGAAGGTTCCGACTCCTCCAGGCCGTTCTTCGATGCATCGACCGATTGTTGGAACTGCCCCGTCGCCCGGCTGAGAAAGTTGTTCAGGTGGCCGATGAGGTCTCTTCCGTCGGTGTACTCGAGAACCAGCGCCGCCTTCCCAGTTCCTCCAGGTAGGCCTCGAGGCGCTGCCGATCCTGCAGACCGTTGCCCATGAGCGGCAGGCGCGGCGCGGCACTCATCAGGACCGCGACTGGCTTTCCCGCCTTGACGAGGAGCTTGATCTCCTTCGAAGTGTCGGATTCTACCTCCCCTGTCGGCGTGCCCAGACGGTCCCGGAACAGTGCGACGGCGAGGTCGGCCTCCTCGACGATCTGGCCATTGAGGATCGCTTGCGGCCGTTCTCCGAATTCGGCGACGGCATGCTCGGTCCACGAAACCGGTGGCACGGTGAGCCCGATTGTGCGGCCGAAATTCAGATTCCACTGGCTGATCGTCTTCCGCACCATGGCCAGTGTCGTCGATAGGGACGTTGCCGGGGGGTGAGATGAGCAGGTGTAACGCGAGGGTGGGATAGGCCATCGGTCAGAGTCCTTGCTTGTTGTGACGAGGCAGGCGCGGAGGAAGCGGCGCGTCAGGCGTCCGTGACGAGCCGGAGGACAGGACGCGGATCGGGCTCGCCGAGCAGATCCCGCACCTGCCTGGGGCTGATCTTGAGCACCTCCGCTAGGGCAGGCACACCGGCCCCGTGCTCCCCGGCGAGCTCCACGGCCTTCTTGAGCAGCGTCGGAACCTCTCCCGGGTAGGCGCTCGACGGGTCGGCCTTCGGGTCGTTGATCATGGCCAGGCGCTGGTAAGCGCGCCTGGCCGAGGACTCAGTGGTCCGGCCCCGCTCCACCATCCGACGGACCAGCGAGTGCGGAGACACGCCCCAGGTGCGTCCGAGCCGGTCGAGCGTAGCGAGGTCGAGCCGCTGCGGGAGAGCAGCGTCCATGGATGCTGCCGGTGTGAGGAAGGCCGCGGCGAACTCGTCGGCCTGATTCTCAATCGCAGCGCTATGCTCGGTGGAATCCGCATGCAAGAGCAGATGCCCGATCTCGTGAGCGATCGAGAAGCGGTGCTTGAAGACGTTCTCGGTCCGGCGCGGGGTCGTGATGATGATCGGACGATCGACGATCACGACGGAGAAAGCATCCACCGCGTCAATCTCCGCGAGAGGACGCACGGCTACCACGATGCCGCGAGATTCCGCCGTGGCGACCAGGTGCTTGACGGGACCGTCCGGCAGCCTCCAGTGCTGCCGGAGAGCCGCAGCAGCCTCAGCCGGAGTGCTACCGGGTTCGATGTCGGGCAGATCGACTTCGGGAAGCCGCACATGACGCTCAAGCGCGAATGTCAGCTCCCAGACCAGCGTCGCCGTGGCCAGTGCTTTTTGCCTGTCACTCACCCGAGCAGACCGCAGGCTGCGGAAGTGCGCGTTCACCGTCTCGAGGCGAGCCAGCGGTCGACCGATGCTGAAGAAATCCGGACGGACGTCGAGTGCCTTCGCCAGGCGTTCGAGGACATCGGGGCGCGGCGAGTTGATGTTGGCCTCGTACTGTCCGATCGCCGCAGCGGAGACGCCGACCTCGGCGGCCAGCTCCGTCTTGGTCATCGAGCGCCGGACACGGGCTTGCGTGAGGCGCGCAGGCTCGAAGCGGCCGTACCGCTGCCCGGAGCCCGTTAGGTCGAACAGGCTCGGGGGGGTGTCGTCACGCATCCGAGCCCGTACCTTCGTGCTCGCGCGGCTTGAGGACCGGCGCGACCGGCACGCCGTCGCTGAACGACTCGACGTCGGTGGTTGCACCGACAGCGGCGAACTCGGGCTCCCAGATGCAGTCCTGGCCATGGAGCGTGACCTTGCCGGAACTGTTGAGCTCGGCAATAGCCCACTCGATCGACTGCAGCTGACGCGGCGTAGAGTGCACCATGACGATCACCAAGGGCATCGGGTCGCCGGCCGCTCGCACCAGCTCGTCGACCTCGCCCTCCTCCATCGAGTCACGCTCAGGCAGGCCCCAGAACGCCGGCTCTTCAAGCATGGGCTCCGGCGGCGGGGCGAAGAACCCATTCCGCCGCGTGGGGCTCGAGGCGAACCGGCTCACGGCATCGGGCGCGCCGGGCACGCGCCAGACGTAGACGAGACAGTCGTTGACAACGGGCAACTGGTAACCGCCGGGAGCGAGCCTGCGCGATTGGAAGCCGCGCTCGGCGAGCGCCTCCCGGGCATCGTCGAGCAAATCGCGCCACTGCCCGCCGAACCCGATCGCATACCGGGAGCCGGACGCCTCGTGAGCATCTGCGGAACGATCATGTCGAGATCGGACGACCTCGATCAGCAGATCACGGGTTGTCTGCGCGTGGCGTCCGAGCGCCCCCTCGGGCGAGTGTGCAACCATCCTTGACCTCCTGGATCCGCCCCAGACCGCGGTGTCGGCCAGGACTGCACCTTTATTATGCCACACGATTCGCGCATAACAACTTTAGGGGAGCGTGCAAGGTCAGGAGGAGTCGGAATGCAATCACAGCTCCTCGCCCCTCGACCTTGTGGTCGAGGGGTCGACAAGCGGCCCCCATCATTCCCCGCATTCGTCCTCGGGTGCGTGGTAAGACCTCTCTAGAGCCGAACGCGCCCTTGTTGGGCAAGAAGAAAGCCCCTGGCAACATCCTCATCACCAGAAAGCTCACTGCTACCCACTTACCACATGCCGTAGTGCTTTTGCCTATTTCTGCTTAGGAAGTCAGCGCCGTCCAGAAGTTAATGCGCTGTTGAACTCGACTGAATTCTGTACATCCGACGACGTCTTGAGTGACAGAAGGATCCTGTCACGCTGTCGACCTACTCGGCACCTCAACAAGGCTCTCCCCTACCAATCTATGGGGATTAACTGGGAAGTCCAGGCTCAAGCCCCGCGTGGAGACGAGCCTCATCCCGCATCTTTTCTAGGATCGCGAAGTTGCTCAGCATGGTCTCAGGCTCGTAGGCCAGAGTCGCCCTCAGACGCCGCATCCACGCGAGGACCTCTTGATCCGACAAACTCTGTAGCCATACAGCGATCTGCTCGGCGTCCGGCGCATGGTCCATCATGGACAGCGTCTCGCACAGACCACCACGCGCGGTTTCCGCGCTGAGGCGGTCATTGTGCCGCTGAGATGCGGAAACCGTGGACCCAGCCGCCAGCGCGTCGCGCTCATCGTTGTGGCCGACGTTGATCGTGTAACAGTGCGGCAAGGCCGGGGCTGACGACTCAGTGCCGGTGACCAATCGAGGGACGGCCTGTACTCGAACCCAGGTAGACAGCTCATCGAGTTCCTTGATGAGCACCGGCCAGCAGTCGGTACGTGGTCGATTGATGCCGATGGTCGGAAACAACGCCACAGGGACCCTCCTCCCGATGGGTGTCTCCGCGATCACGTCGCCCACTTGCAGCGGCACCTCGGGGCGGTACTCGACATTGGCCGGTGAAGGCGGCGTGCGATCCTCCCGGTGAATTGCGCCGAGCCGAACAGCGGTGATGGCTGGCGCTCGGTGCTTGGAGTGGTTCGTATGCAATGCCAGCAGGGCCAGAGGGTGGTTCTGTGGATCCCTAAGCCGGTGAAAAGGCTGCAGCCCTTCGATGCGCCGAAGGATGTGGCTTCCACGCCGCAGCGATGGCGGACCGTTCTTTGCCCGAGCTTTCACCCATTGTTGGAAGGCGTCATACGTCAGCGCAGCGGGCATTTCGACAGTTCTGGCGGCCTTCTCATCGAGCTCGCCATCGCAGTGTTGAATCTCAGTGAACAATGTGTGCTCGATCGCATTGCGTAACGTCACCAGCGCGTCAGCGACTAAAAGCGGTACTTTGCGCGGAATAGGCGCGATGCCAGTCACAACAGTCTGGCTGTGTGTCGGGCCAGGCACTTCGTCTAACTGAAGGATGCCGTTCGATTGAGCTTGGTAGCTGTAAAGGATCTCAGCTATTTGAGCAATGGTCTCATCCGTATGCGCCAGGGTCGCAGCGACGCCAAGGTGACGGTCAGGGAGCCAAGAATAAGTCTGATTCGACATGGCAACATCCTCGCGCAGAAGATCCGAAAAGTGACGTTATCTAGAGTCCGGAGAGATGTGTCTTCGACGTCTGGCACGAGGGTCGGCTCATCGGCGTTTTGCTTTGTGGACTCAGTTATCTGGAGTCGTCCATTAAGCAGTCATCCTCGATCACCGCTCGGTGATTGGTGTTCGTAGTCGTCCCAGAGCGTGTTCCAACTGCTGTCGAAGTCGGCGGTTCTCGGTGGTGAGTTCTCGGACGCGTGTGTTGGCGATTTCGAGGCGTCGCAGTATGGATGCATCGGTGGAGCGCTGGGATGCGGGCAGTGACGTCGAGGTTGTGATGTGCTGGCGGTCATCACGAAGTCGCTGGATTTCGGCGCATATGTCGTCTTGGGTGTAGAGCCAGGACCGTGACACATCAGCCTTCTGCGCAACAATCGGGAAGGTGACTGATCCGCCTTCGCGGTCGAGGTCGCGAAGAGCCTCAATGGCTCTGGCGCGAGTGTCTTCGTGGCGTCGCTTGGCGGCGGCGATCAGGTGATCGCTGTTATCGGCGTGCATCAGGGGCCTGCCTCGGCGTCTTCGTCGTTTTCGAGTGTGGTGATGATCTGATCGAGGTTTCCCAGGACCTGCTGGTTCATCTCGATCAGTCGCTGTTGGCCGCGTGCTTCGGCGGCGGTGATGATCTCCACGGTCTGCTTACGATGTTGACGGTGCTCGGGCAGGAACTCGGCGGTGGTGATGAACATCGGGCAGCTCAGGCACGCGTTCGCATGCGGGCAGGACTGTTGGACCGGTAGCCCGCAATAGCCGTTGGGTAGGGCCTGGGTAGCTCGTCCGACGCGCTGTTTGGCCCAGGCCGCCTCAGCCAAGGGGCCGTCCGGGTCGAGGGTGACGGTCTCACCCTGGATATTGACCTTGCGTGCGGCTTCCCAATGCCGCCGGATCGTGGTGTCACTGAGCCGAGCATAGTGGGCAGTCATGGCGTGGGAGTCGTGATCGAGGATCCGGCGGACCACCTCTTGGGGAACATCTTGGTTGATCAATCGGGTGCCCAGGGTGTGCCGGAAGCTGTGGGGAACCACACGGACGGTGTCGCCGTGTTCGTCACGGACATCACAGCGCTTCAGCCACCGGTGCAGCGCCTTACGGTAGACCCCGTCAGCAACTGGCACGTCACCGTTTCCGTTTCGTGTGGCGCGTGGGAACAGCACCGGCGCACCATCCGGCCATTCCTGGTGCACGCGGCGACGCTGGGCGGTGATGGCCTCCGTAAGGTCCTCGTCGATGGGCACCAACGCCTCACGTTTCATCTTGTGGTTGAGGTAACGCAGGTAGGGGGCACCATCCTGGTCATGTATAACGCAGTCAGTTGGCAACTGGACAGTGTCGGTGATGCGCAGTCCGCAGCGCATCAAGATCAGTGTGATCAGCTCATAGGAGGGGTTGTTCCACTTCGCCATGTTCTCCGGGTCCTCCAGCTGGGCCATCACAGCCTCACTCAGCGCCCGGGGCAGCCGCGCGCCCTCTTTTGGGATGTCTTCGCTGTAGAACGTCACCGTCGAGGGCAGCGAGTCATCCCATCCGTGTTGCCGGATCGTGGTGAAGAACAGGTTCAGCTGACCGATCAGCATCCGGTGAGTCACGGTGCCGGCGTACCGGGAGTGCACTTCCGCGAGGTAACGCTCCAGCAGTTCTCGGTCCAGGTCGCCTAGCCCCTGAACAGCTGGGGCGATGTTGGTCAGGAACTGCCCGAAGGAAGTGACCGCACGGGTACCGATGGAGACACTGCCCGCACCAAGACCGGAAGAGAAGCGCCACCTGGCCCAGCGTTTCGCCAAAGCCTTCAACCAGAACTGTGGGATCCCCTCGAAAGAGACGCGCGCCAGCTGACGGTCTCTGATTCCGAGCTCACGGAGCTGCCAGGTGTCCTTGTCGTATTCGAAATCCCACGCGCTGGCCCGCCGCGTTGTGTGTCCTCGGTCGCGCTCTGTTCTCGGTGGTTGCTGCGTTGTCAGCGGGAGTGGTTCGCTCACAGTTTCATCTCTCGGTCGGTGAACCATCCCGCTTCCTTCAGTGACTTGCGGGCGTCCTCGGCGCTGAGGTGTCCGTAGACCGCGTAAGTGGTGGTGATATCAGCATGACCCAGGAGCTTGGAGACCACCTCTATCGAAACCCCGTCACGCAGCATCTTGGTCGCGGCAGTATGCCGGTACCAGTGCGGATCGAAATCAATCCCGGTGCGCTGCCGTAGCCGCTTCACCAGGTCATAGACCGCCGTATACGTCAACGGATGGCCGTAGGGTCGGCCCCAGAGGTTGACGAAGACATAGTCAGAGTCCAGGTCGCCGTACTCCAGGTGAAGATAATCAGCATAGAGCCGGACAAGCTCTGCACTCACCGGGATAGTCCGCCGGTTCCGTGACTTGGACCGGGCACCGTTGTCATTGACCCGAGGCCGCACCGTGATCTGGGCCTCGGCTGCAGCGATATCCTCATGCCGCAGCCCCAGCGCCTCCCCGATCCGCATCCCGGTGTCAAAGAGTACGGCGAAGAGGAATCGGTCGCGTAGATGGTCACAGGCATCAAGTATCGCCTGGGCTTCAGCGGTGGTGAGCACACGGGGAAGCTTGCGCTCGGCTCTTAGCGAGATGGTCCGCCGTGGCTGCGGGGCGCTCTTGCTGATGTGGTGCAAAAACGGCTTCCACCCCGAGCTTCGTCTTCCGGGTGGCTGCCATGTCCTGAGCAGTTCTCCCAGGTCGATGCCGTGGCGGGCAGCGTGCTGATAAAACGCGCTCAGCGCGGAGAGCTTCCGGTTGACCGTCACCTCAGTGCAGTGATGCCCCACCGACGGCAGGATCGAGACCTTTCCCTCGCGTAGCCCGGGCGGACGGCGCAGCCAGGCCACGAACTCTCCGATGTTCTCCAAATGCACCGCACGCCAATCCAGGCCCTCAGCAGCCAGGAACTCAAACCAATCCTTCAAATCATGGGCGTAAGCTTTGACCGTATTCGGTGACCGCTCAATCTGGGTCAAATACGCCAAATACCGATCGACCGCAGCCACCGGGGCACCATCACCGCCCAGCACCGTCCACGACTCCAGCCCATCGACAGGAGAAACTACACGCTGGACGGTCACCTGTCCTCCCGGCGGGGTATTGTGCGCGCAAGCGCCAGCGACTGCTTCTGGCGTGCCGGTAGCATGCTGCGGTGCGGATGCGCCGCCCAATGACGAGCGACGGTGAGGGAGGCCAATCGTCATTCGCCGCGCGTCGGGGCTCATCCGAGCCTGTCCGGCCTAGATGTGAGATCGAGGGCACTGGCAGTCCGTTCGAAGCTCGCGCTTACGTCGTCCGCGTCCCACGTGGTCCTCTCGAATCCTGGGACCGCGGTTGCGATCGTGCTTTTCCAGGTTCTCTGCCATCGATCGGTAAAGCACTCTCTGAGGAGATTAAGCATGATCGGAACAGCGGTTGAGGCCCCTGGTGAGGCACCAAGTAGCCCGGAAATTGAATGGTCCGCGTTGGTAACCACTTCCGTTCCTTGACGGAGGACACCGATGTTTTTCTTGTCGGGCGTGACCAGTTGCGCGCGTTGACCAGCGAGGATGAGCTCCCACTGTTCGAACGCCGCCGAAGGGTAGAACCGTTGCAGCTGGGCGAATTTTTTCTTCGGGCTGGCGGCAAGCTCTTTGATCAGGTAGCGCACTAGCGACAGGTTCTGGAGGCCTGCGGCTGTGATGACATGGAGGTTGTGCCACCGGAGGGTCGTGAAGAAGTCAGTGAGCTTGCCATGCTTGAGTAGTTTCGTGCTGAACGTCGCGTATGGGCCGAAAAGGAGATGGCTTTGGCCCTCAACGATTCGCTTGTCGAGATGCGGGACTGACATCGGTGGGGCACCTATCGCTGCTTGGCCGTAGACTTTAGCGTCGTGCCTGACGGCGACCTCCGGGGTTGAACACCGGTAGAACGCCGCACCGACAGGTAGGACTCCATATCCGCGGACCTCGGGCAGACGCGCGCGCTGGAGCAGTCGCAGAGCGAATCCACCGGCACCGACGAAGACATGCCGTCCCTGGATCGTGAACCGCCCACGGGGAGCACTCCTGCCTGATACGAGCCAGCGGCCACCCGGTTGCTGACCCAGTGAACTTACGTCGTGACCGAGTAGGACCTTCCCGCCTCTGTCGGTGATGATGCTGGTGAGCGCACGGGTCAAGGCACCGAAGTCAACGTCGGTGCCATGAACGTGGCGAGTTGCGGCGATCGGCCCATCATCGACTCGCCCTTCCATGATCAGAGGTGCCCAGTTGGCTATCCTCGCTGGATCTTCGGAGTATTCGAGTCCAGCGAAGAACGGATCGGTAATCAGCGTCTGATACCGCTGCCGCAGATAGTCCACGCCCCGCCTGTCGAACACCACATCCATATGCGGACTGGTATGGATGAACTCGCTGGGATCGAGCAGGCCTGACTCCACCAGGTGCGCCCACCATTGTCTGGTGATGTGGAATTGCCGGGCGATCTCGGCCGGTTTGCTGCCATCAGTCGGGTCGGGCATGTAGTTCAGCTCGCTAAACCCAGAGTGACCGGTGCCGGCGTTGTTCCAGGGGTCGCTGCTCTCGGTCGCAAGTGAATTTGACCTCTCCAGCAGAACGATGCGCCAATCGGGCTGAAGAAGAGTGATCATCGCTCCCAAAGTCGCCGACATGATCCCACCGCCGATGAGGACGATGTCGGCCTCTTCGACATTGTCTGCTGTTCGCCGTCGTCCGCCCATGGTGTGGCCCTTTCCTGAAGCTGCATCTGGTGATCCCACCGTCGCGCAACATTGAACGTTCCGTCCAATGCATCGATGGGCAGATATAATCCGAATATGGATGAATTGATGAAAAGTCTGGCTCCACAGCTTCGTGCACTCACGGAGGTCGCGGCTCAAGGCGGTCACATGACTGGAGCTGCTTCTGCGCTCGGGATCCCGCAGTCATCAATGAGCCGACGCATCCACGCGCTTGAAGAGACCCTGCATATGCCACTGCTGATTCGAGAGGGCAGGACGGTGCGTCTTACCCCGTCTGCTCTGAGACTCGCGCAGCTCGTCCGAGTCTCGCTCCACGAAATCGAGATGTCTATTGCGCAGGTCACCGAGACTGCCGACCCAGACCACGGCACGGTCCGTTTCGGGTTCCCGCTGACAATGGGGTCAGGCGCCGTGCCCGACATGCTGGCCGAGTTCAACCTGAAACATCCCGGCATACGCCTTCAACTCAAACAAGCGCACGGCTCTGCCCTGATCGAAGACCTCCGGAATGGAGGACTTGACCTTGCAATCACTATCCCGCCACCAACAGACCTCGAACACACCATTCTCACTACTCAGCAGATAAACGCCGTGCTACCCGAAGACCACCCCCTTGCAAACCGCGCATGCATCCAGCTCGAGGACCTTGAGGGAGCGCGCTTTATCGCCAATCCCAGCAGCTACAACCTGCGCCAACTCACCGAACGCTGGTGCCGTCGCGCCGGTTACGAACCGAACATCGGGATCGAGATCACCGAGTTCGCAACTATCCGCGAACTGATCAGTCGTGGACTCGGTGTGGCCCTCCTGCCACACAGTAATCGGCGTGTTGACGGAACCCTCGAGGTCCCACTCATTGGCGAAGACCACACCCGCAAAATTGCCCTGACATCGGCAACGCTAACTCAGACTGCGGTTACTCAGCGCCTCAACGACTTCATCCTGGCCCGTGGTCTCAGTTAACTGAAAAATCCCCCACATTAGAAGGAACTACGCATCGTGCACGACAAGTACACCGCGCTCTCGAACCATCAACTTCGTATGGCACACCACGGAGCGAGCAAATGAGCGCCGAGTACCGAGATCAAACACCTCGGAGAGTTCCGTCAAAACTGCGCTCATCCAGACAGCCATTACTGCAGCGGCGTGGACACCGTCCACAACAGAAAACTGCACGTCAAGACAAACCACAGCCACTCAACTGAAGATAACCACCGATAAGGGGCTTTAAACCTCGGGGAGGCCCTCCGGAATTCCCTTGGCGCCACTCAAGGGTTAGTTCGCTTGGTTCGTTCCTCTTGGGAAGCGATGGCTTCTTCCATCAGCAGCTGAATGTAGCTCTGTTGTCGCACCGGTGGGTCATCCCCGTGGAACTGATCCCACTTCTCCGCGATGGCTACTTGGTCTTGCGGGGAGAATCGTATGAGACTGCCTTGCCGATGGCAGGGCCATGCTCCACGGTTCGCTTTGGCGATGACTTTCTTAATCGGGTGGGAGTACCTTGCAGCGAGCTCCTGGGCTGTGACCCATCGTGCCGATTCCGCTACACGGGATGGGGCGTGGCCTGATGTTCTCTCAGAAGGCGTCATTGAGGAGCTTCTTGATTCGTTCTCGTCGAAGCGCGTTCTGCTTCCGGGCGGGCAACTCCGGCTGGTTGGATTTCCACATATCGCGAATGACCTGCTGATCGTCTGGCGAGAAGCGAATGGTGCGGCCTAAGCGATGGCAGGGCCATTCTCCGCTCGTGATGCGATCCCTGACTGCTGTTTGCGACATCGAGTACAGATCAGCCAAGTCGGAGACTGTCGCCCATCGCTGCATGAGCTCGTGTTCGTCCAGACAGCGGTCACTATTGCGCTGAGTCATCACTCCCGATTCTCCCAGCTACGGCTAGAGCAGAGAACCGCAGTGAACCAACGTTCTCAGGTGAGTGACCTGATCCTAGGTAGTCAGCCAACGCGGCGTTGCTTCCACTCGTCGAAGTCGACAACTGTCGCGTCACCGGCGGTTGCTTCTTCGATGTCCATTACTGACTGCGGATCAGGGTCCTCTGGCGGCTTTGGCTCAGCCCAGAGGGCATTGCCGACCTGCGCTGCGACGTCACGCTTCATGTCGTCGAGCACGTGCTGGTACCGGTCCAACATGGCCCGCTGGCTCCAGCCCATGAGGTCCATCACGACACGGGCATCGATGCCGAGCGTCAGCATCATTGTGGCTGAGACGTGCCGTGCGTCATGAAGCCGGCGGTGGCCAACTCCGCACTCCTCCAGGAGTGCTTCCCACCGCCTCCAATCACTTTCAGGACGGTGCGGACGACCGTTCAGCTGGCAGAAGACAAGGTCAACGGTGACGCCGTTCGGATCTGTATATTGCTGACGCCGCTCACCCTCAGCTGCATTCAGGGCCAGATGCTCTGCATGAAGTTTCTTCAGGTGCTTCAGCACCTGCTTGGGGACGGGGACACTCCGTCGCCCAGCCTGCGACTTTGGAGTTCCGAAGAAGAGGCCGCCACCATGCCTGGATGGGCAGAGGTGCGGTCCCTTCGCGGGGCAGCGGCTACGGTCATCACATCCGTGCCGCCATTTCTTGGGGTAGAGAGTCCGACGAAGGTCAATTTGACCGCTGTCAAGGTCCACTGCATCCCAGCCCAACCCCAGAATTTCACCTTGCCGGGGCCCATAGGTGAGCGCGATCATCCAGCGTGCGGCCTCAGATGGCGGCAATGTCTCTGCATGAGCGATGATCTTCCGAGCATCTTCTGGGGTGAAGGTTGGCGGCACAAAGGCCTCGTCGGAGCGGCCCGAAGGTGCATCAACCTTCAGCAGGGGATTGGAGCCGAGCCTTCCCCGCTTCACTGCTGCTTTGAAAGCGCCGTTGAGGATGCGGTGAAGCTGGAGCACTGAAGCAACGGCCTTTCCCTCAGCCCGCTTACGTGCGTAGAAAGTCTCAATATGCTCAGGGTTGAGCTTGTCCAGCTTGGTTCGGGCCAGTTTTGTGTTTTTCAGCCAGGCGATCTTCGCCTCGTAGCCCTCCAGGGTGCTGTCCCTCAACGTCTCCTTCTTGATGACGTAGAGCCAATGGTCCAGCCATTCTTGGAGAGTGGGGGCGGAACCGATGGTGACGGCGCCGTCTTCGACTTGACGGATGAGGTCGCGTCGGGCTGCAGTGCAGAGGGCCTGAGTTCTGCCGTAGACCGGCTTTCGGATGCGCTTTCCGGTAATCGGGTCAGTGCCGACGGTGACATCGGCCCTCCAGCGTCCTTTGCTGACTTGGTAAGGCTTAGAGCCCTCCCCGTTTGCTCGACGTCCCATCACTCACCTCGCTGCTGAACCCACTGGCGGTAGATCTCTCGGATTTCTGCTTCATCGGGAGATACTTCGGACGGAGGAGTCATGTCACGAAGGAACTGGACGACGAAGTCTGAAGCGAAGCGCTCGAGGTGCTTCTCTGTCTCGTAAATCTGCAGTGCACGAAGGAAAAGCCCGTGTGCTCCCAGGCTGAGAACATCTCCCACTTCCTCGAGATCGTTCACGTTCCAAGTGACGGCGTCATTTAAGCGTTCAGAGACATAACTGCGTGACTTGCCTAGACGCTCTGCGAGCTCGCTTTGGGTGATCTTCCGGTCGTTGATTTCTGAGCGGACAAGCTTCGACACGGCCTTCGACAGCGGCCCTGGGGGCAACGATGGTCTCGACTTCATGGATTCCACTGTAATGGGCTCTGCAGCCATTTGGCAGCAGATATGAGAGTGAGACTTGAATGTTTTCCGGACACTTTGTAGCGAAATTAGGGGGCATGGGGCATTCCCGGGCATCCTGAAGTGACGCCAAAAGCGACATTTCAAATAGTGAGACTGAAGATAGAAGTCGGACAGCGTCTCCGGGTGTCCCCGCTTCCGCCTTCGGAAACTTGGCCTCGCGATAACGGTGCCCCACGGATCCCAACGACCAACGGCTCCTGAATTTCCCCGCGACCGTCTCTGCAGTCCCCAGCTGCAGAAGAGCTCGTGAACAGAGGAGAGCCCAGCACGCGATGTCGCCGGCCCCGTCACCTCGGCTGGTCCGGCGGCACCATCTGTATTCCGTGCACGCTGGGATGGATACAGCGGCGCGTAGTTGAAGAAGTCGTCTAGCGCGCGACTGCTGTAGAGACAGAGGAGGCACTGAATACCATCGGCTCCAGCCTCGGCAACTCGGTGGTACTCGTTCACCCACCAGTCCGAAACGATCCTGGTGTGGTCGGAGCAAAACAGCAGTTCCGCGATTGAGTCTGAGTTGATCTCCCCTTCGAGGCAGTGATGGTGGATCACGATGAACGCGGCTGGTGCTGTCACATCGCTCTGCCTTGGGGAATTCGCGGTTGAGAGCCGATCGCCAATTGGGGTACTCGCAACGGAACGTGAGCTGATCGAATATCCCGGCTTCCTTCTGAGTGATCGCATTCATCAGTGAACCTCTTCCACATTGCTGCATGGTTACAACTCCTGAGTGTCCGGAGCCCGGCAAGGGGTGTGTAGCAGGCCCGAACCCTTGGGCACTGCAGAAGGGCTGCGCAGGCAGGTGTTGCTTCCGGACACTCACTGGTCACCAGCGAAGCGACAACCTCGGAAGGACCACTCATGAGTGACCAGAGCAACGAACTGGCGGACTCAGATTGCCCCCAATGGTGCCGTGCCCAGCACGGTGACGAGATTCATCCAGATGACCGCCGCCACGAAAGCGAGATCGTGGTGATACCAGTGGTGAAAAACACGCGGACAACCGCTCCAGCTGGCAACGGCGCGGCGCATAGACGACCGGACTCAGCAGAAGCCTTTTTGGTGATCCACCAGCAACTGGACGAGTCAGACGTGTGGATCGGCCTCGGAGCCGATGGCCGCGGCATGGACTTATCCCTGGAAAGCGCCCAACGAGTGCACCAGGCACTGGGAGACCTGCTGAGCATCACCCGACGCAAAGGCGCCTAGGTGTTGCGGGGCCTGACGTTGTTTACACCTCCCCGGGACCAGGCATAGAAGAGGAGCAGGCCCTCTGCGCTACATGATGGGTAATCGCGAAAGAACCGTCATGAGCGAAAGCGAGCCTGCTCCTCGATGTCCCACGATAACGCGCCACTGACCCCGCAAGGACGACTCCGCCTCATCGGCCGCATCCAGAACGGACGACCACTGGCCCACGTCGCTGCTGAAGCCGGAGTCTCGAGAGCCTGTCTGTCGAAATGGCACCAGCGCTACCAGCACCACGGCGAGGACGGCCTCCACGACCGTTCGTCGCGGCCGCAGGCATCGCCGGATGCCACTCCGGACTGGGTGGTGGAGCTGATCGAGACCTGGCGCCGGGAGTATAAGTGGGCGGCTTCCCGCATCGCCGTCGAGCTTGAGCACGAGCACGGCTTCGGCATCCACCCACGCACCGTGGGCCGCTGGTTCAAGCACCTGGGCATCAATAAGCGCCGCCACCTCGACCCGGGCGGTGAGTCCAACCGGCAGCCCGGGGTGATCACCGCCGGCGCACCTGGGGCGATGGTGCACCTGGATGTGAAGAAGGTCGGCCGGATCCCCGACGGCGGCGGCTGGTTCGTCCACGGTAGAGACTCCGAGGCCGCTCGCGCCGCCAGCCGGTCGAAGAGCGCCGCGAAGAAGCAGGGGCACAAGATCGGCGGCTACACCTACCTGTACTCGGCAGTCGATGGATACACCCGCCTTGCCTACACCGAGGTGATGCAAGACGAGAAGGCCGCCACTGCGGTGGAGTTCTTGAACAAGGCCAGAGCATTCTTCGCCGCCGAGGGGATCACCCGGCTGGGCCGGGTGGTCACCGATAACGGGGTGAACTTCGCCGCCGGAGACTTCACCCGGGCGGTGAACAACCTCGGTGGGATCCATCAGCGGATCAGGCCCTACACGCCGCGGCATAACGGCAAGGTCGAGCGATACCAGCGGATCCTGGCCGATGAATGCCTCTACGCGAGGACCTATGACTCCGAGCGAGCCAGAGAAGAAGCGATGAAGGTCTGGGTTCAGCACTATAATCATCACCGCCCCCACTCAGCTGCAGGCGGTCAAGCTCCTGCCAGTCTCGTCCCGGGGCGCGTCACCAACGTCCTGCCCTCCTACACCTAGGGCTTCAATCCGCGGCAGGCGGCGCTTGTTCGGCGTCCTCGGGATCACGGAACAGCTCCAGGGGGTCGATGCCGAGCCGGCTCGCGTAGTCCTCGATCGCAGAGAGGCTCAAGTTTTGTTCCCCGCGTTCGATGCCGCCGTAGTAGACCCGGTGCAGTCCCTCGAGTTCTTCTTCGGCAAACCGCGCCTGAGAGACTCCACGCTGCTTGCGGAGCCGCCGCAGGTTCGCGCCCACGCGCCGATGAAGTTCGCCAATCGCCACAACATTCCAGCTTGCGTGGAGTGTCACACAAAAGCGACAGAGTTATAACAGTGCAAGAATGATCGGGGCTCAGACCTCAACGACGGGAGAAACATGCGTAACCAAGGACAACGAAGGCTCTACGGGGTATCTGTGATGGGCGGTGCCGCCCTGTTGTTGACCAGCTGCGGAGGCAACGACGTCGGCCTCGGCAACGCCGAAGATTTCTTAGATGAGGCCACCAGCGCGTGGCTGGATTCGCTGCCCAGCGACAATGTCGCGGTCCATGACGAGGCCGGGTGCTTCTTCCTCGTCGACGGCGAGGGTGAGGTCACCGGTGAGCTGGCCTGCGGCGGCGCCCGGACCCTGTTCGCCGACGACGGCGAGGTTTGGGACCTCACGACTTTTGATTACTCCGAGGACTCCGACGGCGAGATGGTTGCTGAGTTCGACGAGTCCATCCTCGCCGAGGCGGAGATGGAAGTCTCCCGCCCCGAAGGAGACGTGGTCGATGCTGACGGTGACGATGCCCCGGAGGCCTTGGATGAGATTGAAGCTCCGTCTCGACCTGAAGCCGATTCGGGTCTGATTGTGGCTCCCAGCCCACAGGATCAGGAAGGTGACGCTGTCGATACCTCCGGTGGCAGTCTCGTTGACGGGGAGGAAGTCTCCGATGGTGCCTATACCGTCAGCGAGGAGACAGACCCACAGGATTCTGAGATCGTCACCCCCGCCGGGATCGTCACGATCGAGGAGCTCGGGGCGGCAGAGACGGTCACCGTTGAAGGCGTCCCCGGCCAGCGCGGTGTCGATGATGATCAGTCCGCAGTCCCCCACGCCCCGGCTGAAGGCGAAACCTTCCGCTATCTCTGGGCATCGTTTGCAGCCAACGAGGTCCCCGAGGCCCCGGAGAACGACGCCTACCTGGACCTGGGAGATGAGCAGATCGAGCTCAGCTCCCTCGATGGCGGCGCCTTGGTCTCGGTGCCCGATAGTGGCGCTGAGCTGGTGGTGACCACCGGAGAGGATACCGAGCAGCGCTACGACATCCTTACCGGCCAGCGCGACAGCGACCCCATCACCGACGGGTTCTATGTCGAGAACCGCCACCAGCCCGAGGCGGACATCACTCTGGACTTCCCGGACTTCGAAGACACCATCACCGAAGAAGAAGTCGGCTCTCCCAGCCAGGCCGGAGACCTGACCATCTCCACCGAAGCGGTCGTCGAGTCCTACACGATCACCGCGTGGAACCCGATGATGGGATGGGCCAGCGAGGGCGAGGCCTGGCTGGAGCTGAACTGGGAAGCCTCGGTCAGTCGCGATGGTGATGCCCGTGCCGGCTACTACCGGGCCAGCGATGACCAGCCCAGCGTTGTGGACTGGAGCATCACCGTCGATGACACCACCATCGAGGAGCGCTACGAATCCACTGACGCCGGACGCAACGGCGGCAACAGCTTCGGAGAAGTCACTGTGATCGCTATCCCGGCAGACTTCGAGACCATCTCACTGGATGCAGAGATCACCAGCCACTGGGACGAGCAGCCGGTCACCGTCGAACACGAAGGCACCGAACTGCCCTTCGACGAAACCCACGACTCCGAGAACGAAGACGAGGGTGAGGTCGACGAAGACGGCCCCCTCGATGAGGACGAGAACACCGGCTGGTAAGCCAGTCATCGACGCACTTCCAGTGCCACTACGTACAGAGAGGAACCACGACCATGAATCAGCGCGTGAAAGCTGCGACCGTTATCCCTGCGGCGGCACTGCTGCTGACCGCCTGCGGAGGCGACGACGTCCCCCAGGAAGACCTGGAGATGATGCTCGCCTGGGAAGAAGGGATCCACACCGACGACGTCAACTGTGAAGACGGCCTCAGTCACCAGGAGGGCGAAACCACCTCATGCACTGTCGATAACGGAGTCTCGTTGGATGCCAGCTACGAAGACGAGGAAGGCGCCCACAGTATTCGCTTCGTCGGAGGCTGGGGCGAGATCTGGGTGGACCTCGACGAATGGGAAGAAACCCGCGACGAAGTAGAGCAGGAGTTCGAGGATGCCTGATCACCACACCGCACCGGTATTCGTCCCTACCAGCAGCACAGTCGGGGGTAGATGATGGCCCGGACTCGTCGCTTCAACGCCCGGAAGTTCTTCCGCTTCCTGCTCATATTCATCGCAGTCGTCTACGCGGCCGGATGGGTGCTGATGCTGCTCTTCGGCCTGACTCCCGACAGGATGGAGAACCGGGCCATGGGAGGGTGGCCGGAGTACATCTTCGAGCTCATCCTCAGTCCCTTCCTCGCCGCGGCAGCTCTGGTCATCGTGGTGGTGGCACTGCTGATATTCGTCGGACTTCTGCTGCTGATATTCAAGGGCTATAACCTGTTCGACAAGGTGCTGACCAGGATGGGCTTCTTCGACATCGTCAGCCACGAACCATCCCCAGCCACAGCGGATGCGACCGCCGGTCAGACCTCCACCAGGCTGGGGCAACGCGTCGCTGCCCGCAGACAATTGCACCCCCTGTCCCCGCAGGAGATCAAGGCCGGAACATTGGGCACCGTGGTCGGCTTCGACGAGGGCTTGGGCACCGATTATTACACGGTGAGATTCGCCAGCGGACAGACATTGAACAACCTCACTGACTCAGACGTCGTCTTCGTCTGACTCGGCTGTTCGGTCCGCCTCAGCACTGATGTTGAGACGGACCGAACACCGCCTCGATTCGATGATGAGGAGGCTTCACCCGATGTCCCAGAATGAAGCCGAGGACCTTCCATCTTTCACCGGGTTCTATCGACGCAAAGCTCTCGGCGACGACGTCGCGTTCACGTCCGAACGTCAATGGATCGCAGGCATGGAACGTCCGGGCAAGAGACGCCGATACAAGAAGCGAGAGAACCGTCAAGAGCGGCGCAGGATTCGCACTCGACTCCACCAGCGATTCGACCAGATCGAAGACCAGTGAACGGACCGTTTCTGGCACTGCGAACAGGGCAGGATTCAGCTGCAGAAACTACTGCCCGCCGCGCTACCCGGTGGCCTGAAGGCCAGATTATTCGCCCCTACTTATGTGTCCACGACCCTGCGCACGCAGTCGCTCGAAGGGTACGTCACGGCCGGATGTGTGCTCTCGACGTTGGACGGCTGATCCCCGGGCGGATCGAGTGCCGTACCTGCCCCTTATTTCCCCGCAGAAGTACCCTGCCAGACCCCCATCTCCTATAGCCTCCGAATCCCCTACTTACACAGCTTGCCACTTGCGATCACAGTCTCAGCCGAGACCCCCTCGACGCGACCGCGAGCCGGGACCGTCATACGCCGAGATAAGCCCCGCCGGCCGCGTGTCAGCTACGGTTCATCTGACGGCGTCTCGAGGTGCCCGTACAGACCCCCAACCCCGGCAGAAGTACCCCGCAGAGCCTCCATGGCATAAAACCTCCTGACCACGACTTCCCCCAGCTCCACTTACGAACCAAATATTGAGGCACTCCGGTCTCCGCGGCGAGGTTCACTGCGGCCGTCCGGGCCAGGTGCTTCAGACTGCCACCTTTACGGAGCGATTCGTGCTCGTCATGCCTCCTCGACGGGCTCCTTCTCCAGGGGATCTCCTGCCTTACATTGCGGGCTGATCTGATCGCTTACCTCGTGTACATGGTGAGGTGCCGGGGTCAGGTGTTCTTGTCGCTCACCAAGGAAGGTCGGTGGCCAAGTTCGTGAGCGCCTGAAGGTGAGCGTCGGCTGGGAGTTGAGTCGGATTCGCGCGCGCAGAAACCGGCCTCAGGTTGGTCATAGTGTGCGTCGCTACAGTGGGGACATGACCGACGGGGCGATTGACTACGGCCGGTACGGAAAGCTGCTGGGGTTCAGTCTGCTGTGTTTTCTGGGTGCGATCGTGTTGGGTCTTGGCGGGATGCATGCCGGTATCGGTGCTCTTGATGAGATGTATCGCGCAGATCCGGAGATCGCTCATTATGGTGAAGGTGCTGGTCTGGCTGCAGCGATCGTGACGGTCTACGGGGTGATCCTCGGTGTAGCCGCAGCCTTGGCCTACGGTGTGGTGGCTATTGGGCTGAATATGCGCCGTCGATGGGGAGTGAGTCTGGGCACCGCTGGGGCGCTGGTGGGGTTCCTACTGATGATCTTTGCCGGCGGGTTCCTGAACACGGCGTTGTTCACTGTGCTGGGCGACCTCTACGGCAGCGATTACACCCCGGCCAGCACTTTCGGAGTGCTGCTGCTGACCGGTCTGACCGTTGCCGTACTTCTGGGGCACTGTGTCGTCAGTGTTCTGTGGTTGCGTGAAGAGACCCGGAGGCCACAACGCCGCTGAGAGCTCACGGCGAGTGGCTGCTTTTCAGTGCGGGAACGAGGGTGGGTGTCTCTCTTTTGTGAGGGGCTTTGTCCCCTCACTCTCCCGGTGGGGGTTGTCGGTGTATCTCCGCTGTCGCGGGGGCGGGCGCGCCTGCCGGCGCAAGGGCGGTGCGGCCCCTGTGATTCGCCGCAGGCACCTGCCCCGGTATTCGACTTCCGGGTTCTTACAGTGGTGGGTCCGAGATGACGGTGCCGGCATGACGCGGGTGTAGCTTTCGCGCTCCCGCGATAGCCCGCGGGGAATCACTCCTGCGACGATATTCCAACTCACCGTCGACCGGGAGTATCCAGCAGGACCGCAATCTGGTTAGGACTCATTCGCGGCCCTTCTTCCAGCAGGCTGCCTCTCAATACTGGCCCAACGCCATTCTGACCTTCTCCACCGGTTGGCGTTCCTAGAGGAGCCTCAGCCTCGGGGTCTAGTTGCATGAGGTCATTTGCCATACCAACCCTCATCGACCAGTACTCAGATGATATTCCGTTCAATGGCGCGATAGGTCGAAGCCGGTTCACTGATGGTGGATCAGGTTCCGGGCATAGAAATACTCGTCTTCTTCGATCCGGTGCAGAGCAATCATCTGCCGACGGGTGAAATCCGAGTTCAGCCCGGAAGCGATCCGAGAAGCCTGATCAGCGATGGCGTAGACATCGGGGAACCGACCGCACCAGGTCGCGATGATCCGGTGCCGTAGCGCCAGCCAGGAGAACAGGCGGTTTTTCTCCTCGAGGGTGATCGGGTCGCGTTTGACCTCCCCGAAGTCTCGTGTGGCCTTCATTACCGGGCCTGGATGGAGGATGTCGCGAAAAGCCTCTGAGTGACCAAATCTGTCCCCGTCCAGAGTCCGGTCCTCCATGCCATGCAGCTCCCGCCAGGGATCGGCCTCGGCCAAGGTCTCCAGAAGCAGCGCGTTGGCAGTGTCGAGGTACACGTGCGCCACGTCCTCTTCTACGTCGAGCAGTCCTGCGGTAGTGACACCGAGAAGCTGAGCCTGCACATGGCGGTTCAGGTGAAAGCGTCGGTCGTTGTCCATAACCAGAGAGTGTCCGGAACCGAGGCCACCTTGCGCTGATGGGAGGCAAGCCGCTGCACCTCTTCAGGGGAGCGTCGATCGCCGAGAGGCGACCCCTTTTTTCCTTTCCCAGAGCCCAGTGTGATCCCCGGGCGTTCAGCGCTCCTCTTCCCATTGCGGTAGGTAGTCCGGGTGGTCGGCATGGGCTGAGGCCAGCTCCAGCAGTACTGTCTCCATGTAGTCGGTCGCTGCGGCGTACTGCGGGGAGTCGTGGTGCTCGACCTCCAGGTAGGCCTCGATGATCCGCCGCTTGGCCACACACTCAGCCAGCACCCGCTGGTAGTCCACCGCGACAACGAGTCGGTCCCTGTCCTGGTCGGCCGGGGTCGCCCAGGTGCAGAACCTGGTCTCCTCTATCGGGGAGTCGTTTCTCACGAAGCCGGCAGTGGCTTCGTCCTCCTCGATCCGGGCGAGCAGGAACGCGACCAGCGGGTTATTGTTCTCGGTCACTGCTGTCTCCTTGGTCATTTTCTGCCTTCACTGCTTCTCGGGTCTGCCCGTGCCCCAGCTTTCGCCGCCGGCACGGGCGGTACGAACCGCTGAGACCCAGGCGTCGGCGTCGATGAGCTGCCGCTGAGCGCTTCTGCTTCCTTGCTCAGGGAACCGGCCGCCGGGCTCCCCCACTGATTCGACTCGGCTGAGATAGGGCTCCGTGGGAAAGACCGCTTGGTAGTGCTGATCCCAGGCTGCGGCGCTGATCACCTCAAACACGCGCTCACACCTGATCCTGCGGGCCTCCTCCACACTCATCGGCCACCACTCGATCCGCTCCAGGTCAGCGATCAGCTCCGCCTCGCTGGAGTACCGCTTGGACTCATCCGGCCGCTGAGCGATCGCCGCACCATAGTCCAACCGCCAGTGCTCACCCTCCTTGGTCAGTCTGGTCGGCGCGGTCCACGGGGTCTGGCGCGGCGGGTACATGCCCGGCCTGCGCTCTCTCAGATCGGCTGGAACAGTGTCGCCCCACTCCCGGGTTCCGCCGTAGCCCACCGGCGCTGTCGGTGGCCAGAACCACTCCAGGGGCTCCTCGTCGGCGACGTCGAGGTCGGTCACCGCCCAGCCCCGGGAGAGCAGCGTGGTCTCCACGTCGTCCTTCAACAGACGGATGGAGTCCTTGATGAACCGAATCTCCTTCTCGGGATCTTCCATGACCCCAGTCTCCCACCGGGCACTGACTTGGAAGACAGACACAGAAGTGTCTGCAGAACATGTCCGCATTCCTCCCAACACAGGAGAAGGAGGGGCCCATGGACGACATGCCAGCGCGGCCCCGGTGGACTATAAGTTCGGGCCCGTCTTCACCGACGAATGGCTACCCGGGCCAACCCAGCCTCTCCATCCCAGGACCGTGGCCCAGACATCCCATCGCTAAGAGGTACCCGAGTGGAGGTCATATCCTCCAACTCCCAGATACCCCTGGATCCCTCAGCGATGACAAATCAGACTCCGAGCACGTCGGCGGTCATGCGACACGCCGGCCCCCAAGACTCTTGACCCTGTCGATGGATGTCCATATAGTGGACGGCACGTTGATCGTCGAAGGGCATCGCGAGCCGACTACTATCGACGATCAACTGCGGGGTGACCCCCACGAACCGACTTCTCGACTCGACCCCACGAACTGATCTTCATACCCCGCGACCGTTCTTTGCGGTTTCGCCGCAAAGAGAAGATCAGAACGAAAGGTTCGTGGGATGCAGCGCCAAGCGTCTCCGCAAACACTCTTCACCGTGACCGAAGCGGCCACTGCCCTCGGTGTGAAGAAAGACTACATCTACGCCGTCATCCGAGACGGCGACCTCCCAGTCATCTACCTGGGCCGAGGCTCTCGGCCCGTCATGCGCGTGCGCCCATCCGACCTGCAGCGCTTTATTGACTCTCGTCGCCTCGAAGGTGGGGTGCGCGATGACTGAGGAAGCCGACGGGAGGCCTTTTGTCCAGAAGCCTGTCAACATCGTTCGTCCCATCAGTGATGCTGCGTACTTGCAGTTGGATGATGCTCTCCTCGACGCCGGGATAAGGAATGGGCGCATCCGGAATACGGTCTTCGATGTTCTGGCAGCCATCACTGATACCCATAGCCACGATGGCCCGGCAGCAAAGGTCCACCTCAGCGTGATCGGTGAATGCCTGAAGATCGAATACACAGGAATGACCTATCCGTCTCAGGACGAAGGTTTTCGATTGCTGACCCGGACAGTCGTCCGGTATGCCGTGGAAAACCCAATCGCAGGCGACGCTGACACGCGCTCCATGAAGGAGTGGCGACAAGGCCTAGAGATGGCGCTCTTCCACAAGATGTATGCCCTGATGGAGACAAAGCGCAGGATCGGGGCCGGCAGGTTTAACTACCGCTACGACGACGACTTGGAGGACGAGGACGAGCCGGAGGAGCAGGAAGCTCCGGACGGCCCGTCCACGGGAGCGCATGAGGATGCTCTTGTCACCGAGATACAGAACCTTCGTGACTCTGCAGTGGAAATCGAGGAGATCGCGAGTATCACAGGGGCCAGCCGTAAGGAGATCGAACGAGTGCTGGGACCTGCTTCGTGAAGCTCTTGAAAGCCGCCAGGCTTCCTTCGGTCGCGGGATCGCCGAAGACACCCGCAGTGCGATGCAATGACGTTCGCCGCGAGTGCCGATCCCAGCGTCAACGTCCCCTGTGAAAATGAGAAGCACAGAAAGGCCCTGCATGGACGAGCAGCAACAAGCTCTCCGAGACACAGCATATGAACTGGTCGCCGCCGGGTTTCGGATCCTTCCTCTCGGTAAGGACAAAATGCCCCTGACGCCATGGTCAGACGCCAAGTACAAGTTTGAGGGCGACGAGACCATTGAGTTGTGGTTCGGTGAGGACCAGCAGGATGATGATTGGCTCTCTGGGCGTCACCCGGAATCGTCAGGGCCGGCGCAGGGCATCGCGATCGTCACGGGGGAACCCTCAGGGTTCGTTGAGATGTGGGAGCTGGAAGGCCCACACCGGGATAAAGTCTCAGAGCTCAACAGGCTTGCCCAGGAGCACGGCGAGCGAACGGAAGATGTCTGGCGACGCATCCGGTCCGGCTGGATGGAGCAGAGTCCTTCGGGCGGATATCACTGGATGGTCAGGCTCACCGATTGCGAGGAGATGCCGCGCAGCGAAAGCCTGGCGGAGGACCCAGAGCATAAGAAAGTTCAAGTCGCTGAGGTCAAGGCTGCCAAGGCGAACACGGCCATGGCTCCTAGCTATGGGCACGCCCACTCGACGGGCAAGCCTTATAAGACGCTGACAGGCGGGCCGGATACCATCGCCGAAATAACGATGGAGGAGAGGCGCCTTCTTCGCGCCCTCTTCCAGAAACTCGATCGCCGCCCGGCCAAACCCAAGCGTGAGGTGGGGTTTCAAGTAGCTCGTGAGAGAAACGTCGGTGACCCAGAGTTGCCTGGCGATGACTATAACCAGCGTGCCGACTGGCAGGAGATCTTGGATGCCGATGGGTGGGAATATGTGCGTTCCACCGGCAATGAGGATCATTGGCGACGTCCTGGAGCTTCCACCAATGGTGTCGACGCTGCGGTCTACACGCACCCGGACAAATACGACGAAGAGAAAACCTTCTCACTTCTGTATGTGCCCTCAGGAGGGGCGCTGTCCCAGTTTGGCCTGCCTACCGAGGACGGGAAGGGGCAGGAAAAGACAACCTATACAAAGTTTGAATACTATGTGTTTTCTCGCCACAGCGGGGACTTCTCCGCTGCGGCGAAAGCACTCAGTGAGCTCGGGTACGGCGAACGCAAGAAGGCTGCTTCCGCATCCCGTGTGGAGTACCCTGTGGCCTCTCCGCAGGGCGCGGCGACAGGTACTGACGGTGTCGTCATTGACCTGGCTGCCAAACGAGCAGAGAAAGACTCCGTGCCGGGGCAGCAAACCAACGGGGCAACTCTGGAGCGGACTGACGATGCAAATGCCAACCGTTTCGCCTCCGATCATTGTGAGGTCATCCGTTTCTCCCCCGCCCACGGGGCATGGGTGCACTGGAACGGCGTGCGATGGGTTCCTCAGCCTGGCAAAGGCGGGATCGAGCGCGAGCTTGCCAAACAGACTGCCCGAGCACTGCCCACAGAGGAGTTCGACAACCAAGGCAAACCTGACCAGAGCGCCTCCAACGCTCTCGCCGCGCACAAAAAGTATTCACTGTCGCGCCAAGGGATCAACAACATGCTCTCCATGGCCAACAGTTTGCCGCAGCTTCGAGTCGATGACGACAGGTTCGACAACCATCCCTGGGAGCTCAACACCCCCGGTGGAATACTGGATCTACGGACAGGACAGCTGCTGCCTCATGATCCCACCAAGATGCACGTAAAGATTGCAGGCGTCACTCCTGACTTTGAGGCAGACCGCACTCTCTGGGAGAACTTCCTGCACACCTCAGTCCCAGACCCAGAGGTGCGCAGGTACCTCAAGCGGCTGGTCGGCCTGACCCTTATCGGCGAAGTCCGAGAGCACCTCATCGTCTTCATCACAGGACGGTCCGGACGTGGAAAATCCACCTTCGTGGAATCCATCATGACGACCATGGGTGACTATGCAGCAGTTGTCCCCGACGGCATCCTCCTGGAGACCAAGGGCTCAGACGATGAGGAGACCAAGGCGGTGGCACTCAAGGGCACCCGTTTAGCCCTGATTGATGAGGTCAAGGCCACCGACCGCCTCAACGAGAAACGTGTAAAGAAGTTCTCGGGCGGAAACACCCTCTCAGCACGGCACCTGTATCAAGAGCATCACAACTTCACCCCGAGTCACACACACTTCCTTGTCGGCAACCATCGCCCCGGCTTCGACGGCAGCGACGACGCGATGCTTCGAAGGTTGAGGACAATCCCCTTCGACGAGGACATCCCCGATGAGCAGAAGATCCCCAACCTTAAGGAGAAAATCTTCGGCAATCTGCCGGCTGTCCTCGCATGGGCAGCTGAGGGAGCAGTGGAATATCACAAGGAAGGGCTCGGAGAAATACCGGACCTTGTCAAAGCCACAACCTCCGACTACGCCGAAGAATCCAACCCGGTGGGCCAGTTCCTCGAGGAGCGTTGCAAGCTCGCTGACGGTGAAACAGTCCTCGTCTCCGAATTCCGGGACGCATACGAGATGTGGTGCCAACAGCGCCAACTGCGGCCTCTCGGCGATAAGCGGATGGCCGACGCATTGGAGCGCCACGGGATCAAAGTCGGGAGCAAAGCACCCAGGACCGCTCAGGGAAGACTCTATGGCGGCGTGAAACTACTCTCCTATGAGGAACGCAAAGCCCAGGCCGCACAGCACAACCAGGAGCTGGGTTACGACGAGGACCCGCTCACCACACCCCGGCAGTCCAATTCCAAGAAGACGGCTGAGCAGCAACGGAAAAACGGCTCGCCGAAACCGCGCAAACCACATCGTCGCCCACCTCGTCGAACCCCTCCACGTCGCAGCTGAGCTGCATCCCGGCGCATAATACCTGACCCCATGGGCGCCGGAATACCGGGGCTCCCCAAGTAGCGCTCTGCTAAAGGTCAGGGGTTGCTCACTGCGTTGAAGCTCCCGGGCGCCCTGTAGGAGCGAACGAGCGCGGAGTAAACCCTACCCGTCGTGATACTCAAGAACACCTGGAGTGTGCACTCTCGTCGAGGGCCCCGAAATGCTCCTCAATGTCTGTTGTACCGCCGCCACTGATGAGTGAAGCCTCTGCAGCCGCCGGAGTGACGGGATAGAGGTCAACTGACAGATCTGGAGGGCGTCCCACCGCTGGTCTCCCCATGAAGTGGCATGGGTTGCCTCCTACCCACTTCCAAAAGACGCCCGGCAAGAGGATGAAGCCTCCCGAGGAAAGCAGCTTTGGGGAAATGCGGTACCGGTGTGACACAGCACCGGCCGCATGACGCTCCATCTGCAGACATGTCACAGAACATGTCATCACACTGAATCCCCGTCATCACGGGGAAGGCCACCTACTCGCTACCTCTTCATGACACTTGTGACACTTTTTCTCAAAAGTAGTGAATAAGAGGGGTTAAAGGATCTGCCTTCCAGGTGCCCGGGGTCGTTAGTCAGCAGAGGTTCTCTGACACAACGTCACATGTGTCATGCCTGTCACCGGAAAAGGCATATGTGCCCTGGAACCCTCGCATCCTCAGGATGTTCGTGCTCAGGGGCCTTTTCAGCGAGGATCGACCGACGGCGCCCTCACCCTGAGGTGAGTGCTTGGCTGCAAGAAACTCTGTGGGGCTAGAGGAGGAACCCGTCAGCGCAGTAGAGCGGTCCCTACTTCGTTGGCGTAGGCCCGGTGCAATACCTCCACGAATCGGGAACTACTCGCAAGTCCGTGTTCGCCAATACGCGTGACATCGATCCCTGGGGTCCAGGAGTTCATTACCACTGCGGAGAGCTCATTAGTGAGCATGTCCTCAGTGACAGGCACCGTGCGTTGGGGGATCTGTAGTGCTTCAAGCTGCCGGGAGAGGATCTGCATCGTGACCCCGGGCAGGATGCTGGCTTGGGGCCAGATCACGGATTCGCCGTCCCAGAATGCGAGGTTCCAGATCGTTGCTTCGCTGATCCTGCCACTGTTGTCCCTGAACGCTGCATCGTCGAACCCTTTCGCGTTGGCTTTGCGCAGGTAGTGAGTCTTCGCGACTTCACCGACGTGCTTCACCGTAGGCAAGTCGCGCTGGTGGCCCACCAGGTCCAAAGCCAAAGGGCCGGCAGGTGGCTCAGCGGCAGGCATCAGTTTGATGAGGACATTGAGGTCCAGTGGTCCGGGCGCGGGCATGAACTCCCCAGGCTCGGAGGTGATGAAACACATCAGGGAAGCATCAGCTGGTCCTTGGGTGGCTGCGTTCTGCAAGTATCGAAGAATCTGCTCGTCTGGAAGATGCGTGCCGAAGAGTTGTGTGCTGGCCTCTCTTAGCCGTTTCAGGTGCAGGTCCAGTCCCTTCACTGCGTGGTCCCTGATCTGCATGGCGGTGAAATGGGCGTAGCCGGCGAAAGCCAGGGGAGAGAGGTCTTCGACGGTAGCGGTACGGTCATTGAAGAAGGTCTGAGAAATTGTCATGAGGCAAAGCTAGGAGTTGACACTAGTGTCAAAGGCAAGCGCCCCAGAGAAGGCGCCGTGGCGTATCGGAGAACTCGCTGAGCAGACGGGAGTGAGCACTCGAAGTCTTCGGCACTACGAGAATCAAGGCCTGATCATCGCTCAGAGGTCTTCTACTGGGCAGCGGATGTTCTCTGCCTCTGCCGCCCAGCAGGTCCGCCATATCAGAATGTTGCTCGATGCTGGGCTGCCTACACAAGTCATCGCAGAACTCATGGATTGCATCCGCGACCCTGGTCGTCTGGATCCCTGTGCTGTCCCAACGTTGGTAGAACACCTCCAGGACTACGACCGCCGGCTAGCCGAACTCGAAACCACGCGGGTGACCCTGCAGGGACTCATTGATTCTTCTCAACCAGGGTGAGCGCCCCTGGTGGTGGCTTTCCTCATGCAAGAATCATCAGGTGGGCAATCTGATCGTCTTCCTCGCCGGAGCAGGGCAAGCCAGCTCTGCATGGAATGAGCAGGTTCGGCGTCTTCCCGAGTATCAGAGCCTGGCGCTGGCAGCTACTGACCTAACCGAAGGCCCCTTCAGTATGGATGCCGCGGTCGAGGGTCTGCAGCGGCAGATCCTCGAAACCGGTGCTGAGTCTGTGACGCTCATCGGGTTATCCCTGGGCGGGATGATCGCCACCCGGTACGCCGCAACACATCCTGAGATGCTCGCCGGGCTGCTGCTCAGCGGTAGCCAGATCCGCCCCAATCCCACGCTGATGAGCATCCAACGAGGCATCATGCGTCTGATCCCCGCGCGTATGCTGCCCCTGCCCCAGGGACTCGATAAACCGGCATTCCTGCAGCTGCTCGATGCCGCAGGGCACACAGACCTCAGCGACGACCTATCCGGCATCGAGGCGCCCACGCTGGTGCTATGCGGAACCAAAGACCGGGCTAACCTCGGAGCCGCGAAACAACTCGCCCGACAGATTCCCGAGGCTGAACTGCGCCTGATCACCGGAGGCGGGCACGAACTGGCTACTGACGCCCCGGATGAGTTCGCCGATGCGGTGAGCACCCTACTGAACCGCCAGGAATGAACCAATCGCCTCAGAGGTCGTTCATGTCCCGAAGGTCTGGAGGGCTAGGGCTATGGCCATGATGATCAGCGCTGCACCGGCTCCGCCTTCGACGATCCTGGTCCACCGCTGGCTCATCGCCCGGCGGAGCCCTGCGATGAGGCCTGCGCAGATGAAACACCACAGCAGGGAGGAGACCATGAACGCGGCGAAGAAGACCAGCAGCGAACCCAAGGGAGCACCTTCCCCCAGCGCTCCACCGACCGCACCACCTGCACCGCCCCAGTAGACCACGTTCCATACACTGCCCAGCGACATCAGGGCCCCGGCCACCAGCGGGCCACGCAGCGTGCTGGTATTACCGGGCCGCGTGTCCTGCGCTGGCACCTCGGAGGGCGTCTCGACGGGTGCGGCACCGGGCCTGACCGCGGCATAGGTGCCCTGTGCCCCGAGGAAGAGCAGCACCAGGCAGCCGGCCAGGGTGATCGGGATGTGCCACTGGGGCTGGGTCAGCAGGGCGGCCGCCCCAGCCAGCCCGAGCACGGCCCATACGGCATCGCCGACCAATGAGCCGACCTGGACCGCGAAGGCAGGGCGGAACCCGCCGCGGACCCCTCGCCGCAGTGATTCTGTGAAGACTGGGCCGGGTGCGGCGTTGAACACCAGGCCCAGCCACAAACCGGTGAGAACAATTTGGATCATCCCACCACAGTGCCTGCTGCCCGCCGGACGGGTCTTGAACGATTCCGACCTCGTCCGGCCTGATGCGGAGCTAGGGCCATTGCCGCCGGAGCTGGCCGGGCGTCTGGGCGTAGGCGGCCCGGAAGTGCCGGTGGAAGTGCGCCTGGTCGCTGAAGCCCAGTTCGGCAGCGACCACCCCTGGCCGGTGCCCGGCCTTCAGACGGCGCCGGCCCTCCCGCAGGCGCAGCTGAAGATGCCACGCGTATGGGGTCACCCCCATGGCTTTGACGAAGGCGCGGATGAAGTGGTCCGGACTCAGTGAGACCGCTGTGGCCAGCTCCGGGACCCGTACCGGGGTGGCCAAGTCATCGCGCATCTGCTGCAGCACCGGAGCCAGGCAGGACAGATCCGGTTGGGAGGACAGGGACGGGGGATTACCGGTGCCCTGTCTGCTGAGTCCCAGAGCTTCGCCGACGACCCATAGGGTAATCTGCTCGGCCTCCTGGGCATACCTTGGCTATGGCAGCCCTGCGCAGCGCCCCAGCCAGCCCGGGACCGGCCACTGCGGCGCGGTGAGCCTCCACCGGATCCCCGCCGGTCACAGCCGCAGCCGTCTCGGGACTGATGTGGATGCTGAAGCACTCCCACGGGCTGTCTTCTTGTGTCTCGGCCCAGGAGGCCTGCACCTGACCAGGGTTGTAGACCGTAATCTCATCCGGCCCCACGGTGAATCTCTTGCCGTCGAGGATGACGTGCTCGGCGTTCACGTTCGGGCTATTTACCGAGATGACGAACTCGTCATGGGAATGCGCCGGGAACCGGCCACGCTCCGGGCGCAGCCGCTCAGCTGTGAGGCTTTCTACGGGGTACAGGGCGGGGCCTAGTCTTTTCGGAACTTCAGGAGGATAGTGCCGAAGTGTGTGTCCATCCACTGCGCCCGCTCGGGGCTCTTCTGGCGCAGTTCTTCGGTGGGCTCTGGTTCATCAAGCTCGACCAATGTGAGCCCGGCGTTGAGGACCGGCTGAATCTTGTCTGTGATGGTTTCTGTCCGGTGAGTCACCGTCCCCTGGCCCCATGTTGCCGGGTAACTGAACAGGCTGGTGTCTCGGTAGGCCACACCCAGCGGGACGTTCTCTGCCTCGGCGCGTGCGACAGCGAACCGGAACGGGTGCGACGTCGCCACGATCAGCTCTCCACCTGGGTTCAGGCGGGCTGCAACCTGCCGGTAGAGGTCGGCCGGGTCACGGGCATAGTCGGTTGCTTGAAAGATGAGCACCAGATCGAATGTCTGATCTCCAACGAGTTCGGCGGTATCGGAGATGTCCCCGACGACGAAACGCATATCGAGGCCCTCAGGAACTTCGACAAAGGCGTTGACGACATCTACCCCGACTGCGCTGTGCGCTCCATCCTGAAGCAGGGACATGGTTTTAGCACCATTGCCGCAACCCAGGTCAAGAATCTGCAACCCTGTGACATCGCCGATCATGCGCCGCTGAGCGGGCCACTCGATGAGCGTATCCAGCGACACCTCGCTAGACCGGACAGTTTCGTAGTCTTCAGCGATCTGCTGCCAGGTTTCTTCGCTCATGTCATCGACTCTACCGAGGTGCACGTGCGAACGTGTACGAGCGTCATACTCGGTGCAGTCCACGCTTTCATTCACGCTGCCGGTGGTTTCTAGGCCAGAACCCTCTCCCACGTGAGAAGGACTCAAACGTCGAGCAAGACCCGCCGCCCGGCGATAAAGAGACTCCCTTAGCGTCCTGGGGCCGAGGATCTCCCACTCTGAGTTCAGCTGCCAGAGTGCCCACTCGGCGTGGCGGGCGTCCTGGAAGTCTGCCTGGGCCCGAACCCAGCCGTCAGCGTCGTCCTTCATACGGAGTGCCAGTGCGGTACCGGTGAGCTCTTCGACGCCAGGCGGGCTGATGCGCAGCTGGACGGTGATCTGGTTCTCGCCGTGGCGGAAGCGCCGGCTGCGCTGCTTCCACAGCTCATCCAGATCGATGTCGTCGGGAAGCTCAGCCGGTTGGTCGCTGTGTTCGGCTTGTCTGATCCGCGAGAGCCGGTAGGTGCGGTCTTCCCCGTCGCGGAGCGCCAATAGGTAGCCGAGACCGGCCGCACTGACCAGCCCGATCGGGTCGATGGTGCGCCAGGAAGGTTCGGCTCCCGGGGCTGCGTATCGTATGCGGACTTTGTGCTTGTTCAGCACTGCTGATCTGATGGTGGTCACCACCTCAGCGTCGATGTCCTCGTGGGTGTGCAGGGGTCGGGCGAGAAGGTCTGCTTCTGGTTCGATGAGGAAACGCTCCGCTACCCCGGCAGCGGTGTCACGGTGGGTGCCGGGGAGGGCGTCGATGACTTTGAGCATCGCAGAAGCCAGCGGCGCCCCCAGCCCGAAAGCACCTGCCTTCAGCCGTGACCCAGCCACCAGGAGTGCTAATGCTTCTTCATGATTGAGCCCGGTCAGGTCTGTGGTGAAGTCAGGCAGCAATGAGAACCCGCCGTGACGACCACGCTCGGCATAGACGGGGATCCCCGCACTGGAGAGCGCGTCGATGTCCCTGAGCACGGTGCGGGTGGAGACCTCGAGTTCCTTCGCAATGGCTGCAGCGCTTAGCCGGCCGCGCTGACGTAGCAGCAGAACCAGGGAAACCAACCGATCAGCGCGCATATCAGAACTCTACTCAGATACATGACAAGAGGTGTCATATAAGGCTGGGAGGCTCTTTCTGCGGCACTGAGACAGCCTGTAGCGCTAAGACAGCTCAGGGTCGCGGCACTGTTCATTTCAATGAAGGAGTCCCAGATGGGGTCTGTTCTGAACCCGTACATCATGTTCAACGGCAACGCCCGGGAGGCGATGGAGTTCTACCGTGAAGTCTTCGGCGGGGAGCTGGAGATCGGAACCGTGGCAGATTTCGGCTCACCGGATTCCCCGGAGGCTGAGAAGGTCATGCATGCCCGGCTGCAGACCCCAGATGGGTTCCTCCTCAACGCCTGGGATGCCCCTGCCGGAATGCCCTATCACCCGGGGAACAACGTGGCGATCTACCTCGGGGGCAACGACGAGACCCTGGGCGATCATTTCACCAAACTCTCCGCCGGTGGAACCGTGACTATGCCGCTGGAGACCCAGTCATGGGGCGATGAAGCAGGGTCGCTGACAGACCAATTCGGCACCCACTGGATGGTCAACATCACCCACTGAGCATTCCCCGTTATGAGGCAGATGAAGGGAGGCGAAGCCAGCCCCACCGCAGTGCTTCGCCTCCCGGGCCCTGCTGTCAGTCAGCGGGTCTTGCCTCCAGATCGAGCATCTCCGCGCTGAGCTGCCAGTGGCGGTTCACGGTCTCCGGGTTCCCGGCGGCGCGGGCAGTACGGGCCAGTCGCCGGTTCGAGCCGTAGAACTCTCCTGAGGCCCAGTCGACGCCGGGTTCGCCGAGGATGAAGTGGACCAGGTTCGCCCCGCCCTTCTGCGGGGAGGTGAGCAATCGCCACAGCCGTGACTGGGTGAAGACAGCAACTTTAGAGCGCCGCAGTGAACCACGATCGGAGTAGATTCTTCGTCTCTGGGGTGGCGTTGGTGGAGTCTACTTGCTCTGATGAGATCCATCGGTAGGAGGTGTGCTCCTCAGAGAGCTTCACCTGCCTACCTGTCAGTGGCACTGAGACGGTGAACTGTCGGGTTCGGCGTCCGGACCGGGACTCATAGTCGAACCATTCCAGGAAACCCGGGTCAACATGTTCAGCGGCGAAGCCAACCTCTTCAGTCAGCTCACGGTTCAACGCTTCTGAGAGCCCCTCCCCGGAGTCCACGCCTCCTGAGGGAACTTCTTCAAGCCCCGGAAGAAAATCATCACTCAAACTGCGCGTGACCACCAGCACGCGCCCCACGTCGTGGATGACGGCACCGACAACGAATTTCTCGATGCCTTCAGCCTCTGCCGCGGTTCGAAGTTCCTCACTCAGGACCATGCCTTCGCTCCTTTGATCTGATGGTTGGTTTGAAACCGGCAGTTCTTCTCGAGGGGTTTTCCTCGCCCACAATGCTCCGTGGGGCCGGCTGCCCAGATCATGACGAGTCTGGACTCTCACCACTGATAGTCCTCTCTGCGAAAGCTCATCTCGCAGTTCATCTGGCGGCCAGAAGTAGGCCGGGGCGATCGCGTGGTTGAACTTCTCAATATCCTCGCCGCTGAAGAACCCCATCAGCAGCGAACCGCCAGGCTGCAGGCACCTGACGAACTCATCCAGAACGGCAGGCATCTCTGTTGGTGGGATATGGATAGTCGAGTACCAAGCCAAGATGCCGCCGAGCTGCATGTCCTCAAACGGCAGGCTCGCGAAGTCACCCACTTCGAAGGGCGTGGACGGAAACCGCTCTTTGGCGGACTCAACGAACTCTTCGACCATGTCGATCCCGACGACGTCCACACCGCTCTCGTACAGCAGCTGTGTCCAGTGCCCTGGCCCGCATCCGGCATCAACCACACGACCGGTGAGGGACTCAGCCCACTCAGAGATCAACTGCCGATCATTGGAAGCCATGACATCCAGGGACCCCAGGGCCTGAACGTACTCTCCAGCGCGACGCTGGTAGGCGGAGCGAACCCCTTCCCTCACCGCGCAGACCTAGAGGTCCAGGAGATGTTCACGGGCGAAAGCCCTCACACTGTCCGTGGTGGTCAGCTGCTCTAGCTGGTAGCGGGTGAACCAGCCGACGTCGTCGACCTCCTGCTCCTGGGCGGTCAGGGGTGCGGTGTCGTCGGCTTCGAGCAGGTACATCATGTCCATGTGGATGTGCTCGATGTCCTTATGCGATTCCGGGATCAGCTGGGCAGCCATCGCGAAGGGGGTGGGCAGCTGGGATTCGGTAGTGCCGTTGAGCCCCATCTCCAGCGGATTATGCCCTGAATGGCGGACATGGATGCCAGTCTCTTCAAAAACTTCCCGCAATGCAGTGTCCGAGGGGAACTCATCGGGATCAACGTGGCCTCCAGGTGGCAGCCAGCGCTGCAGGCCCTGGTGGAAGATCATCAGCATCCGCGTCCGGTCCAGGTTGACCACGTATCCGGTGGCGGTGAACTGCTTCTTCATTCCGGTTGCGTACTCGATCAGCGCCACGCTGGTTCTGCCCCTATCCCTTGGTCTCCGATTCGCCCCATGTAGCGTATCTGCTTGTGAATATCGCACAGCTCTACGACACCGCCATCGCCGACGCCGATTCCTTGATCGACCGCCTGGGGGTGCGAGATGAGCTGGTGCAGAATGACACCCTGTGCCTACAGGTGCCCAGTAACGAGCGCTATGACCAGGTCAAGACGGAACTCTCGGAACTGGGTGAGCTGATCAGCGAGAGCGAGGTCAACGGACGCCTGATCGCCGTCTTCGAGCTGCACCGCCGGCTGAAGTCATCTGGCTGGTCGGTGAGTTTCGTGGAGCTGCCCCAACCCAAGACCGGAGCTGAGATTGAGGGCGTGCGGCATCTGCAGTTCGTGGTGCGCACCGGGATCGAGAGCTTCCGGGCTAAGTTCCCGCAGCTGGGCTTCGATGACAGGGGAAATGCGCGTAACCGTCTGCTCGAAATCGCCGACGACGCCGCCGTGGTGCGTTTCCACGACAAGAACATGGGCGCGGTCATCGCCCTGGAGACGATGGACTAAACCCTCACCAGATCACTCAGCGACAAAGGAGCGCCCATGCCACTGAGACCCCGTTTCGATGCCATGTTGTTTGACTGTGATGGAGTGCTGGTGGACTCCGAACCCATCGTCAATCAGGTGCTCCGGGACGAGGTCGCTGCATTTGGCTGGGAGATGAGCATCGAGCAGTGCATCCAGACCTTCGTCGGCGCCTCGCTGGAAGGAGTCCAGGCACGGGTGGAACAGCACACTGGCCGCAGCGTAGGCCAAGGGTGGGTGGATGAGTTCACCCGCCGCCGTGACGCTGCCCTGCGCGAGCAGCTTCAACTGATTCCCGGCGCGGCCGAACTTGTCGCAGCCGCCGATGAGGCCTTCGAAGGACGGATCGCCTGCGCTTCGAACTCAGAGCGAGCCAAAGTCGAACTCCAACTGGAGAAGACAGGACTGCTTGCACATTTCACCGGCAAGATCTTCAGCGCAGCAGAGACCGGACCGGCAAAACCCTCACCTGCGGTCTACCTGGCCGCCGCAGAGTCAATGGGGCCGGCAGCGCAGCGACCGCTCGTTCTAGAGGACTCACCCTCGGGTGTCAGAGCCGGCAAAGCCGCCAACGCTTATGTGGTGGCCCTGGCCGCTACCGTCAATCCGGAGGCGCTCGTGGGTGCAGGAGCGGACGTAGTGGTGGATTCACTCTCCGAGGTCAGAGACCTAATAGGCTGAACAGGTCGGCACCTTTCTTTCGTGCTACGTTCCCCTAGGACGCAGAGCGTACGTGGAGGCGGTCTCTCAGTGTGCTCACCGAGGGCGGTAGGGGGACCCCACTGTTCGTGGCTGGGGAGGTTTCGGGTTCGCCGGCGACTGTGGTCAAAGGTAGGACCCCGGCCCAGATGGAGGGATCATCGCCTGGTTCATCCGCGCTGGAGGCGCTGTTGTCTTTCACACTGGCTTTCTCCAGCGGGATCCGCAGCACCATGGTGGCAGCCAGTTCCTTCTTGGTCATCGGACGGACTTCCTGAGCGCGTCCCGGCATCAGGTGCTCGGCCAGTGTCAGCAGCGCAGCTTCTTTCTCTTCTGTTGGCACAGGTGTGGCTTGTCCGTAGATCACCGCTGCGCGATAGCGCATTGAACTGTCGAAAAGCGATCGCGCATAGACAATGCCTTCCAAGAGGGTGACATTGACACAAACCTCTGTGCCGGTGGCGATCTCTCGGAAGAACCTGCTTCCGGTGGAGCCGTGAATCAACAGCGAGTCGCCCTCCCGGGCAAAACCGACGGGTAAGGCCATGGGGGTTCCATCACGGGTGATGGAAACATGCGCGACAAGCGCCTGGTCTAGCAACGCATAGAGATCTGCTCGCTCGGTGTTCTGGTAGTGCGGCATACGACCGATGCGGGTCTGGTCATCGACAGGCAACTTTGGGAGTTCTGGCATGTCTTCGATGATCAGCCATCATCTGGTTCACTGAGTAGGCCAGTTTCTTACAAAATCATTAGACCAGTGAAGGTGCCGTCAATGAAGGTCGAGCTTGCGATCACCCTGGACTGTTGTAAGCGGCCATGAAAAACTGCCCATAGGCGGCCACGGAACTGCCCACTGACGGCCAGTAGA
>NZ_WRPM01000071.1 GCF_009758175.1 Nesterenkonia alkaliphila
CTGACCTCCTCGGCACTGACCGCACCGGCGCAGGAGTCGGTCTCCAGGGACAGGGTCCGGGTGCCGCGCCGGGCCAGCGCCGGTTCCAGGACCGCGCGCAGCCGCCCGATATGCTCCTGAACCGGGACCCGCGCGGCGGGCGTGCAGCCGGGCGACGTAGACTTAGCAGCCATGAGTCCCAGGGTAGCGCTGAGAGAACCCCGGGTCCGGACTGCGCCGGAATCCCCCTCCGAGAGCCCGGGACGGCACGGCGATCCCGCCGCCGGCCTGCTGGACCGGTTCGGGCGGCGGGCCACCGATATGCGGCTCTCCCTGATCGATAAGTGCAATCTGCGCTGCACCTACTGCATGCCCGCCGAGGGGCTGCCCTGGCTGAACCGCGACCAGCTGCTGACCGTCGGCGAGGTGCGCCGGCTGGTGAGGATCGGTGTGGAGATCCTCGGCATCCGGGAGCTGCGGCTCACCGGCGGCGAGCCCCTGGTGCGCAAGGATCTGGAGGAGATCATTGCCGGCATCCGCGCTGATCACCCTAGGCTTCCGGTGGCGCTGACCACCAATGCGATCGGACTGGACCGCCGGGCTGCTGCGCTGGCCGAGGCCGGGCTGACCCGGGTGAACATCTCGCTGGACTCGGTGCACCGGGAGACCTTTGCGAAGCTGACCCGCCGGGACCAGCTGGATGCGGTGCTCACCGGGGTGCAGGCGGTTGCAGATGCCGGGCTGACCCCGCTGAAGATCAATGCCGTGCTGGTCCGCGGGGTCAACGACGCCCAGGCCCCTGATCTGCTGGCCTGGGCGCTGGGCCACGGCTTCGAGCTGCGGTTCATCGAGCAGATGCCGCTGGAGGCGGAGCAGACCTGGCGGCGCGAGGCCACCGTCACCGCGGCGGAGACCCGTGAGCTGCTGAGCACCCGCTACCGGCTGTCCCCCACCGATGAGGACCGCGGCGGCGCACCGGCGGAGCGTTTCGACGTCTGGGAGAAGCACGACGCCGCGGACTCACCTCCTCGGGGCAGGGTGGGGATCATCGCCAGTGTCACCGAGCCGTTCTGCGCCGCCTGCACCCGCACCCGGATCACCGCTGAGGGCCGGGTGATGAGCTGCTTGTTCTCCCGGCAGGAGGTGGACCTGATGGACCTGCTGCGCTCCGGGGCCGATGACCAGGCGGTGGCCCAGCGCTGGGCCGATGCGATGTGGGCCAAGCCTGCCGCCCACGGCACTGATAGGCCCGGGTTCGAGCTGCCCGGGTTCACCCGCCCGGAGCGTTCGATGTCAGCGATCGGAGGCTGAGATGAGCGAGCATGAGACACGTGCGGTCACTGTCCGGCTCTACGCCGCCGCCGCGGAGGCCGCAGGCACCCATGAGCTCACCGTCGCGGTGGATCAGCATCCGCTGCCGCTGACCCAGCTGCTCGAAGAGCTCTCCGGGCGCAGCCGGGAGCTGGCCAGGGTCTGTGGTCAGTCCAGCTGTCTGGTCAACGGCACCCGCACCAGGGCTGAGGCGGGCACCGTCCGCCCGGGCGACATCGTCGATGTTCTCCCGCCCTTCGCCGGCGGTTAGGGCTCAGGCCGCCAGGCCGATCCCGGTGGAGCGGGCCACCAGCCGCTCGGCCACCCCGATCAGCGAGTAGACCACCAGGGAGGCCAGGGTGACGATGAGCACCGAGGCCCAGAGCCTGTCGTAGTCGGTCCGGGTCACTGCTTGGATGATGCCGTAGCCCATGCCGTCGCCGGTGGCCAACCATTCGGCCAGCATGGCCCCGGTCAGCGCCCCGGGGATGGAGACCCGGGCGGCGGTGAAGAAGCTGTGCAGCGAGGCAGGCAGCCCCACCCGGCGCAGCACGGTGGCCTTGGACCCGCCGTAGACCTGGACCACCTCGGTCATCGCCGGGGAGGCGGAGCGCAGCCCCTCCACAATGGTCACCAGGGCAGGGAAGATGACCACGATGGTGCCCATTGCTGCCACCGAGGCGAAGTCCCTGCCGAAGATCAGCACGATGATCGGAGCCATCGCGACCAGCGGCACTGAGCGGCAGATCATTGCCAAGGGCATCACCGCTGCTTCGAATCCCTTGGAGATCTGGAAGGCCATAGCAGTCGCTGCAGCCACGAAGAGCCCCACCCCGAAGCCGATCAGAGTGTCGAGCATGGTGATCCAGAAATCGCCGAAGACCACCTCCCGGTGGGCCGCGGAGTCCTCGTGGGTGAAGAGGTACTCGTAGACGTCCAGCGGACCCTTGCCGATGATCGGGCTGACCCCGAAGATCTGCAGAGCGCCCACCCAGATCGCGGTGATCACCGCCAGGGAGGCAGCCAGTCTGACCAGCGGAGCACCGACGGCGCGCAGTACCGGGTTCACGGCATCACCTCCTGGTCCAGGGGGTGGCGAGGCGGCCGATCAGCGCGATCACCGCATAGGCGATCCCAGCGACGACGACGCCCACAATGGCCAGTGCCCACAGCCGTTCCACATTATTGCCCTGGGCGGCCACCATGGCCGGTCCGAGTCCCCGGGTGATGCCGCCGACATACTCCCCCAGGATCGCACCGAGCACTGCGGCGGGGGCGGCGATCTTCAGCGCGGTGAACACATAGGGGATGGCACCGATCAGCTGCACCTTGGTCAGCTGATGCAGCCTGGAGCCGCCGGCCACCGTGATCACGTCCAGCCCTGCCCGGTCCGCGGACTTCAGCCCCTGGATGGTGGTGACCACGGTGACGAAGTACACCGAGAGCCCGGCCAGCACATTGGCGGTGGCAGGCTGTCCGCCCACTGCGTAGACCACAGGTCCGATGGCGATCAGCGGCAGGCAGTAGGTGATGACGGCCAGCTGGGTGGCGATGCCCTCCAGCCAGGGCGCAATGAGCACCAGTGAAGCGGTGAGCACCGCGAGCAGGTTGCCCACCGCGAAGCCGGTCGCTGCTGCGGTCAGGGTCACCGAGGCGTTGCGCCAGTAGAAGGTGAATCCGTCATCGGCGAGCTGCCCGGCCACTGCGAAGGGGGTGGGGACGGCGGAGGATCCCCCGGCGGCCGTGCCGATGGTGCCGAAAGCCCCCACCACCCACCAGAGCACAAAGACGATCAGCAGCCCTGAGGCCCCCGGCACCCAGCCGGGGACCCGGAGCCGGCGCTGCGCTGCCGGCGGGCGGGTGTTTACCAATGTGGTCATCTCAGTGCTCCCCGGGGTGGTCCTTGCCGAAGAGCAGGTCCGAGGCGTGATCCACCAAGGCATGGAACTCAGGGGTGCGCTGCATCTCCGGTGTGCGTGGGCGGGGCAGATCCACCTCGAAGACCTCCTTGACCCGGCCCGGCCGGGCGCTCATCACGGCCACCACGTCAGAGAGGAAGATCGCCTCCGAGATGCCGTGTGTCACCATCAGGGTGGTGGCCGGCTTCTCTGCGAGGATGCGCATCAGTTCGATGTTCATCCGTTGCCGGGTCATATCGTCCAGTGCCCCGAAGGGCTCATCAAGCAGCAGCACCTGGGGCTTGACCACCAGCGACCGGGCGATGGAGACCCGCTGGCGCATTCCGCCGGAGAGTTGGCCCGGACGGGCGTGTTCGAAGCCGGAGAGCCCCACCAGTTCGATGAGATCCTCGATCAGCCCGGTTTCAGGCCTGATCCCCGCCACCTCCAGTGGCAGCCGGATATTGGCGTGGACGCTGCGCCAGGGCAGCAGGGCAGCATCCTGGAAGGCGATCCCCAGCTCATGAGCCTCACGCAGCTGCTCGGGAGTCTTGCCGTCCACCCGCAGCTCTCCGCTGCTGGGGGTCTCCAGTCCGGCGAGCATCCGCAGAATGGTGGACTTGCCGCAGCCGGAGGGGCCCAGCAGGGAGAGGAAGGTTCCCCGCCCGGTAGCCAGGTGGGCGTCCTCCAGCGCGGTGACCTGCTTCTTGCCCGAGCCGAAGATCTTGGTCACCCCGCGGACATCCACCCCGGTGCCAGTCAGCAGCGGGTTCTCCGGCACTGCCGCAGGGTTGGCGCTGATCTCGGGTGCTTCTGCCAGCTGGCTGGTCATGACCGTTCCTCCTCGTGTGCTGTTGGGACCCGGGGCTCAGTCGAGCAGGTCGGGGTTCTCCTCGTAGACCTCTTCCAGCAGGCTGAGGTCGAAGAGGTCGTCAGGCACCTCGTAGCCGACGTCGGAGACCGCCTGCAGGGTGTTGGCGACCAGTTCGTCGCTCATGGTCAGCAGGCCGTTCTCATCGGTCCAGTCATCGGAGATCATCGGTGCCTGCCGCTCAGCGGTGATCAGCTGGTGCTCGAAGTCCAGGCCTTGGTCGGCGGCCCAGTCCTCCACGGTGATGGTCGCGGCGTCCTCATGGTCCTCCAGGGCGGTCTTCCAGCCCCGGATGGTGCCGACAAGCAGTGCCTTCAGCGCCTCCCGGTCGTTCTCGATGGTCTCCTCGGTGGCGATGATGGAGCCGGCGGCGAAGGGCAGGCCATGGTCGTAGAGGTACATGTACTCCACCTCATGGCCATCGAGCTCCACGTCGATGGCCTGATTGGTCGCATAGCCGATATAGGCGTCGACCTCCCCGTTGGACAGCGGCTCGGCGGTGCCCCCGGTGGAGACCATATCCACGTCATCGGGGTCAATGCCGTTGACCTCCAGGAATGCGTAGTAGACCGGCTCGTTGTTCGGAGCCACCCCGATGCTCATCCCGATGAGGTCCTCGGGCTCAGTGGCCGGGTTCTCCGCCAGGCTGAAGATGGCGAAGGCGTTGCGCTGGAACACCGAGCCGATGATCCTGATATTGGCGTCGTCACCCTCGGAGTCGATGAAGGACCCCACGTCGATGGGGTTGGAGAGCCCGGCCAGGCCGGTGCCGGTGGCAATCTGGGTGGCTGAGGGGGTGGCCGCCGGACCACCGGTGATCAGCTCGACCTCCTCGAAGCCCTCCTCTTCGTAGTAGCCCTCGTCCACGGCGTAGTACATGCCGGCGAACTCAGCGGTCATGATCCAGGACAGCGGAACCTCCACGGAGCCGAAGTCCCCGTCGCCGTCTCCGCCGCCCTCCCCGTTGCCGCAGCTGGTCAGCGCCAGTGCTCCGACAGCTGCGGCGGCGGCCAGCTGGGTCCTCTTAGCGGTGGTGTTCATGCGGTTTCTCCTTATGGGTAGGTGCCAGTCAGTGATGGATCGGTGGTTGGTGCTCGGTGTCATCCCTGCATTGCTTCGGCTGCCCGGCGGTGCCCGGCCAGCACGTCATTCAGTCCGGGCAGCTGCAGCTGGCCCTCGCTGAGCCGTTCGGTTCCGTTGACCAGGACCGTGTGCGCCCGGGCAGGACCGGAGCGCAGCCATCCCTCCACAGGGTCGGTGAGCACCCCGGCCTGGGAGAGCTGGGCGGAGGACCAGATCACCAGATCAGCGCAGGCTCCAGGATTGAGGTGCCCGATCTCATCGGCCCAGCCGAGGTTGGCCGCCGAGCCTTCGGTGGCCATGTTCAGGGCCTCCCGGGCGGTGAAGGAGTCGGGCCCGTTCCGGAACCGGCCCAGCAGCAGGGCGGTGCGGGTCTCCAGCCAGAGGTCGGCCGAGTCCGCAGAGGCCGAGCCGTCGCAGCCGATGCCCACATTCATCCCCAGGCTGCGCAGGCCCTTGGCGTCGGCGGCATCGCCGCAGATGATCATGTTGGAGCTGGGGCACTGGGTGGCTCCGACTCCGGCCGCAGCCAGCCGGGCATTCTCGGCCGCGGATCCGTAGACGTAGTGCGCCACCCAGGACCGGGGCGTGGCCCAGCCACAGTCCTCGAAGTACTCCACGGGGCGGCGTCCGTAGACCTCCAGGGCGTAGGCGTCCTCATCGGTGTCTTCGGCCAGGTGGGTGTGCAGGCGCACGTCGTGGCGCTCGGCCAGCTCAGCGGTGGAACGCATGATGGACTCGCTGACCGAGAACATGGAGCAGGGGGCCAGCGCCACCCGGACCATCGCCCCGGGGCTGGGGTCGTGATAGGCCTTGATCAGGCGTTCGGAGTCGGCCAGGATGGTGTCCTCGTCCTGAACCACCTCCTTCGGCGGCAGCCCTCCATCCTCCACTGAGCGGGTCATGGATCCGCGGTTGGCCATGAACCGGAACCCGGCATCGGTGACGGCCTGGACCTGGGCGTCGATGAGCTCCGGCACCGGATGGACGTACATATGGTCAGAGCTGGTGGTGCAGCCCCCGGTGAGCAGCTCCGCAGCGGCCACATAGGTGGCCAGGTACACCGACTCCTTGTTCAGCCGGGCCCACCGCGGATACAGGGTGGTCAGCCACTGGAAGAGCGTGCCGTTGATGGCCGGGGCATAGGCCCGGGTCAGGTTCTGGTACATATGGTGGTGGGTGTTGACCAGACCGGGAGTGACCAGTCTGCCCCCGGCATCAAGGGTGCGCCCGGCCGCAGGCATCGGCTGCCCCATCCGCCCCACACTGTGCACCCGGCCCTGCGCCACCGCCAGCCAGCCGCCGTCGATCTCCCGTCCGGCAGCCTGGGCGGAGGCCACGTCGGTGACGCCTGCTTCACGCTCAGCAGCCGAAGCAGGCCGGGACTCAAGCACCAGGTAGGCATTGGTGATGAGAAGCTCGGCGGCAGGTACGGGGTTCACGTTACCCACCGTATGAAACGCTTGTTTCACACCACTCACCTGAGGATTACAGCCAGGTAAAACGGCTGCGGAAAAACACAGTGAAACTCTTCTGTCATAAGGATGTAACAGACCCCGAACTAGGCTCACCCGATGAGACGAACGTTTCATTGCCCTGCCGTCCGCTGCGAGGAGGTGCCAGAAGGTGCTGGACCGGATCACCGACTACCGCCGGGCCCTGGCCCATCCGCAGCACTGGGCGGTGGCCACCGTAGTCAGCGTCGCCGGCTCCTCCCCGGCCCCGGTGGGCACCTCGATGGCCGTCTCGGCAGACCTGGAGATCATCGGGTCACTCTCCGGAGGCTGTGTGGAGTCCACCGCGGCCGCGCTGGCCCAACAGAGCATCGCTTGGGGGGAGCCGGTGCTGGAGAGCTTCGGCCCGGAGGGCGGCCAACTCGGTGAGGTGCCGCTGACCTGCGGCGGCCAGATCCAGGTGCTCATCCAGCCGCTGAGCACCGTAGCCCGCACAGAGTACGACGACGCCCTCCGGCTGGCACACACCGACCCGCACCTCGGTGCGGTGCTGCGCAGAGAGGTGCAGACACCCCGGGGGGCGTTCACCGTCACCGAGCACCGTGAGCCCGCACCGCGGCTGCTGCTCTTCGGGGTGCAGGACTACTCCGTCCACTTGGCCGGGATGGCCCTGTCCGCCGGCTGGCAGGTGGTCCTGGTGGACCACCGCCCAGCCTTCGCCGCCGGGGACCGGGTTCCGCAGCGGGCCCGCTTGGTGGTGGACGACCCGGCTGCGGCCGCCGCCCGGCTGCTCGCCGAGCAGCAGGGCGGCTGGACCGCAGCCTGTGTGATGACCCATCACCCCGATCTCGACGTGCCGGTGCTGGCGGCCTTGCTGTCAGCCCAGCCCGGCCCTGAGTTCGTCGGGGCTCTGGGCTCCCGGAACGCCCAGCGTCGGCGGCGTGAAGCCCTGGCCGAACGGGGCCTCAGCACCGAGCAGATCGCTGCCGTCCGCGGCCCGCTCGGACTGGACATCGCCGCCGGCTCCCCGGCTGAAAGCGCAGTCTCGGCCCTGGCGGAGCTGATCGCCGCGAAGAACACCGCCGGCCGGCTCCCCGCCGGTCGCCCGCTTGCCCGCAGCACCGGCCCCATCCACTACACGCGGCCGCGCTCGCAGACCATCATCGAGCCGGTGCCGGTGATGGCGGGCAGCTGATGGATATCACCAGTGCGGAGGAGGTGCTCAGCACCTGGGACCCCGATGAGGCTCGCCCGGGTGACTCCTGGCTTGCCGGAGGCACAGTGCTCTACTCCTACGGCCGTGATCTCCGCACCGGGGCCCCGCGCCGGCTGCTGGACATCAGCGGCGCCCCCTGGGAGCCGCTGAGCTGGCACCAGGGGCAGGACAGTCAGGACACCGGGCTGGAGATCGCCGCCACCTGCACCATCGCAGAGTTCCACGCTGCCGCTGACACCTTGCAGCACCGCGGGCTGGTCACTGAGCAGCTGCCCGGGCTGCACCTGATGCGCCCCGCGGCAGAAGCGTTCGTGGCCTCCTGGAAGGTGTGGAACCTCTCCACGGTGGGCGGCAACGTGGCCACCGGGCTGCCGGCCGGGCCGATGACCTCCTGGCTGGCTGGGATGGGGGCTGCAGCGCTGATCCTCTCCCCCGGCGGGGGTCGCCGGCACACACCGGTGGCGCAGCTGGTCACCGGCAACGGCCGCACCGCCCTGGAGCAGGGCGAGCTGATCCGGTCCTTCTGGATCCCGGCGGACAGGCTGGCCCGCCAGGCCCTGATGGCCCGGGAGTCACTGACCCGCTACGGCCGCTCTGCCGCGCTGCTGATCGCCCAGCTGGCGGGCCCCGCTTCCGTGAGGCTGACCGTCACCGCCAGCACTGCCCATCCGGTGGTGCTCGAACTGGGACTGGACCCGGAGAAGGCCCGGGCAGCGGTACAGGCCCTGCCGGAAGAGCTCTGGGTCAACGATGTGCACGGCGCCCCGCAGTGGCGGCGCGACATCAGCTCCCGCCTGGCCGCCGAACTCCTGCGCGCGCTCCCGCGCTCACCCTCGCCTGCCCCCGCACTCCGTGTCAGACACCTGGCAGAAGATCAGCCGTCCATGCGCAGCCGATCTTCCGCCCCCCGCCTGACAACCACTCCGCAGGGCACAGAGGGGGCCCCGCGGACGGTGACAGTGGACGGCACCGAGGTGCCCTTGGAGCACGCCCCCGGCCAGTGCCTGCGCACCTGGCTGCGCGAGCGGGCCGGGGCGGATGCGGTCAAACGTGGCTGCGACGCCGGGGACTGCGGTGCCTGCACCGTCCATCTGGGCAGCACCGCTGTACATTCCTGCATCACCCCTGCTCAGCGGGCAGCCGGACAGAGCATCACCACCCTGCGCGGGCTCAGCCCCGAGGCTGCCCGTGCTGCCGCTGAACCCGGGGACCGGCCGGTGGAGCCGGCTCTGCACCCCACCCAGAGGGATTTCCTGCAGGCCCATGGTTTCCAATGCGGCTTCTGCACTGCCGGGTTCATCATGACGGAGACCGCCCCGGAGTCTCCCTATCCCAGCCCCGCGGACCAGGGACGGAAGTTCAAGGGAAACCTCTGCCGCTGCACCGGCTACTGCTCCATCAAGGACGCGCTGGCCGGAACACCCCGGAAGAGCCCTATGGCACCGGCGGGCCCCAGGGTGGTGACCGGGACGGCCGACTACAGCCAGGACCGCCCGCTGGCCGCTGAACCCGAGTCCTGGCCCGCCGGCCAGGGCGAGCCCCTTCATATCGTGGTGCTGCGCTCCCCGCATCCGCACGCCCGGATCCGCAGCATCAGTACCTCACGGGCACTGAGCCGGCCCGGCGTCGTCGCTGTCATCACCCATGCGGATGCCCCGCAGCACATCCGCTACTCCACCGCCCAGCATGAGCTGGTCGAGGATGACCCGGCAGATACCCGTCTGCTCGACGACACGGTGCGGTTCGCCGGCCAGCGGGTGGCGGTGGTGGTGGCCGAGACGCGGCGCCAGGCCGCACGGGCCGCCCAGCTGGTGGAGGTGGACTATGAGCCGCTGCCCGCGGTCTTCGACCCCCGTGAGGCGACCCGACCCGGCGCCCCAGTGCTGCACCCGGAGCTGCCGCAGCGTACCGATGCGGTGGGCAGCACCTATTTTCCGGCCCTGGAGCCTGGGCGTAACCGGCTGGCCTCGGTGGAGGCTGCCTCCGGGAACTCCATGGGCGCGCTGTCCTCCTCCCCGCACCAGCTTCGGATGAGCTTCACCACCCATCGGACCTCACACACTGCGCTGGAGACCCACGGCACCCTGGGCTGGGTGGATGAGAACGGCCGGTATGTGCTGCGCACCTCCACCCAGGTGCCGTTCCTCGCCAAGCGGACCCTGCAGCGGATCTTCGGGCTGGGCCCGGAGGCATTACGGGTCTTCTCCCCCCGGGTCGGCGGCGGCTTCGGCTCCAAGCAGGAGGTGCTCACCGAGGATCTGGTGCTGCTGGTCCTGATGAAGCTCGCCGAGCAGGGCATCCGTCGCCCGGTGTCCTGGGAGCTGACCCGCACCGAGGCGCTGACCGCCACCACCACCCGGCATCCGTTCAGGATCGAGGTGGCGCTGGCGGCCGACGAGGCCGGCAGGCTCACGGCCCAGACCATGGAGGTGCTCTCCGACACCGGGGCCTACGGCAACCACGGGCCGGGGGTGATGTTCCACTCGGTGCATGAGTCCATGCAGCTCTACTCCGCGCCGAATAAGCACGTCCGGGCTGAGGTGGTCTACACCAACAACCCGCCCTCCGGGGCCTTCCGGGGCTACGGCCTCTCGCAGACCCTGTTCGCCGTGGACTGCGCCATGGATGAGCTGGCCCGCCGGCTGGTGCGTGACCCCCTGGAGTTCAAAACTGCGAATATTGTGCAGATCGGTGAGAAGCTCTTCGGACAGGACGCCGATGTGCAGGTCGACGCCGCCGGGCTGCACCAGTGCCTGGAGATCATGGCCGCACAGCTGCGCACTGAGCAGCTGAGCACCGCCGAGCTGGCCCAGTGCGAGCAGCGGCTGGCCGAGGAGCGGCACGGCTACGCCGGCCCCGGGGGCGATTGGCGGCTGGGCACCGGCACCGCGGTGGCGATGATTGACACCGCCCCGCCCAACGGGCACCACTCCCATGCTGCCATCCGGCCCCTGGGCGGCGGGCGGTACGAGCTGAAGGTCGGCACTGCGGAGTTCGGCAACGGCACCTCCACGGTGCACCGGCAGGTGGCCGCGAAGGTGCTGGGCACCGCCGCAGAGCAGATTCTGCTGCGTCAGGCCGACACCGACCTGGTGAGCCATGACACCGGTGCTTTTGCCTCCACCGGGATCACCGTAGGGGTCAAAGCCTCCTACCTCGCGGCCAAGGACTTGGCGGCCAAACTGGCCGCCCTGCCCCCGGGCGCGGACCCCGGCACAGTGATCGGCACCGGGCACTGGGGCGGGTCGCCGCGTACGGCGGCCTTCAACGTGCACGGGTTCCGGGTGGCGGTGGACATCAGCTCCGGCACCCTGGTGATTCTGCAGTCGGTGCAGGCCGCCGATGCCGGAACAGTGCTCAACGAGGCCCAGTGCCGCGGCCAGGTGGAGGGCGGAGCAGCCCAGGCGATCGGCGCGGCACTCTTCGAGGAGATCGTGATCAGCCCCGGCGGGAGGATCAGCACCGAGGTTCTGCGCACTTATCACATCCCGCAGATGGCCGACCTGCCGCGCACCGAGGTCCACTTTGCCGCCTCGGCGGACCCGCTGGGCCCCATGGGGGCGAAATCCATGTCCGAGTCCCCCTTCAACCCGGTAGCCCCTGCCCTGGGCAATGCCATCCGGGACGCCACCGGCATCCGGATGACCAGCACCCCGTTCACCAAGGACCGGATCTTCGCTGCCCTGCGCGCTGCAGAGCAGAAGCGGTGAGCAGTGCCAGATCCTCCGGGGTGTCGATATCGGCATCCTCCGCCAGACCCGTGAGGTCCACGGTGTCCACTCTCCCGGCCTGGCTGTGCAGATACCGCCGGGCGCCTTCATCGCCTTCTGCCAGCTCAGCGGCCGCTGCAGCCTCAGCGGTCGCCATCACCACCGGGTGTCCGGCCCTGCCCTGCACCGCGCCCCTGATGATTCTCCCTGCGGTATGGCCCTCCAGCGCTGCCGCCAGTGCCGCAGCCGTGATGCCTGGCTGGTCCACCAGAAGCACCGCAATCCGGTCTGCGCCGAGCCCGGCCGCTCGCCGCACCCCGGTCCGGAAGGACTCTGCCAGTTGGCTGCGCCCCTCAGGGACGACGGCGAACTGAGCCTGGGCAGCCAGCCCCGGCACCTCAGCCTTCAGCGCCGCCCCGACCTGCTCGGCCCGGTGGCCCAGCACCAGCACCGGGACCGTGCCGGCCTGCAGTGCGGTGCGCAGCGACCGGGCGGCCAGCAGCTCGCCCCGGCTGCGCAGCAGCGGTTTCGATATCCCGCCGAGGCGCTGGGCCCGCCCGGCGGCCAGGATAACTGTGCCGGTGAGCACCCCGCGCCCTCCTAGAGCCGGTTGCGGCGGGCTGCGGCGTCGCCGATGGGCACCAGCTTGTCGCTGAGCCCGTAGCGCCGGTCCTGCATCTGCACCAGGTATCCGGAGGTGATCAGGGTGCGCAGCAGCCGGTGGACCGTGGCAGCCGGCAGGTCGGTGACGGAGGAGAGCTCACTGAGCGTGGCAGCCCCACCGCGCGAGGCCACCACCTCAATCAGTGCCAGGGCCCGTTCCACGGACTGCACTGAGGAACGTCGGGGCTCGGTCATCGGGTTCCCACCTCTTCTTCTGAGCGGGCCGGCCGCCCGGCTGAGTATCCTGGTCCACGCAGCTGCTCCCCGCCGCTGAGCAGCGTCGCCGTGGAGTCCTGGTCGCTGAACAGCTCTACCCCGCGCAGCACCGCTCCCACCACTGTGCCGCGGATCTCGTAGCCGTCATAGGCGCTGATCGGGTTCTTATGCGCCAGCCCGGCAGAGGAGACCACGTGAGTCTGCTCAGGGTCATAGATCAGGAAGTCGGCATCACAGCCTACTGCGATCCGCCCCTTATGGCTCAGCCCCACCAGCGCAGCGGTGCGCTGGGCCATCCACCGGCTGACCTGCTCCAGCCCGATGCCGCGCTGAGCGGCGGCGGAGGCCACCGCGGCGAAGCCCACCTGCAGCCCGGAGACTCCGCCCCATGCTTGGCTGAGGTCCGGGGCCCCTTTGTACTTCTGCTCACGGGTTGCCGGAGAGTGGTCAGTGACCACCATGTCGATCAGACCCTCCTGGAGCCCCTGCCACAGAGCCTCCCGGTTGCCGGCGTCCCGGATGGGCGGGCAGCATTTGAACTCAGCAGCACCGTCGGGGACGGACTCGGCCTCGAAGCACAGATAGTGCGGGCAGGTCTCCACAGTGACCGGCAGCCCCTCGTCCCGGGCCGTTTGGATGGTCTCCAGGGCTCCGGCGGCGGCCAAGTGCAGAATATGGGTCCGGCAGCCGGTCTCGCGCACTGCCTCCAGCAGGCCTTCGATCGCAGTCAGCTCCGCCTCTGCCGGGCGGGTCGCCGCCCATTCGGCGTAGCGGCGGACCTTCCGGAACTGGCCGCCGAGGGCGGCAGTGGCGGTGTCAATGGTGCGGGCATCCTCGGCGTGGACGATCAGCAGTCCGCCGAAGCCGCGGATGCGGGTCATCGCCTCGCGCAGCTGGGCCGGGCTCACCGGCGGGAACTCCGGGACCCCGGAGTCCAGCAAGAAGCATTTGAACCCGAAGACCCCGGCTTCCCACAGCGGCTCGAGGTCCTCGGCGTTGCCCGGCACCACCCCGCCCCAGAACCCCACGTCCACATAGGTCTGACCTGCCGCAGCTGCCTGCTTGGCCCGCAGGCTGGGCACGTCCACGGTCGGCGGGATGGAGTTCAGCGGCATGTCCACGATGGTGGTGACCCCGCCGAGCGCGGCTGCCATAGTCCCCGTGGCGAAGCCCTCCCAACTGGTGCGGCCCGGCTCGTTGAGGTGCACATGACTGTCCACGTTCCCGGGCAGCACCACCAGCCGCGGCGGCACCCGCAGCATGCCCGCACCTCCGGAGACATCACGGGCGCGCACGATCGCCGCATGTCTGGCGGCCTGGCCGGGAGCCAGGCGGGTGATCCGCCGGACGGCGCCCTGGTGATCGATCTCCAGGTGCGCCGGAACCAGGTCCCCCTCAATCAGGACCCGCTCTGCGATCAGGTGGCGCACGGTCATGAGGCCTAAGCCTAGGGCGGGCATATTTCGGGAATATTGACGCCGTGTTCAGCTCCGGTGACGCGCTCACCAGGCATCTCGTATGCCGCCTGCGCTAGACGAAGCCGGGAATCCACTGCCAGGCCGCAGGCTTGGGCTGCGCCCCGGCGCGGGTCACCGAGGCGTTCATCAGCCCGTAGGGCAGCACGCCGGCTTCGAAAACTTCGTTGGGGTTCTCCAGGCCGAAGGGCGTCAGGTCGACCACGTAGTGGTGGTTGTTCGGCATGGCGAAGCGGATGTCCTCGATCTGCGGTACGGCCTCCAGGACAGCGCTGCCGGCAGCGTAGAGGGTCTGCTGCAGGGACAGCGAGTGCACTGCGGCGAACTGCTCCAGCACTATCTGCTTGACCTGGGCAAAGACCGCGTCGAAGTCCACCGACCCGGCCTGGGCGGCATCGTCCTGGTAGAGCCACCGGGCTGAGATATCGGTGGCCATGATCCGGTCAGTGGTCTCCGGCAGGGTGGTGTACTCGTCCCGTGGGAATCCGGTGAACTCGCTGCCGGTGGACTTCAGCACGGTGAGGTCCTTGAACCCGCCCAGCACGTACTCTGCGCCGTCCTGGCTGGTGACTGCCGCAGTGCGGATCTCCTGTGTGGATCTCACGAAGGAGTGCTCATGCGGCCTGCCCTCCACGGTGATCCTCTCCCAGGGATAGGACTCGGCCAGCCAGCGCCCGCCGTGCACCTCCGGATAGGACAGAAAGTGCCGGCCTAGGGTGAGCAGGAACTCCTCGGGACTGCTGATCCCGTACTTCTTGGCGAAGGCATAGACGGTGTTCTTCTGCGTGTCAGTGGCCAGCACCTTGGAGTTGTCCCCGGTCAGGAAGGTCTCGGCGAAATCTCCGCGCAGGAAGCTGGTCACGTTCAGATCGCGGATCTGGTGCACCTCGGTCTCCCGGTGCACGCGCACCACTCTCACCTCAGCCTTGCCGTACTGGTTGGGCCCAAGCACTATCTCGTTCATGGTTCTTCCTCAGCTTCCGCGGTAGGTGGAGTATGCGTAGGGGCTGATCAGCAGCGGCACGTGGTAGTGCGGCTCGGCCCCGGTCTCGAAGGTGATCTGCACCTCGGGGAAGAAGGTGGGCAGCCCCCTGGCCCGGAAGTACTCTCCGGTGCGGAAGCTCAGCCGGTAGCTGCCCGGCTGAAGCTGCTCCGGCCCCAGCTCATTGACCCGGCCGTCACTGTCTGTGGTGCCCCGGGCAATCTGTTCCCCGGCAGCGTCACTGAGGATGACGACGACGCCGCTGGCGGGGGTGCCGGCAACGGTGTCGAGGATATGGGTGGTCACCAGGCTCATCAGAGGTCCAGCTCCTTGAGATCGTCGTAGGTATCGGCCACGTGGGAGATGCGGCGCCGCCCGGCCGGCAAGGCGGCGTTGAGCACGCCGTTGGCCAGCAGGGACACCAGTGACATCGGGGCGGCGTAGGAGTCGAAGGCGCCGTCTGCGTCCAGCGGGCACTCGATCCAGATCTGGGCGTGCTGGGCGTAGCGGCGGGCCGTGGCATCGCCGATGAGCACCAGCACGGCTGGGGAGGCAGCGGTGCGCTGGACGAGTTCGGTGAACCCGCGGGGACGCCGGCGGAATCCGAAGACCACCACCGCCTCATGGAGGCCCAGGCCGGCCAGCTCTTCACCGATGCTCTGGCCCGGCTGGGGCGCCAGCCGCACCCGGCTGCGCAGCTGGATCAGCTGATGGTGCAGGTGGGCGGCCGGAGGGTAGCTGTTGCGCAGGCCGATGATCAGCACCGATTCGGCCCCTGCCACCAGTTCCACCACCTCGTTGAGACGTCCGCCGGAGAGCGTCTCAGCCAGTCGGGCGAGGTTGGCCTGTTCATGCTGAATGTGCCGCTGGATACCGGTGGTGGCCTCGGAGTCCCCGGTCAGCAACGGTGCAGCAGTGGGCTGGCCGGAGGCCCGCAGCGCCATGGCATGGTCCCGGACCTCTTTGAAGTCGTCGAAGCCCAGTTTGCGGAACAGCCGGGAGACGGTGGCCTTGGAGACCCCGGTCTGGCGGCTGATCTCCGCGGCGGAGAAGACGGCGAGGTCTCCGAGGTGCTCCAGCAGGAAGTCGGCCACCCGGCGCTCCTGGGGCGGGAGGTCCCCGTACTGGTTCTCGATCCGCGCATCGATCCGACGGGTCATGGCTGGTCACCCCCGCGGCCGGCGGCCAGGCTGAGCACTGCATGCTGCAGCGCCTGGAGGGTGCTCGCCACATCGGCCTCGGTCACCGATTCATCGGGGTGATGACTGATCCCGTCGTGGCAGCGGGTGAAGAGCATGCCGATGCCGGTGATCTCGGCCATGGCCATGGCGTCGTGGCCTGCCCGGGAGAACAGCCGCATCGGCTCCGGGTCGCCTGCCTCGGTGATCCCTGCGGCGATGGCTGCTACCAGGGGCTCGGCGCAGAACACGGTGGGGGCGGCGTGGATCTCCTCGACCTGCAGTTGCAGCCCCCGGTCGGCGCAGAAGCCGGTGATCGCTGATTCCATGGCCCCCCATGCGGCATCACGCAGCGTATCGGTCTCGGCGCGCAGGTCCACGGAGAAGTCAGCGCGGCCCGGGACCACGTTCACCGCTCCGGGGTGGGTGCTCATCTGGCCCACGGTGGCGATGGCCTGCTTCTCTATGCCGATCCGTTCGATCTCCAGCACCGCCTGACTGGCTCCGATGAGCGCATCCTGGCGGCGGGCGTAGGGGGTGCCCCCGGCGTGCCTGGCCTCGCCGTGGATGCTGACCCGGAAGCGCCTGGCCCCGGCGATGGAGCTCACAATCCCCAGGGGGCGGCCGGCCTCCTCCAGATAGGGGCCCTGTTCGATATGGGCCTCCAGATAGCCGACCAGGTCTTCCCGGGCACGTGCTGCCTCACCGATCCGGCAGGGGTCCAGCCCGAAGTCTTCGAAGGCCTCGGCCATCGTGATGCCCTGCTCATCAGCCAGCTCCCACCACTGGGGGTCCCAGGTGCCGGCCATGGCCCGGGAGCCCAACAGCGTGGCACCGAAGCGGGTGCCTTCCTCATCTGCGAAGGCGGCCACCTCCAGGGCGAAGGGCAGCTGGTCCGCCTGGGGCGCGAGGCTGCGCACAGTCTCGATGGCGGTAAGCACACCCAGGATTCCGTCATAGCGGCCGGCATGCGGCACCGTGTCCAGGTGGGAGGCGAGCATGAGTGCAGGCAGCCCGGGTGTTCGGCCTTCGATCCTGCCGCACTGGTTCCCGGCCGCGTCCTGCCAGGTGGTCATCCCGGCCTCCTGCATCCACCGGCCGGCCAGCGCATTATGCCGCCGGTGCTCCTCGGTGAGGTAGGCGCGCAGGATCCCCTGAGCCTTCCCATCGGCACCGCGCAGGGCTGAGATCTGGGCCAGCTCGTCACAGCGGGCCATCACCCGCCGCGCTGCGGTCATTGTCTGCTCCTTGGGCCGGCAGGTGCCCGGGACGGCGTCGTAGGCGGTGCTCATCCGGCGGCCTCATACACCTCAAGGGCCGCGCCCACTCCCCCGCCGGCGGTGACCGGGGCGCCGGCGGCGCGCAGCACCTGTTCCAGGGCTGCCAGGGTGAGCAGCACCGCGTCCTTCCGTGCGTTGTAGCCCATCACGCCGATCCGCCAGACCACACCGTGCAGCGGCCCGAAACTGGTGCCGATCTCGATGCTGTAGTCATTGAGCAGCGCACTGCGCACCGCCTCACCGTTGACCCCCTCCGGGATATGGACCGCGACCACGTTGTTCATCCGGTGTGCCTGGTCGCCGAAGAGCTGCAGCCCCAGACCCTGCAGTCCGGCGGTCATGGCGGTCCCGTGCAGCCGGTGCCGCGCTACGGCCTCTGGTATGCCCTCACCCACCAGAAGCCGTGCGCACTCCCGGGCGGCGTAGAGCATGGAGGTGGCCTCGGTGTGATGGTTGAGCCGCTTCGGACCCCAGTAGTCGAGGATCATTGCCAGGTCCAAGTAGTTGGAGGCGATGCGAATGCCGCGCGGGGCGCTGCCGTCGTCGATGCCGGCCTCCACGTGGCGGCGTGCGCCGATCACCTCCACGGCCTTCTCGGAGAGCGTGATCGGGGCGGAGCCGGAGGGGCCGCCCAAGCATTTCTGCAGCCCTGCGGTGGCGGCGTCGACTCCCCATGCATCGGCCAGGAACTCATTGCCGCCCAGGGAGGCGGTGGCATCGGTGTAGAAGAGGGTGCCGTGCTTATTGCACAGCGCGGCAATGCCCTCCAGCGGCTGGTTCATAGTGGTGGAAGTATCACCCTGCACCAGGGCCAGGAGCCTGGGCCGGTGAGCGGCCAGGGCGGCGTCGAGCTCTGCCAGGGTGAAGACCTGCCCCCACTCCTTCTCGATGACCACGACCTCACCGCCTGCCCTTTCAGCGATTTCCTTCAGCAGGTGTCCGAACCGGCCGAAGACCGGCACCAGCACCTTCTCACCGGGCTCCACCAGGGAGACGATGGCAGCCTCAATACCGGCCCGGGAGGTGCCGTCGACGAGCAGAGTGGCCTCATTGCTGGTGCAGAAGACCCCCCGATACAGCGCCATCACCTCGTTCATGTATCCGGTCATGGCGGGGTCATACTGACCGATGAGCGGAGCGGACATAGCGCGCAGCACCCGCGGGTCGGCATTGACCGGCCCCGGCCCCATCAGCAGCCGCTGCGGCGGGTGGATCTGGGGGTGCTCCGATACGGAATGGCTCATATCTCCCATCCTAGTGAAACGCATGTTTCATCTATGAAACACGGGCCGGATCCAGGTGCATCTGCTCCGTGCTGGCGGCCGGCGGCCATCCCTTCCAGCGCTTTGCCGGGTTCAGCGGACTGAATGCATGAGCTTTGGAGGTGCTCATGCCAGCGCTGAGCAGAGCCTCGGCCAGCCGCACCCCGGCCGGGACCCCGTCGATCACCGGGATGCCCAGCCTCCGGCCGAGCTCGAGGTCGAGTCCTGCAAAGCCGGCACAGCCCAGCACGATCGCTTCAGCACCCCGGCTCACCAGCTGGCGGGCCCGGGACTCCAAAGCCCCTGCCACCTCGGCGATATCAGTGTGGATCGAGGAGACCGGGATCTCGCTGGCCTCCACCCCGATGCAGCGGGTATGCAGTCCGGCATTGCGCAGGCTTTCCCAGATCACCGGAACCGTACTGCTGAGCGTGGTGACCACTCCGTAACGGTGGGCCACCAGATTCGCGAGGATGGGCCCGGCTTCGGTGATGTCCACGACCGGGACCTCCCAGCGCTGGCGCATCCCTTCCCTGCCGTGCTCACCGAAGCCGGCCAGCACCACTGCATCGAATGGCTCGGGATACTTCTCCAGGGCGGCGAACATCGCCGTGGCCGAGATCATGCTCTCGTAGTAGCCTTCGGCAGACTCCGGGCCGAAGGGCGGGGTGAGGCCCACGACGGTACTGCCGGGCGAGGCCGCCAAGCGGGCGATCGCCTCCAGCGAGCGGGTCAGCACCGAGTTGGTGTTGCAGTTGAGCACCACGATCTGGTGTGCAGCAGCGTCTGAGATCTCAGCAGAAGACACGGCGCACCTGCTTCCAGCCTGGGTCGGCAAGGTGCTGCTCAAGCCCACCGTCCACCAGCGCACGGGACGCTTGCTCCTGGGCGAGATCGATCACCTCCTGCTCATCAACCCGCACAGCGCAGCCATCATCCAGCAGGACCTCCCCGGCGACCAACACGGTATGAACATCAGCGCCGGTGGCCTGATACATCAGTCGGTGCACAGGCATCCACCAAGGAGTCAGATGCGGCTGGGCCGTATCGATGAGGACCAGGTCGGCACGCTTCCCGGGCTCCAGGGAGCCGATCTCGTCCTGCATCCCCACTGCCCGGGCGGCGTCGATGGTGATCATCTCGAGCAGCTTCCCCGGCGGGAGCAGATAGCGGTCACCAGTGCGGACCACCTGTGCCTCCCGGGCAGTCCTAGCGGCCAGCAGCAGGTCGAAGGGCCGCAGTGGGGCAGCACCATCGGTGGTCAACGCCACGTTGACGCCCTGGGCCAGCAGGGCAGCGACATTGAGTCCGCCCCCGGGCGCATGGGAGACATGAGTGCCGGTGGAAGCCAGGTGGACAATCTCCTCCTCATCGATGCCCACACAATGCTGCAGATGGACCTGCGGGCCCAGGATTGCGGTCTCCGGGTCCTGCATGGCCAGCCGAATGTGTCCGCCGAAGGCATCGGAGTGAATCCTGGTGCCGGTCCGGGCGGCCAGCTCCAGCACTGCGGCCCCGTGCCGACGGTCTGACTCAGTGAGCCGTTGCGCGGCATAGGGTGTTGAGGGACCTGAGCCGAAAAGAGACGGAAGGATGGTGAACGGGGTCAGGAACACCTGAGTCAGTCCGCCCCGGGTCCCGTGCAGTTCACTGATCACCTGCTCGGCGGCTTCCAGCATGTCCTGCAGGGACACCATCTTCTTCCGCCATCCGGCGCCCGCATCACGGCTCTCCACCGGATGCGGGTAGGGCGCACCGGAGGGGCCGGTCCCGATGATGTCGGCCACGCCCACTTCGGCATAGCCGGCGGCATGGGCCCTGATGAAACCAGGCTCGTCGACACGGGGCCTGGAGCCCATGACGCTCATCGAGGTCGTCACCCCCTGGCGCAGCCGGTCCAGGGCGGAAAGCCTGGCATCTGCGTACCAGAACTGCTCGTCCGTGCGGGTGAAGTAGAACGTGGTCAACAGGTCCATCCAGACATCCGGCCGGTCGCTGGCCACGGTCTTCATCAGGCTGTGCCCGGCGTGCCCGTGCACATCGATGAGCCCGGGAAGCACCGCAGTGCGCTCATTGCCGATGACCTCCTGCACCTCGGGGTAGCGGGACCTCAGTTCCGAGTAGTCGCCGACCTCACGGATCGTGGTGCCCTCCAGCAGTACCGCACCGTCCTCGATGACCCTGCGCTCGGCGTCCATGGTCACTACGGTGCCTCCGCGAACTATCCTCATTCGGTCAGGCTCGCGTCCTTGAGCACGAACAGCCCGTCAGCCCGGGGCTGCCAGTCCAGGTTGGGGTTCGCGGCATAGATATTGTCCGGGGAGTACAGCGGCATGATGAATCCCTGCTCGATGTTCAGCTCAGCCAGTTCGCCGAAGACATCAGTGCGTTCCTGCTCATCAACTTCCCGCTGGGCTTCCACCAGGCCGCAGGCGGTCTCATCATGGGTGTAGTCGTTGGAGCCGCCGCAGAAGAAGTTAGTGGCGGGCATGTCCCCGTCCATCGTGGAGGGCGCCCAGGTGTTGAGGAACAGCCCCCTGAGATCCTGAGTTGCACTGACCCGGTTGGACAGGGTGCTCTGGTCCATCCCCGACATCTCGACGGAGATGCCGACGGCAGTGAGGTATCCCTGGATGGCCTGGGCCACCTCAGTGCTGAGCGGGATCCGCCCGTCGGTGGCGTACTCAAGGGTAATGGTCTCGCCCTGGTAGTCCGCCTCGGCCAGCAGCTGCTCCGCCAGCTCAGGATCATAGGCCGGCAGCTGTACCGAGTCGTCATAGCCGCCTACAGACTGGGCAACGATCTGCCCATTGGCCAGGCCACCTCCGGTGAGCACGTTCTCCACTATGGACTCACGGTCGACAGCGTGGATGATCGCCTGCCGGACCAGCGGGTCGTCAAGACCCTCAGCACCGGTGTTGACGCCCAGGAAGACTACCCCGTTGGAGGTCACCGATTCGATGACGATATTCGGGTCGTCCGCCACCGCCCCTACCTGGTTCGGTGAAATCTGGCCGAGGTCCACACTGCCTGAGATGACGCCGTTGAGCCGGGCATCCTGGTCGGACACAGTTTGGAAGGTGACCCGTTCCAGACTCGGTGCTCCGCCCCAGTAGTCCTCATTGCGCTCGATGACATATTCCACCCCACGGGTGTAGCTGACGAACTGGAAGGGGCCAGATCCCACCGGCTGCTGGGCGAACTCCTCTGAGCCCAGTTCGGAGTACACATGCTCCGGAACGATGGAGACTGCAGTGGTCAGTGAGGGGAACGCGGAGAAGGAGGTGTTCAGGGTAAAGATCAGAGTGTTCTCCTCCTCCCCTGCTTCCACGGTGTCGAGCACATTGAGGTACCCGGTGACCGAAGAATCGGTGGAGTTGAGCACCTCGTTGTAGGTGAAGATCACATCGTCGACAGTCAATTCTTCACCGTCGTGGAAGGTGACGTCGTCACGGATGGTGTAAGTCCATTCGGTGAAATCCTCATTGGGCTCCCATTCAGTGGCCAGCTCCGGCTGCATCTGCCCCTCGGCGTCAAACATGGTGAGCCGGTCGAAGACGTTGTAGTAGTAGTTGTAGCCGGCCAGTGAGCCGTCCACCACCGGTTCGGTGACATTCTCCGGCTCCGCTACTGCCGCGATAATCAGCTCTCCTCCCTCTGCAGGTGTCTGGTCGCCTGCCGGCTCAGTGCTGTCGGAACAGGCTGAGAGCAGCAGTGCAGCTGCGGCGGTGCCGGTGAGCAGCCGGGAGGGAGAGTATCTGGTCAAGCGACCTCTGGTGTGCTGAGGCATGGCAGGAAACCTTCCTTGTGGTGGGGAGTGATGGGGTTTAGGTCATTGCGGGGGCCACCGAGCGCTGCGAATCCTCTGGGAAGTGGCAGGCATGCTGGTGGGTTGGGCTGCCGGTGCTCACAAGAGTGGGGTCCTGCTGAGAACACTGCTCCTGCGCGATCGGGCAGCGGGTCCGGAAGCTGCATCCGGAGGGGCGTCGGGCGGCGTCGGGCAGTTCGCCGGCCAGCACGACCCGGCGCCTGCTGCTGCGGGCCCGGGGGTCAGGTACCGGTGCTGCGGAGAGCAGCGAGCGGGTATAGGGGTGGACCGGGTTGGCAAAGATCTCCTCCGCTGTTCCGGTTTCCACAATCTGGCCCAGGTGCATCACGGCGACCCTGTCGGAGATGTGACGGACTACGGAGAGGTCGTGGGCGATGAACAGATAGGCCAGTCCCAGCCGCTGCTGCAGATCCTTGAGCAGATTGATCACTTGTGCCTGCACTGAGACGTCCAGCGCTGAAACCGGCTCGTCGAGGACCAGGACATCAGGGTCCAGGGCGAGCGCCCGGGCGATGCCCAGCCGTTGCCGCTGCCCGCCGGAGAACGCCGCGGGGCGGCGGTCCATCACCTCTGCTGAGAGACCCACCGATTCGAGCAGCTCAACAACCCTGTCCTTGGAGTAGCGGCGGGCAATGCGGAGCGGCTCGGCGACGATCTCATGGGCGCTGAGCCGGGGGTCCAAGGCGGAGTAGGGGTCCTGGAAGATCATCTGGACCCGGTTGCGCAGCTGACGGCGATCTTTGGGCCTCAGCTCCGCCAGACGCTGCCCGAAGACCTCCACACTGCCGGAGGAGGGGACGTTGATGTCAAAGATTGTGCGGACCAGAGACGACTTGCCGCACCCGGATTCGCCGACCAGGCCCAGGGTTTCGCCGCGCCTGAGTTCCAGGGATACTCCGTCGACTGCACGCAGCGTCTTGGGCCCGGCCCCGCGCAGCCTGTACTCCAAGCTCAGTTCATTGACCCTGAGCACCACTTCCTCAGCGGCGTTGGTGACAACTGTCATCGTGCACCAGCCCTTTCTGCAGCCGGTGCTGCGTACGGGGCGTTCAGCAGCTCCGTCCCCGGGTGGTGGCAGGCCGCAGCCCGCTGCCTTTCTCCGGATCCTGGCATCGGCAGCAGGGCAGGCCGCTCGAGGCAGGCTGCATCTTTTCCGGCACTGGTGCACCGAGGCGCGAAGGCACAGCCCTCTGGGCGCTGGCTGGGGGCCGGGGGTGAGCCCGGGATGGCGAAGGCGGCATTCGTATCGGAGTACTCGGTGAGAATACTGGCCAGCAGTCCCTTGGTATAGGGATGCTGGGCACTGTCGAAGATCTCGTACACTGAACCGGTCTCCACAAAGCTTCCGGAGTACATGATGGCCACCCTGTCCGCCACCTGGGCCACCAGGGCCAGGTCATGGGTGATCATGACCATTGCGGCGTCGGAGGTCTCCCGGGCTGTCTCCAGCGCCTCCATCACCTGCGCCTGCACCGTAGTGTCCAACGCGGTGGTGGGTTCATCAGCCACCAACAGGCTGGGCGAATTGGCGATGGCCATAGCGATCACGGCGCGCTGCCGCATCCCTCCTGACCATTCGTGGGGGTAGAGCCGGGACCGGCGCTTGGGCTGTGGGACGCCCACGCTGGCGAGCAGTTCGGCCACCCGCTGGTCCCGGTCGCCCCAGGCGAGCCTTCGATTGTGCACGCTGAGGGCCCGGCCGATCTGGCTGCCCACGCTCTTGACCGGGTTCAGGGCAGTCATGGGGTCCTGGAACACCATGCCCATCTCTTTCCCGCGCAGGGCACGCCGCCGCTTCTCCGGCATCCCCACCAGCTCCTCGCCGCGGTATCTGATGCTGCCGGAGGTGATGTGCAGCTCCGGCGGCAGCAGACCCATCACTGCCAGCATGGTGACCGACTTCCCGGAGCCGGCCTCACCAACGATGCAGAGGACCTCCCGGGGCAGCACCGTGAAGCTGATGTCTTCCACCAGTGGCACATCACGGCCCCGGTCATCCTGGTAGACCACCGTGAGGTCCTGGACATCAAGAATGGGTTCGGTGCTCACGCTGCAACCTTTCTCCTGGCTGGGGCGCCGGCCCCTTCTTCGGTGAAGCGCTGGCTGATGAGATTGGTCCCCGCGATGATCAGGAACATCGCCACACCGGGGATCATGACTAGTGCGGGCTGCTGACGCAGGTACCCCTGACCGTCGCTGATCATCGAGCCCCAGCTGGGAGTCGGGGCCTGGATGCCCAGGCCCAAGAAGTCGAAGGAAGCGATGAGAATGATGATCGCCCCGAGGTCAGTAGTAGCCACGATGAGCACCTGCGTAAAGACGTTGGGCGCAATATGCCGGCGCATGATCCACAGCGGCCCTGCCCCCTGAATCTTGGGAGCCAACACGAAATCTCGGCCAGCCAGGCTGAGCGCCACTGAACGGGCCACTCTGGCATAGCCGACCCAGTAGGTGACTGAGAGGACAACGATCATGAGCGTCACACTGGGCCCATAGACGGCTGAGAAGGCGATGAGCACCAGCATCACCGGCAGTGCGAGCTGAACATCGGTCAGCCCCATCAGCACATTGTCAGTACGTCCGCCGAAGTAGCCTGCCACCATGCCGATGATGATGCCGATCACCATATTGGCCAGGATCACTGCCAGCGCGATGCTCAGGGTAGTCCGCCCGCCCAATGCCAGCCGGCTGGCCACGTCACGACCCAGGCTGTCGGTGCCCAGCCAATGACCGGACGAGCCGGGAGACTGCAGGATGCTGCTGAGGTTCTGGGTATACGGGTCATATCCGGGGCTCAGGGGATAGAGCAGGGAGAAGCCGACAACCAGCAAGACCATGAGCAGTCCGCTCAGCTGCAGCGGTCGCCAGCGCTTCAGGGCAGAGATGAACTTCATCGCATCCTCACTCGCGGGTCGACAATGCCATAGAGGAAATCAACCAGCAGATTGGCCGCGACGAACAGCACCGCGACCATGATGAGACCCGACTGGACCACCGCAAAGTCCCGGGAGAAGGTCGCCGTGAGCATCAGTTGCCCCATCCCTGGCCAGGCAAAGACGTTCTCCACGATGACCAGCCCGCCCAGGAAAGTTCCCAGATTAATCCCGGCCACGGTCATCACCGGAAGCAGCCCATTGGGAAGAGTCTCGGCCAGCACCACCCGCCGGGGGCTCTCCCCCCGGGCCAGGGCGGTGCGCACATAGTCATGTTTGCCCTGTTCCAGCAGAGCATTGTCCAGCAGCCGGGCGTAGACGATGAACTGACCCGTAGCGATGGTCAGCGCCGGCATGATGAGGGTCTGCAGACTGCCGGAGCCCAGCGAAGGCAGCCAGCCCAATGAGACCGAGAGAATCAGCACCAGCAGGAGGCCGAAGAAGAAGTCAGGCAGCGACTGGCGCATCGAGCCCAGTCCCAGCATCACCGAACGCAGCGGCCACCAACGGGTCAGATGGATAAACAGCACGGCAGCAAAAGCCATCAGCAGGCCCAGGCTGAGCCCGGCCGCACCCAGCACCAGCGAGTCGGGAAGACGGTCCATAACCATGGCCATTGACGAGGTTCCTCTGTCCCGATAGGAATTGCCGAAGTCGCCCTGCAGCAACCCGCCCAGGTAATCGGCGTACTGCACGAGATAGGGCCGGTCAAAGCCGAGCTCGACATCCAACGCTGCGATCTGCTCCGGCGTAGCCCATTCCCCGAGGATCAGCGCCGAGGGGCTGCCGGCCAGTCGGCCGATGATGAAGGTCACCGTCACGACGACGAAGATCGTGGCAAGCGCTTGGAGCAGTCTGCGCCCCAGATAACGTGCCATGGGCCCCTCCGTCGGCTAGTACGCGAACGATTGAATGGTATACAGTTTGTCCGCCTACTGTTTCACGCAGATTTCAGCAGGTAAACGCCCTGTAAATATCATGGAGGCCCATACTCCCCTCGTACAACAGGGCACTGGGTGCCGGCGAAGCCAGAGTCGATTCGGCCCTGATCAGCAATCACACTCCGACGGATTCTGCTGAACGGTATACATTGGAGGAAGCAGATAGTGTTGGTATACCGAAGTTTCGCTGGGAGGCAGCACTACTCATGACAGTTGACCGTGCTACAGAGCCGCTCTCGGAGTCCTCTGCCCAGCGGCTCTATGAGGTGATCCGCCGCCGCATCATTCTGGGCGAGCTGGCCCAAGGGGTCCGGCTGCCTGAGCAGAGACTGGCCGATGAGCTGCAAACCTCCCGGATCCCGTTGCGTGAGGCGCTCTCCAAACTCGATGCAGAAGGCTTTGTGGAGCTGCGACCCCGGCGCGGGGCGGTGGTGACCACCTGGACAGTGGAGGCAGTCCACCATCTCTTCGACAGCAGGCTGGCACTGGAGACCTCGGCGGCCAATAAGGCAGCTCAGCAGGCTGCACAAGGAGCTTCACTGGAAGCTCTTGAAGTGGCGCTGGAGCGCTCCGAGGAGCAGATGCGCAGCGGCGATGACCTGGCCTTCGCGGAGGCCAATGTCCGTTTTCACCAGGCGCTGGTGGCTCAGGCCGGCAATCCGCTCACCGACCGGCTCATGGCTTCCATCGCCGGGCAGATGGTCTGGCTCTTTCACCTGACCTCTCAGCGTGACCATGAGGTGGCCTGCCGGGCGCACCGCTCGATTGTGGAAGCAGTGCGCAGTGGGAATCCACGTCTGACCGAAACGCTGACCTACTCACATATTGAGATCGGCCGCAAACCCTCCTTCGAGGTGCTCAGCGCGCTGCTCGGAATCACCGGCTGAGCACCTCGAAGATCATCAGGCGGAGTGCTCTGAAGCTCGGCGTGCCCGGTGGTGCAGGATCAGACCCAGCAGCACCAGCAGCAGCGCTCCGCCGAGGACTGCGCCGACGGCGGCACCGGTGCGGGCCAGCCCGCCCTCGCCGTCCTCATCGGTCTCCCCGGGCTCAGTGGGTGAGGCGGTGGGGGTGCCCGTCGGATCAGCCGTGGGGTCCTCCGTCGGATCTGGGGTCGGATCAGCCGTGGGATCCTCGGTCGGGTCCGGGGTTGAGCCGCCGGCCGGGTCGAGCACCGTCAGCGGGGCTTCGGCCAGCACCTCGGCCTCAGCGTTCAGCGCCTGCACGGCATACTGGGCGGGGTCGGTCTCCTCGGGGATGGTCACCGTGGTGGTGAACTCACCCTCCGCGTCGGCCTCCACGGTGCCCAGCTCGGGGTTCAGCCGCAGCGTCAGCTGCTCCCCTGCTGCGAATCCGGTTCCCTCCACGGTGATCTCCTCACCGGGCTCAGCCGCGCTGGCACTCAGGGTGATCTCCGGGTCCGGGTCGGCGGCGTCGTCGTCCTCGAAGGCACCCTGGAAGTCCAGCACGTAGTCGTGGGTGAAGAACTTCATGAACTCCGGGGTCAGGCTCTGTGCCTCAAGCCCGTTGTCGTAGAGGTCCACAGTTCCCACGTCCTGCACCACGCGGATGGTGGTGCCGTCCTGCAGGTTGGGCACCAGCGGCAGGGACTCGTAGGAGCCGTCCTTGTCCCACATGCTCAGCTCGTTGACCGACTGCACCGGGGCGTCCTCGGGGTCCCCGGTCCAGCCGAAGATCGCGAAGTTCCCAGCGTCGTCAGCCGAGCCTGCCTGGATGGCGTAGTAGCCGTCCCCGGTGTTGGCCATACCGCGGATGGCGCGGCCGTCCAGGTCCAGCAGGTGGTAGTCGGTGATCTCGATCTCCGCACCGTTGACCGTGACGTCATAGATATCGGCAATCTCGATGATCAGCGCGTGGTCGCCCTCGCTGCCAGGATCATCGTTGCTGCCCACGCCGGTCTCAGGATCCACCAGTGGGGAGCGGAAGGCCAGCCACAGTGACTCGCCGTCGGGTGCGATGGCCGCGCCCTCCACGTTGAGGCTGTTCGGGCCCTCCACGGAGTAGCCGGGCTCAATAGCACGCTCAAACTGGAATGCGCCTGCGCCAAGCCCGTGGCCGTCTGCGTTGTCCCACTCCACCAGAGCCTCTTTGAAGCCGCGGGCGTAACCCAGGGTTTCCAGCTCAGCATCAGCGCCGGAGCCGCTCAGCTCGGTGGCGGCGATGGTATCGCGGTCGGGCCGGACGTTGCCGGAGCGGGAGTTACCGATCGAACCCAGCCAGAAGATGGTGTCGCCCATCCGCGCCGAGGATTCGATGTCCCAGGTCTCCCCTGGTCCCCGCTCGTAGGGGATGTGCTCGTGGTCCTCACCCTCAATCGGGAAGAAGTTCACCGGCACATCGAAGGTTGGCCCATAGAGCCGGATGCCGAGGGTATCGTCGTCACCCACCAGCAGGTAGCCCTCGCCCACATCCTGAGCAGTAGAGGCATCGGCGATGCCCACATGGGCCAGGGCGTCATCCAGCGGCAGGGAATCCGAGACCCAGTAGCGCAGCGTGGACTCGGCAATCTCCTCGCCGTCAAGCACCGCCGTGATCTCCAGCTCAGTGATGCCGGAGGAAACCGGCTCAGCCGCCAGCGTGTAGCTGCCGTCCTCATTGGAGGTGATGACGACGCCGTCCCCGGTCACCACATCCTGGTCACCGCTGGTGATCTGGAACTCGACTGCGCCTAGCTCGCTGATCTCATCACTGCCGAGCACAAACCGAGCCTGCGGGTTGGTCTCAGCGCCGAGCACGGCGGAGAGCGCATCGCCCTCACCGTAGGGCACCTGGACCTCCCAGTCGATGTCGGCGGGAAGCGGCGCTGGCGCGTCGACCTCCACCGCCCCGCCGGGCTGGAAGTCAGGGGCGAAGGCCACTCCGCGGAAGGCGTAGTTTTCCTCGGCGGTGGCAATCACCTCGGATTCGGCCTCGTCCAGCCCGTCGGTGTCGAGGATCTGGACCAGCTCGTTGCCGAACCCGGATCCGCGGGTGGCGTAGATGGCCACGCCGGCCTCGGTCTCTGCGGCTTCCACGCCCCAGAACTCGCCGGGGTAGGCGGAGTCAGGCTCCCAGGCGCCGTCGACCTCGGCGTAGCGCACCAGGGCCGGCTCCTCACCCTCGGTGAAGGCCACGTAGAGGTAGTCTCCGGCGAAGACGAAGTCGTGCGGGGTGTCGCGGCCCTCTGGGGTGGCTGCGATCACCACGAACTCCTCCTCGCTGATGGTCTCGGTGGGCACTCCGGTGCCGACCTGGACGATTCCGCTGTAGTTGGAGCGGTCGGAGGAGACGTAGAGCTGGTCGTTGTAGATGCCGGGCACACGGTGGTTGCGCAGCTGACCGGAGCTGCCCGGGACGACGACGCTCGGGTCGTCGCCGCCGGCTTCCACGGTGAGCACGCCGGCGTCGTAGGGAGCCTGGGCGTCGTTGTTGCCGTGGCCGGCAACCCAGTAGCGGGTGCCGTCCAGGGCGGCTACGCCGCGGATATGTCCGCCGCTGAAGGCCCCGGCCAGGGAGGTGGAGACGTCCACGGTGCCGTCTGGGCGGATCGCTGCGACCACTCGCTCAGTGCCCAGCTCGGTGAGGGCACCGTTGGTGGAGGCGCCCAGGTCGGCGTCGTAGCCGCCGATCACCAGGGTGGAGCCGTCGGCGGAGAGCTGCAGCGCGCCGGCCTGGTCCCGGTCGGCCCCGAGGACGAACCGGTGCTGGCCGTCCTCGTCGCCGGCGTAGGGGATGCCGGTGATGCCGTTGAGGGTGCCGTCGGCCTCAAAGAGGTGGATGTTCACGGGGACACCCTCGTTGCCGGTGCGTTCTCCGTCACCGACCACCGAGACCGCCAGCTGGTCGATCTCGATCTCCGGCTCGGTCTCAGTGCCCACAACGATGTCCGCGATGATCGGGTCATGGTCGGAGGCCCGCCAAATCATGGAGTTCCACTCCTCGGTCCCGTAGATGCCCTCGGTGCCGGAAGCCTCATACCGGCTGTACTCCAGGGCGATGGGTTCTGCAGCGTTGGTGGACCAGATTTCAGTCTGCACCACAGTCTCGGCTGCGGAGTCTGTGGCGAAGACATGGTCGAGGGAGCCGACCTCGGAGCCGAACTGATAGGACCACTGGCCCGGCTGGGAGGAGAGGTTGACGTAGCCGCCCTCTTCAATGACCTGCAGAGGTGTCTCCGCGTCATAGGAGTTGAAGTCGCCCATCAGGTAGATGCGGTCGGTCTCGTAGTACTCTGCGAGCTCTTCGCTGAAGGCCACCAGTCCGGCTGCCTGGCGGGTGCGGTCGCCGTTGAAGGCGCCCTCGCCGCCGGTCTCGACGTTGTCTCCGTCACCGGAGCCGCCCTTGGACTTGAAGTGGTTGACCACGGTGACGAAGCGGTCGTCCTCGGTGCCGTCGACCGGCTGGAATACGGCCGCCATGGGTTCGCGAGCGTTGGAGTAGACCTCGTCCAGGGTCTGGCCCTCGGTGGTCCACTCGGCGAGGTCACCGAGGTGGGTGACGCCGTCCTCGAAGAGGATGACAGAGTCGATGAACTCGACGGCCTCAGGCTTGTAGATGTACCCGTTGCGGATGACATCCTCGTTCTCGGGGTGCTCCTCAACCGGCACGAAGTCCCAGGTGCCCTCGCCCTCCACGGCGTTGAGGGCGGCCACCAGCACCTCGTGGGCGTAGTCGCGGTGCAGGTCCAGGTGGTCCAGGGCTCCGGAGTTCTCGATCTCCTGCAGGGCCACCACATCAGCGTCCATCGCGATGATGGTGTTGACGATGCGGGCCTGCTGGGTCTCGAAGTGCTCCTGGGTGTAGGCGCCACGCACGGTGCACCAGTTCGCAGTGGTGGGGTTACCGAAGCGGTCCTCGTGGAACTCACAGCCGGCCTCGTCCTCGCCCACATTCGGGAAGTAGTTCAGGACGTTGAACCCGGCCAGGCGCACATCGCCCTCGCGCGCCGGGGGTGCGGCGTTGTCGGTGCGAGTGTCCTCGAAGGTCACCGGCTCCGCCTCGGGGCTGCCGGGCAGGAAGGCGGTGGGCTGGAAGCGCCAGGAGTCGTAGCGGTACTCCAGGATGACCGGGTCGTGGAAGTCCACGCCGGCGCCCACCCGCGGGGTGACCTCGGCGGAGAGGTAGGGCAGCGGCATGTGCCGGTCGAAGGCGAAGCTGGCCCAGCGGTTGCGTCCGCCGTGGTCGAGCCAGATGAGCCGCTCGGCGTTTTCCTGAGCCAGTGCCTGCTGGCCCTCGCTGCCCGGGGCGTGGATGGTGGTGGGGATGCTCAGCGGCTCGGTGCCGTCGACCAGGCCCAGCCAGCCGCCGATATTGTCAGGGTTGCCGTACAGCAGCGAGTAGTTGTCCGTGATGGTCCACTCCCCGGCGGGCTCAATCAGCATGCCGAGCAGCGCGGGGCGGTCCTCGACGGCGACGAAGCCCTCGTAGGTGACGGGGACGATCTCAGCGAACTCTTCGTCCAGCACTTCGATCTCAGCGCCGGTGAGCTGCAGCTGAGCAGAGCTGCTGGCGCCGGTCTCGCGCCAGGATCCGACCACGGCAGTCACCTCGACATAGTCGCCGGGGTCCACCTCGGCGCCGTCCCAGGAAGTGCCCATGTAGACGAAGATCGCGCAGGAGGTCTCCGGCAGTGCGTCGAAGGCCTCCTCGCCGCAGGCGCCGGGGGTCTGGATGTAGAAGCCGTCGTGGGCGCGGGAGTCGTTCTCAGCGTCGGAGTAGTAGCCGGTGACCACACCGCGGGTGGTCACGGACTCGCCGTAGAGGGCGGCGTCAGCCGGGTCGAGGGAGGTGGTGGCGCGAATCTCCGCGATCTCGACCTCCTCCGGGTCCTCAGGGGTGGGGGTCTCATCGCCGCCGCGCTCGCCCGGGAGCTGCTCACCGGCGGCGTTGGTCGCGACAAACTGCTCGGTCAGGACGAAGTCGGCCACATTGTCCAACGAGGGGCCCTCGATCTCGCCGGTGCGCTGGAAGGCACGGACGTCGTCGTTGCTCTCCAGGGTCTCGGCCGGAGCTGAGCCGGACCATGCGTGGGCGTTGCCGTAGCCGATGATGTCGGCGACGTCCTCACGTCCCTCGGGGTCGATCGCGCCCTCGAGGTCCACCACGGAACCGGTGGTGGTCAGCGTGAGGGTGTAGTCGAAAGTGTGGATCCAGTCGTCGATGACGACGTCGGAGTGATCCCGCAGGGAGGTTCCGGCGTCGTCGCCGTAGTTGCTGCCTTCGATGGCGATCAGGTAGTACCCGCCGGCTTCGATGCTGCCGGAGAGGGCGTGTGCACGGTTGAAGCTGCCCGAGGCGTTGGTGTACTGCAGCGACCAGCCGTCGAGGTCAACGGGCTCCTCACCGTAGTTGTGGAGCTGCACGTAGCGGTCGGAGTAGATGGACTCCGGCTCAGCGCCTTGGGTGTAGACGACGTCGAAGGCGACAGTGGACTCGCCGTCGGCGGGCGGCTCGGGCGCCTCGTCCTGCCCGGCTGCAGGGCCGCCGGTGAAGTGCGGGTCGGCTGCGGCTGGCGCGAAGTCCGCGGAATTGTCAGAAGTGCTGCCTATCCGGTGCAGGGTCTCGGGGTTGTTCGCTGCGAGGGCCGGAGCGCCGATGAAGAGGGAAGCGTCGCCCCAGCCCAGAGCGTCGACCACATCCTCGTGCTCGCTCAGGTCGCCCTCAACTGCCTCCACCGGCTCGGGAGTGGAGAACAGGACAACGGAGGATCCGCCGCCCGCGAAGTTCAGGATGTTCCCGGCGTCGTAGTCGTACTCAATGGGATCCTGGCCGTTGCCGGGGCCCACGATGAGGTAGTTGCCGCCGGCCGGGATGCTGCCGGCCAACTGGGCTTCGCCGCCGGAGTAGGCATTGCCGTTGGCCTGATAACCCTGGACGGACCAACCGGAGAGGTCGACGTCGGTCTCGCAGGTGTTCTCCAGCTCCACATAGCGCTGGTGCGGGGAGGCGCCGGAGCCGCCCCGGTTGTTCACCTCGGAGATGACCACGCAGTCGGCGCCGGGAGCCTCGGAGCCACCGGTCATCGGCATGATTTGCGGGGCGGGGCCGGAGGTGCCGGCGGCGGCCGGGGCGAGGGGTGCGCCCAGCAGCGCGGCGACGATGCCGACACTTGCCAGGGACTTTGTGATGCGGGCGGGCAGCGAGCGCGGAGGGACAGTATCAGTACTCATCAGAAGCAGTCGATCCTCATCAAGAGACAGCGAGTGGATGGCGCTTCCGAGCCTGCCGGGGAAGGAACCCGAGCCTCAGAAGCGACCATCAGTGAGCCAACCAGGCGGATGTTAACTTTTGGTGACAAAAGGGCTAACTCCCCCTGGCCAGGCAGCGGGCCGCACCCCTGCAGGGCCCGGATATTCGCTGGAGAAACGATCTCGGAGGTTGTCTGCCGGAAACGCGAAGGACCGTGTGCGCTGGGCGGTTTCGCTCCACGGCGCACACGGTCCTCTCACCGCCGGCAGTTCACCGGCTCATCGGTTCAGCAGTCGCTGATCTCCTCCCACGGGCCCCAGGGCTCACCGGGAGCCTGGCTGCGGGAGTACCACTTGGCGGTGTAGACGGTGCCGTGATGCACTACGGTCTCGCCGCCGGTGAACTCGGTGCTGGCGGCCCAGGCCGGGTAGGTGCCGGTGGCGCATGCGGTGGGGGCCCCGATCTCGGACCAGGCACCCCAGGGGGAAGCACCGGGTTCCTGGTTCTGGGTCCACCACAGGGCTTCAAAGACCCGGCCGTTATGCTCCACGACCTCACCGCCGGTGTAGACGGTCCCGGCCTCCCATGCCGGGTGCTCCGGCTCCTCGGGCTCGCCGGTGTCACCGGTGAGCAGGATGTCGGTGATCACCGGGTCATGGTCGGAGGAGCGCCAGTAGCCGTTCAGCGGCCCGGCGGAGAGGTCCAGGCTGTCGTTGAGCCCGGAGGTGCCGGTGGAGTTGAAGCGGGTGTACTCCAGGGCAATCGGCTCCGGGGAGTTGATCTGCCACTTTACGGTGCTCTGCACGGTCTCGGCTGCGCCGGGGGAGGCGAAGAGGTGGTCCAGGGAGCCGGACTCGCCGCCGAAGACGTATGAGGTTCCGGCGTCCTTGCCCAGGTTGGTGTACCCGGCCTCTTCGATGACCACTGCCGGGTCCTCGGCCGCATACGAGTTGAAGTCGCCGGTCAGGTAGAACTTGTCCAGACCGTAGTACTCCTCCAGGGCCAGGGTGAAGGCCACCATTGCCTCGGCCTGCAGGGTGCGGGTGTGGTTGTAGCTGCCCGCGCCGTCTCCGGTGTCCACATCACCGGGATGGGTGACCCGGCCGTCGTCGCGCTTGGACTTCAGGTGATTGACGATCACCGCGAACTGGTCGGCCTCGCCGCCGTCCACCGGCTGAAACAGCACCGCGAAGGGCTCACGGGCGTTCGAGTAGATCTCATCGATATCACCGATCTCCTCGAAGTAGCTGAGGTCCAGGTGGTCGATGCCGTCTTCGAAGAGGATCATCGCATCGATGACCTCGAGCTTGTCGGTGCGGTAGATGTACCCGTTGCGGATGACATCCTCATCCTCCGGGTAAGCGCGCCCGTCCGGCAGGGCCACGTAGTCCCAGTCCTGGCCGGTGGCCGCACTGACCTGCTCTGCCAGGCGGCGGTGTGCGTAGTCGCGGTCCTCGCCGAAGTGGCGGGAGTTCTCGATCTCCTGCAGGGCGATGACATCGGCGTCCATCGCCACGATGGCCTCGACCACTTTGGCCTCGCCGTATTCGAAGAGCTCCCGGCTCCAGGCGCCGCGGCTGGTGCAGCCGTTGAGGGTGGTGGGGTTGCCGTCGATGTCGGTGTAGGTCATCGACTCGGTGCAGGTGGGGTCCAGCTGACCGTAGTGCGGGAAGTAGTTGAGCACGTTGAAGCTGCCCATCCGCAGGTCGCCCTGCCGCTCGGGCAGGGCGACCGATTCACGGGTGTTCTCGAACTGCACCGGCTCGGACTCCGGATCACCGATCACGGTGGACAGCGGCTCGAACATCCAGTGCTGCAGCCGGTAGTCCAGCACCACCTGGTCGGTCCAGTCCACACCTGCTCCGACCCGCACCGGGGCATCCGGGCGCAGGTAGGGCAGCGGGCGGTCGGACTCGGCCCAGTTGGTCCAGCGGGTCTGTCCGCCGTGACCCAGGGTGATCATCCGGGCCTGGTTCTCCTCGGCCAGCGCCTCCCGCTCCGGGGAGGAGGGATGGTGCAGGGAGGTCGGCAGCCAGAGCGGCTCAGTGCCGTCGGTCAGGGTGATCCACCCGCCGATGGAGTTGGGGTTGCCGTGCATCAGGCCGTAGTTGTCGGTGATGGTCCAGCTGCCCTGCGGCTCCACGACCATGCCCAGCAGGGCGGTGCGCTCCTGGGCGCGGAAGTCCCCTTCATAGGGGAAGGGCACGACCTCGGCATAGTGCTGCTCGATGATCTCCTGGTCCTCCACCAGCTCGGTGAAGCCGGAGAGCTGCAGGTGCCCGTTGAAGGATGTCACCTCTGCTTCGATCTCCACGAAGTCGCCGGTGCCGAACTGGTGGCCGCCGGCCGAGCCGCCCCAGCTGCCGCTGTAGACGAAGATGGCGCAGGAGACCTCGGGCAGCCCGTCGAACTCCTCGTCACCGCAGGCCCCGGGGTCCTGGACATAGAACCCGTCATAGCCGCGGCCTTCGGAGGATCCGCGGAAGTAGGTGCCGGTGATGACTCCGCGCACCACGACGTCCTCGCCGTAGAGCGCGGCATCGGCGGGGTCCAGGCTGGGCTCGCCGCGGATCTCCGCGACGGTGACCAGCTGCGGCTCCTCCGGTTCCTCCGGCTCGCCGGGCTCCTCGGAGCCGTCCTCGACAGCGGAGCCGCCTGTGTAGTGCGGGGAGTGCTCGCCGGGGCTGAAGTCCTCGGCGTTGTTGCCGGTGCGGTCAGTGCGCAGCAGCGCCTGGGCGGTGCTGGGTGCGGCGGCGCTCTCTCCGATCCGTACGGTGGCGCTGCCCCAGCCCACGGCGTCGATGACTTCTTCCACCTCGGAGACGTCTCCGGAGACGGCCACCGGCTCGGTGGAGAAGAGCACCACGGAGGAGTTGGCGCCGGCGATGTTCAGCGCGTTGGCCGCGTGGTGGTCGGAGTTCAGCTCCTCCTGGCCGGCGGTGCCGGGGCCGGTGATCAGGTAGTGCCCGCCGGCAGGAATGCTGCCGCTCAGGGAGGGGGAACCGCCTGAGTAGGGGGTGCCGTTGGCCTGGTAGCCCTGGATGTGCCACCCCTCCAGGGCGACGTCGTCATCACAGGTGTTCTCCAGCTCCACATAGCGCGGGTAGGGGGAAGCCGTGCTGCCGCCGCGAGTATTGACCTCGGAGATGACCACGCACTCGGCCTCCTCGGGAGTCTCCGGTTCCTCGCCGGCGGCGCTGCCCGTGTAGCGGGGGCTGTGCTCGCCGGGGGTGAAGTCCTCGGCGTTGTTGCCGGTGCGGTCGGTGCGCAGCAGCGACTCGGTGGTGGCAGGGGCTGCCGCGGCTGAGCCCAGCCGCACGGTGCCGGATCCCCAGGCCACCGCATCCACCACCTCAGGGGTGCCCGAGACGTCTCCGGAGACGCTCACCGGCTCAGTGGAGAAGAGCACCACGGAGGAGTTCGCACCCGCGACGTTGATCCGGTTGCCGGCAGCATGGTCCACACCGGGCAGCTCGGACTGGCCTGCCGCACCGCTGCCTGCGATGAGGTAGTTGCCCCCGGCCGGGATGCTTCCGGTCAGCGCGGAGTCGCCCCCGCCGTAGGGGGTGCCGTTGGCCTGGTAGCCCTGGATGTGCCACCCGTCCAGGGCGACATCGTGGGCACAGGTGTTCTCCAGCTCCACGTAGCGCGGATACGGGGATGCCGTGCTGCCGCCTCGGGTATTGACCTCGGAGATCTCCACGCACTCGGCCCCCTCGGCGGCCTGGCTGCTCTCGGTGTCGGCGGAGGCAGGTGCGAAGGAGGCTCCGATCAGCGCGGCTGCGAGGCCGACTCCGGCGAATCCCCTGGTCAGGCGGGCGCGTAGGCTCCCGGATTCAGATACAGGCATAGCAAGGCTCTCTTCGTTCAGGAAAGGCGAGTGATTTCTCCCTCATCTAACCATGCGAAAGCCACCAGCACATGACGTTCAGCTGAACTTCTTCCCCTGAGGCTGCCGTTCTGCGCACCATTCAATATGTTCAGCCCACACCGCCATCCATGGCCTTGTATTCGCCAGCGGTCGTGCTCCCAGCCCTCAGGCGGGAACAGCATCCTGGAGGCGCAGCAGCGCGATCTCGGCCAGCTGCTCGCGGCGGATGCGGGCCTCTGCAGCGTCGTCGTTCTCCAGACGCTCACGCAGTGCAGCCAGCATCTGGGCCGAAGACCGCCCTTTGGCGCGGATCAGAAAGATCCGGCCGAACTTCTCCTCATAGTCCCGGTTGGCCGCCAGCCACTCCTGCCGGGCCTGCTCGTCCTCGCTGAGGCTGCCCTGCTCGGCACGCGAGGCCTGAGCCTCGGCACTGTTCCCGGAAGCTCTCTCCCCGATCCGCGGGTGGTGGGCCAGCGCGGCGTCGACCTCCTGGTCGGTCCACCCCCCAGCCAGGGACGCCGCGGTCTCCAGCATCTCCTCCCGGGAGCTATAGGGGCGGCGGGCCAGAAGACCGGCGCGCCAGGAAGCGATCGGGGCGCAGGCTTCCAGCAGCTCCCCTGCCTCGCCGGCCTCCGCGGTGTTGAACGCCTCCAGCTTCACTGTGCACCAGCCAGACGTACGGCATAGCGGATCAGCGCCTTATCGCTGCCGGCCGGGCCGATCAGGCTCATCCCAGCGGGCAGCCCTGAGGCAGTGGTGACGGGAACATTGACCGCAGGCAGCCCGGAGAGGCCGGCCACGGAGGTCAGCAGCAGATTACGACGCCGCACCCGGCCGGAGTGCTCAGACCCCGCCTCCGCCTCCTCCACCGTGGGGGCCACTGAGGCGGCGGAGGGCAGGACCAGCACCCCGTCGGCGACCCAGGACCGGATGGTCTCCCGCGCCGCCGCCAGCAGCTCGCGCCCGGCGGCTGCCTGCTCAGCGGTGACCTCAGCGGCCTTCGCGTAGCGCTCTCCCACCTCGGGCGTCATGGCCTCCCAGTGCCTGCTGATCCACGCACCGTTATTGGCCCACGCCTCGAAGACCTGCACCGTCTGGAAGGCCTCGTCCAGCCAGCGCTCCAGCAGCTCCGGCTCCGGGCCCAACAGCTTCTCCGCGGTGTCTCCGTTGAGCTGCTCCAGCCGGCCCACCAAGCCGTGGACCGCCTCGGTCACCTCAGGGTCAGCCAGTCCGAACAGGCTCGGGGCGGTGCGCAGCCGGCCCAGCGGCCGCTCGGCCTCCCAGGCCACCGGTCCTTTGGGCACAGTGGGGATGGAACCGGTGGTCCCCATCCCACCCAGCGCTGAGGGTGCTGAGGGCACGATCTTCTTCGGCCTGGGCACCAGCACCTCGGCCACTGCAGCCAGCAGCTGCGGGGTGCGGGTGAGCCAGCCGACGGTGTCGAAGCTCTGCGCCAGGGGGTGGACCCCCTTGATGGGCACCAGCCCGTGGGTGGGCCGGATGCCCCAGAGCCCCTGGTAGGCGGCCGGCACCCGGATGGAGCCTCCGGTGTCGGTGCCCAGCCCGATGCTCACCTCCCCCAGGGTCACCGCGGAGGCTGAGCCGTTGGAGGACCCGCCTGGGATCCGGCCGGGGGCCGCCGGGTTGGGCGGGGTGCCGTAGTGGCCGTTGGTCCCGGCGAGGGAGAGCGCGAACTCATCGGTCTGGGAGATTCCAGTGATCTCAGCACCGGCCTCCAGCAGGGCCTGCACGGCCGGAGCGGAGTGGGTCTGAGGGCCCGCCTGGGACAGGAACTCCGGGTTGCCGGCGCCGATGGGGTGCCCGGCTACCGCGAAGAGGTCCTTGACCGCCACTGTCTCACCGGTCAGCGGGCCGGTCCCGGCGGCTGGGACCAGGGGCGCGCCCTTGGTGCGCCATACCGAGCGGTCGTAGGTGTCCGTGCTGGCAGGTGTGCTCATATCTGGATGCTCCTAAAGTCAGCTTTGCGCACGGCGGCATGCACCCCTTTGACGAGGTCCACCACCTGGGAAATGTGAAAGTCGGTAGCTGCCGAGAGGTAGGCGTAGGCGTGTTCGGCATCCAACCCCCAGCGGGCCTGCAGCAGGGCGATCGCATGCCGCACACAGTTCTGCACGGCGGTGTCCAGGTCCTCGTCCATGCCGGTGGGGATGAGGTGCTCCGCAGTCTCGGCAAGCGGGCCCAGCTGTTCCCCGAACTCACGCAGGGCGTCCTCGCGGGCGACCACGTCGAACTGGACGGTGCCGCGCAGGCTGGCCTCCATGGCGGTCAGCGCCACCTCCCCGTCGCCCTGGGCGAAGTGCGGGTCGCCCAGGAACGCCAGCGCCCCGGGCACCTGCACCGGCAGGTAGAGCGCGGAGCCCTCGGTGAGCATCCGGATGTCGATGTTGCCGCCGTGCCGGCCAGGGGGCACGGAGTGCGGGCGGACGTCGTCGTCGACTGCCACCCCCATCGTGCCGAAGAACGGCTCGAGCGGGAACCTGATGCTGCGCGGGGCCCCGGCGGACGGGGCGATGGCGCCCTGGTCGCCGTCCACAGCCGCGAAGATGGAGACATTGTGCTCCCCGCGGGGGAATTCGGGCAGCGCGCCCCTGCCGTGCCGGTTGGAGATCACCCCGTAGGGCACCCTGCGCTGCAGCTCCAGGATGCTGATCTTCAGCAGGTCCCCGGGCTGGGCCCCCTGCACGTAGATCGGCCCGGTGTTCACATGCGGGCCGTCGGCGGCCGGGTCCCGGGGCCAGTCGCTGGCGGCCAGGGCTGCGGCGTCGGTGAGCACCTGCTCAGGGGCCACGCCGTGGGACCCGAAGAAGGCCACTGGGTCACGGCCCTGGTCCTCCAGAATGCCCTCATGGGAGATGGTGTCTACGGTGACCCGTTCGCCGGGACTGACCCGCAGCACCGGGGTGTCGCGGCGGGAGGGCAGCCGGCCCCACAGGACGGTGTCCGGCTCAGCGGGAAGGTAGTGCGGCACATCCTCAGGGAGGTGCTCGCCGGGCTGCAGGATCTGTGTCACCTGAGCCACTCTATAGGCCGAGCGTTACACGAATCTGACGTCCCAGCTGCTCAGCGGAGGTGAGGAAGCCGTCATGGCCGATATGCGAGGTGATCAGGTGCACCTGGTGCTCCCCGGGCAGCAGGTCCGCGATCTGCTGGGACTGTTCAGGGAAGTAGAGCCGGTCGGTGTCCACCGCGGCCAGCAGCGGGACGGCGCTGACCTGCGCCAGGGCTGCTGCCACTCCCCCGCGGCCCCGGCCCACATCGTGGCTGATCAGCGCCTCGGCCAGGGTAATGTATGCGTTGGGGTCAAACCGTTGGGTGAGCTTTGCGGCCTGGTGGTCCAGATAGGACTCCACCTGGTACCGGCCGGTACGACGACGCCGCCCGGCCAGCTCGGTGCCCCCCAGCGGGTTCTCCGCCCCTTGGGGAGCGCGGCCGAAGCGCAGGCCCAGCTCGGCCTCCGTGCGGTAGGTGATATGGGCGATCCGGCGGGCCAGGCCCAGCCCGGCCTCCGGGTGCGGGCCCGCGTAGTAGTCCCCACCGTTGAAGTGCGGGTCGTTGCGGATGGCCAGCACCTGGGCCTGGCCGAAGGCGATCTGCTCCGCGGTGGAGGCCGCCCCGCAGGCGAAGACTCCGAAGCTGCGCACGAACTCCGGGTAGGTGGCCGCCCATTCCAGGGCCCGGGCCCCGCCCATCGAGCCGCCCACCACTGAGTGCAGCCGGGTGACCCCCAGGTGGTCCAGCAGCCGCTTCTCCAGGTGCACGGAGTCACGGATGGTCACGAACGGGAACCGGGATCCCCAGGGGGTTCCGTCCGGAGCGGCCGAGCCCGGGCCGGTGGATCCGTAGCAGCCGCCGACCATGGCTGGAGCGATCACGAACCACCGGGAGGTGTCGATGGGCCGGCCCTCCCCCAGCAGGCCCTCCCACCAGCCGATGGCTGGGTCAGTCGGTGAGGAGGCCACATGGGTGTCGCCGGTGAGCGCATGGGCCACCAGCACGGCGTTGTCGCCTGCGGTGTTGAGCTCACCCCAGGTCTCATAGGCAACGGTGACAGCTGGTAGGTGCCCCCCGGTCTCGAAGGTGAAGGGGCCGGCGTCGTAGGTTCTCAGGGCCCCTGCGGGCCGGGTGCCGAGGTCATTCTCGACAGCACCCACCTTCTCCTCCGGCACCAGGGACATGGGCGGGCTCAGCCTTCGGCCTGGGCCAGCGCCTGGTCCAGGTCAGCGATGATGTCATCAATATGCTCCAGTCCCACCGAGAGCCGCACCAGCCCAGGCTTGACTCCGGCGGCCCGCTGTTCTGCCTGACTGAGCTGGCGGTGGGTGGTGGATGCCGGGTGAATGGCCAGGGAGCGGACATCGCCCACATTGGCCACCAGGGAGTGCAGCTTCAGAGCGTCCACCAGGGCCTGGCCCTTGGCCACCGCCTGCTCCGGGTCGTTCTCGTGCAGCTCAAAGCTCAGCACGGCACCGATTCCCTTGGGCAGGTACTTCTGGCCTCGCTCGTAGCAGGGGCTGGATTTCAGCCCGGAGTAGAAGACCCGGCGGACCGCGCTGTGGGCCTCCAGGTATTCGGCCACCTTCTGGGCATTCGACACGTGTCGCTCCACGCGAAGACTCAGCGTCTCCAGGCCCAGGTTGATCTCGAACGCGTTGTGCGGGGACAGGGCGGGGCCGATATCGCGCAGCAGCTGCACCCGGGCCTTGAGGATATAGGAGAGGTTGACCCCGAATATGCCCTCTGGCCCCAGGTCACGGCCGAAGACCAACCCGTGGTAGCTCTCATCCGGCTGGTTGAAGCCGGGGAACCGCTGCGGGTACTGGGTGTAGTCGAAGTTTCCGGAATCGACAATGACCCCGGCAATGGCGGTGCCGTGCCCGCCCAAGAACTTAGTGGCCGAGTGCACCACTACATCGGCGCCGAACTCGAAGGGCCGCAGCAGGTAGGGGGTGGGCAGCGTGTTGTCCACGATCAGGGGCGCCCCGTACTCATGGGCGATGCCGGCCACTGCCTCCAGGTCCAGCACATCGGTGCGCGGGTTGGCCACGGTCTCAGCGAAGAAGGCCACGGTGTTCTCCCGGATCTCTGCTCGCCAGGACTCCGGGTCATCGGGGTCCGCCACAAAGCTGACCTCTACCCCGAATTTGGGCAGGGTGTGCTTGAAGAGGTTCTGGGTGCCGCCGTAGAGGGAGGGTGAGGCCACCACATGGCTGCCGGCCTCTGCGATGTTCAGCAGCGCAAGGGTGGTGGCGGCCTGACCGGAGGCTACGGCCAGGGCACCGACACCGCCCTCCAGTGCCGCGATCTTATCCTCCACCGCCTGCACGGTGGGGTTGCCGATCCGGGAGTAGATGGGGGCGATCTCCTCGAGCCCGAAGCGCTTGGCGGCTGCCTCGGTATCGGGGAACACAAAGCTGGTGGTCTGCTGGATCGGCAGGGCCCGGGCTCCTGATCCGGGGTCCGGCTCCACTCCGGCATGGATCTGCAGCGTTTCAAACCGCGGCTGCTCGATGGTGGGCTGGGTGGTGTTCTGCTCAGTCATGATGACGCTCCAGTGGTCACTCATAGACCTGCACTGGGAGCCAGTGAGGTCCGCGCTTGCCGTCACGGGGTGTTCCGTGCGGCCAGGTCGTCACCCGGGGCACCCCACCGCGAACTGGAGGGTTGCCGGCCAGCAAACCGGGGTTTTGCGCTGGCACTCTTGACCTATGGACAAGTCTGCTGATTGCGCGGACTCTGCGCAAGTCGCGGCGCAATATTCCGTTATATGGACACGCGCCACCGGGTCCTGCCTTGAGTGCGCACCATGTGCAGCATCTGGGCCCGATTCACCTCCGAAATGCTGCCCAACCTGCGCACTGAGCGAATAGTCGCGAGTTCAGCAAGACTCTCTGGATTCAGAAGCTGAAGTGTGTTTCTATGAACTGGATCACATGATGGCACAAGGAGGGGCACAATGAATCGCACGACTGGGCCGAAGCCTGCCAGCCGTTCCAATGGCGCAATCCTGGGCGCGGTGATGCGCCCGCTGAACACGGCAGTGGAGAAGCTGATTCCCTCAGCCCTGGTCTTCGCCGTAGCACTGACCTTCATTGTGGCGGTGCTGGCGCTGATCTTCACCGATGCCGGTCCGGTCACTGTGGTGGAGGAGTGGGGGCTGGGGCTCGCCGGTCTGCTGGAGTTCATCACTCAGATGGCTCTGATCCTGTTCCTGGGCTACATTCTGGCCAACACCGGGCCGGTGCGGAAGCTGCTGCACCGCCTGGCGAAAGTCCCGAAGACCGCGGTCCAGGCCTATCTGTTCATCTTCGTGGTCGCCTCCATCGCATGCTTGATCACCTGGGGCCTGGGTCTGGTTGCCGGAGCACTGCTGGCGCGCGAGATCGCCCATGTGTTCCGGGAGCGCGGCACCCCGGTGCACTTCCCGATGCTGGTGGCTGCCGCGTTCTCCGGAATGGTGGTCTGGCATATGGGCTACTCCGCCTCCGGACCGCTGACCGCAGCCACCCCGGGATCCTTCATCGAGGATCAGATTGGCGGGACCATCCCCATCTCGGAGACCATCTTCTCCACTTGGAACATCATCGCCTGCCTGGTGACCATCGTGGTGGTGCTCGGTGCGCTCTACCTGATAGCTCCGCGGGACCCCAAGGCGGTGGTGACCCTGAAGGCGGCGCGCAGCGATGAGGAGGTCCGGGTCGAGGAGGAGGTGGTGACCCCGGCAGACCGGGTGGACGCCTCCCGGATCCCCACTCTGCTGATGGGCCTGCTGCTGGTGGGCTACCTGGTGATCCACTTCAGCGGCGGCGGGTCACTGACCCTGGACATTGTGAACTGGAGCTTCCTGGCACTGATCATGCTGCTGGTGCGCAACCCGTTCGAGCTGATCGCGCTGACCAAACAGGCTGCTTCCAATGTCGGGGAGATCCTGCTGCAGTTCCCGCTCTACGCGGGAATTCTGGGGATCATGTCAGGCACCGGTCTGATGACAGTGATCTCCGAGGCGTTCGTCTCGATCTCCACCCAGGAGACCTTTGCCCTGTGGGCGTTTCTCTCAGCCGGGTTGGTCAACTTCTTTGTGCCCTCCGGGGGTGGTCAGATCGCAGTTCAGGCGCCGATCCTGCTGGAGGCTGCCGGGTCACTGGGCACCGACCCGGCTGTGGCCATCATGGCAGTTGCCTACGGGGACCAGTGGACCAATATGATCCAACCGTTCTGGGCACTGCCGCTGCTGGCGATCGCGGGATTGAAGATGCGCGACATCCTCAGCTACACCACCATCGTGCTGCTGGCCTCCGGGGTGGTCTTCGCGGCCACCATGGTCATCGTCTCGCTCTGAGTCAGCCCTCGGCGCCCGGCTGCGGCCCGCCTGGCCAGACCCACGGCTCACGGGGCAGGTGCTCCGGCCTGAAGGCGGCGAGCGCCTGCTCCAGCGGACCGGGAGGGAGGCCGAGTGAGGCCAGCAGCAGGTCGCGCACCTGCTCGGCGGAGACTCCCTGCTCGCCGAGCTGGGCCAGGGTGACCGCCCCGTCGCGCTTGGCCAGCCGCTTCCCCTCATCGTTGACCACCAGTGGCACATGCGCATACTCCACCGCCTGGGCAGCCTCCTGACCGTAGAGTAGGCCCCGCAGATATGCCTGCCGCGGGGCGGAGTCGGCCAGGTCATCTGCCCTGACCACCTGGTCCACCCCGGAGAGCTGGTCATCCACCACCACTGCGAGGTTATAGGCGGCAGCCCCGTCATTGCGCAGCAGCACCACGTCGTCCACTGCGGCGGTGACCTGGCCCAGCAGCTGGTCGTAGACGGTGTATGTCTGCTGCTCAGCGCGCAGCCGCAGAGCCGGAGTGCGCTGCCTCCGACGCCGCCGGCGCTCCTGGTCAGTGAGGTTCCGGCAGGTGCCGGGATAGGCCCCGGGCGGAGCATGCGGTGCCCGCGGGGCCTCCTGGATCTCGCGGCGGGTGCAGAAGCACTCATAGACCAGGCCCTGGGCTCTCAACTGGTCCAGGGCGTCGTCGTAATAGTCCCGGCGCTGGGACTGATGCGTGGCCTCCCCGTCAAAGGTGATGCCGAGGGCGCGCATATCGGCAGCTTGGCGCTCAGCGGAGCCAGGTACGGTGCGCCCGGTGTCCAGATCCTCATAGCGCAGCAGCAGCGCCCTGCCTGAGGCCCGGGCAAACAGCCAGGCGAGGATGGCGGTGCGCAGATTCCCCAGATGCAGATCCCCGGAGGGGCTGGGTGCATAGCGTCCGGCAGGCATGGAACTAGCCTACTTCCGCCGCCCAGCAGCCGTTTGCCTAGAGCTGTTCAGGATGCCGAGCGGTATAGCTCTAGGCAGCGCATACAGCTCTAGGCAGGGCTGACAGCGGAGGGTTTCGACGCTACTTGGGTTCGAGGCGGATGGCCCCGTCCAGCCGGATAGTCTCGCCGTTGAGCATAGGGTTGGCGATGATCTGCAGGACGGTCTGGGCATAGTCCTCGGGCTTGCCCAGCCGGGCCGGGTGCAGGGTCTTGGCGCGCAGGGACTCGCGGGCATCCTCCGGCAGGCCTGCCATCATGGGGGTCTCGAACAGCCCCGGTGCGATGGTCACTACGCGGATGGCATGGGCGGCCAGCTCCCGAGCAGCAGGCAGGGTCAGCGAGGCCACCGCTCCTTTGGAAGCCGAGTAGGCGATCTGGCCGATCTGACCGTCGAAGGCAGCCACGGAGGCAGTGTTGATCAGCACCCCGCGGTCCTCCCCGGCCAGCTCGTTCTCCGCCATCACCGCCGCTGCCGCGGTCATCAGGTTCACAGTGCCGCCGGTGTTGATGGCCAGCACCTTCATGAACGTCTCGGCGGGCAGGGGCCCCTTGCGGCCCAGCAGCTTGCCGGGGGTTGCCACCCCGGCGCAGCTGACCGCAGTGCGCAGCGGGCCCCGGGCTGCGGCCGCTGCCACGGCGTCAATACTGGTCTGCGGGTCCGTGACATCACCGGGATGGAACTGCGCGGCCTCCCCCAGGGCAGCCACGGCATCGGCTCGGGATGTGGAGTCCGGTGCATCCGGGAGGTCAATGACCACTACCTGGGCGCCGGCTTCCACCAGCGCTTGGGCGGTGGCGTAGCCGAGACCGGAGGCGCCTCCGGTGATCACGGCGCTGGTTCCGGTGAGGTCGGTGCTGATGTTCAGTGCCATCGTCTCTCTCCCGTGGGTGTGCTCAAACGTGAAGGATGAGGGCATCGCCCTGGCCGCCGCCCCCGCACAGTGCGGCGACTCCGGTGCCGCCGCCGCGGCGGCCCAGCTCCAGAGCCAGGTGCAGCAGCAGCCGCGCCCCGGACATTCCTACCGGGTGGCCCAGCGCGATGGCTCCGCCGTTGACATTGACGATCTCCTCGCCGACTCCCAGCTGCCGCATGGAGGCCGCAGAGACTGCTGCGAAGGCCTCGTTGATCTCGATCAGGTCCAGCTCACCGGGAGCAATCCCGGCCTTGGCGCAGGCGGCCTCGATGGCATTGGCCGGCTGCAGCTGCAGGCTGGAGTCCGGGCCGGCCACCATGCCGTGGGCGCCGATCCGGGCGATCCAGTTCAGCCCCAGGGACTCAGCCTTTGCCCTGGACATCACCACTAGGGCGCAGGCGCCGTCTGAGATCTGGGAGGCGGACCCAGCGGTCACAGTGCCCTTGCCGCTGAATGCCGGGCGCAGCTTGCCCAGGGATTCGGCGGTGGTCTCCGGGCGGATGCCCTCATCGGCCTCCACCACCAGATCGTCGCCGCGGCGCTGCGGGATCCGCACCGGAACGATCTCCTCGGCGAACAGCCCGGCCTCTGCAGCGCGTGCTGCCCGCTGGTGGGAGGTTGCCGCGATCCGGTCCTGCTCTGCGCGCGAGACCTCCAGGGCATCGGCGTTGCAGGACTCGGTCAACGCGCCCATAGACTGGCTGGTGGCCTGGTCGTAGAGGGCGTCATAGGCCATTGAGTCCACTAGGGCGGCGTCGCCGTATTTGATCCCGGTGCGGGAGCTGGGCAGCAGGTGCGGGGCCTGGGACATGGACTCCATTCCGCCGGCCACCACCACCTCGCACTCGCCGGCGCGGATCATCTGATCCGCGGTGGCCACGGCGTTCAGCCCGGAGAGGCAAACCTTGTTCACCGTGATGGCAGGAACTGAGGTGGGGATTCCGCCGGCGATCGCCGCAGTGCGCGCCGGATTCTGCCCGGCCCCAGCCTGAATCACCTGGCCCATCACCACGTAGTCCACAGCATCTCCGCTGACCCCGGCGCGCTGCAGCGCAGCGGCGACGGCTGCACCGCCTAAGTCAGCCGCGGAGAGGGAGGAAAGTCCGCCCAGCAGCCTCCCCATCGGGGTGCGGGCACCGGCTACGATCACTGATTCCGCCATGACACCTCACTGTGTTGATTCAAACGCTGGGGCGGGGTCGCGCTCGCTCCAGCTAATTAGTTGCACGTCCAACCACTCGAGCTTAGGCTAGCACATGAGAGATAGATCACTCCCTGTGCAAAGGAACGCCTCATGCCCGAACTGTCCCACTTTATCCACGGTGAGCACGTCAGCGGAACCTCCGGCCGGAGCCGAGAGGTCTTCAATCCGGTGCGCGGCGAAGTCACCTCTCATGTTCCGCTGGCCAGCCTGGATGAGGTCAGCGCCGCAGTGGACTCCGCCCAACGAGCCTTCCCAGAGTGGTCGGCCATCAATCCGCAGCGGCGCGGGCGGATCCTGCTGAAGTGGGTGGACCTGATCGCTCAGCACCGCGATGAGTTGGCCGAGATGCTCTCCAATGAGCACGGCAAGACCTTCGAGGACGCCAAGGGAGACATCCAGCGCGGGGTGGAGGTGGTGGAGTTCGGCGCCGGGGCACCGCATCTGCTCAAGGGCGAGTTCAGCCATAGCGTGGCCACTGGCATGGATGTGCACAGCCTGCGCCAGCCCCTAGGTGTGGTTGGCGGAATCACTCCCTTCAACTTCCCGGCGATGATTCCGCTGTGGAAGGCCGGCACGGCCCTGGCCGCAGGCAACACTTTTGTGCTCAAACCCTCAGAGCGTGACCCCTCGGTTCCGCTGCGCCTGGCCGAACTGGCTCTGGAGGCCGGAATGCCCCCAGGCACGCTGAACGTGGTCAACGGAGACAAGGAAGCGGTGGACGCGCTCATCGAGGACCCCCGCGTCAAAGCCGTCGGGTTTGTAGGTTCCACCCCCATCGCCCAAGCCATCTACTCCGCGGCCGCAGCGGCAGGCAAACGGGCCCAGTGCTTCGGTGGGGCCAAGAACCACATGGTCATCATGCCTGACGCCGACCTCGATCAGGCCGCCGATGCACTGATCGGTGCCGGCTACGGCTCGGCCGGCGAGCGCTGCATGGCCATCTCAGTGGCAGTCCCGGTAGGCGAGGCCACTGCCCAAGCACTGCGCGAGAAGCTGGAGCAGCGCATCGCCAAGCTCAGGGTGGGCCCCTCCCTGGACCCCACCAGCGACTTCGGCCCGGTGGTCGGGGCCGATGCCAAGGAGCGGATCGAGAACTACATCGGCATCGGGGCCCAGGAGGGTGCCGAGCTGGTGGTGGACGGTCGCGGCGCGCAGGTGGAGGGCTACCCCAACGGCTACTGGGTCGGCGCCACACTGTTCGACCATGTCACCCCGCAGATGCGGATCTATAAGGAGGAGATCTTCGGCCCCGTGCTGTGCATAGTGCGCGCCGCCGACTACGAGGAGGCGCTGCGGCTGCCCACCGAGCACGAGTTCGGCAACGGCGTAGCGATCTTCACCCGTGACGGGGACACCGCACGCGATTTCACCTCACGCGTGGAGGTGGGCATGGTCGGGGTCAATGTGCCGATCCCAGTGCCGATCGCCTACTACACCTTCGGCGGCTGGAAGGCCTCCGGTTTCGGTGACCTCAACCAGCACGGCACCGAGGGGCTGAAGTTCTACACCAAGACCAAAACAGTAAGCACCCGCTGGCCCTCCGGGCTGAAAGAGGGCGCGAGCTTCATCATGCCGGAGGGAAGCTGAGCATGATGGAAGAACATGGATACAGCACTGAGCCCACACCCCTTGTGGACACCCCGCTGGAGACTGAGGCGGTGCTGAGTACCCAGACCTCCCAGTACGACGACGCGGGAGAGGCCCCACTGCCCACTGTCGCCTTTATCGGGCTGGGCAATATGGGCGGGCCGATGGCCGCAAACCTGGTCAAGGCCGGGGTCAGGGTCTACGGATTCGATGTGGTGCCCGCCGCCATGGAGACCGCCAGCACGAACGGGATCACGGTGGTGGATGACCCCCTGGAGGCGGTGGCCCAAGCGGAGGTTGTCCTGACCATGCTGCCTTCGGGACAGCAGGTGATCTCCGCCTACCAGGACTCCCCCGGACTGCTCTCAGCGGCCCGGCCCGGAACTATCTTCCTGGACTGCTCCACCATCAATATCTCCGAGGCCCAGCAGGCGGCCGAGCTGGCCCAGCAGTCAGGATTCCGCGCCGCTGACGCCCCAGTTTCGGGTGGAGTGGTCGGCGCAGAGGCGGGCACTCTGGCGTTCATGGTCGGCGCCGGGGACGAGGTCTTCGCCGAGATCGAGCCGCTGCTTGAGATCATGGGCGCCCGAGTGGTGCACTGCGGCACCAACGGTCTGGGTCAGGCGGCCAAGATCTGCAACAACATGATTTTGGGCATCACCCAGATCGCAGTTGGTGAGGCCTTCGTACTCGGGGAGAAGCTGGGCCTGACCCACCAGGCGCTCTTCGACGTAGTCTCCAAGGCCTCCGGCCAGTGCTGGGCCCTGACCACCAACTGCCCAGTGCCGGGACCGGTGCCCACCTCGCCGGCTAACCGGAACTACCAGCCCGGGTTCGCCGGGGCCCTGATGGCCAAGGACCTCAACCTGGCCACCAATGCCTTGGATGAGCAGGGGGTGCAGGCTCAGCTGGGCCGGTTGGCTACCGAGATCTACTCCGAGTTCGCCCAAGGCGAGGGCGCCGGCCAGGACTTTTCTGCCATCATCAATACCATCCGTGAGAACTCCCAGCCTGATGTCTCACAGGCGCAACCGACAAAGGACACCATATGACCGAGTACTCCACCATCCTGGTCTCCACCTCTGGCCGTGTGGGAACCATCCAGCTCAACCGGCCCAAGGCACTGAACGCGCTCAACGAAACCGTGATGGAGGAGGTAATCACTGCCGCCACGGCATTTGATGCAGATCCGCGAATCGGTGCCATAGTGCTCACCGGCTCGGATAAGGCCTTCGCTGCCGGTGCTGACATCAAACAGATGGCGGATATGGACTATCCGGCGATGTACGCGGCGGACTTCTTCCAGCGCTGGGAGGACTTCGCAGCCCTGCGCACCCCAGTGGTGGCCGCAGTCAACGGCTACGCCCTGGGCGGGGGCTGCGAACTGGCCATGATGACCGATGTGATCATCGCCGGGGAGAGCGCCAAGTTCGGCCAGCCCGAGATCAACCTCGGTGTGATTCCCGGAATGGGCGGCTCCCAGCGGCTGGCGCGCTCAGTGGGCAAGGCTAAGACCATGGACATGGTGCTCACCGGCCGGCATATCGATGCCGCGGAGGCCGAGCGGATCGGGCTGGTCTCGCGGGTGGTGGCCGATGACCAGACCCTTGCCGAGGCCACCAAGGTCGCTGAGACTATCGCTGCGAAGTCTAAACCGGCCACTCAGCTGGCCAAGGAGGCGGTGGCCAGCGCCTTCGAGACCTCCCTGAGCCAGGGGCTGCTCTTTGAGCGGCGGATCTTCCACTCGCTGTTCTCCACCGAGGACCAGGCGGAGGGTATGGCCGCATTCGCCGAGAAACGCGAACCCCAGTGGAAGCACCGGTGAACTGAGCGCTCAGGCCTCGAAGTCCCCGGCGCGCTGGCGGAACTTTGCCAGAATCCGGTTGAGTTCAGCGACCTCCTCCGGGGTGAAGCCTGTCTGCTCGAACAGCTGCTCATTGAGCGCCCGGGTGGCCTCCCCGGCCACCTGCTTGCCCTTGGCGGTGAGCACCAGCAGCACAGCCCTCCGGTCCGACTCATGCGGCTGACGCTCCATCAGCCCGGCTGACTCCAGACGATCCACTGCATTGGTGATCGAGGTGGGGTGGACCTGCAAGAGCTTGGAGGCCTTGTTCATGGGCATCCGCTTCTCCCGGGAGAAGCTCAGCAGGCTGATCACCTCATAGCGGGCGAAGGTCAGCTCGAAAGGCTTGAGGATCTCCTGTGCCCGGCCCAGCAGGATCTGCTGGGTGCGCATGATCGCGGTCACCGCCGCAGCCGGGGCCGCTGCCGTCTCCCACCCATGGCGCTCCCAGTTCTTCTGGATCTCAGCGATCGGGTCCTTGGCCAGCGGCGGATGCATCGACAGTCTCCTTCAAGGTTGCGGCGAATTTTGACTATTCTAGAGCCGCCTCATCGTTTGGGTCGGATGGCGAGATCCTCCTCCCTATACTCCACCCCGTAGCCCTCCGGAGCCCCGCCGGACTGGGCCCGCTCCTCCTCCGCCTTGCGCAGCTGAACCCGGCGGATCTTTCCAGAGATAGTCTTCGGCAGCTCAGTGAACTCGATGCGGCGGATCCGTTTATAGGGAGGCAGCTTGTCCAGGCAGAACTGCAGGATCTCCGCTGCGGTGCGCTCATCCGGCTCCCATCCGGAGGCAAGGGTCACATAGGCCTTGGGAATGGCCAGCCGGATCTCGTCCGGGGCTGGCACAATGGCCGCCTCCACCACAGCCGGGTGCTCCACCAGCACAGACTCCAGCTCGAAGGGCGAGACCTTATAGTCGCTGGACTTGAATACGTCATCGGCCCGGCCCACATAGGTGATCACGCCATTCTCATCGCGGGAGGCGATATCCCCGGTGTGGTAGTAGCCCTCCCGGAAGACCTCGGCGTTCTTCTCCTCATCCCCGTAGTAGCCCTTCATCAGGCCTACCGGAGGCCCGTAGAGCTCGCTGTCCAGACGCAGGCATATCTCTCCCTCGGCCGCCTCCTCCCCGGAGATCGGGTCCACCAGGGCCACGTCGAACCCGGGCAGCGGGACCCCCATGGCGCCGAACTTGACCTGCCGGCCGGGCGTATTGGCCACCTGCAGCGAGGACTCGGTCTGGCCGAAACCGTCCCGGATGGTGCAGCCCCAAGCCCGCTGCACCTGCTCGATCACCTCCGCGTTCAGCGGCTCTCCTGCCGAGACCGCCACCCGGGGAGGGGTCTTCAGCTGGGACAGGTCGGCCTTGATGAGCATCCGCCACACCGTCGGCGGGGCGCAGAAAGTCGTCACCGCGGCCTCCTGCATGTTCTGCATCAGGGCCGCGGCGTCGAACTTGCTGAAGTTATAGAGGTAAATGGTCGCCTCGGCGATCCACGGGGCGAAGAAGTTGGACCAAGCATGCTTGGCCCACCCCGGGGAGGACACGTTGAGGTGGACATCGCCGGGCTGCAGTCCGATCCAGTAGAGCGTGGAGAGGTGGCCTACCGGATAGGAGGTGTGGGTGTGCTCGACCAGTTTGGGCTTGGAGGTGGTCCCGGAGGTGAAGTACAGCAGCAGGGTGTCATCCGCTCCGCTGGGCTGCTCCGGGCGGAGCTCAGCGGAGGACTGATACGCCTCCGGATAGGAGTGCACCCTGCGTCCGGGCACCTCAGGTGCGGTTGCGGCGTCGCCGGCGTAGAACCCCGGGACGTGGATGAGCTGATAGTCGCCGGTGACCTCGGTGAACTTCTGCAGGGTCTCCGTATCGCCGACCACCCATCTGGCCTCGGCCCGGGTGACCCGGTCTTGGAGATCATAGGCGCCCATCTGGGTGGTGGTGGGCACCAGTACCGCTCCCAGCTTGATGGCTGCCAGCATCGTCTCCCAAAGTTCAACCTGATTGCCTAGCATCAGGATGAGCCGGTCACCGCGGGAGATCCCGATGCTGCGGAACCAGTTCGCCACGCGATTGGAATCGGCGCTGAGCTGGGCGAAAGTGCGGGAGAGCCGTCTGCCGTCCTCCTCGACGATCACCAGGGCATCCTGCTCGGCGCGCTCCGGGCTGGCAGCCACCTGGTCGAACCAGTCGAACCCGAAGTTGAAGTGGGTGAAGCGGGGCCACTGGAACTCCTTCCGGGCACGCTCCCAGTCCTCCTGAACGCTGACCAGGTGGTCGCGAGCTGCGCGGAACTCCTCAGTCACGGTCATATCTGCTCCTGCAATAACAGTGTGATGCCAGTCACCCATAGAATATACTTGGAAGTCCTATAGTTGGTAAAGTCCCGGTGTCCACCCCCGCCCGGGCCGCAGAACACCCGAGACTCGCGGGAGATTGAGGAGACAACGATGACGACGCCGCCAGCCCTGGCAGCTGCCCCACATCAGCTGCACACCAGCCCGGAGCACCCCGATCTCCTGGAGCTGGCCCGGCATCTGCAGCCGGCTGAGCGGCAGCGGCTGCAGCAGATCGAGGAGTTTGCCCAAGGCCGCATCCGGCCCGAGAGCATCGAGCCGTGGAACCAGGAGGAGCTGCCCCGCCACCTGCTCGAGGAGGCCGGCGAGCTTGGGCTCGGCGAGGTCTTCGTCGACGGGTCCTCCCACCTCTTCCAAGGCCTGGCCCACGCGGCCCTGGCTCGGGCAGACGTCTCGATATCTGCCGTAGTCGGCATCCACAATGAGCTCATCGTGGGCACTATCGACAGCCTGGGATCGGAGCAGCACAAGCGCGAGTGGCTCCCCGGGTTGCGCAGCCTTCGGCAGTTGGGAGCCTTCTGCCTGACCGAACCCGAGCACGGCTCGGATGTGGCCGGCGGCCTGACCACCTCGGCCACGCAGCAGGCGGACGGCCAGTGGCACATCCAGGGGGCCAAGCGCTGGATCGGCCTGGGCACCGTTGCAGATGTGGCTCTGGTCTGGGCACGCGACACTGCCGACGCCCAGATTAAGGGGTTCCTGGTACCCACCAGCACTCCGGGCTACCAAGCGCAGAAAATCAGCCAGAAGACCGGGCTGCGGATTATGCAGAACGCCGACATCACCTTAGATGTGCTGGTGCCGGAGACCGCCCTGATGCCGGGAGCCAGCAGCTTCGCCGCCGCAGGAGAGGGCCTGCGGGGTTCACGCGCATGGGTGGGCTGGCAGGCAGTGGGCGCCCAGCAGGCACTGCTGGACATCTCCCGCAGCTACGCACGCTCCCGGCAGCAGTTCGGCAAGCCGCTGGCCTCCTTCCAAATGATCCAGACCGCCCTGGCCAAGGTGGCCGGGAACCTAGCCGTGTCCACCGCACTGATGGGAGAACTCAGCCGCCTGCAGAGTGAGGAGAAGTTGACCATGATGCGGGCCTCGCTGGCCAAAGCCACACTGACCCGCCTGGCCCGCGAGTCCGCCGCCCTGGCGCGCGAGACCCTGGGCGGCAACGGGATCCTGAGCACCCACGAGGCCGCCAAAGTGGCCGGTGACATCGAGGCAATCTACACCTATGAAGGAAGCCACGGCATCAATCTGCTCATTGCTGGCCGTGACCTGACAGGAGTTTCTGCCTTCGTCTGAGCTGAAGGCCCTGAGTGTGCTTGACATCACAGGCTCCGCGGTGCTTAGGTTACATTACTGACCGATTGGTCTGTAATTGTTGTTCGCATCCCCAGGAGCACCATGACTGACATCAGCACCACTGCCGAGACCACCTATGAGGGCGTGCCGATGCCCCCTGGCGGCCCGCACCACAGGATGCTGGAAACAGACCGGTGCACCGCCTGGCTGGGTGCTGAGGTGCTGTTGGCCGAGCCGGGCCATGCCAAGCTCGCGATGACCGTGCGCCGGGAGATGACCAACGGCTTCGACATCGTGCACGGCGGGATGATCTTCAGCCTGGCTGACACCGCCTTCGCCATGGCCTGCAATCACCCGCAGGGGGATGATGGCACCATCACCGTGGCCTCAGGTGTGGACATCAACTTCATGAAGTCAGCCTGGCTGGGTGATGAGCTCATCGCTGAGGCCAAACCGGTGGCCCAAGCCGGGCGCAGCGGGGTCTATGACGTCTCCGTCACCCGGGGCGATGACCTGATCGCCGTGTTCCGCGGGCGTTCCCGCACCGTGCCGTTCAACCCAGAGAAGGTGACTCGCTGATGAGCATTGCCCCCTCCCCCGCCGCAGGCGCCACTGGCACCGAGCACGACGCCGCCAATGCAGTGGCCACCGCAATTGCCGCCACTGCCGCCGCCCCCACCCCGGGCAATGAGCCTGATCCCGAGGAGCTGGCCAGCCGTGAGCAGATCGAGGCGCTGCAGCTGCCCCGCCTGCAGGCCACTGTGCGGCACGCCTATGAGAACATCACCGCCTACCGTGAGCTCTATGACGCCCACGGGGTGAGCCCTGAGGACCTGCAGACCCTGGAGGACCTGGCCAAGTTCCCCTTCACCGACAAGGAGTTTCTGCGCAGCGCCTATCCGTTCAAGTCCTTCGCCGTACCGATGGACCAGGTCCGGCGCATCCACGCCTCCTCCGGCACCACCGGGCGGCCCACAGTGGTGGGCTACACCGAGGGTGACATTGACCGCTGGGCCACCCTGCTGGCGCGCTGCCTTCGCTTCTCCGGAGTCCGGCCCGGGGACATTGTGCACAACGCCTACGGCTACGGGCTGTTCACCGGCGGACTTGGCGCCCACTACGGCATCGAGAAGCTCGGCGCCACAGTGATCCCGATGTCCGGCGGGCAGACCGAGAAGCAGATCCAGCTCATCCAGGACTTCCAACCCCGGGTCATCCTCTGCACCCCCACCTACCTTCTGGCCCTGGCCGATGCCTTCCGCCACCGGGGCCTGGACCCCCGGGAGTCCTCCCTGGAGGTGGGGGTCTTCGGTGCCGAGCCCTGGACTGAGGAGATGCGGCACGAGATCGAGAAGGCCTTCAACATCACCGCCTGCGATATCTACGGGCTCTCCGAGGTGATGGGGCCAGGAGTGGCCGGTGAGTCCGTGCAGCGCAAGGACGGCTCCACCATCTGGGAGGACCATTTCCGCCCAGAGATCATCGACCCGCTCACCGAGCAGGTGCTGCCGATGGGTCAGCACGGCGAGCTGGTCTTTACCACCCTCACCAAGGAAGCACTGCCGATCATCCGGTACCGCACCCATGACCTGACCCGGCTGCTCCCCGGCACCGACCGTCCCGGGCACCGCCGGATGGGCCGCATCACCGGGCGCAGCGATGACATGATCATCCTGCGCGGGGTCAACCTCTTCCCCACACAGATCGAGGAGATCGCCCTGAGCATCCAGGGCCTCTCCCCTCATTTCCAGCTGGAGCTGACCCGACCCAAGCATATGGACCAGATGACGGTGCACATTGAGCGCCGCCCGGAGACCACGCCTGAGGCCGCCCAGGCCGCAGGCGCCGAACTGGCCAAACAGATCAAGGTCAAGATCGGCTCCAGCTGCCAAGTGGTGGTCGCCGAGCCGGAGACCCTGGCCCGCTCCTCAGGAAAACTGCGCCGAATCTATGACAAACGCCCCCGTTGAGCCCGCGCCGCTGAGACTGCCGAACGGTACCCTGGGATGATGCCTCCCACCACCGATCTCAGCTCCGCAGAGTCCGACCGTCAGGCCCGGCGGGGACGCCCCGGCTATGACCGGGACTCCCTGGTCAGAGTCTGCGTAGAAGTGTTCAACCGACACGGTTATGAGGCGACCTCCATGGGCACTCTTGCCCAGGAGCTGGGCATCTCCAAATCCGCGATCTATCATCATGTGAAGTCCAAGGAGGAGATCCTTGAGGCTGCGCTGAGCCACTCACTCTCGGAGCTCGAGCGGGTGGTCACCGAGGCCGAGGCCCTGGATGTGCCCGCGGTGGTCGAACTGGAGACTATCCTGCGCGAATCGGTCAATGTGCTCACCCGCTCCCTGCCCTACGTCACCCTGCTGCTGCGGCTGCGCGGTAACTCCGATCTGGAGACCGCTGCCCTACGGCGCCGCCGAGAGATTACCCTGCGCATCGCGGAGCTGATCCGCCAGGCTCAGCAGGACGGTGATCTGCGCAGCGATATCAACGCCCGCACCGCCTCCCGGCTGGCCATGGGCATGGTCAACTCCATCGTGGACTGGTACCGCCCGGAACGGGCAGACTCCTCAGCTCCGGTGGCCCAGTCAGTAGTCACCCTGCTGCTGGAGGGCCTGCGCGCTCCGGAGCGGGAACCCCACTAAGTGTTGTGCCTCACATCACTCCTGGTATATACTGAACGAACGGTCAGTAATTCAGGAGGTCACCATGTCCGCACAATCCCCACAGCTGCACCCCGTCGAGGCCACGGCCACCACCGAGCAGATCTCTGAGGACGCCCGCCGGGCCGCCGAAGAAGCCCGCGTGGGCTGGGAGCGCTTCGAGCAGCTCATCGCCGAGGACAAGCGCGTGGAGCCCCGGGACTGGATGCCCAATAACTACCGCAAGACTCTGGTCCGCCAGGTCTCCCAGCACGCCCACTCCGAGATCATCGGCATGCAGCCGGAGGGCAACTGGATCACCCGGGCACCCTCGCTGAAACGCAAGGCCGTGCTGATGGCCAAAGTGCAGGACGAGGCCGGCCACGGACTCTACCTCTACTCCGCCGCCGAGACACTGGGCACCCCACGGGACGAGCTCTACGAGCAGCTCTACACTGGCAAGGCCAAGTACTCCTCGATCTTCAACTACCCCGCCCGCACCTGGGCCGATATCGGGGCCATCGGCTGGCTGGTGGACGGAGCGGCGATCACCAACCAGGTGCCGCTGTGCCGGGCCAGCTACGGCCCCTACGGCCGGGCCATGGTCCGCATCTGCAAGGAGGAGTCCTTCCACCAGCGCCAGGGCTGGGAGATCCTCTACACGCTCTCGCATGGAACTCAAGCCCAGAAGCAGATGGCCCAGGATGCTGTGGACCGGTTCTACGGCCCGGCCCTGCAGATGTTCGGTCCGCCAGATGACGAGTCGCCCAACTCCAAGCAGTCCATGGCCTGGAATATCAAGCGGTTCTCCAATGATGATCTTCGCCAGCGGTTCGTGGACATGATCGTCCCTCAGGCAGAGGCCCTGGGGCTCACCCTGCCCGACCCCGAGCTGAAGTGGAACGATGAGCGCGGTCACTACGACTACGGCGATCTGGACTGGGATGAGTTCTTCAGTGTGGTCAAGGGCAACGGCCCGCTGAACCACCAGCGGCTGGCCCACTACCGCGCCGCCCGCGATGAGGGTGCCTGGGTTCGCGAGGCCGCAGCCGCCTATGCCGCCAAGCAGCAGCAGGCAGCCCACGACGCCGCCCTGCTCACCGCCTGAGCCCTCACCCCACCCCGCACACACTCTCCCTTCCGCACACGCACGAAAGGCCTCCGAAGGCATGACTGAGACCGCACAGCAGACAGAGCAGATCCCGGCGGGCGGCGTGATCGCCGCCGATCCCGCTGAGCGCAGCCTATGGCCGCTCTGGGAGGTCTTTGTCCGCTCTTCACGCGGGCTCTCCCATGTGCATGCTGGCTCCCTGCATGCCCCGGACGCCTCGATGGCCTTGCGCAATGCCCGCGACCTCTACACCCGGCGTAATGAGGGGACCTCCATCTGGGTGGTCCCGGCAGCCGAGATCGCAGCCTCCGACCCCGACTCCAAGGGCGGCTACTTCGAGTCTGCCCAGGGCAAGGCCTACCGGCATGCCACCTACTACACCCAGTCCGAGGGGGTGCCGCACCTATGAGCAGCTTCACCACGCAGGACTCCGCCACTCGGATCTCAGTGGGTGATGCCATCACGCCTGAGGACCTGAGCTCCTCCGGCGCCGCCGCGGATGAGAAGACCGCCCGCTATGCGCTGATTCTGGGTGATGACTCGCTCATCCTGGCCCAGCGGCTGGGCCACTGGATCTCCCGGGCCCCGGAGCTGGAGGAGGATATCGCCCTGGGCAATATTGCCCTGGACCTGCTGGGCCATGCCCGGTTCTTCCTCACCTATGCCGGTACCGCCTGGGGTAAAACTGAGGATGATCTCGCCTATTTCCGTGATGAGGAGGAGTTCCGCTCCGCACGTCTGGTGGAGCAGGAGAACGGGGACTTCGCCAAGACCATCGCCCGGCAGCTGATCTTCAGCTTCTACTCCCATGAGCTCTACTCCCGGCTGGTGGACTCCGCCGATGAGACCCTTGCCGCAGTGGCGGAGAAGGCACTCAAAGAGGTCGCCTACCACCAGGACCACGCAGCCCAGTGGCTGCTGCGCCTGGCCGGCGGCACTGAGGAGTCCCAGCGGCGCATGCAGGCCGGGCTGGAGTCCGTCTGGGCATATGTACAGGAGCTGTTCTACGATGCCGAGCCCACCGCCGAACTGGCCGAGGCCGGGATCGCCGTGCTGCCTTCTTCCCTGCGGGAATCGGTGATGGAGCGGCTGACCGGGATCATCGAGCAGGCCGGACTGCGGGTCCCGGAGATCAAGGGCGCCTTCGGGGCCGACCGCTCCGGTCGGTTCTCCGAACAGCGCGGGTTCATCCTGGCCGAGATGCAGGTGCTGGCCCGGCAGCATCCAGGGGCCAGCTGGTGAGGACCGCTGTCATGACCACTGCTGAGGACCTTCAGCTCTCCCCGGAGGGAGTCCGCCCCCAGGATCCGCGCGATGCCGCGGTCTGGGATCTGGCGGCCGAAGTCAACGACCCGGAGATCCCGGTGCTCTCCATTGCCGATCTGGGCATCCTGCGGGCTGCTGCGGCAACTGAGGAGGGGGGCGGCGTCGTACTCATCACCCCCACCTACTCCGGCTGTCCGGCGATGGAGACCATCACCGCCGATGTTCGTGCTGCCCTGCAGCGCGGCGGCTACGACCCGGTGCAGGTTCACACCGTGCTGAAGCCGGCCTGGACCACCGACTGGATGACTGATGAGGGCAAGGCCAAACTGCGCGAGTACGGGATCACCCCACCCACTGGGGCCGCCCCGGTGCGCAACGGTCCGATCTCGGTGGGGCTGAGCGTGAAATGCCCGCGCTGTGACTCCCTGGACACCCGTGAGCTGGCCCGGTTCGGCTCCACCGCTTGCAAGGCGCTGTATCAGTGCCGAGCCTGCCTGGAACCCTTCGACTACTTCAAGGTGCTGTGATGACTGTTCAGACCCCTGCCCCGGAAACGGCCACTGCTGCACGCCGCCGCGCGACCTTCAATACACTGCGAGTCAAGGATGTCCGCCGGCTGACGGCCGATTCAGTGGAGGTCACCTTTGAGGTGCCCCCGGAGCTGCAGGCTGATTTCGACTATGCCCCGGGCCAGTATGTGGCCCTGCGAGCAGAGATCGACGGCAGGCAGCTGCGCCGCTCCTACTCCATCTGCACCGAACCCGTTCCCGGTGAGATCCGGGTGGCGATCAAACGCGATATCGGCGGAGTGTTCTCCACCTGGGCCAATGAGGAACTGACTCCCGGGGCCAGCCTCGAGGTGATGAACCCCTCCGGGGCGTTCGTCTCCAAGACGGCGATCACCTCGATGAACCGCCCCGAGGAGCTGGCCGAGGAGGCGGTGGCACGCCGCGCTGACGCCCGGCTGGTGGCCTTCGCTGCGGGCTCCGGGATCACCCCGATCATGGCGATCGCCCGCTCAGTGCTGCGCTCCTCCCCGGAGGCCACCTTTGAGCTGGTCTACGCCAACCGTTCGGCCTCTGATGTGATGTTCGCTGAGGAGATCGGGGACCTCAAAGACCGCTACCCGGCCCGGTTCGCAGTGCATCATGTACTCAGCCGGGAGCAGCGGCTGAACCCGCTGCTGACCGGTCGGATCGACGCGGAGAAGCTCACTGCCCTGCTGGACCATGTGTTGAGGCCCGAGGACACCGATGAGTGGTTCCTCTGCGGGCCCTTTGAACTGGTGCAGCTGCTGCGCGATGAACTGGCCTCCCGCGGTGTGGCCGAGGAGAAGGTGCGCTTTGAACTGTTCAGCACCGGGCGCCCGGACCGCCCCGCCGGCCAGCAGGGCCGCAGGGTGCAGGCTGATCCTGGCGGTAAGACCGTGGAGATCGAATTCACCCTGGATGGTCTGACCGGTCAGGTGGCCTCTCCTGCTGCCTCGGGTGAGACCGTGCTCAACGCCGCCCTGCGCTCCCGCTCGGATGTGCCCTTCGCCTGTGCCGGCGGGGTCTGCGGCACCTGCCGGGCCAAAGTGGTCTCGGGGGGCTTCGAGATGGATGAGAACTACGCGCTGGAGAAGGACGAGCTGGAGCGCGGCTATGTGCTCACCTGCCAGACCCGACCCACCGGCGAGAAGCTCGTAGTCGACTACGACGCCTGACCATTGAGACGGAGCAGCTGATGATAGACCTGACTATCGATAACGGACTGGCAGAGGTGGTGCTGAACGCACCCAAGAAGCTGAACTCGCTGGATGAGGCGGCCCTGGCGCAGCTGGAGGGCGCCTACCGGGAGGCCGAGGCGGCCGGGGTCCGGGCTCTGCTGCTGCGCGGTGAGGGCCGCGGCTTCTGCGCCGGGCGGGATATCTCCGGGGTCACCCCGGCCGAGGACGATGTGCTGGGCTACCTGGGCGATAAGGTCACCCCGCTGCTGCGCCGGATGGCGCAGTTCCCGGCGCCCACCTTCGCCGCTGTTCAGGGCGCCTGCCTGGGCGTAGGCCTGGGGCTGGCCATCGCCACGGATGTGGTCTACGTTGCCGAGGACGCCAAGATCGGCTCCCCGTTCGCCTCGCTTGGCGCAACCCTGGACTCCGGTGGCCATGCCCTGTTCGTCGAGCGTCTGGGCGCCCACCGCACCCTGGACCTGATCTACACCGCAGAGCTGATCTCCGGGGCCGAGGCCGTGGCTGCCGGACTTTTCTCCCGGGCCGTGCCCGCGGCAGAGCTGGTGGAGTTCACCCGAGGGAAGGCGCAGAAAGCAGCCGCCGGGGCCACGCTTGCGTTCCGCGAGTCGAAGAAGCTGGTAGCCCAGATCCGAGATGAACGGATCGGCCTCTGGGAGTCCCTGGACGCGGAGAACCGCGCCCAGGCCGCGCTCTGCGCCTCAGAGGACTACGCGGAGGGCTTCGCCGCCTTCCAGGCCAAGCGAACCCCCAGCTTCCACGGCCGGTAGCTGCAGCTGTCCCAGGAACGGAGTCAGCCGCTGATGCGGGGCATCAGGACCCCGGCGGTGGTCTCCTGGCCGTCCTCATCATCGTCCTGATCCGGCTCCCCGGGGCGCAGATGGATGGCGCGGATAGTTCCATCAGGCAGGTTCAGCAGCTGCTCCGCACGGATGAAGAGCTCCTGCCAAATCTGCAGCTCCTCCTCGGTCTCAGCCCCAGGCAGCGAGACGAAGGGAGCACGCCCGTCATCCAGCAGCCGCTGAGCATTGCGGAAGATGTGCAGGCCGAAGTCCACCAGGCCTGCGGAGATGCCTGCACCGTGGCACAACACCTTGTCCTGGGCGCGGGTCAACCGCTGCGGGCTGATGAAGCTGCTCGGCGGCTCAGAGAGGTGCTGGTCCACGAGCAGAGCCCAGTCACGGGAAACCGTCCTCCCGCCCTGCTGGTCTGGCAGGGCCGCGAGGCGAACACTGAACTCCTGGTGCAGTGCCGCTAAGAACTCCAGGGCACCGGGGGTGAAGAGTTCATCCTGGCGCGGAACCTCCGGGCCGGAGAGCGAAATGAACTGCTGGCTGGTCTCGGGGCTGGTGATAGTCATGGCGAATCTCCTTTGATTCCGGTGTGACTCTTGGGCTGTCATCGTTGACATACCCAAGTCTTCGCCACTGGCAACCCCACTTCCAGCGCTTTGGCGGAGAAGTTCTGCAGTTCTTCGCAGTGCCGAAGAAACCCTGAAACTACGCTACTGGGCCCAGTCGGGGGTCTCCTTGGCCACCCGGGTCAGCACACGACGCCGCAGCACGCGCGGCCCGTTCAGGGGGCAAGGTGACCAAGCGAGACCACATGCACTCCGTCTGGCCGGGTGTAACTGGCCTCGCCTCCGGTCAGGACAACTAGCGCTTGGAGCTGAGCTTGGCGCTGTTCCGAGACCTTACGACTGAGCTGCCGCAGATGATCGGCGGCTCGGTCGATGTGTTTCTGGCCCCCGAGCTTCACTTCACAAGCCACCCAGCGACCATCACGCAACTCTATGATGGCATCAATTTCCAAGTTGGAGCTGTCCCGGTAGTGGAAGACACGTCCGCGATGAACGTCGGCATAGATGCGTAAATCTCGAATGGCTAAGGATTCAAAGAGAAACCCGAACGTCGTCAGTTCCTCCAGGAGCGCCTGAGGGGAAGTCTGCAAGGCCGCAGCGGCAAGTGAGGGATCAATGAAGTGCCACTTTGGATGCACTCGAAGTCGCACTTTGGACCGCAGATGCACCGACCAGGCTGGCTGCTCTTCCAGAACAAATACTCTCTCCAAGGCATCGAGATACTTCCGGGCTGATCTGTAGGAAACTGACCCTCCCCCGTTGCCCGAAATCTCCGCCTCTGCTGCCAATCTGGCAATACTGACCTCAGTCGAGACATTCCGGGCCAAGGCTCGGATCAGTGCCTCCATCCGCAGCGGGTCGACACGAAGCTCTGCAGCCTCCAGGTCAGTCCGTGCAATGTCATCGAGATAACTCTCGAGGTAGTCGCTGGGATCTGCCACATCATCATTGACCAACTCAGGCCAGCCGCCGCGAACAATGAGCTGAGCGTACTTCTCAACACTTGGTCCACCCAGCGCCCCCTGCATCTCTTTGCATAAATTACGTTGCCTAGTTTGCATACGATTTATTTCCTAGTTTGCACGAGGGGTCCAGCCTGGCAGTCATGCCTACTCCGCCCAGTTGGGGGTCTCCTTGGCCACCCGGGTGAGCACATCGTAGGTGGCCACGATCTCGTCATTCTGGTTGTGCAGCACAGTGTCCCAGCGGACCTCGCCGTAGTCATCGGTCTCCCGCGGGGTGATCTGCTTAGCTGTGAGCGTGACCCGGATCGAGTCGCCGTAGGTGACCGGGGTCAGGAAGCTCAGGTTCTCCAGACCAGTATTGGCCAGCACCGGACCCGGGACCGGCTCCACGAACAGCCCGGCCGCCCAAGAGACCAGCAGGTAGCCGTGGGCCACCCGGCGCGGGAAGAACGGGTTGGCGGTGGCCGCCTCCTCATTGGTGTGGGCGTAGAAGGTGTCCCCGGTGGACTCAGCGAAGGCCTCGATGTCCTCCAGGCGCACCTGGCGCAGTCCTGAGGCGAACTGGTCACCGATCTTCAGCTCAGCCAGCGATTTGCGGAACGGGTGCACCGCCTCACCGGCGGCCACCGTCTCCGGGGTGGCGGTATTGGCCTTGGCCCCGCGGTGCCAGACCCCGGTGACCCCGGTGAGCAGGTCCGGGGTGCCCTGCACTGCGGTGCGCTGCATATAGTGCTTGACCCCGCGCATACCGCCGAGCTCCTCGCCACCACCGGCCCGTCCGGGCCCGCCGTGCACCAGGTGCGGCAGCGGTGAGCCGTGGCCGGTTGAGGTCTTGGCATCATCCCGGTCCAGCAGATGCACCCGGCCGTGGTGGGAACCGATGCCGCGGACAAACCTCGCGGCAGTCTCCGGGTCGTGGGTGGCTACGGTGGCAACCAAGGAACCGCCGCCTAAGGCAGCCAGGGCCACGGCGTCGTCGATATCTGTGTAGCCCAGCACGGAGGTGACCGGCCCGAAGGCCTCTACCTGGTGCACCTCGGGGGTGCGGGCCTGGCTGAACTTCAGCGCGGTGACCGGGAAGAAGGCACCGCGCTCGGCATCACCGTTACCGGTGGCTCCGCCGGGTCCGCCGAAGCAGACCTCCCCGCCGGCTTCGATGAGCCGCTGCACCGCTGAGGTGACCTCCTGCTGCTGGTCCTTGGAAGCCAAGGCACCCACTGTGGTCTCAGCATCGCGCGGATCGCCCAACACGGCCCGGGACTCCACCCGGGCGCGCAGTGCCTCCACTACGGTGTCCACATGCTCGCTGGGCACAATGGTGCGGCGGATCGCGGTGCACTTCTGGCCGGCTTTGGCGGTCATCTCCTGAACTACGGCTTTGATGAAGGCCTCAAACTCTGGGGTCTCGGGCCCAGCGTCCGGGCCCAGAATCGCGGCGTTGAGCGAGTCTGTCTCCGCGGTGAAGCGGACTCCCTCCTGCTGCACATTCTGATGCGAGCGCAGCAGCTGGGCGGTGCCCGCGGATCCGGTGAAGGCCACGTGATCGCGGTAGTCCAGCTGGTCCAGCAGATCCCGTGCCGAGCCGGAGATCAGCTGGATGGACCCCTCAGGCAGCAGCCCGGAGTCCAGCATCAGCCGCACGCAGGCCTCGGTGACATAGGCAGTCTGGCTGGCCGGCTTGACGATAGTGGGCACTCCGGCGATGAAGCTCGGGGCGAATTTTTCCAACATGCCCCAGACCGGGAAGTTGAAGGCGTTGATCTGCACAGCCACTCCGGTCAACCGGGTGTAGATGTGCTCGCCGATAAAGCTGCCATCGCGGGAGAGCTGCTCCACCTGCCCGTCGATGATGACATTGGAGTTGGGCAGTTCCTTACGCCCCTTGGAGGAGTAGGCGAACAGGGTGCCGATGCCGCCGTCCACATCGATCAGGTGATCCTTACGGGTGGCTCCGGTCTTGTCGGAGAGCTCATAGAGCGGCTCCTTGTGCTGGCCCAGGTGCAGGGCCAGCTGCTTGAGGATCAGGGCACGCTGGTGGAATGTCAGCTCACCGAGTCCGGCCTGACCCACTGTGCGGGCGTAGTCCACGGCAGCGACGGTGTCCAGGCCCTCAGTGGAGATCCGGCAGACCAGCTCCCCGGTGGCGGCGTCGTTGATCTCCGTGACCTTCTGCGGGTTCTCAGGGGTCCACCAGGACCCGGCGATGAAGCTGGGCAGGATGCTCTCAGGGCTGTGCTGTCCCTTGCTCGGCGCGGTTGCTGCGGGGGTCTCGACGGTCATCGGCGTCCTCAATTCCACGTGCTCATGGCGGGCTTCTCTCGGTAATAAACTACGTTACCGACCAATCGGTCAGTATTTACGATACACTAGCGTGACAGGTATCACACAACGGCGTGCACCCATCTGAACGCCTATTGAAGAGAGGGTGAACATGGACGATCCCATCACCAACCCCGAGCCGGGTCACCAGAAGGCCGAACAGGCCTCCCGGATCCTCGAGGCCAGCAGCAGCTTCGGCATCTCCCCGGAGCAGTACATGCTGCCGGCCCAGCAGCAGATCCGCATGCTGGACCCGGAGGGCACGCTGATTCCGGAGGAGGAGCAGGGCACCGGCCCCGGCCATGAGTACCCGATTCCTGAGGACGATGTGCTGTTAAAGGCCTATGCCGCGCTGGTGGCCGGGCGGCGCATCAATGACCAGAACTACGCCCTGGTCCGTCAGGGCCGGATGGCCGTCTACCCCTCCTCGCACGGCCAGGAGGCCTGCCAGGTGGGCGCGGCCCTCTGCCTGGGTGAAGGCGATTGGATGTTCCCCACCTACCGCGACTCAGTAGCAGTGATCTCCCGGGGTGTGGACCCGCTGGATGTGATGGTCTCCTTCCGCGGTGACTGGCACTGCGGCTACGACCCCAAGGCCTACCGGGTGGGTGCGATGTCCACCCCGCTGACCACGCAGCTGCTGCATGCCGTGGGCGTGGCCCATGCCGCCAAACTGCGCGGTGAGGACACAGTGGTGCTGGCCATGTGCGGCGATGGTGCCACCAGCGAGGGTGACTTCCACGAGGCACTGAACTTTGCCGCGGTCTTCGAGGTGCCGGTGGTGTTCTTTGTGCAGAACAACGGCTATGCCATCTCAGTGCCGCTGTCCCACCAGTCCGCAGCCCCCTCCCTGGCGCATAAGGCCATCGGCTACGGAATGGCCGGGGAGCAGGTGGACGGAAATGACATGGTGGCAGTGCTGGCCACCCTGCGCCGGGCAGTGCACCTGGCCCGTGAGAACTCCATGCCGCTGCTGCTGGAGGCGATCACCTACCGGATGCAGGCCCATACCAACGCCGATGATGAGACTCGCTACCGCGACCGAGAGGAAGTGGAGCAGTGGAAACGCAAGGACCCGCTGCTGCGCATGCAGAAGTTCCTGGCTGCCAAGGGGCTGCTGGACGAGGCCGCCGAGGCAGAGATCTCCGAGGCCGCCGAAAAGGTGGCCGCCTCACTGCGCCAGGCGATGTCCACGGAGCCGGATGAGGACCCCCTGGAGATCTTTGACCACATCTACACCGAACCCACCGCCCAGCTGAGCGCCCAACGGGGGCAGCTGGCCGATGAGCTGGCCCGCGCCCATGGGAACGCCCAGGCCGGCGCCGAGGAGGCCACCCGCTGATGAGCACCGCAACCGCCACTAAGACCACCACCTTCGCCTCCGCGCTGAACACCGCGATGTCTGATGCCATGGAGGCAGATGATTCCGTAGTGGTGTTCGGCGAGGATGTGGGGACCCTGGGCGGGGTCTTCCGCATCACCGACGGGCTGACTAAGCGCTTCGGTGAGAACCGCTGCTTCGACACCCCGCTGGCTGAGTCCGGGATCGCCGGCACCGCGGTGGGCATGGCCATCAACGGGATGCGACCGGTGATCGAGATGCAGTTCGACGCCTTCGCCTATCCGGCCCTGGAACAGATTTTCAGCCATATCGCCAAGATGGCCAACCGCACCCGCGGCCGGGTCCGCCTGCCGATCGTCATCCGGATCCCTTATGGCGGAGGCGTGGGCGGGGTGGAGCACCACTGCGATTCCTCCGAGGCCTACTATGCGCACACTGCCGGACTGAAGGTCTTCACCCCAGCCACGGTGGCCGACGCCTATCTGATGCTGCGCGAGGCCATCGACACCGAGGACCCGGTGGTGTTCTTCGAGCCGAAGAAACTGTACTGGTCCAAGGCTGGCGAAGACCTCACCGCCCTGCGCCAACAGTACGAGTCCTCCATGGACAGCGCTGAGGGGGACAGCCCCCGCGTGGGCGCCGCCGGCAACGCCACGGTGGTGCGGGCGGGCACCGATGTCTCCATCATCAGCTACGGCCCCTCGGTGCCCACTGTGCTGAAGGCCGCCGAGGCCGCGGCTGAGGACGGGATCTCCGCCGAGGTGCTGGACCTGCGCTCGGTGGTGCCCTTCGACGAGGAGGCCCTGGTGCGCACTGTGCAGAAGACCGGCCGGGCCGTAGTGGTGGCCGAGGCGCAGGGATTCGTCTCCGTGGCCAGTGAGATCGTCGCCCGGATCCAGGAACGGTGCTTCCACTCCCTGGCCTCCCCGGTGCTGCGGGTCACCGGTTTCGACATCCCCTATCCGGCGCCGAAGCTGGAGGAGCACCACCTGCCTGATGTGGACCGGATCCTGGACGCCCTCGATGAACTCCAGTGGGAGGACTGAGCATGACCACTTTCAATCTGCCCGATCTGGGCGAGGGCCTCACCGAGGCCGTGCTGCTGAGCTGGCTGGTGGCTGAAGGCGACACTATCGCGGTGGATCAGCCCATCGCCGAGGTGGAGACTGCCAAGTCCGCCATCGAGGTGCCCAGTCCCTACGCCGGGGTGGTGCAGACCCTGCACGGTGAGGTGGGGGAAACCCTGGAGGTGGACAAACCGCTGATCACCGTGGCTGCAGGCAACGACGGCGCCGGCTCCCCTGCCGGTGAAGACGCCCCCGGCGCGCTGTCCTACCGAGAAGAAGAGCGTGCCGGCACTGCTGTGCCGGAGGAGAACCAGTCCCAGGGATCCGGGAACGTGCTGATCGGCTACGGCACCTCGGAGTCCGCCAACGGGCGACGACGCCGCCGCAAACGTCAGGTCCCAGCCTCAGCTGCTCAGGCCGCACCGGCTAAGACACTGCTCGCCACCCCTGGTGCGCCGGCCCAAGCTCCACGGGTCTCCTCTCCCTTGGTGCGCAAACTGGCCCGCGAACAGGGTGTGGAGATCAGCTCGCTGACCGGCACCGGGCCCAGCGGTCTGATCATGCGCAGTGACGTACTTGCCGCAGTAGGCGGAGCTGAGGGCACCCAGCCGGCTGGGACGGCGTCGTCGGCCGCTGATACTGACTCCGTCACCGGTTTGGCGATCCGCGAGCAGACTCCGGTGACCGGGATCCGCAAGGCGATCGCCACTAAGCTCTCGCAGTCACGCCGCGAGATCCCGGAGGCCACAGTCTGGCAGGATGCCGATGTGACCCAGCTGCTGGATATGCGAGCCCAGCTGAAGGGATCAGGCCAGGAGGCCCCCTCTGTGCTCGCGTTCCTCTCCCGGTTCGTGATCGCTGGGCTGCAGAAGCACCCGGAGCTCAACGCCCGGATCGACTCCACAGAGGGTGGTGAGACCATCACCCAGTTCGAGGGGGTCAACCTGGGCTTCGCCGCCCAGACTCCCAAAGGCCTGATGGTGCCGGTGCTGCGCCACGCTGAGCAGTACTCTGCCCGGGCGCTGCATGCTGAGATCCGCCGGCTGGCCGAGGCCGGACGGGCGGGATCCCTCAGCGGCAAGGAGCTCACCGGCGGCACCTTCACGGTGAACAACTATGGGGTCTTCGGCTCTGATGGGGCCACACCCATCATCAACCACCCGGAGGCCGCCATTCTGGGCATCGGCCGTATCATGGACCGGCCCTGGGCTGTGAATGGCGAGCTTGCCGTACGCAAGGTCACCACCCTTACACTGGCCTTCGACCACCGGGTATGCGACGGGGGTGCCGCCGGCGGGTTCCTCAACTATGTGGCCACCTGTATGGAGAACCCCGCCACCGCCCTGGCTGACCTCTGATCCTGCTGCCGCTGACTCCCTGTCCTCTCACCTTCCGTCGAAGCGCCAACCGCTAAGGAGAATGCTCCGTGTCCCAACCCGCTTTCCTCGTCTCTGGCACCCGCACCCCGGTGGGCCGCTACGGCGGCGCACTGTCCTCGGTTCGACCCGACGATCTGGCCGCCCTGGTCATCCGCCAGGTGGTGGAGGACTCCGGTGTCCCCTCCGCAGAGGTAGACGAGGTGATCTTCGGCAATGCCAACGGAGCCGGTGAGGAGAACCGCAATGTGGCCCGGATGGGTTGGCTGCTGGCCGGGTTCGAAGACACCGTGCCGGGGGTCACGGTCAACCGGCTGTGCGCCTCCGGGATGTCCGCCATCGCTCAGGCCCATCACATGATCGCCGCCGGGGCTGCCGATCTGGTAGTGGCCGGCGGAGTGGAGTCGATGTCCCGAGCCCCCTGGGTGATGGCCAAGCCGGAGAAGCCCTTCGCCCGCCCAGGCGAGGTGCTGGACACCTCCATCGGCTGGCGGTTCGTCAACCCCAAGCACCTTCAGCACCGGGGCCGGACGTTCTCCATGCCGGAGACCGCCGAGGAAGTCGCCCGAGTGGACGGGATCACCCGCGAGGAAGCCGACGCCTTCGCACTGCAGTCTCAGCGGCGCACCGCTGCCGCCGTTGAATCCGGCCGGCTGGCCCGGGAGATCACCCCAGTGGAGGTCCAGGGGCGTAAGGGTCAGGTCACTGTGGTGGACACCGATGAGGGCCCCCGCCCGGAGACCACCGAGCAGGCGCTGGCCGGGCTGCGGCCGGTGGTCGCCGGCGGCAGCGTGGTCACCGCCGGAAACTCCTCAGCGCTGAACGATGGTGCCTCGGCGGTGATCGTAGCCTCAGAACGTGCAGTGCAGAAATACGGCCTGACCCCCCGGGCGCGGGTGGTGGGCTCGGCGGCAGCCGGGGTACCGCCGGAGATCATGGGCATCGGGCCGGTGCCGGCCACCCAGAAGGTGCTGGCCCGCAGCGGCTGGTCCCTGGATGATGTGGAGGCCGTGGAGCTCAACGAGGCCTTTGCCGCCCAGTCCCTGGCCAGCATCCGCCGGCTGGGCCTAGATGAGGAGATCGTGAACACTGACGGCGGGGCGATCGCCCTGGGCCACCCCCTGGGCTCCTCCGGCTCCCGGATTGTGCTGACCCTGATGCGCCGGATGGAGGATGACAACCTCTCCCGCGGTCTGGCCACCCTGTGCATCGGAGTGGGCCAGGGCCAGGCGATGCTGATCGAGAAGGTGTGAACGCCCTATGCCGCTGAACCCGGAAGAGTTCTCCACGCTGCGCATCACTGAATCCGAGGACCGGGTGCACGCCGCCCTGGACCGCCCGGAGGTGCGCAACGCGATTGACGCAGCGATGATCGCCGAGCTGCACAGCCTCTGCGGCTATCTGGAAGACCAGCCCAAGATCCTGATTCTCTCCGGCACCGAAGCTGACGGTAAGGGCATCTTCGCCTCCGGGGCTGATATTGGTCAGCTGCGTCAGCGCCGCCGTGCCGATGCGCTGCGCGGGATCAACTCCGGTGCCTTTGACCGGTTGGCCAAGCTGCCGATGCCGGTGATCGCCGCGATCGACGGCTATGCCCTGGGCGGGGGCGCCGAGCTGGCCTGGGCCGCCGATTTCAGGGTGGCCACCACCCGGGTCAAAGTGGGTCAGCCGGAGACCGGCCTGGGGGATCATCCCCGCCGCCGGCGCGCTGTGGCGGCTCAAGGAGCTGGCCGGGGAGGCGATAGCCAAGGAACTGCTGTTCACCGGGCGGATCCTCAGCGCCCAAGAGGCCCTGGATCACGGTCTGGTCACCTCGGTGCATGAGCCGGCGGAGCTGGCCCAGGCCGCTGAGGCCTTGGCTGACCGGATTGCCGCCCAGGATCCGCTGGCGGTGCAGGTGGCCAAACGGGTCTTCGCCATGCCCCGGGAAGCCCACCCGCATGTGGATGATCTCGCCCAGGCCATCCTGTTTGAGTCCCAGGCCAAATTCGACAGGATGCAGGCCTTCCTCGACCGCAAGAAGACCAAGGAGAAGAATGACTGACGCTGCAGTTCCTGCCCGTATCGGTGTGCTCGGCGGAGGCCGGATGGGGGCAGGGATCTCCCATGCCTTCCTGGTCTCCGGGTCTGAGCAGGTCACCGTGGTGGAGATCAACGACGCCGCCGCGGCAGCAGCAGCCGAGCGGGTCACCTCGGATCTGGCCTCCAGTCTGGACCGCGGGAAGATCAGCGGGTCCTTGGCGGACTGGACACCCAGGTTGGCGGTCTCCACCGACTACGGGGTGTTTGCGGACTGCCAGCTGGTAGTGGAGGCTGTTCCGGAGAAGTGGGAGATCAAGGTCTCCTCCCTGCAGCAGGCTGAGGCCCAGCTGGCGCCCGATGCCTGGCTTGCCACCAACACCTCCTCCATCTCAGTCACCCAACTGGGCGAGCAGCTGAAGCGTCCGGAGCGGTTCTGCGGCATGCACTTCTTCAACCCGGTCCCCGCCTCCAAACTGGTGGAGGTGGTGCTGGCTGCGCAGACCAGCGATGAGCTCACACGGCTGGCCCGCAGCTGGGTGGGGGGTCTCGGCAAAACCCCCGTGGTGGTCAATGACGCTCCCGGCTTCGCCTCCTCCAGGTTGGGCGTGGCAATCGGCCTGGAGGCCATCCGCATGGTGGAGGAGGGGGTGGCTTCGGCCGAGGACATCGACAATGCCATGGTGCTGGGATACAAGTTCCCGATCGGCCCGCTGGCCCTGACCGACATTGTGGGCCTGGATGTGCGCCTAGGAATCGCCGAGTACCTGCACGCCACTCTGGGTGAGCGGTTCGAGCCCCCGCAGCTGATGCGCGATATGGTCAGCCGTGGAGAGCTGGGCCGCAAAACCGGCAAAGGCTTCTACAACTACGAGTAGGTTTCCCCGGCCACCCCTGGAAAGGAACTCCGATGCCGAGACCAACTCCCGCTGATCGGCGCACAGTGCTCTCCGGGGTCCTGTTCGGGTGTGGGATCGCCGCTTCACTGATTGACCTCTTCATCTTCCACCTGGTGCTGCAGTGGCACCACTTCTACGACAGGTCTACCCCTGAGGCAGCCCTGGTCGCTGATGGGTTCTTCCACGCGTTCGGATGGTTCATCACTGTCTGGGGGCTCTTCCTGCTCGCCGATGTTCGGCGTCGGGCCCGAGTGGTGTGAAAGCGTTGGATCGCTGCGGTGGTGACCGGGGTGGGGGCGTTCCAGCTCTTCGACGGCGTGGTCAGTCACAAAGTGCTGCAGATCCATCAGATCCGCTACGGGGTAGATCTGCTGGTCTATGACGTGGTCTGGATCGGCACGGCCGTCCTGGCCCTGCTGATCGGGCTGGTGCTGCTCCGGCGAACCCGGCCGGTCCGGCCCGCGGCGAGCGCTCCGAACTGAGCGGCGGGTGAGAGTGCACCATCACCCAGATGAGCACATCGGGGGCGAAGGCGCCTTCGATGACCCGCTCTCCTGGGAGGCTTTCGAACTCTCGGTCCTCATCGTGCTGGTGCTGGCTGCGCTTGGTTACGGCCTAGGCCTCTGGCGTGGCCGTGGGCGGGGCCGCTGGCCGGCCCGGCGCGCAGTCCTCTGGTATCTCGGGATTCTCTGTACCGGCGCTGGGTTGATCGGGCCGGTGGCTTCTGCTGCACATACCAGTTTCGCCGCGCATATGGTGGCGCACCTGCTGATGGGAATGATCGGCCCACTCTTGCTGGTCCTGGCGGCCCCGGCCACGGTCGCGCTGCGTGCACTGCCGGTGAGCGCGGCCAGAGTCCTGAGCCGGGTGCTCCGCAGCCCCTGGGTGCGTCTGGTCACCCATCCCGTGGTCGCCGGGGTGCTCAACGGCGGCGGGCTATGGCTGCTCTACACCACGGAGCTGTTCATGACCATGCATGCCTCCGTGCTGGTACATGCACTTTTTCACACCCATATCTTCCTGGCCGCGTACGCGTTCATCTATTCTCTGATCGGCATCGACCCGAACCCCCACCGGGCCCCCTGGCTCCTCCGGGCAGCGGTGCTCATCGCCTTCATCGCAGTACATCAGATTCTGGCCAAACGGCTCTATGCCTCTCCACCCCAGGGAGTTGGGTCAGCTGACGCTGAGCTCGGGGCCCAGATCATGTTCTACGGCGGCGAGGTGGTTGACGTGACGCTTATCGTCCTGCTGTTCTACCACTGGTACACCGCCACACGCCCCGCGCGGGTTAGACCTGGTCGGTGAAGATACCGGCGAAGAACTCGGCAAGCTCGGCGGTGGCCTGAAGCGGCAGCACCTGCGCCACGTATTGATCGGGCCGGACCACCACCACTGCACCCTCGCGGGAAATGCTGCGCTCGGCGAAGATGTCCGTCTCGGGGTGCAGCGCGAACACGCTGTTGTAGTAGGTCAGCCGGAATGGGCCCACCTTCGGTTTGAAGGCATCGGGCACTGCGTTGATATCCACCTCCGAGTGCCGCTGCTGGTAGATGACCTTGGTGTCGAAGACGGCGTCCTCGTCCCCCTCAGATGGGGTGAACCGCTGCAGGGGTGAATCGGGGGCATTCTTGAACCAGTCAGCCCAGCGGGCCACCTGGGACGTCTCCCCCGCGGCGGGAGCGTCAGCGAACACGTAGATCCGCCAGCGGCCGTCCGCGGTGGCCAGATGCCCCAGGTGCACCGGATTGCCGTCGCAGACCCGGAACACCTCCGCGGACTTGAACCGCTTGCCCACGGTGTAGCCCTCGGCCAGCTGTTGGTGCTCCTTGGTGCCGGTAATCATCGAGGGCTCGTACTCGGTCATGAATCCGGCCGGGAACTCGAAGGTCTTCACATAGAAGTCCTCCAGCACTGAGGGGTCCTCCATCTCCTCCGGTTTCTTGGCCATCAGAGCGGACCATTCCTTATCGAAGTCAATCAGGTTCTGGGCCACCACCTGACGTTCCTGGGAGTAGGTGGCCAGCAGGGATTCGGGGCTGCGGCCGGTGACCACCTGGCCCAGCTTCCACGCAAGGTTGAAACCGTCCTGCATGGAGACATTCATCCCCTGGCCCGCCTTGGCGCTGTGGGTGTGGCAGGCGTCCCCGGCGATGAACACCCGGGGGGTGCGCTCACCGGTGAGCTCCTCGGGCACATCGTCGAATTTATCGGTGACCCGGTGGCCCACTTCGTAGACGCTGTGCCAGGCCACATGCTTCACGTCCAGGGTGTAGGGGTGCAGGATCGCATTGGCCTTGGCAGTGATCTCCTCCAGGGAGGTGTTCCGGACTTTGCCGGCATCACCGTCGGCCACCTCGCCCAGGTCCACGTAGAGCCGGAACAGGTGCCCGCCCTCGCGGGGAATGAGCAGGATATTGCCGCCGGAGCGGGACTGGATGGCGCATTTGAGCCGGATGTCCGGGAAGTCGGTGACCGCCAAGGTGTCCATTACGCCCCAGGCGTGCTTGGCACTGTCACCCTCCAGCTTCCGCCCGATGGAGCGGCGCACCTGGCTGCGAGCGCCGTCGGCCCCGAGCACGTATTTGGCGCGAACGGTGCGTTCGGCTCCCTCGTGCTTGCCAGTGAGGTGGCGGACGGTGACGTGGACGGGGTAGTCGGTGTCCTCGGTGACCTTCAGGTCCAGGAACTCCACCCCGTAGTCGGGGGTGATCCGGGAGGCGGAGCGCGCCATGTACTCGGCGAAGTAGTCCAGCACCCGGGCCTGGTTGACGATCAGGTGTGGGAACTCGCTGATGCCGTGCTCGTCATCGAGCGGGCGGGAGGTGCGCACAATATGATCCGGGTTCTCCGGGTCCGGCTTCCAGAAGGCCATCTCGGTGATCCGGTAGGCCTCATTGGTGATCTCATCGGCGAAGCCGAAGGCCTGGAAGGTCTCCACGCTGCGAGCCTGGATGCCGTCGGCCTGACCGACTTCCAGCCGCCCGGGGCGGCGTTCGATGATCCGGGTGTGCACCTGGGGGTACTGGGAGAGCTGGGCGGCGGTGATCATACCTGCCGGGCCAGTGCCGACGATCAGCACGTCCATCTCATCGGGCAGCTCCTCGGGCCGTTCGGTCCCGATGCCGGCTGGTGCCTGAATCCGGGGATTTCCGGTCACATAGCCATGGTGGTGGAAGTGCATCCTTGCTCCTTCTAAGTGTTCTGAAAGCTCAGTTCTCTGTGCCGATGAAGTCTGTGGCGAGCTGCTCAGCTCCGCGGGCGAGCAGGGCGACGTCGGCCCCCACCAGAATCCAGGAGGCCCCGGAATCGGCGTAGTCGCGGGCGGCTGCCGGATCGAAAGCGTTGACTCCGGCGGGGGTGCCGGCGGAGGTGATGGCGGTGAAGGCTTCCTTCACCGCGGTCACCACCTCGGGGTGGGTCTGGGCACCGAGGTGCCCCATGGAGGCGGCCAGATCGCTGGGCCCGAGGAAGACCCCGTCGATACCTTCCACCGCAGCGATCTCCGCAGCGTTGCCCACCCCTTCGGCAGTTTCGATCTGCACGAAGACCGAGATGTGTTCAGCGCCGTTCTGCAGGTATCCGGGGACCCTGTTCCAGCGGGCCGAACGGGACAGCGCACTGCCCACCCCGCGGACACCGGCAGGCGGATACGCGGCCATAGCAGCCACCTCGCGGGCCTGCTCAGCAGTGGAGACCATGGGCACCAGGATGTTCTGGGCGCCGAGGTCCAGGACCTGCTTGATGATGACCGTCTCCCCGGCCGGTACCCGCACCATGGGGGTGACCGGATACCCGGAGACCGCGTGCAGCTGGGCCAGCACGGACTGAAGGCCGTTGGGTGCGTGCTCCATATCGATGAGCAGCCAGTCGAGTCCGGCCCCGGCCATGATCTCGGCGGCCACCGGGGAGCCGGAGCAGATCCAGCCGCCGTAGAGGGTGCGTTCGGCCTGGGCCAGCTGCTCGCGGAAAGTCGGGCTTAGTTGAAGCGGCATGTCACTGTTCCTAGGTCTCCGTAATCACAGAGCACGGTGTCCCCGCGCTCCACCCACATGGGCCGGGTGAAGGAACCGGCCAGGATGATCTCCCCGGCGCTCAGCGAATCACCGTGCTGGCTGAGCTTATTGGCCAGCCAGGCCACGCCGTTGGCCGGGTGGTTGAGCACTGCGGCGGCCACCCCTGACTCCTCGATGGTCTCATTGCGGTAGAGCAGCGCGGAGGCCCAGCGCAGGTCGGTGTCATGGGGTTTGACCGGGTTGCCGCCGTAGACCATGGCGCCCATGGCGGCATTGTCGCTGATGGTGTCCACAATGGTCCGCCCGGCCATCTCGATGCGGGAGGAGAGGATCTCCAGGGCGGGAATCACGTAGTCGGTGGCGGCCATGACATCGAAGACGGTGACATCGGGGCCGCTGAGATCCTTGCCCAGCACGAAGGCGAGCTCCACCTCGATGCGCACATTGGAGAATCTGCTGTGCTCGATCACTGAGCCGTTCTCGTAGACCATATCTGCAAATATCGCCCCGTAGTCGGGCTCAGTGATGCCGGTGGCGGCCTGCATGACCTTGGAGGTCAGGCCGATCTTGCGGCCCACCGGGCGGCGGCCGACCTCGATGCCGCGGCGGCGCCACTCGTTCTGCACCGCATAGGAGTCCTCGATGGTCATCTCGGGGTACCGGGCAGTCAGCAGCGGGATGGTGCTGCGCGTCTGCTCGGCCTCGGCGAGCTCATCGGCGATGGCGGTGATGGTGTCCTGTGGCAGCATGGCGATCCCCTACAGCTGGTTCCCGAGCTTGTACTCGCCCTGTTTCCACTCGGGCAGCCCGGCGTCGTCGTCCTTGCGGGTGTAGGAGAAGCCATCGGCGCCGATGGTGACCTCCATCTCGGAATCCTCGGTGCGCTCAGTGGTGGGCACCGGGTTGCCGTCCAGGTCCAGCACAGTGGAGGCCTCGGTGTACCAGGAGGGAACTACTGGGTTGCCCCACCAGTCGCGGCGCTGGTTGTCGTGGACGTCCCAGGTGACCACCGGGTTGTCCGGATCACCGGTGTAGTAGTCCTGGGTGTAGATCTCCACCCGGTGGCCGTCGGGGTCGCGCAGGTAGAGGTAGAAGGCGTTGGAGACACCGTGCCGGCCGGGGCCGCGTTCGATGGCGTCGGAGAGCCGCAGCGCGCCGAGCTTATCGCAGATGGCCAGAATGTTGTGCTTCTCGTGGGTGGCGAAGGCCACATGGTGCATCCGCGGGCCGGCGCCGCCGGTCATGGCGGTGTCATGGACCGTGGGCTTGCGGCGCATCCAGGCGGCGTAGGTGGTGCCGGCCTCGTCCTGGATGTCCTCGGTGACCCGGAAGCCGAGGTCCTCCATGTGCTTCACGGCCTTGGGCACATCCGGGAAGACCTGGTTGAAGTGGTCCAGGCGGACCAGGGCGCCGGGGGTGTAGAGGTCATAGCGCCAGGCCAGGCGCTCCACATGCTCAACCTCGTAGAAGAATTCCAGGGGGAAGCCCAGCGGGTCCTGGACCCGGACTGAGTCGCCGATGCCGCGTACGAACCCCTCCGCACTGCGCCGCACCGGGCAGCCCAATTCGGTGTAGAAGGCCACCGCCTTGTCCAGCTCCTGCGGGCTGCGCACCCGGTAGCTGAAGGCGGCCACTGCGGGCTGCTCTCCCTGGCGCAGCACCAAGTTGTGGTGGATGAACTCCTCCATGGAGCGCAGGTAGATGGCGTTGTCATCCTCGGCGGTGACCACCAGGTTCAGCACATCCACATAGAAGTCCCGGGAGCGTTTCAGGTCAGTGACCACCAGTTCCATATAGGCGCAGCGGAGAATGTCCGGGGCCGGGGCACTCGGGGTGGGGATGGCGGCGTCGTAGGTTGTCCGGGTCATCTCAGTTCTCCTTGCCGAAGACGGGGTTGTGGACCTCGCCGAGGTTGATGTGCACCGCCTGCTGGTCGGTGTAGAAGTCGATGGAGCGGTAGCCGCCCTCGTGGCCGAGTCCGGAGGCCTTGACCCCGCCGAAGGGGGTGCGCAGGTCCCGGACGTTATTGGAGTTCAGCCACACCATCCCGGCGTCGACAGCCTGGGCGAAGTTGTGCGAGCGCTTGAGGTCATTGGTCCACACATAGGCGGCCAGGCCGTACTTGGTGTCATTGGCCAGGTCCAGCGCCTCCTCCTCGGTATCGAAGGGGGTGATGGCCACCACGGGTCCGAAGATCTCCTCCTGGAAGATCCGGGCATCTGCGGGAACATCGGCGAAGACTGTGGGCTGGATGAAGTTACCGGCCTCGAAGCCCTCCGGCCGCCCGCCGCCGGCCACCAGCCGGCCCTCAGTCTTGCCGATCTCCACGTAGCTCATCACCTTCTCGAAGTGCTCCGGGTGCACCAGGGCGCCGACCTCGGTGGCGGGCTCGTGGGGGAACCCGACCTTGACCCGCTTGGCCTGGGCGGCGTAGCGCTCCACGAACTCGTCATAGATGCTGCGTTCCACCAGGATCCGGGAGCCGGCGGTGCAGCGCTCGCCGTTGAGGCTGAAGACCCCGAAGATGGTGGCGTTGACGGCGGCTTCCAGGTCGGCATCGGCAAAGACGATGGCCGGGGACTTCCCGCCCAGCTCCATGGACAGGCCCTTGAGCCAGGGGGCGGCGTTGGCGAAGATCAGCTGACCGGTGCTGGACTCCCCGGTGAAGGAGATCAGTGGCACCCCGGGGTGCTTGACCAGGGCATCGCCGGCCTGCTCGCCGATGCCGTTGACCAAGTTGAACACACCCTTGGGGAGCCCGGCCTCCTCGAAGATCCCGGCCCAGAGCCCGGCCGAGAGGGGGGTGAACTCGGCGGGCTTGAGCACCACGGAGTTGCCGGTGGCAATGGCCGGAGCCAGCTTCCAGCTCTCCAGCATGAACGGGGTGTTCCACGGGGTGATCAGCCCAGCCACGCCGATCGGTTTGCGGTTGACGTAGTTGGCCTGCCGGCCGGGGACTTTGAAGGCATCATCATGCTGGGCGACGATCAGGTCTGCGAAGAACCGGAAGTTCTCCGCAGCCCGCTTGCCCTGGCTGCGGGCCTGGGTGATGGGCAGGCCGGTGTCGAAGGTCTCCAGCTCGGCCAGCCGGGCGCCGCGCTCTTCGACGATATCGGCAATGCGGTGCAGCACCCGGGAGCGCTCCCGGGGCAGCGCGTTGGCCCACTCGCCGGAGTCGAAGGCGGCCTGGGCTGCGGCGACGGCCCGGTCGATGTCTTCCTTCTTCCCTGCGGCGGCCTGGATGTAGGTCTCGTTGGTCACCGGGTTGAGCACGTCGAAGGTCTCGCCATCGGCGGAGTCCACGAACTCACCGTTGATGTAGTGCTGGATGCGCTCGGGAAGTTCGGCGGGGACGGGGGTCTGGTATTCGTTCATCGTGATATCTCCTTGAAGGCATCCACAGTGCGCCATTTGTGGTGACGCACCGTCATTTCGATCTGGGTCGGGTCGGCGTTCTCTCGAATCAGCCGGAGGATCTCGTCATGTTCCTCTACCGAGCGGGGGGCGCGGTCGGGGACAAAGCTGAAGGTGGAGCTGCGCAGTCCGGCCATCCGGGACCAGCCGCGGTCCACCAGCATGGCGATATGCGAATTCGGGCAGGCCTGGCAGATGGCTTTGTGGAACTTCTCGTTCAGGGCGGTGAAGACTGCCGGGTCGAAGTCGGTGAGCATGGCCCGCATCTGATCGTTGATGGCCTGGGCGCGGGTGAGGTCGGCTTCGGTGATAGCGGGAAGGGCCAGGGCGGTGGCGGCGCCTTCGAGCACACCGAGGGTCTGCATGGTGTCCACGTACTCGCCCTCGTCCACCATGGCCACCCGGGCTCCGACGTTGCGTTCGAACTCCACAAGCCCTTCGGCCTCCAGCCGGCGGATGGCCTCGCGCACCGGTACGGTGCTGACGCCCATTTCTGCGGCGATGGTGCTCAGAACCAGCCGGTAGCCGGGGTTGAACTCACGGGTCAGGATGCGTTCGCGGAGCCAATCGTAGGTCTGCTGGGATTTGCTGGTGGTCTGCGCGGCCTGGGCAGGCATGGTCTACTGCCCTGCTTCCTGCTCAGCGCCGTTCTGTTCAGCTTCGTACCGGGCGCGCCATTCTTTATTCATGGGGAACAGCTCCGCCACGGACCCGCCCTCCTTGACCCTTTCGGCCACCCAGGCGTCCTCGGCCTCCTTGGCCAGGGCAGCGTCAGCCACCTCTTCTGCCAGGTGTGGGGGGATGACGATGACGCCGTCCTCGTCACCGACGATCACATCACCGGGTTGGACAGTGGCTCCTCCGCAGGCGATGGTCAGGTCGGTGTCCCAGGGCACGTGCTTGCGCCCGAGCACTGCGGGGTGGGCTCCTGAGGTGAAGACCGGCAGGTCGATCTCGGCCACGGTCGCGTAGTCACGCACGCCTCCGTCAGTGACCACTCCGGCGGCGCCGCGGGCGGCCGCACGCAGGGCCAGGATGTCGCCCAGGGTGCCGGAGCCGGTCTCTCCGCGGGCTTCGATGACGATGACCTCGCCCTCCGCCACGGAGTCGAAGACCTGTTTCTGGGCGTTGAACCCGCCGCCGTGGGACTTGAAGAGATCCTCGCGGTTGGGCACAAAGCGCAGAGTCTTGGCAACGCCCACCAGCTTGGTACCGGGGCGGGTGGGGCACACCCCGTCGATGGCGACGTTGTTGAGCCCGCGCTGGCGCAGCTGCTGGGAGAGTCCGGCGACTGGGACCGACTGGAGCTTGGCCTTCAGCTCTGGGGTGAGCACTGGCGTCTTTGGCGTCAGCCCGGCCTTCTCCTCTGAGCCCCAGGCTTCTTCGCGCTGCTTATCGTCCACCGCGGGCAGACTGCCCAGCTGCGGGTCGAAAGTGTCGGGCCCCTCCACCACCTGGGAGACCAGCCGCCCGGTGCTCAGTCCGTTCTCCGGGGCATCCACCTCCACCTCCACAGTGTCCCCGGGTTCTGCCACCGAGGCTTCGGCGGGTGTGCCGGTGAGGATCACGTCACCGGGCTGCAGGGTCAGGTGCTGGGAGAGATCGGCCACCAGTTGGGCCAGCGGGAAGATCATTCCCGCGGTGGTGTCCTGCTGGACCAGCTCGCCGTTCTTCCAGGTGCGGATCCGCAGGGCGCTGGGGTCCACCGCACGCGCATCGATCTGTTCGGGGCCCAGCGGGGTATAGCCGTCGCGGCCCTTATTACGCACATTGGAGCCTTTGTCGGCCCCGCGCAGGTCGTAGAGCCCCCAGTCGTTGGCAGCGGTGATGGCTTGGACATGCTGCCATGCCTTCTCCAGGGGTACCCGCCGGGCCTCGGAGCCAATGATCAGGGCGATCTCACCTTCGAAGGCCAACAGCTCAGTACCGGCCGGGCGTTCTACCGAGTGGCCGGAGGCGGCCACGGAGCTGGCGGGCTTGAAGAAGTAGGAGGGGTCTTTGGGGCGGCGCCCGCGCTCGGCGGCGCGAGACTCGTAGCTGATGTGTACCGCGATAATTTTCCCGGGCTGCTGCGTCACGGGATCAGATTCAGCTGTCATCAGCAGGGACCTCCTCTTCCAATCAGGATCATATTCTCGATCGTATATTATCCGCAGGCCACGTACAACCCATTTTTGTGATTCACACCATAAGATCATCGAGTGCGTAATCTGTGCAGAATTCGCGTGAAAAAATGCCCCAAACTACTGCACAACCTGCGCACTCATGGGTCCATTACGAGGCAGCGTCTATCGTGCCTCAGCTGCATCCAGGTGGGCTTCCTTCAGCTCGAGGTAGATCTCGGCGTTGCGGTGCAGGGAGGCGACCTCCTCATCGGTGAGTTCGCGGCGGACTTTGGCCGGGGCTCCGGCCACCAGCGAGCGCGGTGGGATCTCGGTTCCTTCGAGCACCAGAGCGCCGGCAGCTACCAGGGACTCCTCCCCGATCACGGCACGGTTCATCACCGTGGCGGACATGCCGATCAGGCAGTAGTCACTCACTGTGGCCCCGTGGACCACTGCGGAATGGCCTACAGAGACCCCCGCCCCGAGGGTGCAGGGCGCTCCTGCATCGGCGTGAAGCACAACATTGTCTTGGAGGTTGGTCCCCTCTCCCACCCGGATCGCGTCTGAGTCCCCGCGTACTGAGACCCCGTAGAACGCCGATGAATCATCGGCCAGTTCCACGTCTCCAGTAATTGCGGCGGTGGGGGCCAGGAACACCCGCTCACCCACCCGCGGAGTCTTGCCCTTAACAGTCAGTACATGTGCCATAGAGATGAACCTACTGCAGCAGAGTTTTGTCGTCGAGGGCCGCACCCTTGATCTTGGCGAACTCAGCCAGCAGATCCTCCGGGGTCAGTTTGGCCTTCTCCTGCTCGGAGACATCCAAGATGATCCGGCCCTCATGCATCATGATCAGCCGGTTGCCCACCTCTAGGGCCTGCGCCATATTGTGGGTGACCATCAGGGTGGTCAGCTCCTGCTCCTGCACCACTTTCACGGTCAGCCTCGTCACCAGCTCCGCGCGCTGCGGGTCCAGGGCTGCGGTGTGCTCATCAAGCAGCAGCACCTTGGGCTGGGAAAAGGTGGCCATCAGCAGGCTCAGCGCCTGCCGCTGCCCGCCGGAGAGCAGGCCGACCTTGGTCTTCAGCCGGTTCTCCAGGCCCAGCTCCAGGACCTTCAGCTCTTCGGCGAAGCGCTCTCGCTTGGCCTTGCTGACTCCCAGGGCGAGCCCGCGGCGTCGTCCGCGCCTGTCTGCCAGGGCCAGGTTCTCCTCAATGGTGAGGTTGGGGCTGGTGCCGGCCATCGGGTCCTGGAAGACCCGGCCCACCTGTGCTGCCCGCTGGTGCTCCTTGAGCTTGGAGACGTCCCTGCCGTCAAGGCTCACCGAACCTGAGTCCTGGATGATGCGCCCGGCCACCGTGTTCAGCACAGTGGACTTCCCGGCCCCGTTGGAGCCGATGACGGTCACGAAGTCCCCGGCGGCCAGCTGAAGATTCACGTTGATTAGAGCGCGGCGCTCATTGACCGTACCGGGGAAGAAGGTCTTGGAGACCTCTGCCACGTTCAGCATGATTCAGCCCACCTTCTTTGCGGGGAGCTTTGCATCGGAGGTCAGGGTGGCCTCCGCGGCGGCGTCCAGGGCCGAACGCCCCTTCCGCCAGCTGGCGATCTTCCGGAACCCCTTCCACTGAGGCAGCAGCAGGGCGGCAATCACCAGCAGCGCGGACATCAGCTTCATATCGTTGGGGTTCAGCCCGGCGTTGAGCGCAAACTGGATAGCCAGCCGGTAGATCACCGCGCCCAGCACCACGGCCAGGGTGGCCTGGATGACCACCCGGGTGCCGAATATCGCCTGTCCCACGATCACCGAGGCCAGACCCACCAGGATCAGGCCGATGCCCATTCCGATATCGGCGAAGCCCTGGTGCTGGGCCACTACTGCCCCGGCCAGGCCCACCAGCCCGTTGGAGAGCATCAGGCCCATGATCTTCATCCGGTCAGTGGAGACCGCAAAGGAGCGGATCATCTGCTCATTATCGCCGGTGGCCTGCAGGGCGAGTCCGGCATCGGTGTGCAGGAACCAGTCCAGGATCAACTTGAAGACCAGGGCCACCGCCACCAGTACCAGCACCGAGGTCCAGCCGGTGCCAGCAATCTGGCGCAGAGCTGTGATCACGGTGTCCTCGCCGAGCAGCGGGATATTGGCTCCGCCCATGATCCGCAGGTTGATGGAGTAGAGCCCGATCATGGTGAGGATGCCGGCCAGCAGACCGTTGATGTTCCCCTTGGTGTGCAGCAGCCCGGTGATCAGCCCTGCCAGGGCGCCGACCACAAAGGCTGCCGCCGTGGCCAGGAACGGGTTGACCTCATTGACGATGAGAATGGCCGCGGTGGCGGCTCCCGAGGTGAAGGAGCCGTCCACGGTCAGATCGGGGAAGTTCAGGATCCTGAAGGTCAGGTAGACCCCGAGCGCCACGATGGCATAGATGAGACCAAGTTCGAGGGCAGTGATCATTCGTCTTCGTCGGCGTCCTCGCCGGCCTCAGCGGGGTCCTCGGGGTCAACGTCCTCACCTACCACGATATCCGCCCGGTCCAGCACCTCCTGAGGCAGTTCGATGCCCATCGCCTCAGCGGCCTCGGGGTTGACAGTCAGTTCGAGATCGGACTGGGTCTCCACAGGCATGGCGGCCGGATCCTCCCCGTCCACCAGAATGCGGATGGCCATCTCACCGGCCTGGTAGCCCAGCTGGGTGTAGTCGATGCCGTAGGTGGCGACTGCTCCGCGGACCACAGAGTCAGCCTCGGCGGCGATGACCGGGACCTCGTTCTGCTGGCCGTACTGCAGCACAGCCTCCAGGGCGGAGACAACCGCATTGTCAGTGGGCACGTAGATAGCGTCCACATCGAGTGACTCCACGCCCTGCTGGACCTCCGAGGAGGCGGAGACTGTGGCCTCTTGGACCTCAAGGCCCAGCTCATCTGCGGCCTCGTTGAGCATATCCACCTGCACCTGGGAGTTGGTCTCTCCGGAGGAGTAGACCACTCCGACAGTCTGAGCATCGGGGACGATCTCCAGGAGCAGCTCCAGCTGCTCAGCCACCGGATTCATATCTGAGGCGCCGGTGATATTGCCCCCGGGCTCTTCCCAGGAGTCCACCAGGCCCGCCTCCTCCGGGTCGGTGACCGAGGAGAAGACAATCGGGATATCAGTGATCTGCTGAGCCGCAGCCTGGGAGGTGGGAGTAGCGATGGAGTGGACCAGGTCCAGGTCTGCATTAGCGAAGGTACCGGCGATATTGGAGGCGGTGGCCTGCTCCCCCTGTGCGTTCTGCTCATCCCACTCCACCTCAATGCCGGCATCCTCGAAGGCGGATTTGAAGCCCTCACGGGCGTTGTCCAGGGCGGGATGGGAGACGATCTGGCTGATTCCGATCGAGTAGCTCTCGGCGGCCTCGCCGCCGTTGCCGTTATCCCCGGTGTCGGTGTCTTCGCCGTTGCCGTTGCAGGCAGTGAGCAGCAGCGCTGCGGCTGCGGCGGCAGCAGCCAGCCGAGTGGTTGATGCGGATGCGAACATGGTCTCCTCCTCGAGACTGCGTCAATGGTGCGTCAGGTGCGTGATCAAACGACCCCCAGCCTATCCGCCCAGCGGAAACCTATGGGAAGCCATCGTGATGCACGTCACTATATGTCACATATTAGCAGACTGACCGACCGATCAGTTGGTAAATCAATCAGCCAGGAGAAGAGCCATGCCGCCCATCGGGAGGGACTGCTGCCGGGTCAGGACCAGTCCACTGAGAGGTACTGCGGCTCGGTGAACTCCTCGATCCCCCAGTGGCCCCCCTCGCGGCCGATGCCGGCCTGCTTCACACCACCGAAGGGTGCGCTGGGGTCCGAGACCACGCCGCGATTGATCCCCACCATCCCGGACTCCAGCCGCTCCCCGATCTTCATGGCATCCTGCAGTCTGCCGGAGTAGACGTAGGAGGAGAGCCCCACCTCAGCATCATTGGCCCAGCTAATGAGCTCCTCCTGGTCCTCCCAGACCACTACCGGGGCCACCGGCCCGAAGATCTCCTCCTTGAGAATCCCGGCATCGGCGGGCACATTGCTGAGCAGGGTAGGGGGTACGAACGCATCTGTGGCGGCGCCCTCGGGGACCTGGGCCTGGTAGGCGATCTGGGCACCCTCAGCCACTGCGGAGTCGATCAGGGCCCGGATATCAGCGGCCGCTTTGTCATGGATCATCGGCCCGATCTGCGCCCCGGTTGCCGGGTCGCCCACTGTCAGCGCGGCGATGCGCTCACCAAAGGCCGCAGTGAACTCCTCCGCCACATCGGCATGGACATAGAAGCGGTTGGCCGCAGTGCAGGCCTGCCCGGAGTTGCGGAACTTGGCAAGCATGGCGCCATCCACCGCCGCCTGGACATCAGCATCTGCGGTGATGATGAAGGGGGCGTTGCCGCCCAGCTCCATCGAAGCGTTGACCACCCGTTCAGCCGCTTGCGCCAGCAGGGTCCGCCCCACCGGTGTGGAGCCGGTGAATGATAGCTTCTTCACCGCATCGGCACCCAGCAGTGCGGGCACCACTTCACGGGTGGCCGTGGTGCTGGCCACCTGGACCGCGCCCTCCGGCACCCCGGCCTCCACCAGGATCTCCGCAATGGCAATGGCGGTCAGTGGGGTCTCCCGTGCCGGCTTGAGCACCACGGAGCAGCCCGCGGCCAGCGCCGGGCCGATCTTGCGGGTGGCCATGGCTGCCGGGAAGTTCCAGGGGGTGATCAGCAGGGCCACACCCACCGGGTGGTGGGTGACCACATTGCGCACCCCGCCGGCCGGGGCGGTGGTGTACTCCCCGTGCAGGCGTACGGCCTCCTCGGCGTACCAGCGGAAGAACTCTGCGGCATAGCGCACCTCCGCCTCAGCATCAGCCTGGGACTTACCGTTCTCGGCCACGATCAGGTCCCTCAGCCGCTCAACATCGGCGATCATCAGCTCATAAGCCCCGGTGAGCACCTCAGCCCGCTTCCGGGGAGCCACCTCGCGCCACTGGGTGAAGGCCTCCTGGGCGGTCGCCACCTGGGCCAGGGCCTGCTCCACGGTCAGATCCGGCACATCCTGGATATGCGCGCCGGTGGCGGGGTTGGTGACGGGAAAGACCGCGGTGCTCATGGGGGCTCCTCAAAAGATGGCTTGGGTGTGGGCGGCGTCGTACTCTCCCTGCCTACTGTCCTCCCTGCCAGCTATACGGTCCAATACTTATTTCCGATAACATGTATGCTTTCCAAGCATGGAGACTCGTCTGCTGCGCTACTTCACCGCCGTGGTGGAGGCCGGCACGGTCTCTGCGGCCGCGGACCAGCTGCACATCACCCAACCCTCGCTGTCCCGGCAGATCCGGCAGCTGGAGCATTACCTGGGCCTGACGCTGTTCCACCGGGCCCACGGCAGGCTGCAGCTGACCACTGAGGGCCGCGCCTTCTACACCACGGCCCGGGATCTGCTCCAGCACCACCATGAAGCGGCGGAGTATGCTGCACAGCTGGCCCAGGGCGGGATGCCGCGGATCTCACTGGGCGCACCGAACACCACCCTGACCGATATCGTGGCCCCCTTTGTGGCGACGTTCCAGCCGGCGGATCCGGTGCCCTCGGTCTCAGAGCTGGCGATTGACCTGGAGGTCACCAGCGCACTCTCGGCCTTCGACATGGTGGTGGCTCCGGTGCGCTGGCCGGCCGGGGTGCAGAGCCTGCACCTGCTGGACCTTCCGGTATGGGCCTATGTGCCCGTAGATCACCCCTGGACACAGTACGACGCCGTCCCCCTCGCCACCCTTGCCCAGGAGACGCTGATTCTGCCCACCTCCGGGTTCAAGGCCCGCCGAGTGCTCGAGGCCGCCCTGGAGGAGGCTGATCTGCGGCCGGCTGCGGTGCTGGAGACCAAGCACAGCGAGGTGGCCCATGCCTTGGCCGCCGCCCGGCGCGGGGCGGCAATCCTGACCGATGATCCGCGCTACGAGCTGCGTCCGCTGCAGATTCTGCACCGGGAAAAACCGCTGCAGATCCATCTCTACGCCGCCTGGCGCGGGCATCACCACGCCCGGGACACTCTGGAGAGCCTGGCCCACCGGCTCCGCGACTTCTGTCACGCCCGGTATGTCCAGACTCATTCTTGACCGAAGGGGCAGGTCAGTAGCCTGCCGCGGCGTCCACCACCCCGGCTGGCACCTCGCCGGCGCTGATCCGGCGGATGTTCTCGCCCACCCGCGCGGCGAAGAGGGGTTTGATCATCTCTAGGGTGTCGGCGGCATGCGGGGTGATCAGCGCTCTGGGCTCCTCCCACAGCGGATGCCCCTCAGGCAGCGGCTCGGGATCGGTCACGTCCAGGCCCGCCCCGGCCAGCTTCTGCTCCTGTAAGGCAGTCACCAGTGCCGGGGTGTCCACCAACCCGCCGCGGCCCACATTGACCAGAACGGCAGTTTCAGGCAGCAGACCCAGCTGGTGCGCGCTGATCAGATGCCGGGTGCCCGGAGTCAGGGCAGCGGCCAGCACCACCACATCGGTATCCGGCAGGTGCTGGTCCAGATCCTCCAGGGTGATGGTGGCATCAGCGGTTTCGACAGGATCAGCCAGTCTGCGCACCACGGTCACCCGGGTGTCGAAGCACTTCATAAGCCGCACGATCTCCAGCCCCACCCCGCCGGCGCCCACGACCAGGACCTTTAGTCCGTGCAAGGAGGTGCCGGTGGCCGCCGCCCAGCTGCGTGCCCGGACCCGGGTTGGCAGCTCGCGCAGCAGGGCCAGGGTCAGCGTCAGTGCATGCTCGGCCACCGGCAGCGCGTAGGCACCCTTGGCACTGGTCCAAAGCAGTTCGGGGCGCTCCTTCAGCGCCTCGGTGAAGCGCTCAATCCCTGCGCTGGGCAGCTGCACCCAGCTCAGTGCAGGCGCTTTCTGGAAGGTCTCCATCAGCTCCTGCACCTGGCCGGCAAAACTGACGACGACGCCCTCAGCCTCGGTGGGATCGCTGACCACCTCGCCTCCGGCCGTGCCGATGGCATCCTGGAGCTCCGGATAGTCGGTGCCGATGATGCTGACTCGCATGTCTGCCTGCCTCTCACGATGGATGGTAATGACTCTGTTCAGCCTAATCGGCCCGCGGGGCACAGACAGCGGCGGACCCCCACGCTGTGGGAGCCCGCCGCTGCTGGTTCTGGAGCTGCTTTACTTCCTGTTGAGCACCGAGCCGACCTCCAGGGCCTCCCGGTCGCTGTCATCATGCAGGTTGATGCCCTGGAGGTTCTTGGGCACCAGGGAGACTGCAATGAAGGAGACGACGGCCAAACCGCCGATGTAGACGCCGATCAGCCAGGACTTCCCGGTGGCATCCAGGATCGCCTGCGCGATAGTGGCTGCGAAGGCACCACCGATGATCGAGCCCAGTGCATAGCCGATCGAGACACCGGAGAACCGGATCGAAACCGGGAACATCTCGGCGTAGAGCGCTGACTGCGGGCCGTAGGAGGGGCCCAGTCCGATGGTCAGGATGAAAATCGCCAGTGCGAACAGCGGCAGTGAGGCAGTGTCCAGCAGGAACCACATCGGCACCGCCCAGATGATGATGATCCCATAGCCGATCTGGAAGGTCCGCACCCGTCCGATCCGGTCGGAGATCCAGCCGCCAAGCATGGTGAAGATGAACCAGCCCACACCGCCGATCAGTGAGGCGATCAGCGTCTCGGTGCGCGACATTCCCAAGGCTGAGGCACCGTAGGAGGCGAAGAACGCGATGACTAAGTACCCTGCGGCGTTATTGGCTGCGAAGATCAGCGCGGCCAAGAAGGTGTACTTCTTGTGGGTGGTGACCAGCTCCTTCAGCGGTGCGGAGGATTCCTTCTTGCGGTCCTTCATCTCGGTGAAGACCGGTGACTCCTCCACCTTCAGGCGGATGAGGTACCCGACCACGATCAGCACGAAGGAGAACAGGAAGGGTACCCGCCAGCCCCACTCGAGGAACTGGTCCTCGGTGAGCGTGGCATTGAGGCCGAACATGAACACTGTGGCCAGCAGCATGCCCAGCGGCACACCGATCTGCGGGTACATCCCGAACAGGCCACGCTTATGCCGCGGGGCGTGCTCCACCGAGAGCAGGGCTGCGCCGCCCCATTCGCCACCGGCGGAGAGGCCCTGCAGGATGCGCAGGACGATCAGCAGGATAGGCGCGGCCATACCCCATGCGGCGTAGGTGGGCAGCAGGCCGATCAGTACGGTGGCACCGCCCATTCCCATCAGGGTGATCACCAGCACCAGTTTGCGCCCGAACTTATCGCCTAGGTACCCGGCGAAGATGGCTCCCAGGGGGCGGAAGAGGAACGAGATGCCGATCGAGGCCCAGGCAACCAGCTGAGCCAGTGCCGCGTTCTCCTGCCCGAGCGGCTCGAAGTACAGCACCGCCAGGACGAACCCGGCGGCCTGCGCATAGATGAAGAAGTCGTACCACTCGATAGTGGTGCCGACCAGCGTTCCCGCGAGGACCTTCTTCTCCTCGCGGGTCAGCTCATGGCCCTCTTTGCTGAGGTATGCCTGCTGGCTCATTGTGCCTCCATTGACACTCGTGACGCTTCAAGGACGTGGCGCAGCCGTGTGAGGAGCTGCACAGGGGGTAGTGATTCAACTCACGAACGATCAATGTAGCAGACTTACTGACCGTTCGGTTAGTAATGGTCGCTTTCCCTGGTAGTTTTATTGTGACCCAGAGCACCTCACTCAGCACTGAAGGGGCATATATGACAGATCCCAGCACGACGCCGCCTGCCTACTTTGTGCCTTCGGGCAACGGCAGATACCGGGCCACCGAAGCGACCGGCGGGGCATGGAACCCCACCGAACAGCACATTGCCCCCACCCTGGGTCTGCTGGTGCACGCTCTGGAGCAGGCCGGATATGCCCGGGGCCTGACCCTTTCCCGGCTGAGCTACGACATCTACGGAGTGGTGCCGATCGCCGAGGTTGAGATCACCACCCAGGTGCTGCGCCCAGGCCGGACCATTGAACTCAGCGAGGCCACGCTGAGCCATGCCGGCCGCACTGTGGCGGTGCTGCGGGCCTGGGCTCTGGCCGCCTCTGACACAGCGGACCTGGAGACCTCCAAACTGCCCGCAATGCCCGCCCCGGAGACGATGCAGCTCTGGAATCCTCAGCATTCCTGGCCCGGCGGGTTCATCGCCACCCTGCCGGACTCCCGCCACCGGCAACTGGGCCCTGGTCGTGCCCAGGCCTGGGCGCGCACCTCAGTAGACCTGGTGCAGGGCCAGCAGGTCAGCGCCCTGGCCAGCTACATCGGCCTGGTGGATGTCTCCAACGGGGTCGCTGCCGCGATGGACCCCCGCCAGGTGGCCTATCCGAATGTGGACTCCACCGTCTCACTGTTCCGGCACCCCCGGGGTGAGTGGATTGGGCTGGATGTCACCCAGTCAGCCGGGGCCGGCGGCGTCGGGCTCACCCAGACAGTGCTGCACGATGAGCATGGGCCGCTGGGCACACTGACTCAGACTCTGACCATCCGGCGCATAAAGGGCTAGGCGCCGATGACTGGACCCGCAGCCTCCACATTGCTCAGCGAGCTGGCTGCCGCTCTTAGCGAAGACCGGGTCTCGGCAGATCCTGAGCTGCTGAGCCAGAAGGCCCATGACCGCTCCTACCACTCTTGGGAGCCCCCGCTGGCTGTGGTGCAGCCATTGAGCACCCAGGAGGTCTCGGAGGTGATGCGGATCTGCCAGGCCTATGGCATTCCGGTGGTTCCGCGCGGCTCCGGCACCGGGCTGGAGGGCGGTGCTAACACCTCCTCAGGCAGCATCTGCCTGGATCTCTCCGGAATGAAGCAGATCATCCACATCGCCGCCGATGATCTCTACGCCACTGCTGAGGCCGGGGTGATGAAGTCGGAGCTGAACGCCGCACTGGCGCAGTACGGTCTGCAGTTCCCTGCCGGGCCGGGGGTGGACGCCAGTGTGGGTGGTATGGCCGCCACATCGGCCAGCGGCACCACGGCAGTGCGCTACGGCACCCTGAAGGAGAATGTGGTGGCACTAACCGTAGTGCTGGCCGACGGTTCGGTGATCCGCACCGGGTCCACCACCAAGAAGAGTTCCTCTGGCTATGACCTGACTCATCTGTTTGTGGGCTCTGAAGGAACTTTGGGGGTGATCACAGAGGTGACCCTGGCCCTGCACCCGGTGCCTGAGGCCAGCGTCTCCGGAGTCTGGTCGCTGCCCTCACTGGAGAGCGCGGTGGCGCTGGTGGTGGCTGCGCTGCGTTCCAGCCTGCGGCTGACCCGGGTGGAGCTGTTGGACCGCCTCACCGTGGATGCGCTGCGCCGCTACACCGGCTACAGTGCCCCGGTGACTGAGACGCTGATGGTGGAGTTCTCCGGCTCCGGTGCTGAGGTGCAGGCCCAGTATGCCCAGTTCGCTGAGCTGGCCGAGCAGTACCGGGCCGCCGAGCACCTGACGGCCGCGGACCCGGAGGAGTCCCGGCAGCTGTGGCAGGCCCGGCATGATGTGCTACCGGCTACCTTGGCGCTGGTCCCGGGTGCCACCGCCATGGCCACCGATGTCTGCGTGCCGATCTCCAAGCTGCCCGAATGCATTGCAGAGACCAAAGCTGATCTGGATTCCGTGGATCTGCTGGCCCCGATCGTGGGGCATGTGGGCGATGGCAATTTCCATCTGGCCATGCTGCTGCCTCCCGGGGACGAACAGGCGTTGGCCCGGGCCAAGGAGATCAACGCTCGGCTGGTGGACCGCGCTCTGGCCATGGGTGGGACCTGCACCGGGGAGCACGGGGTGGGGATCGGAAAGATTGGGCCGATGAGCACCGAACACGCCACTGCTCTGGGCGCGATGCGCGCGGTGAAATCCGCCCTGGACCCAGCCGGGCTGCTCAACCCGGGGAAGGTACTGGGCTGAAGGTACTGGCTGAGGGTCCTGGGCGGCTGAAGGGGCCAGGCCGGACAGGGCCCTGCTGAGCGGTTGCTGTTCAGTCTTCTCCGCCGGCCTGCTGCAGCACTGCGAGCGCTGCGGCATCAGCATCGTCCAGGGTGCGTGCGGTGGTCTGCGGGTCACCGCCGGCCTCGGCGGCGATGGCGGTGCCCCACTGGGCTGAGGAGAGCTGCAGACCCAGCGCATAGATCTGGCCCGATGTGCCGTCGCTATGTAGCAGGCGGTGTGGCTGCTCAGTGACCTCGAAGCCTTTGTGCACATGGCTCTGGCCACCGGCCTCCATCACTGCAGGCACAGCGAGGCCCTGCTGCAGCAGGCCGCGGACCAGCGGTGATATCGCCTCAGTGATGCGGTTGGGCGGCATCATGGCCTCAATCATGTGCTCTGCGGCGTAGCGGGCTCCCTGGACCACCGCGGAGTCTGCGATGAAGGCTCGCTGTGTGCTGTCCACTCCGTAGACCGGCTCAGGGCCCAGGAATTCCACGATGCCGGCGCGGGCCAGAGCGGCGAGCTCCTCCATGCGCTGCAGCGGGGGCCCGGATGTCAGGCCCTCCACCAGCGCTTCGAACCAGCCCTCCACATCGCGCAGGCGTGACTCAGGCCGGATCAGGCGCTCGGTGACCAGTCGCTTGATAATCAGCCGGGCTGCGTGGAGGGCGTTGACGGCCATCTTCTCTGGGGATCCGGCACCTGCTGCGGCAGTGGCGGCGTCGTGCTCGAGCCATTCGATCATGCTCTGCTGATACTCCTCCGGCGAGCTCCAGTGGCGCTCGGTGAAGGGACGGGCGAAGGATTGGGCGTCGAACTCCCCGGCTCCGCCGAACTGCGCGTAGGTGGTAGTCACATCCTGTTGGATCAGCGGCCAGAGGTGCTCGGTGAAGTCCAGTTCCCCGTGAGCGTCCACCAGTCTCTGCACGGCTTCCTCGGTGAGGTGGCGCAGCTTGATACCCTCGGGCACAAATCCGGGGGCAGTGGTCTTGGCCCGGTAGGGGGTGCCGCGGCGGGATCCGGCGATCAGCTGCGGCTCCCGGCCCGAGGCGGTGTAGCTGAGCCGGTGTCCGGGCGGTGCCTCTGGGTCGTGCCGGAAGCGCCCGCCGCGGCCCGCAGTGACCTGGATCATCAGGTCAAAGAAGTTCAGTCCCATACCGCGGACCAGGACCTTCTCCCCTGCTCCGAAACGCTCATAGTCCACATCGGTGGGGATGGCCGGGCCCTGGTAGTGCAGGCCGAGCCGCTCGGCCTGTGCTGCCAGATGTGAGGGGCCTGACCCCTGTTCGGCCTCCAGGTGCCCCAAGGCCAGGATCACCGCATCAGCCCGATAGTCCCGGCCGGCTGCGGTCAGGAGGTAGCCGTTGCTCCGGCGGCTCAGCTGCGTCACCTCGGCGCTGATGTGATCAACAGTGACCCCGCGGCCGCGCAGGTGGGCGGAGGCTTCTTTGCTCAGCCAGGCGAGGTAGGTTCCGTAGGCGGCCCGGGCCGGGTATGTGGCCGCATCCTCGTTCAGCGCATTGGCCCGGCAGTAGTCCATGAAGCTCAGGGAGCAGGATGAAGCTGGCAGCTTCTCTTGGGTCTGGCCGGCGGGGGCGGCGGTGGGGTAGCTGGCGGGGGTGTTCATCAGATAGAGCGGGGACTGCTCGGGATGCCAGACCTTGCCGGGCCCGTGCGGGGCGGGGTCGAACACGTTGACTCGCAGCGGCCGCCGCTGGCCGGGACTGCTCCGTTGGACCTGGGCGAGCAGCCGCTCAAGGAAGCTGGTGCCGCGGGGCCCTGCCCCCACCACCGCGATGACGTACTCCTGCTGATTCACCTGCTCCACATTACCGGCTGGTCATCCTCACTTTGCCCTGATGTCGCGGTGCCGGTACGCTGGATAGGCGCGTCTTGAGCGGCTCCCGCACTCGACGTGACCAGGAGGCGTGCCGGAGCGGCCGAACGGACTTCACTGCTAATGAAGGATCCTCTTAACCGGGGATCGGGGGTTCAAATCCCCCCGCCTCCGCCAATGTTCTGTCTCAGAACATTGGAAACACCCTGAACCCATGGTTCGGGGTGTTTCTGTTTCTAAGTGCCGTGTGGTTGATAGTCCCCCAGAAGTGCTCATAGTGAGGTCATTGGCCAATCTATAGGCGGCCACCGAGATCACAGTCCCATGACCAGGCGAATACCGTCTTCAACTCTTCGCAGATAGTCCCCAGTCAGGGAGCCCACAGGAAAAGGTTCGAAGAACTCCCTCGAGACAGTTCCTACTTGACTGACGATGGCGACCGAGTCGCTGTCCAGGCCCGTGATGCCTGCAGGGATCAGGACATTCCCGGGGCTGATCTGCCTGCGGAGGTTACGGGTCAGGGGGACAGTCAAGATAGTTGTTATCCGTGACCGAATAAGCCAATCCTCCTGGAGGATCAGGCTCGGCCGGATCTTCGCGGGCTCTGAACCTCGAGGCTCCCCGAAGTCTGTCCAGACGATGTCCCCTCGCTGGATCACCATTCAACCTTCAACATGTTGCGTTGGGACTCTTGAAGGAAGTCACCGTCAAAGTCATCCGAAGGCTGGCCGTTCTGCTCTATGTCCTCGTTCGCTCGGCGAGTCAGCTCCGCTTCGTCTTGGAGTTCATCAGCCAGCTTCTGAGCTCCGCGGCGATAGAACTCAGAACGGTTCATGCCGTGGCGCTTGGCAATCCGCTCGAATCGCTCGAAGTCTTCATCAGGCACAGAGATCGCTGTCTTCACACTTCAAGTATGACTAGTCATACCCAAGTTGTCGAGGGCGAGTTTACGACGACGGCCACCTCGGTCTCGGGCGTCGTCGTACTCAAAATGTCGGCCTCCTCAGCGCACAGTGCTCAGTCAAGTGATTAGAGATCAGCCTATCGGCAGGTACGGAGACGGTGCCGGTCTGACCCGTGAGACTACTCCGGGAAGCCGTAGGCGGTAATCGGAGACAGAGAGCCCTCGGCCCACTGCTCCAGGATGAACCGCTCATAAGGAATGGTTGGTTCAGGTAGATCATTCAGATGCGCCCACTGAAGCTCGGAGGCTTTCTCCGGTTCCCGGATCCTGGGCCGGCCTTCCCAGTTCCGCACCGTGAAGTAGAAGTCCACCCGTTCATCGATAGGCTTGCCGCTGCCATTGGTGCGGTGCACAACAGTCAACGGAATGAGATCTGCTGCTCTGATCACCACACCCAGTTCCTCGTGAGCTTCCCGCACCGCCGCCTGGAAAACGCTCTCCGACTCCTCAACATGGCCAGCCGCCCCGCAGGCCCAGTGCTCATCCATCCACCCAGTGCCTTGACGGTAAGACAGCAGCACCCGATCCTGCTCATCCATTAGGTGCACGAAGGCCGCAGGAACCACTTGGAAACGCTGCACCGGCTCAGTCCTCATGGCACCCTTCTGTTCGCTTTCGATCTGTTCAGTACCAACCCTACGAGGTGGACCCCACCTGGCAGGAAGGTCACAGGGCCAGGATCCGGCGGGCGGCGGTCATCGTGGCCTCCCGGTAGGCCGGGCCGAAGAGCAGCCAGTGCACCCCCAGGTAAAAGAACTGGTGCACAGGAACCCGATCCTGCCAACCTGGCTCAAGCGGAGCAGTCTCTTGGTAGGGCTCCAGCACCGTGTCCAGATGCGGCAGGCCGAACAGCTGCAGCATCGCCAGATCAGATTCGCGGTGCCCGGCATGCGCTGCCGGGTCGATCAGCACTGCGCCCTGCGGGGACCAAAGGACATTGCCGCTCCACAGATCGCCGTGGAGGAGAGAGGCCGGCTCGGAGCCGTCGAAGTCCCCAGCGGCAATCCGGTCCCGTGCCGCCCGGAGCACCTCCAGGTCCGAGGACGACGCCCGATGGAGCCGAGCGGAGACCGGCGGCACCTCGGGGTCTCCCGAGGCAATTGCGGAGCGTGAGCGAAGCGACGCCGCCTGCTCATCCAGCTGCCCCAGCACCGGGTCCAGCCGCTCCGCGGCATGGAATGCTCCCCAGGAGCTGTGCCGGCCCGCCCCCAGCTCCAACAACTGTCCAGCGGGTCCGAACAGCGCCGGAACCGACGGAGGATGCCCGGGCGGAAGCTGCCCGAACCGAGGTGGGGCGGCGTCGTCGCGCCCTGCGCGCTCCGGCCAGAGCCAGGTGTGCAGCCGGGCCAGAGCTGCTCCGAAGCCCCGGGCAGCCTCCTGGGTGGCCTCACCGGTGGCGATACTCTCCAGGACCAGTGCTTCTGGCTGGACCTCCAGCACCTCCACCACCCGTGGTCCGCCGGCCTGCTCGGCAGAGCGCAGCCAGCGCAGCCCGGCAGCCTCAGCCGCTCCGGCAGGCCCCAGAACGCGTTTGGTGAAGCTCATCGGCCCCTGCCTGGCAGCTACAGTCCGGTGGGGACCGGCTTAAGCTGGGCCGGCTCGATGCCGATGCGGCCGATGATGCACCAGTCCGGGTGGTTGACTCCGTCCCCGGAGGCCGGGCGGCGCACCGGCACACCAGCCTCCTCAGCGATCACCGCTCCGCCGGCCCAGTCGTGCTCCTGACCCCCGTACTCGGCGTAGGCGTCCTGGGTGCCATCTGCCACCAGGCAGATGTCCAGGGCGGCCGAGCCGAGCCTGCGGATGTTGCCAAAGTGGTCATTCATCAGCCCCACCGATTCCACCTGCTGGGCCTTGCGGGCCGGATCGTAGCCGAAGCCGGTGGCAAGCAGCCCGGAGCCGAGATCACCGGCCGGACCGGTCAGCGCCACCGGCTCGCCCTGTCCGCGGCGGGTGTAGGCTCCCATTCCTCTGGCGGCCCACCACACACGATCCAGGGCGGGGGCGTTGACCACGCCGATGATCCACTCCCCTTCAGGGTCCTGGACCGCCACGGAAGTGCAGTAGTAGACGATGCCGCGGACAAAATTGGTAGTGCCGTCCAGGGGGTCGATGGACCAGCGGTAGCCGGAGGGATCGCTCACCTCAGTGGTGCCGTACTCCTCCCCGGAGATCACGTCATGGGGACGCCGGGCGCTGATCACCTCCCGGACAGCATCCTCGGCCCGGCGGTCGAAGTCGGTGACGAAGTCGGACTCCGAGGACTTGGTGGTGATGCCGTGACTCTCCCGGTCCAGCGGCAGCCCGGTGGGGGCCACCTGCTCCCGCTCGGCCAGGACTGCCGCCCCGGCTGCGGCGGCCTCGGAGGCGATGGCCAACAGCTCATTGAGTCTCTCGGAATAGGTCATCCTTGGTTCTCCAGCCCTTCGGGTCCGTGGGTCAGCAGCAGGCTGAACTGCTCTTCGTCCAGCACCGGGACGCCGAGCTGCTCAGCCTTGGTGAGTTTGGATCCGGCGTTCTCGCCGGCCACCACATAGTCGGTCTTCTTGGACACCGAGCCGGAGGCTCGGCCCCCGCGGGAGATGATCGCCTCCTTGGACTCATCCCGCGAGTAGTTCTCCAAGGAACCGGTGACCACTACGGTCAGCCCCTCCAAAGTGCGCGGGGTGTCCTCATCGACCTCATCGACCATCCGCACTCCGGCCTCGGCCCAGCGGTCCACCACCCGGACATGCCAGTCCACACTGAACCACTCACGCACAGAGGCTGCGATCACCGGGCCCACTCCGTCAATGCCAGCCAGCTCCTCCTCGTCAGCAGCACGGATCTTGTCCATGGATCCGTAGGCCGAGGCCAGCGCGCGGGATGCGGTGGGGCCCACATGCCGGATGGACAGTGCCACCAGCACCCGCCACAGGGGCTGCTGTTTAGCCTTCTCCAGCTCGGCAAAGAGCTTGACGGTATTGGCTGTGGGTTTCTGCCCGTTCTTGGTCCAGAAGTACCGGACCAGCTCCCGCTGCCCGGGACCCGCATCTTTGCCCCGTTTATCCCGCCAGATACGGACCTCTCGAAGATCCTCTGGGCTGAGGTGAAACAGGTCTGCCTCACTGCGCAGCGGAGCAGGATTCGGCTCGTCCGGCTGAGTCAGGGCATTGGCGGCCTCATCACCCAGGGCCTCAATGTCCAGTGCTGAGCGGGAGCCGATATGACTGACCCGTTCACTGAGCTGCTTGGGACAGGACTCTGTATTGGGGCAGCGGATATCGACGTCGTCCTCTTTGGTCGGTGCCAGGGCCGCACCGCAGGAGGGACAGTGGGTAGGGAAGACGAACTCCCTCAGGCGCCCTGGCTCCTCCTGGCGCCGTTTCCTCTCCGGCAGCACCGGGCCGAGCACTTCCGGAATGACATCGCCGGCTTTCCGGATGGTGACCCGGTCGCCGATCAGCAGGTTCTTGGCCTTGACCACATCCTGGTTGTGCAGAGTGGCCTTCTCCACGGTGGACCCGGCCACCTTCACCGGCTCCAGCACCGCAAACGGGGTGACCCGTCCGGTGCGGCCCACCTGCACGCGGATGTCGAGCAGCTCAGTGGTGACCTCCTCGGGCGGATACTTGAACGCAGCCGCCCAGCGCGGCACCCGCGAGGTATGGCCCAGGGCCCGCTGATGAGTGAAGTCATCCACCTTGATGACCACGCCGTCGATCTGGTGGACCAGATCATGGCGTTTGTCCTGGTACCGGTCTAGGTAGGCCTCAATCTGCTCGAAGGTATCCAGAATCTCGGTGTACGGCGAGACCGGCAGCCCCCAGGCAGCCAGCTGGTCATAGGCCTCGTGCTGGCTGGTCAGCTCCAGGCCGGAACGGGCGCCGATCCCGTGTACGAACATGGACAGCGGCCGTTTTGCGGTCTTGGCCGGGTCTTTCTGCCGAATGGACCCGGCAGCAGCATTGCGGGGATTGGCCAGCGGCGGCTTGCCAGCGGAGATCAGGGTCTCATTGAACGCCTCAAAGTCTGCGGAGGGCATGAAAATCTCCCCGCGGACCTCCAGCTCCTCCGGGTGGTTCTCCCCCGCCAGGGTCTGCGGAATGTCTTTGATGGTGCGCACATTATGGGTGACATCCTCCCCGGTGATCCCATCGCCGCGGGTGGCGGCCCGGACCAGCTCCCCGCTGCGGTAGAGCAGGTTGATGGCCAAACCGTCAATCTTCAGCTCCACCAGCCAGCGGGGCTTCTCCTCCGGGCGCTGCCGCTGCAGGGAGGCAACGGCCCGGTCATACCAGACCCGCAGCTCCTCCCGGGAGAACAGGTCCTCAAGGGAGTACAGCCGCTGAATGTGGTCCACCGGGGCGAAGGCCTCCGATGGGGCCCCGCCCACCTGCTCAGTGGGTGAGTCCGCGGACTTCAGCTCAGGATGCTCAGCCTCGATGCGCCGCAGCCGGTGGATCAGCTCGTCGTACTCGGCGTCCGAGACCAGAGGGGCATCCTTCTGGTGATAGGCCACCTGGTGGGTGGCCACCTCCTCGGCGAGTTGGGCATACTCCTCACGCAGTTCAGGCGGAGGGGCAGCGGCGTCGTCGTGCTCTGTAGTCACCCGATCAAGTCTAGCCCTGGGGCTGGACATCCATCTGGTCCACCGGTGCCTGGTACCGCAGGATGGCCGCCACATTTCCAGAGACCCCGGTGCCCACCAGGGCAACTCCGGCGTCCACCTCAGCGGCCGCCTGCAGCAGCTGATCTTCTTCCTCCGCTTCAGCGTTGTAGCGCAGCAGCAGGGTCTCCACGGCGCCGAGCTGGGCTGCGCGCCGGATGTCCTCGGTGCCTTCTACCGCCAGTCCGTTGGCGCGGGCATCGCCGAAGCGCTCGGTCTGCTCCCGGACGCGATCGATGGTGATACGCCGGGCCAGGCCAGCCAGCTCATCGGCCAGCGCCTGCTCGCCGCCGGAGTCCGCGGAGTCATTGGGGATCCCCCCGCCGGTCTCCAGCTCATGGGAGATCTCGCTGAGATCGGTGGGCAGCTCGTTCAACAGCAGCTTGCGGCCCTGCACCTCCCCGGCCACCACCACCGCATCAGGCTGCCAGCCGGCGGCGACCTTGCGGACGTGATCAGCAATATCGCGGATGTTCAGCCAGGCGGCCTCATCGGCGCGCTGCTGCATCCGCCGGTGGTGCTCACCGCCCTCGCGGGGCTTGTTCACGGTTTCGGTGGCGGAACCCTCAACCGCCGAGGACGGCGCCTCCTCCAGTACGGCCGAGGAGGTGAGGACTTCCCGGCGCAGCGTGGCCCGTTCCTTATCCACCAGTACCACCAGAGCACGCACGGAGCGCAGCCGTTGGCGCAAGTAGTCGCCCAAGGCGGGCGGCTCGCCCAGGATCGCCCGGTCACCGCCCTCGCCGGTGGCGTCGAAGTCCTCCTCGAGCAGGATGCCGCGGCGGTTGGCGACCAGTATTCGGCCTTCGGTTTGGACTGCGGCGATCTCCTCGGTGAGCAGAGCAGCATCCAGCGCCTGGAGCGTCTCATCATGGGCACCGGCATCAGCCAGCTGCTTGCGCAGCGCGTCCCAGCGCAGCCGGACCTGATGCTCAGCATCGGCGGTTGCGGGCTGAGCCTGCAGGTAGACCGTGGCGAAAGGGGGTTCGGCCTCGTAGATCGAGCGAAGGGTGGCAAGCTGCATGATCATCACCTTCCTTGAAGGTTCGCTTCATCGTGGTCTGCTTAACCAACACTGGCCACGCTAGGAGTCCCAGGTCAGTGCGAACCCAACGGAAGCTTGGAGCTTGCTCAACACTGCCCAGGATGTAGCGAGCCCGCCGAAATCTGCCTGGGCAGTCCGGCGGGCTCGCTGCGGTGCGTCAGTTGTTCGGGTTCCTCGGATCAGGTGTCGGAGGAGACCTTGTTCCCGTCCACCACCACTGTCATATCCTCCGGACCGGGGATGTACTCCGGGTCCTCGTGCAGGCGGCCGGCCTTACGGTCAGCCAGGTACTGTTCCATCTCCTTCTTGACCACCGGGGCCAGGATGACCAGGCCGATCACGTTGATGAAGATGCACAGGAACAGGGCGGCATCAGCGAAGTCGATGATGTTGGCGAAGGACACCAGGCAGCCGATGACGATCATGATGCAGATGATCACCCGGAAGACCATATCGCTGGCCTGGTTCTTGCCGAACAGGTAGCGCCATGCCTGTATACCGTAGTAGCTCCAGGTGATCAGGGTGGAGAACGCGAAGAGGAACACCGCGATGGCCAGCAGCACCGAGAATCCGTCGAAGAAGGAGTCGAAAGCACTGAAGGTCAGCCCGATCGGAGCATCTGCGTGCTCCTCCACGGCACCGGTGAAGGTGCCCTGGTCGGGGTACCAGGCGAAGATGATCACCAGGGCAGTCATGGTACAAACCACCACAGTGTCGATGAAGGGCTCCAGCGCTGCCACGAAGCCCTCAGAGACGGGCCGCTTGGTCTTCACCGCAGAGTGCGCGATCGGCGCTGAGCCGATGCCGGCCTCGTTGGAGAAGGCGGCACGCTGGACACCGATGATGATCACACCGATGACACCGCCGGCCACACCTTCAGGGGAGAACGCGCCGACGAATATCGCCTCGAGAGCCGCACCGATGTTGCCGAAGTTGGCGAAGATGACCACCAGACATGCCAGTACGTAGATACCGGCCATGGCCGGGACCAAGGAGGCGGTGACCTTGGCGATGGACTTGATGCCGCCGATGATCACCAGGGCCACCAGGGCCGCGAAGACGATGCCGAAGACTAGGGCCCCGGCATCAGCATGCAGGATGGTGTTCTCGCTGCCGGTGACTGTGCCCAGCGCATCGCGGATTCCGGTGAACGCGTTGTTGGCTTGGAACATGCCGCCGCCGATGATGCCGAAGAGCATCACGGAGATGGCGAAGATTCCGGTGATGATGGCCACCGGGACCCGGCCCAGCTTCCGGAAGGCCACCGGCAGGTACTTGAACGGTCCGCCGTGGACGGTTCCGTCCTCATCAATAGTGCGGTAGCGGACACCCAGGGTGCACTCGACGAACTTGGTGCACATGCCCAACAGACCAGCCAGGATCATCCAGAACGTGGCCCCGGGCCCGCCCAGAGCGATGGCTGCGGCCACACCTGCAATGTTGCCCAAGCCCACGGTGCCGGAGACCGCTGCGGTCAACGCCTGGAAGTGGGTGACCTCGCCGGGATCATCCTTGCTGGAGTATTTGCCGCGCACCGTCTCCAGTGCCACGTGGAAGCCGGTGAACTGCACGCCCTTGAAGTAGATGGTGAAGCCGATGGCGGCCACAATGGCCCAGAGGACCACCAGGGAGCCGTCCCACAGTGCGGTGCCCTCAGGGAACGGCGCGCCCAGGGGGATCTGCACTGAAGTGCCAAAGATCAGGTTGACGAAGAACTCGGTGATATTGCCAAAGTGATGGTCAATCGTGTCAGCGAAATCCTGGATCGGCGACTGTTCGGCCGCCAGGATCTGTCCGTGCGGACTCATAGCGTTCATCCCCTCATGTGGATGTTCAAAGGCGAGTTTCAGGTGCCCGAAGGCACCCCTGGGTTCTCCCAGAATGCGCTTAATCTACTCGACTTCTGTTTCACACGGTTTGCGAAAGTTCTGCCGAGTGTTACAAGAACATTTCCCGTTGCCGGTTACTTTACACGCTGAAGTGATCTGAGTCACTCATTAAATGGGAGCGGCGCCCCAAGAACTTACTCTCTTGGGGCGCCGTCGTAGCAGATCAGACGCGGAGTTAGCCTTCGATGCCGAGTTTCTGCAGGACGATCTCGCGGACCTTGCCAGCATCAGCCTGACCGCGGGTCTCTTTCATCACCGGACCGATGAGCGCGCCGATGGCCTTGAGCTTGCCGGCGGCCACTTTCTCCACCACATCGGGGTTTTCGGCCATGGCCTTCTCCACAGCGGCGGTGAGCGCGCCGTCGTCGGAGACCACCTCCAGGCCGCGGGCCGCCACGATCTCCGCCGGGGATCCTTCGCCGTCCACATGGTGCTCCAGGACCTGGCGGGCGATCTTGTCGTTGATCCTGCCCTGCTCGATCAGCCCGTTGAGCTCCACGATGGTGGCCGGGGACACGCCCAGCTCGGCAGGCTCGGTGTCCCGGGCGTTGGCAAGCCGGGAGATCTCGCCCATCCACCACTTCCTGGCCACGGCCGGAGCCGCTCCCTGCTCCACGGTCTCCTCGATGGCGTCGAGCAGCCCGGCGGCGATCACATCTCGGAACTCCGCGTCGGTGTAGCCCCAGGACTGGCGCAGCCGGCGGCGTCGCTCTGCCGGAGGCTCCGGCAGCTCCGCGCGCAGTGCGGCCACCCATTCCTCGGTGACGGTGACCGGCACCAGGTCGGGTTCGGGGAAGTACCGGTAGTCATCGGCGTCGGACTTGGGCCGCCCGGAGCTGGTGGTGCGGGTGGTCTCCTGCCAGTGCCGGGTCTCCTGGACGATGGACCCGCCTGCGGCCAGAATCCCGGCATGGCGGCGGATCTCGTAGTGCACCGCATGCTCCACCGCGCGCATGGAGTTCACGTTCTTGGTCTCGCTGCGGGTGCCGAACCGGCTGGAGCCCTTGGGCATCAGGGAGACGTTGGCGTCGCAGCGGACATTGCCGCGCTCCATCCTGGCATCCGAGATGTCCAGGGCCTTGACGATGTCCCGGATGGCCGAGACATAGGCCCGGGCGATCTCTGGGGCGCGCTCCCCGGCGCCGGTGATGGGTTTGGTGACGATCTCGATCAGCGGCACCCCGGAGCGGTTGTAGTCCACCAGCGAGTACTCCGCGCCCTGGATGCGCCCGGAGGTGCCGGCGTGGGTCAGCTTGCCGGCGTCCTCCTCCATATGGGCCCGTTCGATCTCCACCCGGAAGATCTCGCCGTCGTCCAGCTCCACATCCAGGTGCCCGTCGAAGGCGATGGGCTCGTCGTACTGGGAGGTCTGCCAGTTCTTGGGGGTGTCCGGGTAGAAGTACTGCTTGCGGGCGAACCGGCAGTAGGGGGCGATCTGGCAGTTCAGCGCCAGACCAAGCCTGATCGCCGATTCCACGGCCTTGCCGTTGACCACCGGCAGGGTGCCGGGCAGCCCCAGGCAGACCTCGTTGACGTTGGTATTGGGCTCATCGCCGAAGGCGTTGGGCGCCGAGGAGAACATCTTGGTGGCGGTGTTCAGCTCCACATGGACCTCGAAGCCCATCACCGGCTCGTAGCGCTCCAGGGCCTCCTCGAAGCTCAGCGGCTGCGCTTCCGTCAGAGTCTCAGTCATCAGTTCGCTCCTTCCACAACGGACGACGACGCCGCCCCGGCGGTCTCTGCCAGCTCAGGGATCTGTGCCCACAGCGGCTCGGCATCGGTCTGCAGCAGCTTCTCCAGGGCTCCGGCTGCGTGGTAGACCCGGGCATCCTCCCTGGCCGGAGCCAGGAACTGAATGCCCACCGGCAGGCCCTGCTCGTTCTCGTCATAGCTGAGCCCGCCGGGTACCGAGATGCCGGGTACACCGGCCAGGTTGGCCGGGATGGTGGCGATGTCATTGAGGTACATGGCCAGCGGGTCATCCAGCTTGGCCCCCAGCGGGAAGGCCACGGTGGGGGCGGTGGGGCTGATCAGCACATCGGCCTGTTCGAAGGCGGCCTCGAAGTCCCGCTGGATCAGGGTGCGGATCTTCTGGGCCGAGCCGTAGTAGGCGTCGTAGTAGCCGGCCGAGAGCGCATAGGTGCCCAGGATGATGCGGCGTTTGACTTCCTCGCCGAAGCCGGCGGCCCGGGTGGCTCCCATGACCCGCTCGATGGTCAGCGGCCCCTCCTCGGGGAGCACCCGGGTGCCGTAGCGCACCCCGTCGTAGCGGGCCAGGTTGGAGGAGGCCTCCGAGGGCATGATCAGGTAGTAGGCGCCCAGGGCGTAGTCGAAGCTGGGGCAGTCCACCTCCACGATCTCGGCTCCGGCACTGCGCAGCGCCTCGAGTGCCTCCTGGAAGCGGGCGAGCACTCCGGCCTGGTACCCCTCGCCCTGCAGCTGCTTGATGATGCCGATGCGCAGTCCGGTCAGCTGGTGGTTGCGGGCGTGCTCGCTGAAAGCGGGCACCTCCTCGGGCAGGGAGGTGGAGTCCTTGGGGTCGTGGCCGCCGATGAGCTCGTGCAGCAGCGCGGCGTCCTCCACGGTGCGGGCCACCGGGCCGATCTGGTCCAGGGAGGAGGCCATGGCGATGGCCCCGTAGCGCGAGACTGACCCGTAGGTGGGCTTGGTGCCCACGGTGCCGGTGACCGCGCCGGGCTGGCGGATGGAGCCGCCGGTGTCGGTGCCCAGGGCCAGCGGGGCCTCGAAGGCGGCCACTGCCGCTGCCGAGCCGCCGCCGGAGCCGCCCGGGATGCGCCCGGTGTCCCAGGGGTTGCGGGTGGGCCCGTAGGCCGAATGCTCGGTGGAGGAGCCCATGGCGAACTCGTCCAGGTTGGTCTTGCCCAGGATCGGCAGCTTCGCCGCCCGGATCTTCTCCACCACGGTGGCGTCATAGGGGCTCATCCACCCCTGCAGCATCTTGGAGCCGGCGGTGGTGGGCTGACCCTTGGTCACGATGAGGTCCTTGACCGCGATCGGCACGCCGGCCAGCGGGTGAAGGGCCTGGGCGCCGGTGCCTCCGGCGGCACGGATCTTGTCCACCTCTGCGGCGGTCTCCAGGGCCTCCTCGGCGGAGACGTGCAGGAAGGCGTTGATCGTTCCGTCCACCGCAGCGATCCGGTCCAGGTGGGCCTGGGTGAGCTCCACTGCGGTGATCTCTCCGGCACGGAGCTTGGCTGCCATCTGGGCTGCGGTGAGCCTTACGAGCTCTGCGGGCGTCGTCGTCATCTTCTTCTCACTCCCCATCCAGGATGGCCGGAACTTTGAACCGTGAGTCCTCAGCATCGGGCGCATTGGCCAGCGACTCCTCGGCGGTGAACACATGGCCCACCACATCCTCACGGAACACATTGGTCAGCGGCAGCGGATGGCTGGTGGCAGGCACATCCGCCCCGGCGGCCTCCTGGACCTGCTTCACAGAGTCCACAATCACGCCGAGCTCGCTGGTCATCTTCTCCAGCTCGGCATCGGTCATGGCGATATGGGCGAGTTTTGCAAGATGCTCGACGTCGGCGCGCGAGATCTCAGACATAGAGCTCCCTAGAAAGTTGGCTGCTGTACTACGTGACATCTACAAGTATGACGGTGACATTGTCCCGGCCGCCGTGGCGCAGCGCCTGGTGGATCAGCCAGTCAACGGTCTCCTGGGCATTGCGCCCGGCATTGAGGATCTGGGCGATCTGCTCATCGGTGAGCTCCCCGGTCAGCCCGTCGGAACAGACCAACAGCCGCTGGCCGGTATCCACAGTGGCCGTGGTGAAGTCTGCCCCGAGCATATCCCCAGCGCCCAGGGCACGGGTGATCACATTGCGCTGCGGATGCGAGTGCATCTCCGCGGCGGTGATCATCCCAGAGTCAGCCAGTTCCTGGACCTGGGAGTGGTCCCGGGTGAGCCGGATCAGCGCCCCGTCGTTGAGCAGATAGGTGCGCGAGTCGCCGATATTGAACACCAGCCACTGCCACTGGCCCCGGTGGTCCTCGCCAGTGTGGTGGTCGGCGGCCTCCACCACTGCGGCACCGGTGAGCGTGGTGCCGGCCTTGGAGTTGGTGGCTTCCCTGATCCGGGCGTCGGCATCGTCTAAGAACCTCTGGAGATCTTGCTCGCCGACCTTACCGGCATGGGATTCCCAGCCTTCAGCGAGTGCCTGGACAGCCAACGACGACGCCACCTCACCGGCCTCGTGCCCACCCATTCCGTCGGCCACCGCATAGAGCCGGTCGGTGACCACGAAGGAGTCCTCGTTGAGCTCACGGCGCAGGCCGACATGGGAGCCGTAGCCGTAGTCGACATACGGCACCGCAGTGCTGTCGGCGGAATTGGCGCTGGTGCTCACGGAACTATCTTGTCACGAATAGATACCGCACCGTTATCTCCGCGTGCTCTAGCTGTTATCCAGGGCGATGCTGCTGCCGCGGGCGCGCAGCAGCATGCTGAGAGCTACCTCGCCGAAGCCGCGGACGATCCGCGGCGGCTGCGGCACCAGCATGTAGTCCGGGTTCTCCTCGAGGCGGGCGGCGGTAGTGGAGTCCACCAGGATGGTGCCCGGATCGGCTAGGGAGGTCAGCCGTGCCGCGAGGTTCACAGTGGGGCCGTAGATGTCTCCCATCCGGGACAGCACCCGGCCCCAGACCACTGAGACCCGCGCCTCTGGGAGCACATCATCTGCGGCGATGGTCTCTGCCAGAGCCAGCGCAATCTCTGCCCCGGCCTCCGGGGTCTCGGCGTTGTAGAGCACCTCATCACCCACGGTCTTGACCAGCCGGCCCCCGCCGATGGAGATGATCTCCGCGCATCGGGACTCGAAGCGCTGCACCATATGGGCCAAGGTGCGCTCGCTCATCTGCCGGGAGAGCGATGTGTATGAGACCAGGTCTGCGAAGCCCACCGCGCGGGCCAGCGGCAGCGGCGCGTCCGGCTCGCTGCCGTCACGTCCCCGGGAGACCGAGGCCAGGCCCGACTCCACCCGCACGGTGAGCCGCTGCAGGGCGGCTGAGAGCTGACGCCGCCAGGCATAGCTCATCAGCTGCTGCAGGGGGTCGATCAGCTCCGGCAGGGCCTCGACCACCTGACTGCGCGCCTCAGCGTCGGAGAGCTCCTGGTTGGCGATCTTGTCCTCGACCAGCGCTTCGATCTGCCAGACCACCATGCGGTCGGTCATCTGGCCCACGGAGCGGGTCAGGCTGATCGCGGTCTCCTGATTGAGGTGCCCCTCCCGGACCAGGTCCACCATCTGGGCTAGGGCCTCGGCATCGGCCTCGGTGAAGGCCTTGACGTCCTCCTCCAGGTTGGGGAAGCCCAACGCCCGCCAAAGCCGGCGGGCCGAGCGGGTGGAGACTCCCATCCGCTGGGCCATCTCACGGTAGGTCAGGGTACGCTCGGCGCCCAGCAGCCGGTGCTCCAGGTGCCGGATGTTCCGGTGCCAGTCACGCTCCTCCAAACTGGGCGCGGGAATCGGCGCAGTGGCGGAGGCGCCTTCGGAGTGGGTCTCCGGCAGCGGGTGACCGGTGAAGGCGGCTGCACCTTCGGGATCGGTCGGGGTTGCGGTCGGTTGCCGGGCCCCGGGCCGGGGCGGGGCGGGGCTGGTCTGGCGGGTGCTGGGACGGCCGGTGCGCACTGTAGGGAAGTCGCTCCAGTCAGCCCGCGCGGCGGAGAGCTCCTCTGCGGTATAGCCGCCCTCATCGCCCAGGCGGGGCAGCTCGGCAGTCTCATCGGCCATATAGGGGCTGGCCCCGAACCCGCGCTGGCGGGCGCGCTTCCAGGAAGGGGGCGGCCCCTGCCCGGTGATTTCCTCAGACACGGCCGGCTCCGAAGGAGGCGCCGTGGACATCTCCGCGGGCGGCAGCGGAGAACTGGGCCTGCTGGGCGGCTGCCGCTCTGGCCTGGGCCCGGCGCCGGTACTCGCCCAGCTCCTGGGCCAGCAGAGTGTTGAAGCCCTCGGGATCTGGCAGGTCGCGCAGTCTGGTGCGTTGGTGCTGGCCGTAGGCGCCATGGATCAGCACCAAATCTCCGGCCCCGGCCATCTCCTGCATATTGGTGCGTTTGATCTGGTGCTGGCTGAGCAGTGCCAGCGGGATCACCGTGGGCTGGGGTGCTCCGACGAGGTTCTTCTCCACCAGCCGGTCAGTGGTCAGGAAGGTGAACCGGTTCAACCATCCGATAAGCGGCTTCAGCGTGCCCAGCCCCAGGCTGAGCAGCCCCGCCGCCCAGACCAGGAACACCGCGATATGGCTGTACTGCTGCACGAACTCCGGCTGGGTATCCCGGGTGAGGTACCCCAACAGAAAACTCATCAGGGCGATGGTCACCAACAGATTCACTGCAGCTGGGATCAGCGCCCGGTGGTGCGCGCGGGTGCGCAGGATCACCTGTTCGCCCTCAACGAGTCTCAGCAGCATGGTCACCAGTCTACGTCGGGGCTCAGGCCCCGCCGGACTGGCGCAGATGATACACATCTCCCACAGAGAAGCTACGACGCCGCCCGTCCACCTCTACTGCCAGAGCACCCTCGGGCTCGACTCCGGTGGCGGTGCCGTGAGCTGTGCTGCCGTCGGGAAGCTCCACCCGGACCTGCCTGCCGACCGTGCTGATCACCGCGATGATCTCCTGCCGGATCGGCTCAATATCACCTGCCCCCTGGATCCGCTGCAGGAGTCCGGCCAGGCTCTCCAGCCAGTCGGCCAGCAGTTCGGTGCGCAGCCGGGCCGCCTGCGGGCTGTCCGGGGCCGGAGCGGGCAGCCCAGCCCGCTGCAGCTCCAGCAGCAGGGAGGTTGCGGTGGGGATGGGGAGCTGATCTGCGCTCAGCAGCACGTTGATCCCGCAGCCCAGGATGACCGTCTCTGGGGACTGCGGCGGAACTGCAGCCAGGATGCCGGAGATCTTGCGGTCTTCCACATGCACATCATTGGGCCATTTCATCGCTGCGGGCAGACCCCGGCTGCGCAGCACCCCGACTAGGGCAAGGCCGGCCGCCAGACTGAGCCAGTGCCTCTGCTCTGGGGGCAGACTGGGCCGCAGCACAATGGAGCTGGATAAGGAGCCGCCGCCGGGCGAGGACCAGGCCCGGGCCAGTCTGCCGCGCCCGCCCGTCTGCTCCTCGGCGGTGAGCACCGAAAGATGCGGCCACTGCTCGGAGAAGCCCGGCTGGGCCGAGGCAGCCAGCAGATCGGCATTGGTGGAGCCGGTGGACTCTACCCGGTGCAGCCGTGCGTAGAGGCCTGGCTGCACCAACCGCCGGTGCAGCAGCTCAGTGTCCAGAGGGTGCATCTCGTTACAGGAAGAAGTCCGGCAGCAGCTCGGCACTGGGGTCCACCGCATAGTCGCTGAAGTCGGTGATCCCGGTCTCCCGGAGCACCTGCTCATCGGTGAGGAAGGTCCCCGAGTCCAGGTCGGCCTCGCCGGTGATCAGCGCGTAGGCAGCCTCGGCCACGATCTGGGGCCTGCGGGCCCCGGGGACCAGGTCCTTACCGCCGGGGATATTGCGTACCGCCTCGGTGGCGATCAGCGTGACCGGCCAGAGGCTGTTGACCTTCACTCCGGCGCTGGCGAGCTCTGCGGCCAGTCCGATTGTGGTCATCGACATCGCGTATTTGCTCATGGTGTAGCCCAGGTTCTGGGCGAACCATTTGGGGTCCAGGTTGATCGGCGGGGACAGGGTGAGGATCTTCGGGTCCCAGCCCGACTGCTGGGCGCTGGCGCGCAGATGCGGAATCGCGGCCCTGGACAGGGCGAAGCTGCCGCGGGCATTGATGTCCTGCATCAGGTCGTAGCGCTTCATGTCTTGGTGCTCTGCCGGGCGCAGATCAATGGCTGAGGCGTTGTTGACCACAGCGTCGATTCCGCCGAAGCGCTCCACCGCGGAGTCCACCGCCCGGGTGATGTCCTCGTCGTTGCGGATATCACCGACGATAGCCAGGCCTTGCCCTCCGGCGGCTTCAACATCGGCCACTGCGGTGTGCACCGTGCCGGGCAGGGTGGGGTGCGGCTGATCGGTTTTAGCAAGCAGCACGATATTTGCACCGGCTGCCGCCAGTTTCACCGCAATGGCATGGCCGATCCCCCGGCTGCCGCCGGAGATCAGAACGGTCTTGGAGGCGAGCGAGGCTGTGGGCTGCGTCATAGCCCCTTAGCTTACTGACCGGTAGCTAACACCGCTACCAGGTGAGGTGTGCGGCGTCGTCCTAAATTTGTAGGGTCCATACATTAGGACGTCCCAGCATCCTCATTAGACTGTGCTTCAGTTTGTAGGACCTCGACGAAAGTGCGCCGAAAACCACTATGGAAGATTCCCCGCAGCCGATACCGCGGCCCAAGACCACTGCCGATAAGCTGTCAGACTTCCGGGCCCGGCGGGATAAGACCCTGGCACCGGCCGGCGAGGAGGCCATCGCCAAGCAGCACAACCGCGGCAAGCACACCGCCCGCGAGCGCATCGAGATGCTGCTGGATGAAGATTCCTTTGTGGAGCTCGACGCCCTTGCCGTGCACCGCACCCATGCCTTCGGAATGGAGAAGAAAAAGCTGCTGGGCGACGGCCTGGTCTCCGGCTACGGCACGGTGGACGGCCGGCTGGTGGCCGTCTACGCCCAGGACTTCACCGTCTTCGGCGGATCCCTCTCTGCGGTCAATGGGGAGAAGATCGTCAAAGTCCAGGAGTTCGCCGCCCGCAATGGCTGCCCGGTGATCGGAATTAATGACGGCGGCGGGGCGCGCATCCAAGAGGGTGTGGCCTCGTTGGCGATGTTCGCCGATATCTTCCGCAATAATGTGCACGCCTCGGGGGTGGTTCCGCAGATCACCTTGATCATGGGCCCTGCCGCCGGCGGTGCCGCCTACTCCCCGGCGCTGAATGACTTCGTGATCATGGTGGATAAGACCAGCCATATGTTCATCACCGGACCTGATGTCATCAAGTCGGTCACCGGTGAGGATGTGCAGATGGAGGAGCTCGGCGGGGCGCGCACCCATAACACCACCACCGGCACTGCCGCCTATATGGCCGCCGATGAGGCCGATGCCATTGAGTTTGCCAAAGAGCTGCTGGAGTTCCTGCCGCTGAACAATTTGGCGGAGGCCCCGGTGGAGCCTTTTGAGGCCCGGCCCAAGATAGAGGCCGAGGATGAGGCGCTGAACTCGATGATTCCAGACTCCGCCTCCGCTCCCTATGACATGACTCAGCTGGTGGAGCAGCTGTTGGATGACGGGTACTTCCTGCAGCTGCAGGCGATGTACGCGCCGAACATTCTGATCGGCTTCGGCCGGGTGGAGGGGCGTTCGGTGGGCGTGGTGGCCAATCAGCCCAGCCAGCTCGCCGGCACCTTGGACATCTCCGCCAGTGAGAAGGCTGCACGGTTCGTGCGGTTCTGCGATGCCTTCAACATCCCGGTGCTCACTCTGGTGGATGTGCCCGGGTTCCTGCCGGGCACCGACCAGGAGTGGAACGGGATCATCCGCCGCGGGGCCAAACTCCTCTACGCCTATGCGGAGGCTACAGTGCCCAAGATCACTGTGATCACCCGCAAGGCCTTCGGCGGGGCCTATATTGTCATGGGCTCCAAGAAGCTCGGCGCCGATGTGAACCTGGCCTGGCCCACCGCCCAGATCGGGGTGATGGGTGCCCAGGGCGCGGTGAACATCCTCTACCGCCGCGAGTTGGCCGCGGTGGAGAAGGCCGGCGGGGATGTGGAGGCTCGCCGCGCAGAGCTGATCGAGGAGTACGAGTCCGCACTGCTTAATCCCTATCAGGCCGCTGAACTGGGCTATATCGACGCGGTGATCGAGCCGGCAGAGACCCGCTGGCAGATTGCCAGGGCGCTGCGCGCCACCTACCACAAGCGCGAGCAGCTGCCCGCAAAGAAGCACGGAAACATTCCACTGTGAACGATCAGACCCTACCGGTCCACGGGGCCGAGCTCACCGCAGAGGAGACTGCCGCTGTGGTGGCTGTGTTGGGCACACTGGCCTCCGCAGAGCCGCAGAGCAATGACGACGCCGGGGGCACCGGTCCCGCTGACCGTACCGTGCAGCGCCGGCACCGGCTGCAGGATTCCCAGCACGGCCTCTGGGGCCGGCCGGGCCCGACGTCCTGGTACCAGGCCGCTGGAGGCATGCGATGAGCACTCACACACCCCGGCTGATTCTTGCCTCGGCCTCACCTAGCCGCAGAATGATCCTCGAGCAGGCCGGCATCAGCTTCGAGGTGGTGGTCTCTGAGGTGGATGAGCCGGTGCTGGTGGAGCAGGCGGTGGAGGCCGGCGGCCCGCTCTCACCCGCCGAGGAGGCCGAGCTGCTGGCCCGGGCCAAGGCTGAGGATGTGGCCGCCAAGCCTGAGGCCCGCGGTGCTCTGGTGCTGGGCTGCGACTCGGTGTTCGAGCTGGACGGCACCTCCTACGGCAAGCCCTACAAAGTGGAGGTGGCGGTGCAGCGCTGGCGGCAGATGCGCGGACGGACCGGGCATCTGCACACGGGGCACTGGTTGGTCGACGCCAGAGCGGCCAAGCACGGCGCTCCGGACAAAATGCTCTCCGGGTTCCTGAAGGCGATCATGGGGGAGGTTCCCCAGGGCCCCAGCGGGGAACTGCCGGCAGCCTCCGAGACGGTCTCCTCGCAGGTGCACTTCGGCACCCCCACTGATGCCCAGATCCGCAGCTACTGCGAATCCGGAGAGCCGCTGCACTGCGCCGGGGCTTTCACCCTGGAAGGCGGCGCGGCGGAGTTCATCGACAGGGTGGATGGGGACCGGGAGGCCGTGATCGGGGTCTCCCCGGCCGCCCTGGGCCGGCTGCTGGAGCAGCTGGGGCACAGCATCAAGGATTTCCACGCTCCGCCATCGGAGGGTGGGCACAAATGACCACATATCAGGGTATTTTCGGGCCGAACTATGGGCGTTTGTGCCCACCGAACAGAGAAGACCAACAATCGCAGGATCAAAGGACAAGTTGATGAGCCAGTTCAACAAAGTACTGATCGCCAACCGCGGGGAGATCGCGGTGCGGATCATTCGGGCCGCCCAGGATGAGGGGATCGCCACGGTGGCGGTCTACGCCGAACCTGATCGCCAGGCTGTGCATGTGGGCCTGGCTGACCAGGCCTATGCCCTGGGCGGTGACACCGCCGCGGACTCCTATCTGGTGATCGATAAGCTGCTGGCAGCCGCCGAGGCCACCGGAGCTGATGCGGTGCACCCCGGGTATGGGTTCCTCTCCGAGAACGCGGAGTTTGCCCGTGCGGTGATCAGCGCAGGGCTGGTCTGGATCGGTCCCAGCCCGCAGGCTATCGAGCTGCTGGGCGATAAGGTCTCCGCCCGCCAGCTGGCCGAAAAGGTGGGCGCTCCGCTTGCCCCGGGCACCAAGGAGCCGGTCAGCTCCGCCAAAGAGGTGCTGCGCTTCGCTGAGAAGCAGGGCCTGCCGCTGGCCATCAAAGCTGCCCATGGCGGCGGCGGCCGCGGCATCAAGGTGGTCCGTGAGCAGGAGGAGATCGTAGAGCTCTACGAATCGGCGGTGCGGGAGGCCACTGCCGCCTTCGGCCGCGGCGAGTGTTTCATCGAGAAGTTCCTGGACAAGCCCCGCCATGTGGAGACCCAGTGCCTGGCCGATGCACACGGCAACGTGGTGGTGGTCTCCACCCGGGACTGCTCCCTGCAGCGGCGGAACCAGAAACTGGTGGAGGAGGCCCCTGCCCCCTTCCTCACCCGGGCCCAGAACCGGCAGCTGTACCGGGCTTCAAAAGCGATTCTCAGGGAGGCAGGCTACACCGGCGCAGGCACCTGCGAGTTCCTCATCGGTGCTGACGGCACCATCAGCTTCTTGGAGGTCAACACTCGGCTGCAGGTGGAGCATCCGGTGACCGAGGAGGTCACCGGGATCGATCTGGTACGGGAGCAGTTCCGGATCGCCCGTGGGGAGAAGCTCGGCTATGACGATCCGGCCGTTCGCGGGCACAGCTTCGAGTTCCGGATCAACGGGGAGGATCCCGGGCGCAGCTTCATGCCCGCCCCGGGCCAGCTGGAGACCTTCGAGCTGCCCTCCGGGCCAGGGGTGCGGGTGGACTCCGGGGTCCGCGCTGGGGAGACCGTCTCCGGGGCCTTCGACTCGATGGTGGCCAAACTGATCGTCACCGGCGCAGACCGCCGCCAGGCCCTGCAGCGGGCCAAACGAGCCCTGGCCGAGATGAAGGTGGAAGGCATGCCCACTGTGATTCCCTTCCACAGCAAGGTGGTGGAGGACCCCGCATTCGCTCCGGAGCTCGAACAGCCCCGGGCCGGCGGATTCAGCGTGCACACCCGGTGGATCGAGACCGAGTTCGTCAATGACATTCCGCCGTTCAATGCACTCACCGCCCACCCCGCAGGCGCGGACCAGCAGGACCGCGAGGAGGTGGTGGTCGAAGTCAACGGCAAGCGGGTCACCGTCAATGTTCCGGCCTCATTGGCGGCCGGAAAACTGACCGGCAGTGGCCAGGCTGGTGCCAAGAAGAAACGGCGCAAGCGCACCGCTGCGGCTGCGGCGGCCAGCGGCAATGACCTGACTTCACCTATGCAGGGCACTGTGGTGAAGGTGGCAGTCAAGAACGGTGCCAAGGTCGCTGAGGGTGATCTGGTGGTGGTGCTGGAGGCGATGAAGATGGAGCAGCCGATCACCGCGCATAAGGCCGGTAAGGTCAAGGGGCTGAAAGTGGAGCCGGGCACCAGCGTCAAGGCCGGCGAGGTATTGGCTGCTATCGCTGACTGAGCGGAGCCGCACCGCCGCTCGCACCTACTCTCGCCTGGCGCTGCGCCAGAGGCGGTAGGCCAAAACCGTCAGGACCACGACGACGCCCCAGGCCACCAGTACCTGCACCCCGGTGAGGATGCCCGGCTCGGCAATGAATGCCCCTACCGCCACCAGGGAGATCTGGCCGGGGATGACCGAGAGCAGGCTGGCCGGAACGTAGACCGCAGTGCGCACCCCGAAGGCCCCAGCCCCATAGTTCACCGGCCAATAAGGCACGCCGGGCATCAGCCGCAGCACGCAGACTGCCTCGAAGCCGGCGCTGGTGAGGTGGTCCTCCACCCGTGGCCGGTGCTTGCCCAGCATCCGCAGCACCGTGCGTTTGCTCAGGCCCCGGGCCAGCCAATAGGCGCCCCAGGCGCCGAAGAAGGCGCCGAGCACCGCGAGCACACTGCCGATGACCACACCGAAGAGGAATCCTCCGGTGACGGCCATGATTGTCACCGGAATGGGAGTCAGTGCCACCAGTGCGTAGAGGCCGGTGAATACGAACCAGGCGGCCCACCCGAAGCCTTCGATGGTCTCCTGGAGCTCCCGCACCGGGGGAAGGTCCACATTGAACAGCAGCCAGGCCATGCCCAGCACCACGGCCACCAGGGCGGCATTGCGCAGGGCGGTCAACCAGGGCGACTCCTGCCCCTCGGGCTGACCCGGCTGCTCGGGCTGAGAAGGCTCGGCGGCGGCGTCGTCCTCTGCGCTGCTCATCCCGGTCATGCTATCCCGTACCGGCTACTATCGAATCCCGTGACTGAAACTGTGCAGGATGCCCTCGGCGCGATCGTTGAGCGCTGGGGCGTCACCGCCTCCCCCGAACCCGAGATAGTGCTGGCCATCACCGCCGCGGTGGTGCTGCTGACTGCCGTGCCGCAGATCTGGCGGGTGGCCAGGCAGGCCTCGACCATAGTGCATGAGATGGGGCATGTGTTCGCTGCGGTGCTCACCGGGCGCCGGGTCTCCGGGATCAAGCTGCACAGTGATACCTCTGGGGTGACGGTCTCCCGCGGCAGGCCGCAGGGACCCGGGCTTCTGCTGACCTTCCTGGCCGGCTACCCCGCTCCGGGACTGCTGGCTGTGGGGCTGGTCTGGCTTGGTGCGGCGGGGCACGCAGGAGCTGCGCTGACCGTCTTCCAGGTGATTCTGGTGCTGGCGCTGCTGCTCTCGCGGAACTTTGTGGGGATCGTCTCCTGTCTGCTGGCGGTTATGGGCACCGGGATCATCTGGTGGCACAACGACCCGCAGATCGTGGGCTATACCGTGGTCGCGCTGGGGGTCTTCTATGCCCTGGCGGGGGTGCGCGGCACTCTGGATGTCTGGCGGGTGCACCTGACCCGGCGGCGTCGTCGGCCTGCTGAGGTGGCCGGGACTGATGCGGCACAGGCGGGGCGGGCCTGGCGCTTGCTGCCGCTGCCGGCCCCGTTCTGGCTGCTGCTGTTCCTGGTGCTCAGCCTGGCCAGTGCGGCAGCAGTCTTCTGGCTGCTCTTCGCCTGAGACCAGTCCCAGCTCTCAGGGACCGCTGTCGCTGATCATCTGAGCAAGCCCGTCCACCGAGCCCCGGAATGCTCCGGCGCGGTGGGGATGTTGATCACAGGTATGCGTCTGTTTGTGGGCCTCTTTCCGCCCGAGCACGTCAGCGATCACCTCAGTGCGGCAGTGGAGTCTGTCAACAACGACGCCGCCACCGGTGAGATCACCGGGCGAGGCCGTCCCGCACTGCGCTGGGTGGCTCCGGAGGACCGGCACATCACCCTGGCCTTCTACGGGGAGGTCCCCGCTGGCGCCGTGGAGGATCTGAGCTCCCACCTGCAGGCTGAACTCCATGACACCGCCCCGATCGCGCTGCGGCTGCGAGGCGCCGGGGTCTTCACCGGCCGCACGCTCTGGGCCGGAGTGCAGGAGCAGGCCGCGGCAGAGCATTCCAACGGTGCCAGTCCGCTGATCAACCTGATGCGCCGAGTGGAGGAGGTGGGCGCGGGGTACGCCCGCAACCCTGGGCTGCCCGCTGCCCGGGAGCGTCGTCGTGCTCATCTCACCCTTGCCCGGACCCGCGACCGGCGCAGGGGTGAGGAGCAGCTCCGGCGCCGGGCCGAGGCGCTGGCCGTCTACGAGGGTCCGGTGTGGACTGCGGACACTGCCCACCTTGTGCTCTCCGAGCTCGGCGGCGGGCGATCCGGGGCCCCGCTCTACACCGCGTTGGCAGAGATTAACTGGGGACTGCGGTGAGTACTTACCGGCGCCGCCCGCGTGAGCGCTCATTGGACTGGAACCGTTTGGTGGCCGGGCGCATGGTGACATCTCCGAGCACGATGCCCGCAGCGATGGCCATGATGATGATCAGTGCGTCAAAGAGCTGGTAGAGGCCGGCTGTGCGGTATGCCGCAGACTCGCTGATCGCAATCTGGTACATCCCGCGGAAGATCAGCAGACCGGGCAGCATGAACATCATGGCCGGCACGGCCACCACCAACTGCGGGGCGCCCAGCCACAGTGCGGTGACCCGGGCCAGGGCCCCGATGATCACAGCTCCGATCAGCGGGGTGAACCAATCGCCCAACCCCAGCAGCTCACCTGCGTAGAACCCGGTGAAGCCCAGGGCCGCAACTGCTCCGGTGGGCAGCAGCAGGCGGTAGGGGGCCTGCTGGACTACTGCCGCGCTGATCGCCGTGAGAAAGACCAGGATCATCAGTACAGCTGCCGGATAGATCCGAGTGATGCCCTCGGCGACCTCCACCTGCGGGGCACCAGCCTGATGGCCCAGCACCACTGCGACCATAATGCCCGCGGTCATCCCCGCGAAGGCGACCAGGGAAGAGACCAGGCGGCCGGCCGCGGTGATCGGAAATGCGTTGATCGTATCCTGGATGGCCGAGACGATGCGCACGCTCGGAAGCAGAATCATCAGCCCGCCGGCCACCACCATGGAGGGGGTGATATCGGCACCGGCGTAGAGCGCGCTGAGGGCGACCACGGTGGCCAGCAGCCCACCGGCGGCCAGGGCGAAGATCTCAGGCATCCGCCAGGTAGACAGAACCTTGGTGACCGCCAGTACCAGCAGTGTGGCCACAAAACCCAAGGCGGCATCCAGCGGTGGAGCTCCGGTGTAACTGGCAAAGAGTCCGGCGAATACCGCACCGGCAAGGGTGGCCACCCAACGTGGATACGGTTTGGGCTGGCGGGTGATCTCCAGGAGTCGGGTCTCGGCCTCGGCACGTCGCAACCGGCCGGAGATAATGTCAGTGACCAGCTGATGGACCTCGGAGAGCGCCCGGAAATTGACGGACCAGGAGCGGACCACCCGCACCCGGGAGTAGGGGATCTTCCCCTCCGGAGCCCAGTTCAGAATGATCGATTGGTTGGTGATGTCCACATCGGTGTTCTTCATCCCAAAGGCCGCAGTGACCGCGATGATCGAG
>NZ_WRPM01000072.1 GCF_009758175.1 Nesterenkonia alkaliphila
GGAGCCTCCCGGTCCGAGGCCAGACCGAAGGGATTGTTGCCGCCGCTGCGGGGCTTGGGGGCACCAGGCTTCGGGCCAGGAGCGGGGGGCTTAGGTGCACCGGGCTTGGGCGCCGGGGCATCCGATTTGGACTCGGGCGCTTCCTGCGACTTGGCCGGGGGCTTCGGCGCTGCCTGAGACTCAGCCGCCGGGGGCTGCTCAGCCGGAGCGGCGGGCTTCTCCTTGGCCGGCTGCTCAGCAGCTGGCTTGGGAGCGGCCGGCTTCTTGGGTGCAGGCTTGGGGGCCGGCTTCTTCTCAGCCGGAGCCGGAGCAGGCTTCTCCGCCTGGGGGAAGGCTGCCCGGAGCTTCTTGGCCACCGGGGGCTCTACCGTTGAAGAGGGGGATTTGACGAATTCGCCCAGCTCCTGGAGCTTAGCGAGTGCTTCTTTGGATGAGACGCCGATCTCTTTGGCGATCTCGTGTACGCGGGCCTTGGCCACTGTTCTCCTTCTCTGGCCCGCGCAATGCCCCGCCGACCAAGCGGGGCTCGGTATCAGCGGATCATCAGGAGCAGGCCGTTTAGCGTGCTTGATTCCGTGACGGTATGAATGGGGCTCATCACTGGGCGCTCATCCGTCGGTACTCATCGGGTGTTCATCTCTTTCCAACCCGCTTCCGATAGTGGTGGTCATCTGGTCAAAATCCAGCTGTGCCGTCTGGACCGGCCGGCGGAAAGCCCGGTTGAAGGCTCTGCGCTTGAGCGCGGTCTCAAAGCACTCGCGATTCCGGTGGAGCCAGGCGCCGCGGCCAGGCATCCGCCGCCGAGCATCCAGAACAACCTGGTCACCCACAAGTGCGAATCTGACGACACTGTCCTGCTCAGTGCGCTGCCGGCAGCCGACACACGTCCTGAATGGGACCATTCGAGTCTACCAGGGCGGTCAAGCCGCAGCCGGGGCGGCGTCAGAGACGATGTCGATCCGCCAGCCGGTGAGCTTGGCGGCCAGGCGGGCGTTCTGCCCCTCTTTACCGATGGCCAGCGACAGCTGATACTCCGGCACCACAGCCCGGGCCGACCGGGTGGCCTCATCCAGGATGGTGACTGAACTCACTTTGGCCGGGGAGAGGGCGTTGGCGATGAACTGGGCGGGGTCCTCGGCATAGTCGATGATGTCGATCTTCTCGTCATTGAGCTCGGTCATCACCGCCCGGACCCGCGAGCCCATCGCCCCGATGCAGGCACCCTTGGCGTTGATCCCGGACTGGGTGGGGCGCACGGCGATCTTGGTGCGGTGCCCAGCCTCACGGGCGATCGAGGTGATCTCCACGGTGCCGTCGGCGATCTCGGGCACCTCATGGGCGAAGAGCTTCTTCACCAGGCCCGGGTGCGATCGGGAGAGGGTGATCTGCGGACCCTTGAACCCCCGGTGCACGTCCACTACAAAGGCGCGCAGCCGGGAACCATGCGTATAGGACTCCCCGGGGGCGTGTTCCTGGGCCGGCAGGTCAGCCTCGGTGCCGCCGATGTCCACCTTGACCGTATGCGGGCTGCGGTCCTGCTGGACGATCCCGGAGACCAGCTCGCCCTGCTTGGACTTGAACTCCCCGAGCACACTCTCATCCTCGGCGTCGCGGATCCGCTGCATGATGACCTGGCGTGCCGTGGCGGCAGCTACCCGGCCGAAGTTCTTGGGCGTGTCGTCGAACTCGCCGACCACAGTTCCGTCCTCTTCAAGCTCCTTGGCCCAGATGGTGACATGCCCGGTCTGGGGGTCCACCTCGGCGCGGGCCTGCTGCAGGGCGCCGGGAGTCTTGTGGTAGGCAAGGACCAGCGCCTGCTCAATGGCAGGCATCAGCCGCTCGAGAGGAATGTCACGCTCTTGGACGAGCATGCGCAGGGCGCTCATATCGATATCCACTTGTGCCTCCGGTCGACCACGTTCAATCAGTGTGTGAAAACTCTACCTGGACGCGGGCCCGGGCGATGGATTCAAAGGGTATATGTTTCTCCGGGCCCGTTTTGGGCTTCATGCCCTTTTTGGGCGCGGGGATGATTTCCTGAACGACGACGCCGCCCTGCTGCACCTGTTTCAGCCGGGCAGTGAGTGCCCCAGCCCCCTTGGCATCCTGCTCCGGTGCATCGGCGCGCAGGTCGATCTCCAGCAGCCTGCCGGTATTGCGCCGGAAGTGTCTGGGTTCGGTCAGCGGCCGGGTGGCACCCGGGGTGGAGACCTCCAGCTCATAGGTGCTCAGGGCTGCCAGCGGCTCCGCTGCAGCGGCCTCAGCCCCTGCTCCTTCCGCTGCGCCATCTGCCGCAGCGCTGTCCTCGGCGCTGTCCTTCTCGGCGCTGTCCAGCACCAGCGAGACTGCCTCGGAGAGCGCGGCAAGGGTGTCCAGGTCCACACTGTCTGTGCCCTCGGGGTAGTCAACCACCAGCTGCAGCACAGTGCGCTCCCCCTGGCCGGTGAGTGTCAGCTCCTCCAGGTAGAGCCCGTGGGCGTTGACCGTGGGTTCGAGCAGGCCGGCCAGCCGCTCCGCCCGGGGGCCTTTGAACCGGTTGGTCTGAGTTGCGCGCGGTGGGACTGCCATAGCTGCCATTGTGCCAAACTCCTGTCACCTGCAGGGAACCCCGCTTGGAGCACAGCACTGAGCGGCCCGGCCCGACTAGACTGACGGCCATGACCACACGCCTGTCCCATCTTTTCCTGCGCACTCTGCGCGATAACCCCGTCGGTGCCGAGGTGGCCAGCCACCAGCTGCTGGTCCGTGCTGGATATATCCGCCAGGCCGGTGCCGGCATCTACTCCTGGCTGCCGCTCGGACTGGCCGTGCTGCGCCGGATCGAGGCGATCGTGCGCGAGGAGATGCATGCCATCGGTGCCCAGGAGGTGCACTTCCCGGCACTGCTGCCCAAGGAGCCCTATGAGGCCACCGGCCGCTGGGCCGAGTACGGCGACGGAATCTTCCGGGTGCCTGACCGCAAGGCTGAGGCGATCACCTACACCGATGAGGAGGGCGAGACCCAGCAGGTGCGGCTGCCCAATCATCTCTTGGCACCCACCCATGAGGAGGTGTTCACCCAGCTGGTCAAGGACATCGCTGGCAGCTATAAGGACCTGCCGCTGAACCTCTATCAGATCCAGACCAAGTACCGGGATGAGGCCCGTCCCCGCGCCGGGCTGCTGCGCGGGCGTGAGTTCATCATGAAGGACGCCTACTCCTTCTGCCTCACCGAGGAGGACCAGCAGGCCGCCTATGACGCCTACCGCGCCGCCTACCTGCGGATCTTCGAGCGCCTCGGCCTGCCCGTGGTGCCGGTGAGCGCGCAGTCAGGAGCCATGGGGGGCTCGGCCTCTGAGGAGTTCCTGCACCCCAATCCGGTGGGCGAGGACACCTTCGTGGAGTCACCGGGGGGCTACCGGGCCAATGTGGAGGCAGTCACCACTGCGGCCCCAGAGCCCATTGACTACGACGACGCCCCACCCGCCCAGGTCCACCACACCCCGGGTACGGACACCATCGCCACCCTGGTGGAGGCCGCCAATGCCGACCATCCCCGCGCGGACCGCCCGTGGACCGCAGCGGACACCCTGAAGAACGTGGTGGTGGCCGTGATCACTCCCGAGGGAGACCGCCAGCTGGCCGTGATCGGTGTTCCTGGGGACCGCGAGGTGGACCTCAAGCGGGCCGAGGCCACCCTCGGGGCAGAGCTGGGGATCGAGGGCGAAGTGCAGCTGGAGGCAGCCACAGAGGCTGATCTGAAGGCCAATCCGGGCCTGGTCCGCGGCTATATCGGCCCCGGTCTCTCCCTGGATGCTCCGGTGCTGGGCCGGCAGGGCGCCACCGGGATTCCCTATCTGGTGGACCCCCGGATCGTGGCCGGCACCCGGTGGATCACCGGGGCCAATGCTGCCGATCAGCATGTGTTCGGACTGGTCGCCGGCCGTGACTTCGGCTGGGACGGCACTATCGAGTCAGTCGTGGTGCGCGACGGCGACCCAGCCCCTGACGGCTCCGGGCCGCTGACCACCCGGCGCGGTATCGAGATGGGGCACATCTTCATGCTCGGCACCAAATACGCCGAGGCCCTGGGACTGCAGCTGCTCGGCGCCGACGGCAAGCTGAGCACTGTGACCATGGGCTCCTACGGGTTCGGGGTGACCCGGGCCATGGCCGCTCTGGTGGAGGACAACCATGATGACAAAGGCATCATCTGGCCGGCCGCAGTAGCACCGGCTGATGTGCACCTGGTGGCCACCGGCAAAGGCGCAGAGATCTTCGAGGCCGCCGAGAAGCTCTCCGCGGAGCTGGAGTCGGCCGGGCTGAGCGTGATCTACGATGACCGGCCCAAAGTCTCCCCCGGGGTGAAGTTCGGCGATGCCGAGCTGCTGGGAGTGCCTACCATTGTGGTGGTGGGCCGTGGACTAGCCGAGGGTCTGGTGGAGGTCAAGGACCGGCGCAGCGGGGAGGCTGTGAACGTGGCACTGGATGGGGCCGTGGCGCATCTGGTCCAGCGAGCACAATCACTGGCATAGGGCGCTCACTCGTCTGAGGTCTCATCCTGCGAGCCACCATCGGGGTCTTCGGCTGAGTCCTCCGCCGCGGAGTCTTCCTCCTCGTCCTCTTCGTCCTCCTGGTCCTCCTCGGGCTCCGGCTCGGGCGCGGTGATCTCCTCACCCACCAGCTCGGAGAGAACTGCGGCGCTCTGGGCCTCCAAGGTGACCAGGGCGGCGTCGACTGCTGTCTCCTCATCCTCGGGCTGGGTGCTGAGCACGATCACTGCACCATGGCGCAGCAGCACTGCGAGCTGGCGCTGGTGGGTATCATCAGTGGTCATCACCCGGCGCACGGCCAGGGCATCCTCGGCGCCGCTGAGCAGCTCGAGCTCGGTGAGCTCGGTCCGGGCCTCTGCGGTGCTCTCACCCAGATCGCGGATCACGGTGTGCTCAGCGCAGCGACTGACTCCGGTGCGCTCGGAGGAGAGGTATTCCTCGGCGGCGGCGGTCTCGGCAAAGCTGTAGATGACAGTCTGGGTGTCCCCGTCCTCGGCGAGCGCGCCCAGTGCCCCGGTGGGCACCGGCAGCGCAGATGCGGTGACATAGGGCTTGCAGTCGGTAGGGTCCACCTGCAGGCGCTGCAGTTCCCGGTTGAGATCGCGCAGATGCGGCCACCAGTCATCAGTGTCGCTGATATGTGCTGCTCCGGTGCGTTCCTCAAGCGCCTGGCGCATCTGCTCATGATCCAGCTGCTCTCCCGCAGGCTCCGGGGCTGAGGCCTGAGCCTCATCCACGGAGCTGTCCAGGGAGCCGCCGCCGAGCGGGCCCTCATCCTGCTGCGGGTCAGCCTCACAGCTGCTGAGCATCAGCAGCGCGAGGGCCAGGCAGAGGACAGCGGTGCGGCGGTCAATTTTCATCGCTTCTCAGTATCCCCGCGGAGCAGGTCCCCGGCAGGATGCACGCGCCGGGGACCAGAACCTCTTCGGATCAATCAGTCGTTAGCGCGGATCTCCACCCGGCGATTGGCCGCGAAAGTGGCGGGATCGTCGTCGTCCTCCGCCACCGCAGGCTCGGAGTCGCCGAAGCCCTCCACGGTGAGCTGAAGGTCGGGGCGCTTCTCTGCCAGCGCCTCCGCCACGGCCTGAGCCCGGTTCTCCGAAAGCTCCAGGTTGTCGAACTCGTAGAGCTCCTCATTGACCGGCCGGGAATCGGTGTGACCGTGGACGGTCACCGAGGCCCCCTCCGGAATGTCCGAGACCAGTTCTGCAATATGATCCCCAGCGCTGGGCGGCAGCTCCCACTCATTGGAGTTGAAGAGAATATCGGTCTCCAGGATGATCAGGTCCTGCTCCTCCGGGTCGCTGGCGCCGAGGCGGTCCACGAACTCCGCTCCGTCATAGCGGCGAATGAACTCTGCGCCGTCATGTCGGGCCACGAAGCTGCCCAGCTCACTGAGACCGTCCGGGGCCTCCGGGGGTGCAGTGTTCTGCTCCTCCTCGGCGGCCGCAGTGCCGGCCGTTCCCAGCAGCAGTCCGGCGCAGAGCAGCACCGCGGTGAGCCCCGGGGTCAGGCTGCGCCCTGATGGCTCACTCATCGTCATCCTCCCCCGCTGCATCCCCGTAGTCTGCTGGGCCGTAGCTGCCCCAGTCGATCTCCACCTCTCGGAAGTCCTGGACCCCGTCCATCACCGCGATGTCCACTGTGTCAATGTCATCCTCAGGCACCGGGTAATAGGCCCAGAAGGCCACTGTTTCACCGGAACGCGGGCGGATGTTGAGTTCTGAGGCCCAGGCCTCCCTGTTGCCGGGCACCCAGCCCGAGAGCTGGTCCCCGGCCTCATTGGGCACATAGTAGGCCTTGAGGTTCGCCCGGTCATTGACCACCGGCAACAGATGGGAGTCGATGTTCCGGGCCGTGTGCAGTTCGTCATGGAAACGTGCCGGGCCTTCCGAGTCGTCATAGTCCGGCACAAAGGTCATGGTCAGCAGCATCCCCTGGTCGGTGACCTCTAGGGAGTGCAGGCCCATGGAGATCTCCCCCTCCATCCCGGATTGGGTGGAGATCGGATAGGTGATGGTATCTGCTGCATCCTCATGGTCGAGTGTGGAATCAGCACCAGATTCAGGCGTTTCGGCCTCGCCCTCCTCGGGCTCGCCTTCCTCCTCGGCCTCACTCTGCTCTTCGGTGAGCTCCTGATCTTCCTCCTGCTCGGGATCCTCCTCCTCAGCCTCCTCGGTCTCACCGGCAGGCTCCACCTGCGAGGAGGTCTCGGCCTCATCCTGGAACTCTGCGGGGTTTTCATCCTCAGGGCCGCAGCCGGCCAGTGTCAGGGCGGCGACGGTGAGCAGTCCCGGGACGGTGTAGCGGTTTTCGGGTTTCATCGGTCTTCTCCTTTGTGCTTGGTGGTTCACATCGGTCAGCTGGGTGCTGACATCAGTGAGTCGAAGAGAGCCTCAAAAAAGTTGCAGAGTTTGCATCAAATGTTCGCCTGAGATGATTCTCAGTCCTCATCCTCAGCCCGAACAGCGGCACCAGTGCTGCGGCACGCCGAATCTGCTGCTGGTCAATCAGCCCGAAGATGGGCATGTTCAGGCATCCCCTGTTGTCAGCGCATACTCCAGCTCCCCATACATGCTTAGGAGTCTAAAACAGGACCGTGGAGAAGCTGCCGGCGCGGCTGAAGCCTACACGTTCGTAGGCCCGCAGCGCCGGCGTGTTGTAGGCGTTGACGTAGAGGCTGACCTTCGGTGCCAGTTTCAGCCCGTGGCGCACCACTGCCGCCATCCCAGGGGCGGCCAGGCCACGGCCCCGCCACTGCGGGTGCACCCAGACACCTTGGACCTGCACCGCCTGGGAGGTGACGGCCCCGAACTCGGCCTTGAACATGATCTTCCGGGTCTCCGGGTCCACCGCGATCAGCGAATGCCCGTCCTGGATGAGCCCCCGGACCCGGTCACGGTACTGGCTGGTGCCCTGGGTATAGGGCGAAAAGCCGAGCTCCTCGGTGAACATCGCCGCGCAGGCCCGCTCCACAGCCGCGAACTCCTCGATCCGGGACTTCCGCACCCCGGGAAGCGGTTCCAGCTGTGGCTCCTCGGTCATTACCATCAGCGGCTGCTCAGCTCGGATTTCACGGTGGTTGCCCCATCCGGTGGTGCCGAAGAGCTCCAGCACCGGTTCGGAGCGGCCGTAGATGGAGGAGACGCGGCGGCGCAGGGCGGCGAGCACCCTCCCGAAGGCCTCGGCCTGCTGGGCACCGGCGCAGACCGGGATGATATTGGCGCCCAGCCAGCAGGCGGCAGCCAGCTCAGGTTGATCGTTGGCTTCGGCGTTCTCCTGGTCTATGCCCAGAACCAGTGCACCGGTGCGCCCCCTGCCGGGGGCGGCTGTACCTCGACTCGACACTGCCGCGGCCACAGAGACGGTGCCCACCGGGTCGGCGGCCAGCAGCGTGTTGAGTGCGGCGGTGTCGGCGTCCTCCAGAACCCGGACCTGTCCCCCGCTGGCGCGGGCGACCCTGACCTGAAGGTTAGCTGACGGAGACCACAGGGGCACCAGAGGGGGCTTCCTCTCCCTCAGAGTCCAGACCCATCTCCTCGGCGAGGCGGTTGGCCTCCTCGATGAGGGTCTCCACGATCTGGTCCTCAGGCACGGTCTTGATGACCTCACCCTTGACGAAGATCTGGCCCTTGCCATTGCCGGAGGCCACGCCCAGATCGGCGTCGCGGGCCTCGCCGGGACCGTTGACCACACAGCCCATTACGGCCACGCGCAGCGGAACCTCCATGCCTTCGAGCCCAGCAGTGACCTCATCGGCCAGGGTGTAGACATCCACCTGGGCGCGTCCGCAGGAGGGGCAGGAGACGATCTCCAGCTTGCGGGGCCGCAGGTTCAGCGACTCCAGGATCTGGTTGCCCACCTTGACCTCTTCCGCAGGCGGGGCGGATAGCGAGACTCGGATAGTGTCACCGATGCCCTTGGCAAGCAGTGCACCGAAGGCGGTGGCTGACTTGATGGTGCCCTGGAAGGCCGGTCCGGCCTCGGTCACGCCTAGGTGTAGGGGCCAGTCTCCGCGTTCGGCGAGCATCTCGTAGGCCTGGACCATAATCACCGGATCGTGGTGCTTCACGCTGATCTTGAAGTCGTGGAAATCGTGCTCCTCGAACAGGCTTGCCTCCCAGACCGCTGACTCCACCAGCGCCTCGGGGGTGGCCTTGCCGTATTTGTCCATCAGCCGCTTGTCCAGGGAGCCGGCGTTGACCCCGATCCGCAGCGAGACCCCATGGTCTTTGGCCATCTTGGAGATCTCGCCCACCTGGTCGTCGAACTTGCGGATGTTGCCGGGGTTGACCCGCACCGCACCGCAGCCGGCCTCGATGGCGGCGTAGACATACTTGGGCTGGAAGTGGATATCCGCGATCACCGGGATCTGGGACTTCTTGGCGATGATCGGCAGCGCCGCGGCATCCTTGTCCGTGGGGCAGGCCACCCGGACAATATCGCAGCCGGAGGCGGTCAGCTCTGCGATCTGCTGCAGGGTGGCGTTGATGTCGTGGGTCTTAGTGGTGGTCATTGACTGCACCGAGATCTGGTGGTCGCTGCCTACGCCCACGTCTCCCACCATGAAATTCCGGGTCTTCCGCCGGGGTGCCAGGACAGGAGGTTCTTCCTTCACCGTGGGGATGCCCAAGTTAATTGTGCTCACGTGTTCCATCGTACCGAGTACCGCGCTGCCTGATCACCTCAGCGGCCTCCGGCCGCGCTGTGGGCGGGGCCTCAGCGCAGTTCCAGGAGTTTCTCGGTGACCACCTCTGCGCGGGCATTGGAGAAAACCTGCTCCTCACCGATCTCGGTGAACCCGCGGGACTCCAGGATCTTCAGCGAGCCCACGTTGTCCACCACCACCCGGGCCCGCAACGGCCGCTTCTGGAATTCCTCGAGGAAGAGGTCGAAGGCCGTGGTGGTGACTCCCTTGTCCCAGAACCGCTTATCAGTCCAGAACATGACCTCATGGGTGTCCCCGTCCCGGAAGACTGCGATGGACCCTGCCGCCTGACCGTCCACATCGATGGTGCGCACCAGGGACTTCTCATCGTTGAGCAGTTCCCCCCAGTGGTGGTCGAAGATGCTGCGGTCCTTGGGGTTGGTAGGGGCGAAGCCCGCCATATGCGCGGCATCGGCATCCTGCTGGAAGCGGAAGAACTCGTCCAGGTCAGCGGACTCAACATCGCGCAGGGTGATCTCCATGGAAAGCTCCTTCACAGCGGCTTGGGGCCGAAACGTCTAAGACTTGATTGCATCCAGCCTACCTGCTCCCCGTGTCCGGGCTCACGGCCAGGAACAGCGGAGTTTGGCGGCGGTGGTTCAGCCGGGATAATGGGGCGCATGTCCCAACCCCGTCGCATCGCGATCCTGGGCTCCACCGGCTCTGTCGGCACCCAGGCGCTGGAGATCATTGCCGAGCATCCGGAGCGATTTGCGGCGGTGAGTCTCTCGGCCGGCACGAATACCCGGCTGCTGGCCGCCCAGGTCAAGGCCACCGGGGCGTCCCTGGCGGGGATCGCGGCCGACGGCGGCACGTCTGAGAATCCGGCGAATCCGCCGCTGGCCGATGCCCTGGCCCAGGCAGGGGTCACCCATGAGGTAGAGGTGCTCACCGGCCAGGAGGCCGCAGTGAGCATTGCCGGCGATGAGCGCGCCGATATGGTGCTCAACGCAATGACCGGCTCGATCGGCCTGCGGCCGACTCTGGCGGTGGTGAAGCGCGGGGCGCTGCTGGCACTGGCGAATAAGGAGTCGCTGATCGTGGGCGGCAGTCTGCTCGGCGATGCGGTTCGCTCCGGGAGGATTCTGCCGGTGGACTCCGAGCATTCGGCCCTCTGGCAGGCGCTGACCGCCGGATCGGCCGCCGAGGTGGCCAAGCTGATCCTCACTGCCTCGGGCGGGCCGTTCCGGGGGTGGAGCGCGCAGCAGCTGGCTGATGTGACACCAGCTCAGGCTTTGGCGCATCCGACCTGGAATATGGGCCGGGTGGTCACCACCAACTCGGCCACGATGGTCAATAAGGCTCTAGAGGTCATCGAGGCGCATCTGTTGTTCGAGGTGCCGCTGGAGCACATTGATGTGGTGGTCCACCCGCAGTCGGTGGTCCATTCGATGGTGCAGTACGTGGACGGTTCGATCATGGCTCAGGCCTCTCCGCCGGATATGCGCCTACCGATCGCCCTGGCTTTGGGACATCCCCATCGAGTGCCGTCAGCTGCGGCGGCCTGTGACTTCTCTGCAGCGGCGCAGTGGCAGTTCGAGCCACTGGATGAGCAAGCCTTCCCAGCGGTGCAGCTGGCCAAGCAGGCAGCCGGTGCCTCGGGTACCCATATGGCGGTCTATAACGCCGCGAATGAGCAGGCGGTGGAGGCCTTTCATACCGAGCAGCTGAGCTTCGGGCGGATCGTACCCACAGTGGAGGCGGTGCTGGCTCAGCACAGTGCTCCCACCGGTGATGTGACCCTGGAGGATGTGCTGGGCGCCGAGGCCTGGGCCCGCAGGATGGCCGATGACCTCATCGGCACCGCTGTGGCAGCCCCGGGAGCTGCCCGATGACCGCCCTGCTCATGCTGGCTGGGATCCTCATCATGGTGATCGGCATCATCGCCTCGATCGCCCTGCATGAGATCGGCCACCTGCTGCCAGCCAAACTCTTCAAAGTCCGGGTCACCCAGTACATGGTGGGCTTCGGCCCCACCCTCTGGTCCAAGACCAAAGGCGAGACCGAGTACGGGGTCAAAGCTGTGCCCCTGGGCGGCTATGTGGCGATGATCGGCATGTACCCCCCGCCCGAGGCGATTGAGAGCAAAGCGAGCCGGGGGCTCGCGGACGACGACGCCCCGGCTGAATCTGCGGAGCCAGCAGAGCCTCGGGACACCTACCTCCAGCAGGTGGGCGCCCAATATGCGGCTCCGCCGATCGAGCGGTCCTCCGCCGCCGAGCGGGTGCCGGAGGAGAAGCAGACGGTGATCTCGCACTCCACCGGCATCTTCCAACAGATGTCCCAGGAGGCTCGGGAGGTTGCGGCTGAGGAGCTCAAGCCCGGGGATGAGACCCGGATGTTCTACCGGCTGGCCACCTGGAAGAAAGTCATCATCATGCTCGGCGGCCCGGCGATGAATGGGCTGATCGCGCTGCTGCTGACCGCCGGGACCATCTCCACCCACGGGATGAACACCACAACCACCCAGGTGGCCGATGTCTTTGAGTGCATCACCACCGTGGAGGCCGAGGATGCCGGGGAGTCCCTGGCTGAGCGTGAGTGTACCGCTGATGATCCGCCGGGGCCCGCCTATGAAGCGGGTCTGCAGCCCGGGGATCAGATTCTCGCTTTCGGCGGCACAGAGGTTCAGGAGTGGGATGAGCTGACCCCACTGATCCGCGATGCGGCCGGCCAGCAGAGTCAGCTGGTCTATCTGCGCGATGGCGAGCAGCACGCCACCCAGGTCACTCCGATCCTCACCGAACGCCCCGTGGAGGGCGCCATGGGCCGGGCAGAACGTGACGCAGATGGCGCCCTGGTCACCGAACCTGCCGGGTTCATCGGTGTTGTCAGCCAGACCGAGGTGCAGCGGCAACCACCTTGGGAGGCCGGTCCCATGGTGTATGAACAGACCCGGGCGGTGGGCGGCGTCGTACTTACCCTGCCGGCGCGGATGTATGACGTGGCGGTCTCCACCTTCACCTCAGCCGAGCGCGATCCGGACGGGCCGATGTCTGTGGTGGGTGTGGGCCGGGTGGCCGGGGAGATCTCGGCCCAGGACCAGATCCCCTGGGAGTCCAGGTTCGCCACTCTGATTTCCCTGGTGGCCGCGGTGAACGTTGCGCTGATGGTGTTCAACCTGATCCCGCTGCTGCCCCTTGACGGTGGTCATGTGGCCGGGGCGCTCTATGAGTCGCTGCGGCGGCTGTGGGCCAGGCTGCGCGGCAAGCCTGACCCGGGCCCCTTCGACATCTCCAAGCTGCTGCCGCTGACCTATGTGGTGGCGGTGCTGATGATCGGTATGGGCGCGCTGCTGATCCTGGCCGATATCGTCAACCCGATCAGATTCTTCGAATGACCGGGGAAGATCTCCAGCATTTCCGCGCAGGCTCAGCGGGCGCGGAAGGTGCGGATGATGTGGATCACCGTCAGGGCCAGCAGCACGGCCACGGACATCGGCACCAGCCAGAACAAGCCCCAGCCCAGCCAGCTGGCAGCTGAACCGAAGGTGGCGGCCGCCATCAGCGCTGCGATCTGGACCGTGAGCTGCTGCCCGATGCGGTAGACCCGCTGGGCGTTGGCCGGCTCAATCCTGTAGGGGTAGTTGAACCAGTGCGGTTTGAAGGAGATCCAGGCCGTGCCCAGCACCAACACGGCCAGACCAGCAGTCACCCACAGCGATGTCCAGGGTGAGCCGTAACGGTTGACCTCGCCGCTGATGCTCAAGTGCACCGGGATCTGCTCCGGCATCTCAGGCACTCGCAGGGCGACCAATGCTGTCATCACCAGCACCGTCACCGCGCTGAGCAGCACCAGGCCCCGGTGCAGCGGATCCATGGTGAAGTCCGGCTTGGGCCGGGGATCACCATGGGCCAGACGGTAGAACCGGTCCGATTTGCTCACCGGCGCTTGCTGTTCCTGCTCTGGGCTGTGCTCGCTCATCGTACCCCCGCTCGTCTGCTCTCTCATCCGATTAGTGCCTACTGCTCTTCCGGGTGTTCATCCTCGTCCAGGGCCAGGGGGAAGGCGTCAAAGTGGATGCGCGCTCGGCGCCTGCCCGCGGTCTCCCCTGCGTTCCGCCGAGCTTTGGCGGCATCAGTATGCTTGTCGAGCACATCCCAGACCTCCTCCCTCAGGGCCAGCATCTCCTGGGCAGTGAGCGTGGCGACCACAGTGCTGTTTGCGGAGGCCTCCACCCATTCAGGGGCCTCCTGGGCAATCCGGCGTGTGAACTGCAGCATCTTCTCAGTGCGTGTATGCGCCTGCTGTTCGGCCAGGGTCTGCATCAGCGGAGTCTGCCGGGCAAGTGTCTGCACCTCTGCGGCGGGGATGTTCAACCCGCCGGAGCGCCACCATCGCTCGCGCGCGGTTCCCTTGCCCTCCACCTCCTTGACGAAGCCGTATCTGGCCAACTGCCGCAGGTGGTATGAGGTCTGCCCGGTGGACTCGCCCAGATGCTTGGCCAGGGTGGTCGAGGTGGCTTCTTCATGGTCGCTCAGATACTCCAGGATCCGCATCCGCAAGGGGTGGGCGAATGCCTTCAGCGACTGGACGTTGGTGATCTGGGCTTCTGCCGCAAAACGGTCCGGGGTGGCTTGTTCCTCAGACATGTTGCAAAACTTCCTTTGCAGTCATATAGTTGCAGGTATCCACTTGCATAGAAAACTTTGCAAGTGTTTCTTGGCACTAGTCTACGGAGAAGAGCACCATGTCGCACGCCAACGCGCAGGCCACCGGAAACCACGACCCCCTCGGCTCACCCACCGACCCCCTGGTGGCACCGCCCGCCACACCTGCTCCACAGACTGAGAAGCTGGGCCGGGACTTTCACATCCACCTGGGCACCGTGGCGGCCAACGCCATTGCCGGGGGCATTCTGGTAGCCGGGGTCCCCCTGGTGGCCGCCACGCTCACGGACTCCCCGCAGGAGATCTCGATCATCTCCGCCGCCCTCCAGCTCCCCGCGCTGATCGGCATTCTGGCCGGACTGGTGGTGGACCGCACCGACCGGCGGCGGCTGCGCCTGATCATGATGGGCGCCCGCGCTGGGCTGGTCTTCGGTGCCGCGGCGGTGGCGCTGACCGGCAATCTCAGCGTCTGGGCACTGGCCGCACTGATGTTCCTCTACGCATTGGGCGGTGTGTTCATCGGAGCTGCCAACACTGCAATGGTGCCTCAAGTGGCACCGCGGTCCCAGCTGGCCGCAGCGAACAGCCGGATTCAGGGCGCAATGTTCGTCTTCGAGGACATTATCGGAGCACCCATCGCCGCAGTGCTGGTGCTGGCTGGGTCCTTCTGGCTGCTCGGGGTGCCCGGACTGATCGGCGTATTGGGCATGATCGTACTCTGGGCCGGAATGCGCGGCCGCAGCTTCCGCGCACCGCAGTCGGAGCCTCAGCAGCATACCGAGGGAGCCTCGGGAGGGGTGGCGAAAGCTCTCCGCGATATCCGTGAGGGCCTGGTCTTCATCCTCACCCACCGTGTGCTGCGCCCGGTGTTCACCATGTCCATGGTGGCCAACTTCGCCTCCGCCGCCTATTTCGCGGTCTTCGTGCTCTGGATGACCGGACCGCAGTCCCCGGTCGGGGTACCGGCGGAGCTGTTCCCGCTGTACTTCACCGTGATGGCGGTCGGGGCTGTGGCTGCGACCCTGACCGTAAGCCTGCTGCTGAAAGTGGTCGCGGAGTTCCCGCTGATGATGGCGGGATTCTGGTGCATGCCCTTTCTGCTGGTCATTCAGGTCATCAGGCCCTCCCCCTGGGTGATGGCGGTGGTGATGCTGCTGCTGGGCTACTCGCTGACCGTGGGCAATGTGATCGCTATGACGATGGCTCAGAAGCTGGTCCCCGGCCGGATGCTGGGCCGCTTCGGCGGCACCGCGCAGACCGCCTCCTCCGGACTGGCACCCCTCGGCGCCCTGCTGGGCGGGTTCGTGGCCGAGCAGTTCGGCTTCAGCGTGCTCCACATCAGCGTAGCCGCCATCCTCGCAGTAGCTTTTGTCTACCCGATGCTCGTTGTCCGCCAGCGAGACGTGGCGGAGCTGGAGGTCACAGAATGACGCCGTCTGCTACAGTCACTGCCCCCACCGGGGTAGCTGACACCGATCTGGCGGCGGACCTCATCGAGAGTGCCCATGATCTCCACCGAATCGTCCAGGGTGATCAGCTCGCCGTCGAAGTTCCCGGCTGCCACATACTGTTCCGCGGCGATCGCCTGGAACTGCATACCGTGCCCGGCAGCATCTGGTGTGTAGCGCTCCACCACTGCCCCGGCGGCGTCGTACTGGGTGAACCCGGCGGAGGTGAACCAGAGCCGGTGGATGTCGATCCGGCCCCTAGAGCCCAGAATATGTGCGGTATTGGACCCGGCCGCCCGAGAGGAGCTCAGGCAGGTGGAGATCGCCCCGGATGCGTGGGTCATCACCACCCCGACCTCCGTGTCGGCACCGGTATCGCCGAGTCGCCCGGAGGCCTGCACACTGGTTGGGGGCACCGAGGACGTCCCAGGCGAAGGAGACCGGGTAGACGCCAAGGTCCAGCAGAGCACCGCCGCCGAGCTCAAGTGCGTTGATCCGGTGCGTGGGATCAGAGCCGAAGGACTGGGCGTGGTCTGCGAAGAGCGCCCGGACCTCGCCGATGGCCCCGGAGGCTATGAGCTGCCGGATCCGGACCATATGCGGCAGATAGCGGGTCCACATGGCCTCGGTGACCAGCAGGTTCTTGGCACGGGCGGCCTCACGGACCTGCTCCGCCTGGGTCCGGTTGAGCATGAAGGGCTTCTCCACCAGCACATGCTTTCCGGCCGCAATGGCCAGCATGGTCGGCTCGTAGTGCATCGGATGCGGTGTGGCCACATAGACGATGTCCACTGCATCGTTCTCCACCAGCTCCTGGTAGGAGCCGTGGGCCTGTGCAATGCCGAACTCAGCGGCGAACTGCTGGGCCGATTGCTGTGAACGGGAGCCCACAGCAACCACCTGGAGGCCGGCGGAGAGGGCATCTCCAGTGAACTTGCGGGCTATTCCGCCGGTGGCGAGGAGGCCCCAGCGCAGCGCAGGGTGCTCAGTCAGGTCTGCTCCGTTCAGCCTACCGAGGCCATGATCTCGGTCATCCGGTCCAGGAAGGCATCCACCTGGGCCTCATCATAGGCTTCATTGCCGCGGCTGACCCCGAAGGTCACAGTGCGGATCTCGTCCACGCTCATCGGATTCTCACCGTTGAGATACTGCTCCAGCTGCTGAGTGAGCTGGTCGACTAGATCCTTGCGGTAGCCGATGCCCACCTCGGCTGTGGGTTCGCGGAACCGCTGCCCCTGGGGCCGCGCCATCCGGGCACGCAGCGGCTCGGAGCGCTGATAGAGCTCCTCGTACCAGGCGTCCTCACCGTACTGTGCGATGTAGCGGTCACGCTCGGCGCCGGCGAAGGCGTCCTCAAGGCGGTCCAGTGCTGAGTCCACCTCGGCGGGATCGTAGCCGCCGGGACCCATGGTGAAGCTGACCTCACGGATCTCCGAGAGCGGCATACCGCGCCCGGAGTCGTAGGCTTCGCGGGCGCGCGCCATGAACTGGTCGACCTCGGCGCGGTCATAGCCCTGCTCGTTATCGTCCAGCAGGGTAAACAGCGGTGCGGAAGTGGTTGCCATGGGTATTAGCCTAACGGCAGGGAGGCGGTGTCCCCGGTCAACGCCACGATCACGAAGTACGCGGTGGGCATCGCGAAGACTAAGGAGTCCAGCCGGTCCATCACTCCGCCATGGCCGGGCAGCGCCTGGGACATGTCCTTGAGGCCGAGTTCCCGTTTGACCATCGATTCGCTGAAATCCCCGGCGGTGGCCGCCACCACCACAGCGGCCGCGAGCAGGGCACCGATGAACAGCGGCTCATCGAAGATCAGCCAAGAGGCGAGAACGCCTACTGCCCCCGCACCTGTCAGGGAGCCGGCAAAACCCTCCCAGGACTTCTTGGGCGAGACCTTGGGCGCCATCGGGTGCCGGCCGAAGAAGACCCCGGCGATGTAGCCGAAAAGATCGTTGGCGACCACTAACAGCACCACCACGGCCAGCCGCCACTGACCCTGCTCCACCTGGAGCAGCAGCAGCGCGAAGGAGATCAGGTACGGCACCCAGCAGGCCACGAACAGGGAAGCCACGATACTGCGGCCCGGATCCGGGACCCGCCAGACCACTGCGCCCACCAGGACCGCCACCCCGGTGATCATCAGCCCCAGGGTCAGTGCCTCCACCCCGCCCCAGTAGGCAGCCACCGGCATGGCGGCAGCACCCAGGTAGAGGGGGATCTTTGGTATCCGAAGCCTCGGAGCACTCTCAAAGTCATGGGCTTCCAGGGCCCGGGCCACTTCCCAGACACCCAGGCAGAGCACCACGATCCAGACCGCGATGAGCAAGGGCGGAACGAAGAAGATCCCAAAGACCGCCGGTACCAGCAGCAGCAGGCCGGTGGTGATTGCCGCCGGCAGATTGCGACCGGCCGAGACCTTGCGTTTGGGTGGGGAGGCCGCCTCAGGCATCAAGCTCAGACCTCGAGGAGCTCAGCTTCCTTGCGTTTGGCCATCTCGTCGATGCGCTCGGTGTACTGCTTGGTGAGCCCGTCGAGCTCCTTGAGGGCGCGGTCGCCATCGTCCTCACCGATCTCGCCGTCCTTGACGGCTTTGTCGATGGCCTCCTTGGCCTTGCGGCGCACGTTGCGCACCGAGACCTTGTGGTCCTCAGCCTTGGACTTGACCAGCTTCACGTACTCTCTGCGGCGCTCCTCGGTCAGGTCCGGCATGGTGATGCGGATCTGCTTGCCATCATTGGAGGGATTGGCGCCGATCTCGGAGTCGGAGAGCGCCTTCTCGATATCCCGCATAGCTCCCGTGTCATAGGGAGTGATGAGGATAGTGCGAGCATCCGGGGTGGTGAAGGAGGCCAGCTGCTGCAGCGGGGTCGGTGCGCCGTAGTAGTCCACCAGCACCTTGGAGTACAGGGCGGGGTTGGCGCGGCCGGTGCGCACAGTGCCGAAGTCCTCCGAGGTGGCTTCCACAGAGCGCTGCATCATTTCCTCGGCTTCGAGCAGGGTCTCATCAGTCACGGGTGTCTCCTTGATCAGTTTGGCGTTGCCCCACAGTCTATCTGGCGGGACCACAACGACGGCGCGGGCACGGCCTCAGTGGGTGGGCGTCGTCGTTCTGGGTGCCTTATGGGGTGACCAGGGTGCCGATGGTCTCGCCGAGCAGGGCCTGCGTAACGTTGCCGGCGGCTTCCATGCCGAAGACCCGCATGTTCAGCCCGTTGTCGTTGCACATGGTCATGGCGGTCTGGTCCATCACCCGGATATCGCGGTGGAGGGCCTCGGTATAGGTCAGATGGTCCAGTTTCTGGGCGGTGCTGTCCTTGCGCGGATCGGCAGTGTAGACACCGTCCACTCCGGACTTGCCCATGAGCACCATCTCGGCGCCGACCTCCAGGGCCCGCTGGGCGCAGACGGTGTCGGTGGAGAAGTAGGGCATGCCGGCACCGGCGCCGAATATCACTACCCGGCCCTTCTCCATGTGCCGGATGGCGCGAAGCGGGATATAGGGCTCGGCGACCTGGGCCATGCCGATGGCCGTCTGGACTCGGGTGGGCTGTCCGGCCTGCTCCAGGAAGTCTTGAAGGGCCAGGGCGTTCATCACCGTGCCCAGCATGCCGATGTAGTCGGCGCGGGCACGGTCCATCCCTGCCGCAGAGAGTTCGGCCCCGCGGAAGAAGTTGCCGCCGCCGACCACCACTGCCACTTCTACCTGGTCACGGACGGCGGCAATCTGTTCGGCGATCCCGCGCACAGTGGCGGGATCCACGCCCACCGCCCCTCCGCCGAAAACCTCTCCGGAGAGTTTGAGCAGTACGCGGCGGCGGATTGAGGATCCGGGGGCGATGGTTTCAGTCATGGGGCTCCTTCATCAGACATGCGAAAAGGGGGTGACCATCTTTGAGATGGTCACCCCCTTTATCAGCGTTCAGGCGTTGCCGGTAATCCTACCCTGCTGCTGCGTCAGTTTCCTACGCGGAACCGCGCGAAGGCCACAGCCTTGGTCCCGGCTGCCTCGAGCACCTTGGCCACGGACTGCTTGGGGTCCTTGGCGAAAGGCTGGTCCACCAGCACATGCTCCTTGAAGTAGGCGTTGGTGCGGCCCTCCACGATCTTGGGGATCGCCTGCTCGGGCTTGTTCTCAGCCTTGGCAGTCTCCTCAGCGATGCGGCGTTCGTTCTCCACGGTCTCGGCCGGGACCTCATCCCGGGTGAGGTAGGTGGGAACAATGGCGGCAGCGTGCACGGCCACATCGTGAGCAGCGGTCTGGGCGTCCTCAGTGTCAGCGTCCACTGCCACAAGCACCCCCACCTGAGCCGGGAGGTCCTTGGAGGTCTTGTGCAGATAGGCGTCCACATAGGCGCCGGTGACCTTGGCCAGGCGGCGCACCACGATCTTCTCGCCGAGGATCGCACCACCCTCCTCAGTCACGAAGTCGCTGACCTTGCGGCCATCGACCTGAGCCTCCAGCAGAGCCTCTACGTTGTCCAGCTCATTGGCCACTGCGGTCTCGAGGACCTTCTCGGCCAGGGAGACAAACTTGTCAGACTTTGCCACGAAGTCGGTCTCTGCGTTGACCTCCAGCAGGTAGCCGGTGGTGCCGCCGACCACCTGGGCCAACACAATGCCCTCGGCAGCTGAGCGGCCCTCACGCTTGGCAGCGCCTTTGAGGCCCTTGATGCGGATGGCCTCAATGGCCTTCTCCACATCGCCGTCAGCCTCGTCGAGCGCCTTCTTCACGTCCATCATGCCGGCGCCAGTCTTCTCACGCAGCGCCTTGATGTCAGCAGCAGTGTAGTTCGCCATGGGGTTCTACGGTCCTCTCGGTTAAGGATCAGTCGGAAAGTAGTGGTCAGCTTTCGGTCTTCTCTGCGGCCTCGCCGGCCTCAGCGTTGGTGGGGACCTCTGCCTCACCGGTCTCAGCCTCAGCTGCAGCGTCGTCCGCAGTGGTCGGGGAAGCCTGGGCGGGGGCCTCAGCGGACTTCTGCTCGGCAGCGTGCTGCTCCAGCAGTTCGCGCTCCCATTCGGCCATCGGCTCTGCTGCGGCACCGGAGCCGCCGCCGCGCTTCTCGTCGCGGGCAATCAGGCCATCGGCCACGGCGTCGGCCACTACTCGGGTGAGCAGGTCCACGGACCGGATGGCGTCGTCATTGCCCGGGATCGGGTAGTTGACCTCATCAGGGTCGCAGTTGGTGTCCAGGATGCCGATCACCGGGATGCCGAGCTTCTTGGCCTCGTCTACGGCCAGGTGCTCCTTATTGGTGTCCACCACCCAGATGGCGGAGGGGGTCTTGGACATATTGCGGATACCGCCGAGGTTGGCATGCAGCTTCTCCAGCTCGCGGGAGAGCAGCAGCAGCTCCTTCTTGGTGTATCCAGAGCCGGCGACGTCCTCGTAGTCGATCTCTTCCAGTTCCTTCATGCGCTGCACGCGCTTGGAGACGGTCTGGAAGTTGGTGAGCATACCGCCGAGCCAGCGGTGGTTGACGTAGGGCTGTCCCACGCGGGTGGCCTGCTCCTGGATGGCTTCCTGAGCCTGCTTCTTGGTGCCGACGAAGAGGATGGAGCCGCCGTGGGCGACAGTCTGCTTGATGAACTCGTAGGCGCGGTCGATGTAGGTCAGCGACTGCTGGAGGTCCACGATGTAGATGCCGTTGCGCTCGGTGAAGATGTAGCGCTTCATCTTGGGGTTCCAGCGGCGGGTCTGGTGGCCGAAGTGCACACCGGAGTCGAGCAGCTGACGCATAGTGACGACAGGCATGATGTCCTTTCAGTGCCGGGCTTTGAACGTGGCGCGGCCACGCAGCTCCGGCTTGTTGTTTATCGGTTGCTGTTTGTCCCGGACTGCTCCGGGTGCCCGGTTCTCCCGGGCTCCTAGCGTGGTGCTGAGGCGGGTGCCTAACGTTCCCTGACATGCAAAAAGCTCCTGGTTCAGGAGCGTTCTGGATGGACCGAAGGGAGTGTTCCCATCTGGGGTCAGATGGACTTTCCACGCGCGTAGTCAGCTCTGCGGTGGGCACCGTGAAGTGCGCACAGTCAAGCTGCTGGTGCTCAGTCTAGCGCGCCCCAGAGTTTTCCCCAACTCAGCTCCTGCTACATCGGCGCGCCGGCCTCCCCACGGCTGGGCGGGCGCTTCCTGCCGCTGCTCACTCCTGCAGCGATTCTGGTGCCATGTCCAGCGCACCGGTGATGACGACGACGCCCCCGGCGCCTGTGCCCCTGGTGGCCGGTGACCGGCCGCTGTTCTGGGGGCCGCGGCCGCGCAGTGCCCTGCTGGCGCTGCTGATGCTGCTGGCCCTGCTCGGCATGCCCCCGGCAGCTGCTGAGCACCCCCAATGGCAGCGCCCTGTCCCGGGCGGGCTGGTCCAGGAGTACCAGGCGCCACCGGCTCCGTGGGCGGCCGGGCACCGGGGCGTGGACCTGGCGGTGCCGGCCGGCGGGGAGGTCCGGTCCCCCGCCGATGGGGTGGTGAGCTTCTCCGGTGCCGTGGTCAACCGTGAGGTGCTCTCCATCAACCATGGTGCCGGGTATGTGAGCTCCTTTGAGCCAGTGGAGTCCGAACTCGAGGTCGGGGAGGCGGTGGCTCAGGGGGAGGTGGTGGCAGCCCTGAGCACCTACGACGACAGCTCCAACCACTGCGACCAACCCTGCCTCCACTGGGGCGTGCGCCTGCACGGGAACTACATCAACCCGCTGCTGATGCTCGGCGAACTCGAACCCTCGGTCCTGCTTCCCCTAGCAGGCGGAGATTGATCCGGATCAAACTCGGGAGAGCTTTCACCGGCGCTCACGCAGCCAGCAGACCCGAACAGAAAGACGCCGCCCTCCACTCGCCTGCAGCGGCGAGGAAGAGCGGCGCATCAGAGACTGCCTCCGCAGAATCAGCCAGTATTCGGATGGACCTTCAGGTCCCTCAGGGAAGGCGGGTTGTGCCTGCTCCGGGATCCTCCGGGTTTCCCGGGGCGCCCGCGGCCGGTCCGGCTGCACCGGAGGCCCCAGATCCGGGGCCGTCGTGGATCTCACCCCGCCAGGCTCCGGTGGAGTGGCCCTTGGACTCGATGAACTCCTTGAACCGCTCCAAGTCCTTCTCAGCGCGGTTTTCCACGACATTGAGCTTGTCACCGATCTTCTCGAGCCAGTCCTCGGGCTCATACTCCAGCACCAGGTGCACTTCGGTGCGGTCCGGGCCGGCAGCCTTGAAGGTGACTACCCCGGAATTTGTGGCCCCCTCCGTGGCGGCCCAGGCGACCTTCTGGTCCGGGACCTGTTCCAGGATGTCGGCCTCCCAGGTACGCTTTACGCCGCCGATCTCAGCGACCCACTCGAGCTTCTTATCGCTCAGCTGGTTGACGGCGGATACGCCGTCCATGAAATGGGGGAATTCTTCAAACTGGGTCCACTGGTTATAGGCGGTGGACAGCGGGACATCTACCACAACAGACTGCTCAACTTTGCTCGTCATGACTTCTCCTCGTCTAGGGGTCGTCCGTCGTCGCGGAGCTACTGATGGGCCGCGATACCGGCCATGATAGATACGTGCACCTGGAACTGACCTGGGCCAACACTGAGCATCTGCTGGGCCGCCCGCTGGCTCGCGATCCCGGCCGGGGACAGGACCCGAAACAGGGAGTGTGGTCCGGGGTGTGGGACTTGAACCCACGACCAAAGGATTATGAGTCCTCTGCTCTAACCAACTGAGCTAACCCCGGTGGCTGCATCACCGCTGCCGCTGAGGCAGCTGCTCCATCCTAACCGAGCCCAGCCAGCACCTGGGCCGCCTCGTCCCAGGTGGGCAGACTACGGCGACGCCGCAACGCCGCCTCCCGCAGCTGGGCCCGGTCCTCGCCGCTCACCAAGAAACGGCGAAGCCGGTCCGACCAGATGCCCGGAGACTGAGGATCCAGCGGGACTCCCGCCTGCCCGGCGGCCTCCTCCGCCCCAGTTCCGGCCGAGACGAAGGCCGGCACCCCGTGCGCACAGGCCTCGGTGACCACCATCCCGTAGGTCTCCACCAGAGAAGGCAGCAGAAGCAGCTGCGCACCGGCCCAGAGCTCACCTAACTGTTCAGACTCCAGTACCCCGCGGTAGGCCAGGCGGCCAGGCAGCCGCTGATCAAGCTCGAGGAGCAGCTGCTGACCGAACGGCTCATCAGCCCCCGGACCGGCCAGCACCAGCTGCCAGTCCAGATCCAAGAGAGGCTGAAGCGCCCGGCTCAGCAGCGCATGGTTCTTCAACGGGTTCAGGGCCCCCACACTGACCAGCTGCGGCACCTGGCTTCGGCTGTCTGGGACTGGAGCCGGCTGAGGGACCTTCACTCCCGGCACAGCAACCCGAATATCTTGGCGCCGGTAGCGGCGCCGCAGCTCGGCGGCACTCCACCGGCTGACGGTCAGCACATGGTCTGCCTCCAGAACGGCCCACTTCTCACGGCTCACCGCCTCCGGATCGCCTCTGCCCTCGGCGGCGAGCGCTGCGGCAGCCGAGAGGTGCACCAGCAGCACCGTCCTGCCCGGAAGTGCAGAATCCTCGGCAAAGAGCTCAGGATGGGCGGAGCCGATCAGTCCGTCGATCACCACCAGCTGAGGACGGAGCTGCTGGCGGGCCTGAGCCAGCTGTTCGGCCCCTGCGCCCTCGGCAAAGCTCGGCACCGGCAGGCGCAGCGTCTCCACCGGCACCCCGGCGCCAGCCAGTGCCTGGCGCAGCTGCTGGTTATAGCGCAGCCCTCCGCTGACAGCCCCCAGCTCAGGCTCCAGCCACAGCACAGGCTGCGCGGCGCTCATGGCTGAAGGTCTATCCTCACCGAGGCCCGCGCCCGCGGATGCTCCTCCGCGGAGACCTCCAGGGCGTTCAGCCCGTGTCCCTGCGGCAACGCCTCAGCCAGCTGCAGCCCCACATACTGACAGACCACCTCAGTGGTGGTGATTTTCCCCGCAAAGTCCGGGTGCTCGTCCAAGTTCTGGTAGCGCAGCGGCTCCAGCACACCGGAGAGCAGCTCAGCGGCCAATCCGATGTCCATCACCACTGCGTGCTCGTTCAGCCCGCGGCGCTCGAAGGTCGCTGAGATCGCCAGTGTTGCCCCGTGCAGCTGCTGGGCGGGGCCGAAGAACTCCCCGGGCAGGGAGTGGGCGATCATCACGTGGTCATCCACGCTCAGCCGGAACAGCGGGGTGCGTTCAGTCATCATGGCAGGCTCCGATCTCGACTGGCTCAGTGATAGGTGACAACATGCAGGATCTCATCCCGGGTCCAGTCCTGGCCACGGGCAAAGGCGTCCATGACCTGCGGCAGCTGCTCCAGCGGCGAGCTGCCGGTCACCAAGGCGTCGAATCGCTCATCAAGCAGGTTCAGCGCTGCTGCCAACCGCGAGCTGCGGCTGCGGCGCAGCCTCCTCGGTGCGGCCACCTGCCCCACTTGGCTGGAGATCAGGCGCAGTCGCCGGGCGTGGAAGTCCGCGCCCAGCGGCACCTGCGGCTCTGCCGCCCCGTACCAGGACATCTCCACCAGCACAGCATCGTCCCCGGTGATCTCCAGAGCCCGGGCCAGTCCTAAGGCGGTGGCCGAGGTGTGCAGCACGGCATCGTTGTCAGCCTCGGCAGCCTCCGGGCTGACCGCGTCCAATCCAAGCTGCTGTGCCCGGCGGCGCCGGCCGGGGGCAGTCTCCAGCACCTGCAGCCGCGCAGGAGAAAGCCGCTGCAGCAGCAGGGCGGTCACCAACCCCACCAGCCCGGCTCCGACCACCGCTACCCGGTCACCCAGGGTCACCTGAGACTCCCAGACCGCGTTGAGGCCGACCTCAGCGATCCCGGCCAGCAAGGCGCGCTCACTGGGCATCCCCTCCGGCACCGGGTGACAGTCCGCGCCCGGCACCACCACATGGCTGCGGTGCCCGGCGAGGGTGAACACCCGCTGGCCCAGCAGCTCCTGCGGCCCCCGGCTCACCCTGCCCACATTGAGATACCCGTGGCTGACCGGGCAGGGCAGCTCACCGAGCTGCTGCGGGGCAGCCATCAGTGCGGTCACCGTCTCCGGGACCTCGCCACGGTAGATCAGGGTCTCGGTACCCGGGGAGAGCGCCGAGAACTCGGTCTCGATCAGTACCTCTTCAGCGCCCGGCTCAGGTAGGGCCGTCTCACGCACCCGGGCAGAATAGGGTGCCTCAATCCAGAACTCGTGGGCAGGCGTCGTCGTCATCTTCTCTATCGTCCCAAGTGGGGCAGGACAGAAGCTGAGAATGACAGACTGTGTCCATGAGGCTCTTCATGGACTGCCGTTATGTGCGCACCCGGGTGCATGACGGGATCTCGCGGTACACGGCCTCGTTGGTGGCCGCTGCAGCGGATAAGGCCCAGATCACTATGCTGATCAGCGATCCGGCGCAGCTGAGACTGCTGCCGGATCTGCCGCACCTGCAGATCAGCTCGCCCACCGGGCCGCAGGAGCCGTTTGTGGCCGCCCAGCTCAACCGCCACTGCCCCGATGTGGTCTTCTCCCCCATGCAGACCATGGGCAGCCTGGGCCGGAGGTATCCGCTGATCCTGACCCTGCACGATCTCATCTACTACCAGCACCGCACCCCACCGCGGAATCTCCCCGCTCCGGTACGGGTGGGCTGGCGGGCCTACCACCTCAGCTATGCCCCGCAGCGGCTGTTCCTGAACCGAGCCGATGCCGTGGCCACAGTCTCGCAGACCACCGCCGATCTGATGGCCGCCCACCGGCTCACCAAACGTCAGGTGCATCTGATCCCCAACGCCCCCCAGCCCGTAGACTCCCCGCGCGATCCTGGTCAGACGCCGGCCAAAGAGCTGGTGTACATGGGTTCGTTCATGGACTACAAGAACGTCCCGGCCCTGATCGCCGGGATGAACCTGCTCCCCGAGTACCGGCTGCACCTGTGCTCCCCCATCGATCCCGCGCAGCGGGCCCAGCTCAGCGCACTGGCGCAGCGTCCCGGCCAGCTGGTGTTCCACAACAGTGTCAGTGAGGAGCACTACCACCGGCTGCTGCGGCGGGCCACCGCCCTGGTCACTCTCTCCCGGGCCGAAGGCTTCTGCCTGCCGGTGGTCGAGGCGCTGCGCCACGGCACCCCGGTGATCACCAGCGATCTGCCCATCTTCCGGGAGGTCGCAGGGGAGCTCGCCGGCACCCCGGCTGCCCAGACGGTGAGGGACGACGACGCCGCCGGGCTGGCAGCAGCTGTGGCTCGCCTGGAGAGCCGGGAGACTTTCAGTGCGGCCAGCAGAGCCGCGCACCGGCGCAGCATGGCCTATTCCTGGGAGGAATCGGCCCGGCGGCTGATCAGCCTGGCATCCTCACTTCACCAGTCGAACTGATAAGTATCCACCCAGTCGTTTCCGTAGTAGAGCGCCTCATAGGAGGCCATAGTCTTGCCGATGGCGTGCTGATTGGCCTTCTCCCGGCTGACCGCGCCCATCGCCGCCCGCTCCACGGGGGATGCGCTGAAGATCTTGTTCAGCTGCTGGGCCAAATGATCGCTGTTATAGGGCTCGAACAGGTACCCGTTCTCCCCCTCCACCACCAGATGCGGCAGGGCCAGGGCGTCGGCGAGCACCACCGGCTTGCCTGCGCTCATCGCCTCCAGTGAGACCAGCGACTGCAGTTCGGCGGTGCCGGGCTGGCAGAACACGTCCGCTGCCAGATAGGCCTCACGGAGGGCGGCGTCGTCGATGTGGCCACGGAAGAGGATCCGCCCCTCCAGCCCCAGATCGGCGGCCTGCTGGCGCAGCCGGTCCCGCTGCTCGCCATCGCCCACGATCTCCGCGGTGATCTGCAGGGCCGGATCAGTCTTGGCCACCGCATCAATGAGCACATCCACGTTCTTCTCCACCGCCAGCCGGCCCACGAACAGCACTGTGGGCTTCTCCCGGGCGGGGATGGCCTCCCCCGGTCGGGGACTGTAGTAGTTCACGTCGATCCCGTTGGACAGCGGCAGCACCTGGTCGAATCCGCCCTTGGCCTTCATGGTCTCCGCTGCCAGCGGGGTGGGGGTGGTGACCACCGAGGCTTTGCCCATCAGCCGGCCCATATCCCGCCAGGAGTTGCGGGAGACGATGTTCTTGAACCATTGCGGGAACGGCAGGAAAGGGTCCAGGTTCTCTGGCATGAAGTGGTTGGTGGCGATCAGGCGCACCCGGGCGGCTTCAGCTGCCAGGATCGCTGCCTTGCCGATCATGTAGTGGCACTGTACATGGATCACATCGGGCTGGACCTGGCTCACCAACCGGCGCATGGCCGGTTCCACCAGCTGCGGCAGGCACAGCCGGAAGTACTCGTGGGTGGGGGCCTTGAAGGAGCGGAACCGGTGGATGGTGGCCTCCTCCCGGTGCTCCACGGTGTCCGGACCCGGCCCGGGGCGGGCAGCGGCGATGTGGACCTGATGCCCGCGGGCGCTCATATGCTTGGCCAGCCGGTAGCCGAACACGGCTGCCCCGTTGACATCGGGGGGGTAGGTGTCGGCGGCGATGAGTACGGTCAGCGGCTTGAGCTCGCTCACTGGACGCGGGCCCTCCTCGGTGCACTACCGGCGCCGGATCCACTGCCCGAGGCGCCCTCAGTGACCAGGGCATCCTGCTCCTGCTGCTCTGCGGGGATGCGCGGGACAGCGCCGGTCAGCAGCGGGTCCTGCTGCTCAGCGCTGATGCCGATCCGCGCCCAGGTGCTGCGTTTCCAGGTGTTGATCCCGGCACGGCGCAGCCGCCAGAACTTGGCCTGGGCCTGGAAGAGATAGTCGATGGAGGCGATGACATGCATGACCACCCCTGCGATCAGCAGCGACTCTGCCACCAGGGGGAAGAGCCCGTTCAGCCGTTCCTGGAACTCGGGCAGCTGGGCCAGCAGCAGCATCGGCAGGCTGATCATCAGGCAGGCGGTACGCACTTTGCCCATTCCGGAGACCGAGAGGTGCGGGGTGCCGGCAAAGAACAGCGCAGCATGGGCGAAGAGCACCAGATCAGGGATCAGGATGGCCCAGATGAGCCAATCGGGGGCGATCTCGTAGTGCACCAGCGCCAGGGTGACAATGATCATCGCCACTCGGTCCGCCAGTGGGTCCAGCCAGCGGCCCACTGTGGACATCTGGTTGAAGAACCGCGCGATGAACCCGTCGATCCAGTCGGTGGCGGCGAGCACCACCAACACCCAGAAAGCGGTCATGTACTGGTCTTCGCGCACAAAGTAGACGAAAACGGGGACCAGCAGAAACCGCAGCACCGTCACGACGTTCGGCACGGTCCAGAACGTCTGATGCACGGTGTACTCGAAACCCTGACGGGTTCCGGCACCAATGATTCTCACCCGGTTAGTCTATTTCTTGATCAGCTCACGCAGAAAGGCCCCGGCTGCCGCAGTGGCTCCGCCAGCCACCGCCAGCGGCTTCCAGCGCTGGGCGAGGAAGCTCTTGGCGTCCTGGGCCCTCTCCGCGCCCTGCCGCTGGGGTCCGGACCCGCTGGGCTGGGGCGCGGCAGGCTCCTTGGCGGCAGATAGCGGTTCACTGGCCAGCTCATCATCCGCCGGCTTCTTCTTGGGGAACCGGCTGCGCAGCTGGTCCTGCAGCCCGGCGATGTGATCGCGGCGCAGCGCGGTGCGGCGCAGCAGCTCCGAGTAACTGGGCTGCTGGGGCTGCCCTGCACCGGGGGTCTTGGCCTCGCGCTTCTTCTGCTCGGCTACCTGGCGCTTGGCCTCAGCCTTGGCTCGGCGCTTCGCCTCGTCCTCACGGTCCAGGGAGCGGGGGTCAAAATCGGTGCCTTCCCGCGCCACGCCGAGGTCCAGACGGAAGCCGCGGATCGCATCCTCAGGCTTCAGCGGCATGGCTTTTTTGAGCTTGAGCATCCCGATCAGCGCGAAGAGCGCAGCGATCAGCAGAAAGGCCCCAGCTACGGTGAGCGCAGCGAGCCAGAGGGCCAGTCCTGCGGCGTGCAGACCTGCGATGGCCGCCACGATCAGTGCCACCACCAGGAAGGTGAGGAACACCAGGCCCACCACCATCAGCGCAGCGGCGATACCGGCTGCGATCCCCTTGGCCTTCATCTGGGCCACGGCCAGGGTGATCTCGTCGTTGATCTGTTTCGGTCCCAGTCGCACCAGAACCTTGGCGATCTCGAACAGCGAAGGTTTCGGTGCCGTGCCCTTGGTGTGCTGCGCCAAGACAGCGCCTCCATCCATAGTTGAGAAGCGGTTAATCACGTCCCAAACTACCACCTACTGCCTAGCATAGGGTCCCCCGCGGGCTCAGCACGGCACAGTAGAATCTTAGGTATGGCCGGTGTCTATGATCTCGACGAGCTCTACGCCAACACCTATACCGAGGAGGACCGGCGGGCTTTCGAGAACCAGCCTGAGTCGGCCAAGAAGTTTCTGATCGCCTGGGCTCTGGCGCTGTTCCTGGGGCCGGTGGGTGCCCAGCGCTACTATCTGGGCTATATCCCCACCGCGGTGCTGAAGACCGCACTGTGCTGTGGCGGAGCGGTGTTTATGGCTCTGGGACTGGCCAATATCGGCTTGGCACTACTCGCAGTAGTGGGCGCTTGGACCGTGATTGACCTGTTCCTGCTGCTCTCCGGGACTATGCGGGATCAGGCGGACCACCGGCTGTCCGGCTATACCCGCTACGGCGGGATCTGCGCCGCCCTGACTGTGCTGGTCCTGGTGGGCTGGTTGGTCCTCGCCCTGGTCATCGGCACCAGCGCCGGCGTGGCGGGCTAAGCCTCCGGGTCGATCCTGCCCAGGGGTGTGCGTTTCTCAGCCTGGAACTGGTCCTCCACTCGACCATAGGCCCAGTAGGCCGACAGCGACATGCCCTTGCGGGGAAGGCCGCGCTGCTCCACCAGCAGCCTGCGGATCAGTTTCATCTGCTCCCGCTCGCCGTGGATGAAAACCTGCACATCACCGGCAGGGATCTCCAGGGCCTGCAGGTACTCTGCCAGCGCAGCGGATTCTGGAGTGAACTCCCCCCGGTGCAGCCAGGTCAGCTCCACTCCCGGGGGAACGCTCAGCGGCACCTCCTCACTGCTGTCCCGCACTTCCAGTACCACGGCGCCGCGGGCCTGCTCCCCCAGCCCCTCCAATGCAGCTGAGATGGCAGGAAGAGCCGACTCATCCCCAGCGATGAGGTGGAAGTCGGCCTCGGGGCGCGGAGAGTAGCCGGAGCCGGGGCCGAAGAAGCTGATGACGTCTCCCGGCTGGGCATGGGCCGCCCAGGGGCCGGCAATGCCCTGGTCTCCGTGGATCACGAAGTCCACCCAGATCTGCCGGTTCTCCCAATCGATGTGGCGGATGGTGTAGGTCCTGGTCACCGGCATCAGCTCAGGGGCCAACTGTTCGCGCAGTGTTTCCATGTCATAAGGCCGGGACAGCTCCAGCGCTGGGTCGGCGAAGAGCAGCTTGATGTACTGGTCGGTATCAGCCTTGAACTCGATATCGCCGAACTGTTCCCCGCCGAGCACCACTCGCACCATATGCGGGGTCAGCTGTTCGGTGCGCACCACCTTCAGCATTCGTTGGACCCGGGGTTTCCGGGCGGGCCTGGGGGCCGCAGGCGGTGTGGTTTCAGAGGTGGTGGTGGGATCAGCAGTCATGCCTCACACCCTACAAGATAGGTCCACCTTAGTCCGTTACGTGAGAGAAAGGCACCATAAACCGCATCGGTGAGTACCCGAGGAAATAACTTGAGCGGAGTTGACTCAAGTTGTGGGAATAGCTGGGCCGGCGTCGTCGTTCTCAATCAGTGACAGTGCTGAGGTGGCACTGATCTCACCGTTGTAGGTGATGAGTTGCTTTTGCGAAAGGAGCTGATTACTGATGATCAACACCCCTCTGACCCGCTTGGATCCCTTCTCCGTGTTTGACGACATGGTGCGCTCGATCCGCAGCCCGCTGGCCCAGGAGGTCCAGCGCAACTCCGGGTTCGTACCTGCGGTGGACGCTCACCGGGACGGCGAGAACCTGGTGCTGCAGGCCGATCTGCCCGGCATCGACCCGGAGAACGATGTCTCGGTGGAGCTGACTGGCCGCACACTGACCATCTCCGGGGAACGGCGCAGCCAGACCGAGGCGGAGGGACTGCGCGAGGTGCGCTACGGCAGCTTCTCCCGCACCGTGACTCTGCCCGCGGATGTGGACGAGAACTCCATCACCGCCGAGTACACCCATGGTGTGCTGAAGGTCGTGGTGCCCGGTGTCTACGCCGAGGAGAAGCCGCACCGGATCAGGATCTCCTCCAGCGGCGCCGAGGCCACCGAAGTCTCCGGCCAGGAGGAGAAGAAGGAGATCGACGCCTGAGCCTGCTCCACCCCCAGCTCAGGCACACTACGGGGTCGCCCTCTGGCGGCCCCGTTTCCTATGCCGGCTCGAAGTGCCTGATCTCCCAGCCGCGCAGCTTGCCGATGAGCTCCTCAGGCTCCTCCGCGATGACCAGGGCGTCCCGGCGCCAGGCGGCGATGAAGCCTTCGCTGACCTGGTGATCAATCATCTCCAGCAGCGGGTCCCAGAACCCTTTGGTGTTGTAGAGCGCCACCGGCTTGCTGTGGATGCCCAGGTACTGCCAGGTCCAGACCTCAAAGAGCTCTTCTAGGGTCCCCATCCCGCCGGGCAGGGCCACGAAGGCATCGCCCAGTTCCCCGAGCCGGGCTTTGCGCACATGCATATCAGGCACCACATGCAGATCGGTGACTCCGCGGTGGGCCACCTCGCGCTCCACCAGCACCTCGGGGATCACCCCGGTGACTTCTCCCCCAGCCTCCAGCGCGGAGTCCGCGATCTGGCCCATCAGCCCGACTTTGCCGCCGCCGTAGACCACCCCTATGCCCGCACGGGCCAGGGCTGCGCCCAGCTCCCGGACCTCCTGCTGATAGGTGAGGTCATGTCCAGAAGCCCCGCCGGTGAACACCGTAATCCGCTTGAGCTCAGTCACGCCACCATCCTAATAAAAAGAACAGAGGCCCCAGTCGCGATGACTGAGGCCTCCGGCTGCTCCCCCGGCTGGACTCGAACCAGCAACCACTCGATTAACAGTCGAGTGCTCTGCCATTGAGCTACGGAGGAATGGACCTAGAAATCTTAGCAGGGAACATGCCCAGGAGAAAAATCCGTAAGATGTGGCGGGTGAGCCAACGCCCTGACATCGCCCGCCTGATCATCTCCTGCCCCGACCAGCACGGCATCGTCGCTGCAGTCTCCGAGCTGATCGCAGAGCTCGGCGGGAACATCATCGCCCTGGACCAGTATTCCACCGGCTTGGAGGGCGGGCGGTTCTTCCAGCGCACGGTATTCCATCTGCCGGGGTTCGCCCAGCGACGCAATGAGATCGAACAGACCGTCCGCGAGCGCCTGGCGGGGCCCTTCGCTATGGAGTTCAAGCTCACTGACGCCGCTGCGCCCAAGCGGGTGGCGATCTTCGCCTCCAAGACCGACCACTGCCTGCTGGACCTGCTCTGGCGCCACCGCCGCGGGGAGCTGCCGATGGAGATCCCGGTGGTGATCTCCAACCATCCGGACCTGGAGGAGGACGTCCGCCGGTTCGGCATCGACTACGTCCACGTTCCGGTGCAGAAGGACAACAAATCAGCCGCAGAGGCCCAGCATCTGGAGATCCTGCGCGGCCGGGTGGATCTGGTGGTGCTGGCTCGCTATATGCAGATCCTCTCCCCTGAGTTCCTGGAGGAGGTCGCAGTGCCGGTGATCAATATCCACCACAGCTTCCTGCCTGCCTTCATCGGCGCCGGCCCCTACCAGAAGGCCAAGGACCGCGGGGTCAAGCTGATCGGGGCCACGGCACATTACGTCACCGAGGACCTGGACGAGGGTCCGATCATCGAACAGGATGTCATCCGGGTCTCCCACGCCGACGACGTCGCCCAGTTGACCCGCTACGGTGCCGATGTGGAGCGCGCGGTGCTCTCCCGTGCCGTGAAATGGCACTGTGAGGACCGGGTCATCCGCGATAACAACACCACGATTGTCTTCTGAGGCCTAAGGTATGGCTATTTTTCGTAAGGGCACAGTTCCCTCAGCGGCTCAGCTGGCCGGCCTCTACAATGCGGTGGGGTGGAGCACCTACACCAAGGATCCCGCCCAGTTGGAGCGGGCCGTATCGGGTTCAGCCCTGGTCATCACCGCCTGGGAGAAAAAGGAGCTGCTGGGGCTGGCCCGGGTGATCTCCGACGGCGAGACTATCGCCTATCTGCAGGACATCCTGGTCCACCCTGAGCACCAGCGCCGCGGAATCGGTCGCGAGCTGTTCATCCGCGCCATCACCCCCTTCGCCCACGTGCGCCAGAAGGTGCTGATCACCGATGATGAACCGGGCCAGCGAGCATTCTATGAATCGCTGGGGTTCACCGAGACCCGTGACGTCCGCGGGGCGGGGCTGCGCACCTTCATCCGCTTCGACTGATCAGCAACTGGGCGCGTTTCAGGGGTTGACCGGGCGGATGGTCAGCTCCTGGATCATGGAGGCTGCCTCATTGTCCACTGCCAGCCTGGCAGTCTTGGCGACTGCTTCCGGGGAGATGTAGCGGGCGCCGTCGTACTCTGTGTTGCCGTACTGCGCCTGCAGGGCCTCCTGCATTTCAGTATCCACCTGACCGGGGTGCAGCGAGGTGACCCGCACGCTGCCGCGTTCCTCCTCGCGCAGCGCATCGGTGAAGGCGCGCAGGGCGAATTTAGACCCGGAGTACAGGGCGGAACCGGCCCGTGAGCTGTACCCGGAGCCGGAGTTGATCGTGATGACCTGCCCGCCCGCCTGGCGTAAGGCGGGTAGGGTGAGCCGGGTCAGTTCAGCCACCGCAAAGACGTTGATCTCAAACATCTGCCGCCATTCCGCCAGCGGGGCCTCAGCCACCGGCCGCATCCAGGCCAGGCCCGCGGAGTGGACCAGCACATCGAGTCTCTCTGGGCCAGCCTGGACCCAGGCGCGCTCCACCGCCTCCGCATCTGCCAGATCAGCCAGGAAGGGCTCCGCGCTGGGGAGGGCAGCCACCACCTCATTGACCCGGTCCGGGTTGGTACCGCCCACCAACACATGGTGGTCGGTGCCCAGCTCCCGTGCGATGGCCTCGCCGATGCCGCGTGATGCTCCGGTGATCAATGCTGTCTTCTGCATAGCTTCCACCTTAGTTCTCAGGATTCTGTAGGGAAACTGTGGATAGTCCGCCGCCGAGGGACGCAGTACCCACAGTTTCGCTGCAGGATCTGTGTGGGATGGGCCCTCGCACCGCCACTTGGCCGCACCGTCGGGCGGATAAGGTGGGAGGCATGAGCGCCACCGCCAACTCCCCCGCCGAGCAGCTGAGCCTGAGCTCCGGGCTGGTCGTGCGCGAACTTACCAACTACGGCGAGCTCAAGCAGGCCTGCCAGCTCTACCGAGGAGTCTTCGGCTACACCGGGGAGGACGAGTCGCTGAACCCCCGGCTGTTGAGTTCGCTGCGGATCCACTCCGGATCGGTGGTCGGCGCCGTGGACCCCTCCGGCACGGTACTGGCCTTCGCATACGGTTGGACAGCAGTGGACACCACCGGCGACGACGCCCACACCTACCACTTCTCCCAAGCCGCAGTGGTCTCCTCCACCCTGCAGGGCCAGGGGGTGGGCCGCTCGCTGAAACGGGTCCAGGCTGCTGTGGCGGCCCGCTCCGGGGCGACCCGGATGCGCTGGACCTATGACCCGCTGCTGGCCCGCAATGCCCACTTCAACCTGGATGTGCTGGGTGCCGCGGGCCGCTGGTACACCCCGGATGCCCAGGGCCTGCCGGGTACCGACCGGATCACTGTGGAGTGGAACTTCACCGAGGACACCGCCCCCTCCCCCTCCCCCGCCGCCGCCGCGCCCCGATTGGCCGTGGGCGAGCTGCATGAGGAGCCGAACACCACGTATCTGGGCCTGCCTGCGGCCAAACCGGTGGACCCGGACCTGGCCGCCGGTCTGCGCCAGACCATCCGCGGGCTCTTCGAGCGGGGCCTCACCGCAGTCTCCTGCACCCGCACCGACCCCCATACCGCTGTCTACACTTTCACCAAGGACTGAATCCATGCGCATCGTTGAAGCCGTGATCCATGATGTGGAGCTGCCGCTGGTGCACTCCTTCGAGACCTCCAGCCACCGGAAGTCTTCACTGCGCCACCTGCTGGTGCAGCTCACCGACGAGTCCGGGACCACCGGCTGGGGTGAGATCGCCTCCCCGGCCGGGCCCTATTACGCCGCCGAGACCACCACCATGGCCTGGCACACTGCCACCGAGTACCTGCTCCCGGCGGTGCTCGGCAAGGAGTGGGAGCACCCGGAGCAGATCAACGGCTTCTTTGCCGCAGTCCGCGGCCACTGGTTCGCCAAGGCTGGCGTGGATATGGCTGCCTGGACGCTGTTTGCCGCCCGGTCCGGTCAACCGCTGGCCCAGACACTGGGCGGGACCCGGCAGAGTGTCGTCGCCGGGGTCTCACTGGGGATCGAGCCCAGTATCGACGAGCTGCTGGAACAGGTGGCCAAGCATGTGGACTCCGGCTATCCGCGGGTGAAGCTCAAGATCGCGCCTTCGGGACCCAATGGGCGCAGCTGGGATGTGGAGCCGGTGAAGGCGGTCCGGGATGCCTATCCGGACCTGGACGTGCATGTGGACGCCAATGGTGCCTATCCGGGGCGGGACCAGGCTGGGTACGACGACGCCCTGGCCGCCCTCCGTGCCCTGGACCAATACGGGCTCACCATGATCGAGCAACCCTTCGCTCCGCGGAACTTCCTGGACTCCGCACGTCTGCAGGCGGAGCTGGACACCCCAGTCTGTCTCGATGAGTCGGTGGAAACCCTGGACGATCTGCGCACTGCCCTGGAACTGGCCGCCGGCGGGGTGCTGAATATCAAGGTCTCCCGGATGGGCGGGCTCTCCGCCGCCCGGGCGGCTCACGACCTCGCGCAGCAGGCCGGCTGGCCGGTCTGGTGCGGCGGGATGCATGAGTTCGGCATCGGCCGGCTGGCCAACGTGGCGATCAGCTCCCTGCCGGGGTTCACCCTGCCCTCAGACGTCTCGGCCAGCAATAAGTACTACGCCCAGGACGTGATCACCCCGCCCGTGACTGCTGAGAACGGCGTAGTTCAGGTGCCCGAGGCCCCCGGGCTGGGCGCCGAGGTGCGCACGGAGCTCATCGCCGCCCACGCCACTCAGGTCCGGACGTTCACGGCCTAGTGACTGGTTACTTGGTGGCTTCGGGGGCCTCCGGGATCTCCAGATTCAGAGCCTCCCCGGAATCCATATCTGCCTTATGACCGCGGGCCCGCAGGCCCACCTGGATGGCGATGCCTGCAGCCACAACACCCAGGCCGATGCCGGAGATCATGACATCCGGATAGATGAGCATCACCCCGCCCACCACCAGCAGCACCCGGTCCACCGCGGTGCCGTGGGCGATCAGATAGCCGGCCAGGCCGGAGGAGACCGCGATCATCCCCAGGATCACCGTCAGCAGCGGCAGCAGCATCTCGGTGAATGTGCCCTGGAGCAGCAGCGAGGGTTCCAGGATGAACGCATAGGGAATCAGGAATCCGGCAATGGCGATACGCAGGGCGGTAACCCCTGCCCGCATCGGATTGGCCCCGGCGATGCCTGCCCCGGCGAAGGCCGCCAGACACACAGGCGGGGTGACATCGGCCAGGATGCCGAAGAAGAACACGAACATATGGGCGGCGATCGGCTCAACCTCAAAGTGCGTGATCAGAATCGGAGCTGCCACGGTGGCGGTGACCACATAGTTGGCAGTGGTCGGCAGGCCCATGCCCAGGATGATGCAGGCGATCATCACCATGACCAGCACCAGCAGGAAGTTGCCGCCGGCGAGGTCCACCAGCCCGCGGCCCAGCTGACCGCCCAGTCCAGTGGTGGTCACCGTACCGGCCACGATCCCGGCAGCGGCGCAGGCTGCCACGACTGGCAGCGCAGTGCGGGCACCAGCGATCAGCATCTGGATGACCACGTAGAAGAGGGCGAGCACCATTTTGCCGGTTTCGGTAACGGGGCTCTTACCCTCCTTGGTGGCTGAGGCGATCACCGGGACCATGTGTTGGACGATGGCGCGCAGCAGGCTGATCGCCAGCGCGGTGCCGATGCCGTACAGCGCGGCCCGCATGGCGCTGGAACCTCCCAGAAGGGTGCTGATGATCACCACCAGGGGCAGCAGCATATCGATCCGGGTCAGGATGGACTTCCAGCCGGGCAGCTGATCCGGAGCAATACCTTTGAGCTCATTGCGCTTGGCTTCGAAGTGCACCGAGAGGAAGGCGCCGGTGAAGTACAGTGCGGCCGGAATGATCGCGATGACCACCAGTTCGTTGTACTCGATGCCGGAGACGTTCTGGGCCATGATGAAAGCAGCTGCGCCCATAATCGGCGGAACCATCTGACCACCGGTGGAGGCGGTGGCCTCAGTGGCCGCAGCCACATGCGGCTTGAAGCCGGCCTTCTTCATGATCGGGATGGTGAAGGAGCCGGAGGCCACGGTATTGGCCACTGAGGACCCAGAGACCATGCCCTGAAGGCCGGAGGCGGCAACTGCTGCCTTGGCCGGGCCGCCGCTGAACCGGCCGGCCGCCCGGAAGGCGAGGTCGTTGAAGAACTGACCGATATTGGTGCGCAGCAGCACCACAGCGAAGAAGAGGAACAGGAAGATGAACTCGGAAGACACCCGAATCGGCGTCCCCCACACGCCCTGGCCGGAATTGAGGAACATACCGGTGGCGAACTCGCTCCAGTCCTGACCTCGGTGCCCCCAATCACCGGGCATCACGTCATTGGTGGCAAAGAGCGCATAGGCGATGGCCGCACCGGCCACCACAACGATCGGGATACCCACGCAGCGTCGGGTCGCTTCCAGCACCAGCAGCAGGCCGATGGAGGCCACCGCGATGTCCCAGTCGCTGTAGATTCCGAAAGAGGGCGGCCCCTCACGGAGGTTCTGGTTGGTCCAGAAGACGTAGAGACAGCAGTACAGCGAGGCACCGGCCAGCAGCACGTCGTACCACGGCACCCCGCGGTGCCTGCCGGCCAGAATCGTCAGCGCATTGGGCCGGCCCTCGGGCACCCGCAGCAGGCGCTTCGAGGCCGGGTAGAGCAGGAACACTAGAGCGAGAGCACCGGCCACATGAAGGGTCATGTGCTCCCAGAAGTTGAACGGGCGGGTGAACGCCGCGAAGAGGTGATAGGCCGTGAAGACGATCGAGATGCCTCCCACGAGCCAACCCCACCAGCCCAGCTCCGTGCGGAACCGGCTGGAGATGTCATGCTCGCGGAGGACGTCTTCGGCTTTCTCCTCAGCCGCAGCCCCGGGCGCGGCATCCGGTGGGAATGCCGAGGCCCGGGGCTGATCGGCTGTGGAGCGTGATGTCACGGCAGGTCGATGTCGTTCTCTTCGTAGTACCGCTCAGCACCGGGGTGCAGCGGGATGTCGCCGATGCCGAAGAGGGCTTCCTCGACGTCGAGGTTGTCTGCCACATCCAGAGTCACTGTGTCACCGTGCTCGAAGAGGGCAGCAGTGATGTCGTATGCCAGATCCTCACTGACCTGAGTGGTGGAGGCTACCAGTGCGGCGAACACTGACAGGGTGGTGACGTCCTCGTCCAGGAAGTCGTAGCTGTCGGCGGAGATGTCGTAGGTATCGAAGAGGTGGTCCTCTGCGATGGCCTCGGCGTCCTCAGCGGGCAGCGAGATCAGCTGAGCATCGTTGCTGGCAGCCAGCTGTGTCAGGGCACCCACCGGCGGGCCTGCCACGAACATCGAGGCGTCGATCTGACCATCTGCCAGCATGTCGGTGGAGGTTCCGAAGTCAGTCACCTCGGGGGTGTAGTCGATTTCGTAGTACTCCAGGATGGCGTCGGAGATGGCGCGAGTTCCGGAGCCGGCGTCGCCGACAGCGATGGTAGCGCCCTCGAGGTCCTCGATGGACTCGTAGCCTGAGTCTGCCAGCACCACAATGTGCATGGCCTCGGGGTAGAGGTTGGCGATCCAGCCGACGTTCTCCACGGCCTCGCCGCCAAGCGCCTCCAGCTCTCCGGCCACAGCATCAGCTGTGGTGTCGTTCTGCACCAGGGCCAGCTGTGACTGCTCCTGCATAATACGGCCGAGGTTCTCACCTGAGCCGCCTGACTCCACGTAGTTGACGTTGGCATCGGTGTGCTCGGAGAAGATCTCGGAGAGTTCACCGCCGAGCGGGAAGTAGGTACCGCCGGTGCCGCCAGTGGTGAATTCCAGGTCGGTGACGAAGTCTTCCTCGCTGCCGATCTCCGGCTCCGGTGCCTCGGCGCCGTTGCCTTCGCCGTTCTCGTCTCCGTTGTCATCGCCGCAGGCGGCCAGCGCGGTCAGCGCAGCCACAGCAGTCATTGCTGTGAGTGTTCTACGGATAGTCATAGGATTCCTCCTGGTCGAGTGCGATTCCGGGTCAGCCGGCAAGGTTTTCTTGGCACAGGCTTGTGACAAGCGTCTCCCCAGCTGAACCTATAGTGTGATCACAGTAAAGCAGGTCAGCACAATTCGGCCACCCCAGGGTTGCACCGAAACACAAACGTAACCTTCTTCCGCCCCTGACGGCCTGCCACTGAACACAGCCCGGGCAGAACCGTAGGATGGAGACCATGACTTCGCAGCCTCGTATTGCTTCTGGACATGGACTGGCCACCATTGCCGCTGACGGCACCGTCCTGGACACCTGGTTCCCCTCCCCCGCACTGGCCCCGCTGAACGAGAACGACGACGCCCCACTGATCTCCCAGCTCAAGGCCGCTGAGGGTGAGGACCCCGACCGCGGCGTCGTACTCAAGGCCGTCTCAGTGGAGAGCAACCTGGATGAGCAGGCCACCAGCACCGAGGACGTCTGGCTGCGCCTGCACCTGCTCAGCCACCGGCTGGCCACACCGAACACCATCAACCTGGACGGTATCTTCGGGCATCTGGCCAATGTGGTGTGGACCAATTTTGGGCCGGCCCCAGTGGCCGGGTTCGAACAGACCCGCCTGAAGCTGCGCTCCCGGGGGCATGTGACCGTATACGGAATCGATAAGTTCCCCCGCCTGGTGGACTATGTGACCCCCAGCGGGGTGCGGATCGCCGATGCTGACCGGGTGCGCCTGGGCGCCCATCTGGCCGAGGGCACCACAGTGATGCACGAGGGCTTCATCAACTTCAACGCCGGCACCCTGGGCACCTCGATGGTCGAGGGTCGGATCTCGGCCGGGGTAGTGGTGGGCGATGGCACCGATGTGGGCGGAGGCGCCTCCATCATGGGCACCCTCTCCGGCGGCGGCAAGGAGAAGATCACCCTGGGTAAGCGGGTGCTGCTGGGTGCCAACTCCGGGGTGGGCATCAGCCTGGGTGACGACTGTGTGGTGGAGGCAGGGCTCTACATCACCGCCGGCACCAAGGTCACCGTGCTGAATCGCGAGGGCCAGGTGCGCGGCACTGCCAAGGGTGCCGAACTCTCCGGCTCCACCGGGCTGCTGTTCCTGCGCGACTCGGTGACCGGCACTGTGCAGGCCCGGCCTCGGGAGAACCAGAAAGTTGAGCTCAACGCCGCCCTGCACGCCAACTGAGGCCTGAGATGAGCCCCTTCCGCAGATCTCGCCGTCATCAGGTGATCACCCGGCCGATGGCCCGCCGCCGGCGTCAGCGCCGGGCTGTGACCGCCCTGGGTGTCACTTGCGCTCTGGTGGCAGGGGCCTCCTACGGCACCTGGCAGTACATCGAACAGAACGAGTTCCTGCTCGAGGAGCGCTGCGAGGTCACAGTGGGAGATTCCGAGCAGGAACTCAGCCAGCAGCAGACGCATAATGCCGCACTGCTGGCCGCCACTGCTGCCGATCGGGGCCTTCCCCCGGAGGCGGCGATTCACGCGGTGGCGGTCTCCCTGCAGGAGACTGAGCTGAATATGCGCGAGGGCGACGAGGACCCCGGCTCCCGGGTGCTGTTCGCCCGTGGGGCCCCGGACTGGACTGCTGAAGGCGATGTAGTCCCGGTGGAGATCACCGTCTCCGGATTCTTCGATGTGCTTCAGGCCTCCTGGGAGCAGGGCCTGGCGGCTGAGAGTGACGCAGAAGAAGAAGGGGACGACGACGCTGAGGATACTGAGCAGCCTGAGCCCCACTGGGAGCCGGAGATGCACCTGGATGAGGCCGCGGAGGTCCTGGACCGTCCGCATAACGCCCAGTTCTATCCGCGGCATGCTGCCCTGGCACGGGCCTTCGCCTGGCCCCTGGCCGGCCAGCAGCCGGTGGGCATGACCTGCCACCTCTCCCAGCTTGAGGTGCCTGCCGCCGATCCTGAGGGGGTGGCCGAAGAGGTCGTGGCCGTCATGCCCAATGCGTTGGGCATCCCCTTCACCCAGCCTCCGGAGGACGAGGAGAGCAGCGAGGATGAGGAGGCTGAGGAGTTTGTTCCCGAACCTTTGCTGGACGGGATCATCGAGATCAGCGGGGAGGGTGAGGAGTCCGTGGTCTCAGTCCGTGTGCCCCCGCCTGACGGCAGCTACGACTACCAGTGGCTGGTGGCGCACTGGGCGGTGGCCAGCGCCCATGACTACGGCATCCAGACGGTGACTGCAGCCCCCTATCGCTGGGACCGGGATTCCGCCCGTTGGCAGAGACTCGATGAAGACGACGCCACCACCACCGAAACTGTCCTCATCGGGTTCAGTCGAGACTGAGGCACAAGCGGAGCAAGTGCCGACTTCAGGTGCGTAGGCCGGCGCCGCTGCAGCCGAGCGAGAGACCTGCGGGCCACGTCAGGCAGACGCGCCCCCGGGACTAACTCGGGTAGTGGCGCTCTGAGTAGCCGGTGTAGATCTGGCGGGGACGGCCGATCTTGGTGTTCCCGTCCTCCATCATCTCCCGCCACTGGGCGATCCAACCGGGCAGCCGGCCCAGGGCGAAGAGCACGGTGAACATCTTCTCCGGGAAACCCATGGCCTTATAGATCAGCCCGGTGTAGAAGTCCACATTGGGGTAGAGCTTGCGCTCCACGAAGTAATCGTCCTCCAGGGCCACTGCCTCCAGGCGCTGAGCGATGTCAAAGAGCTCATCATCGCCGCCCAGCTTGGCCAGCAGGTCATCGGCAAGGCCCTTGACGATGCGGGCGCGCGGATCGTAGTTCTTGTACACCCGGTGGCCGAAGCCCATCAGCCGGATCCCTGCCTCCTTGTTCTTGACCTTGGTCATGAACTCCTCGGGCTTCATATCCGAGGCCTGGATCTCGCGCAGCATCTTCAGCACCGCCTCGTTGGCGCCGCCGTGGGCCGGGCCGTAGAGGGCGTTGACCCCGGCGGAGACCGAGGCGAAGAGGTTGGCCTGGGCAGAGCCGACCAGCCGCACTGTGGAGGTGGAGCAGTTCTGCTCATGGTCGGCGTGCAGGATCAGCAGGATGTCCAGTGCCTTAGCAATGTCCGGATCCACCTCAAAGGGCTCTGCCGGAACTCCGAAGCAGCCGCGCAGGAAGTTCTCCACCAGGTTCAAGCTGTTATCCGGGTAGAGCATCGGCTGGCCCACGGACTTCTTGAACGCATAGGCGGCAATCGTGGGCAGCTTTGCCAGCAGCCGGTAGGTGGAGCGCTCCACCTGGGCCGGGTCAAAGGGGTCCAGCGAATCCGGGTAGTAGGTGGAGAGCGCGGAGACCGCAGAGGAGAGCACCGGCATCGGATGCGCATCGCGCGGGAATCCGGAGAAGAAGTTCTTCAGCTCCTCATGCAGCAGAGTGTGCCGCCGGGTGAGGCTGTCGAACTCCTCCAGCTGCTGCTGGGTGGGCAGCTCGCCGTAGATCAGCAGGTAGCTGACCTCCAGGAAGCTGGACTTCTCAGCCAGCTGCTCGATCGGGTAGCCGCGGTAGCGCAGGATCCCCTCAGCGCCGTCGATATAGGTGACCGCCGATTTGGTGTTGGCGGTGTTCATGAACCCGGGGTCGTAGGTGACCGCACCGGTGGTCTTCAGCAGCGGAGCGATGCTCAGCCCGTGGTTTCCTTCAACGGCGGACTCCACCGGAAGCTCAAGGTCATGGCCCTGGTACTCCAGACGCGCTGGGGTGGTCTGCTCGCTCACTGGTTCTCCTTCACTCTTCAGGACATACACATGTCACAACACCCGTAAACCTACCTTGTCGGATGCCTCTAAGTTAAACGCTGCGCTGCGGAGGTGATGCGCTCATCACTGGCGGTGAGCGCCACCCGGATGTACCCCTGGCCGGCCTCACCGTAGAAAACACCGGGGCCCACCAGGATGCCGCGCTCGGCCATGCCGCTCACCAGCTCCCAGGTGCCCACAGGATGTTCATCTGCCCCTGATGCGGCCCGGCACCAGAGGTAGAGCCCAGCCTGGGAGTGCTCCACGGCAAACCCTGCGGCCTCCAGGGCAGGTTTCAGCACGGCACGACGCCGCCGGTACAGCTCACGCTGGGCACTCACATGCACGTCATCACTGACTGCCGCTGCCAGAGCCGCCTGGACCGGGGCAGGCATGATCATTCCCGCGTGCTTGCGGGTGTTCACCAGATTGCCGATCAGCTCCGGACAGCCAGCGGCAAAGGCAGCCCGGTAGCCGGCCAGATTGGACTGCTTGGAGACGCTGTAGACCGCCAGGAGGCCCTGGTGGGAGCTGCCGGCGACCTGCGGGTCGAGGATGGAGGGCACCTGCTGCACCTCCCAGGGCAGTTCCGCATAGCACTCATCGGAGGCCACCACGGCCCCGATCCGGCGGGCCAGCTGAACTGCAGAGGCGAGCCGGGCGGCGTCGTCGACTCTTCCGGTGGGATTTCCCGGTGAGTTCAGCCAGATCAGCTTCACCCGGCTCAGCGTCTGTTCATCGAGACTGTGCAGGTCATCGGTGGCCAGGGACTGCGCCCCCGCGATCCGGGCGCCCATCTCATAGGTGGGATAGGCGATCCGCGGGTAGACCACGATGTCTTCAGGCCCCAGACCCAGCAGTGTGGGCAGCCAGGCCACCAGCTCCTTGGAGCCGATAGTGGGCAGGATATTGGCCGGATCCAGGCCCGGGACCCCGCGGCGCCGGGCGAACCAGTCCGCGATCGCCTCGCGCAGCCGTGCCGTGCCGTGGGTGGTGGGGTAGCCGGGCGCATCTGCGGCGGAGCTCAGAGCCCGCTGGATCACCTCAGGGGTGGGGTCCACCGGGGTGCCGATGGAGAGGTTCACCACGCCCTGGGGATGCTGCTCAGCGAGCTCCCGGTATGGGGCCATCGCCTCCCAGGGATATTCAGGCAGGGTCAACACCTAGGTTCCTCCTCATCCCTGAGTCGAGTGCGCACTCTGTGCAGTATTCTCCCGGGCAGCCCGCCCGAACTGCTGCCCAATCTGCGCAGTCAGGGCAGCCGGGTCATCAGTTCTGCTCTTGGGGCGGCAGTGCCTGGATGACCTCGTGGTCCTTTTCGATCAGACCGAGCTTGGCGGCGCCGCCGGGTGAGCCGATGTCGTCGAAGAACTCCACATTGGCCCGATAGTACTCGTTCCACTCCTGGGGCAGGTCATCCTCGTAGTAGATTGCCTCCACGGGGCAGACCGGCTCACAGGCGCCGCAGTCCACGCATTCGTCCGGGTGGATGTAGAGCATCCGGTCGCCCTCGTAGATGCAGTCCACGGGGCATTCGTCGATGCAGGCCTTGTCCTTGAGGTCCACACAGGGCAGCGCGATCACATAGGTCATAGTGCTCTTCAGTCTACCGGCCCGGCGGGGTGCTGTGGGCCGCGCGAACCGGCGGCGTCTGCCACCAGGACCCATTTGACCAGCAGCATTGCGGCGATGGTCACCCCCGCGCAGCCCAACCACCAGACCAGGGAGGCGATCACCGGCCCGGGAAGGGTCTCGAAGGCCAGCGGGGAGTAGGGCACCACCAGCTGGTCGGGACCGGGCCACAGGTAGGCGGCGGTGGCCACAGTGAAGGCGGCCACGCCCATCAGGGTGGGATCGGCCAGGGAGCGGGCCGTGGTGCCGGCCCAGACCATGCCCAGCAGCAGGATCAGCAGCCCCAGGGCAGCGCCCCAGGGCAGGACCACCCCGGAGTCCACCTCGCCGAGCATCCAGATATTCCCATGCAGCAGGGTGCCCAGGATTCCCAGTACGACGCCGCAGAGCAGGCTGATGCCCAGCATCACCGGGCGCGGCAGCACCGGCCCTTCGGGGCGCTGCCGCTGCTGCTGGAGCCCCGGCAGGTAGGCCGCGTTGGGCTCACCGGTGGGAGCCTCCGGCGGGAGTGCGGGTTCGGGGCGCTGCTGGCTGGTCATGCTCAGGCTGCTGATGCCTGCTTCTTGCGGCGGCCGGCCTTCATCCGCTCAGAGCTGTCCAGGATGACTTTGCGGATGCGGATGGATTCGGGGGTGACCTCCACGCATTCGTCATCGTTGGCGAATTCCAGGGACTCCTCCAGCGTCAGCTTCAGCGGTGGGGTGAGCCCCTCGAAGCTGTCAGCGGAGGCGGCGCGCATATTGGTGAGCTTCTTCTCCTTGGTGATGTTGACTTCCATATCCTCGTTGCGGGAGTTGATGCCCACCACCTGACCCTCGTAGACCTCGGAGGTGGCCTCGACGAAGAACGTGCCGCGCTCCTGGAGGTTGATCATGGCGAATGGGGTGGCCACACCGGCCCGGTCGGCCACCAGGGAGCCGGAGCTGCGGTATTCGATCTCGCCCTTCCACGGCTCGTAGCCGGCGGCGTAGCTGGAGGCGATGCCTGCTCCGCGGGTGATGGTCAGGAAGGTGGTGCGGAAACCGATCAGGCCGCGGGCAGGGACGCTGAACTCCATGCGGACCCAGCCTGAGCCGGAGTTGGACATGGTGGTCATAGTGCCCTTGCGGGCGGCCAGCAGCTGAGTGATCGCGCCCATGTACTCCTCGGGGGCGTCGATGGTCATGGCTTCCATGGGCTCATGCAGCTTGCCGTCGATCTCCTTGGTGACCACCTGGGGCTTGCCCACGGTGAGCTCGAAGCCTTCGCGGCGCATCTGCTCCACCAGGATGGCCAGGGCCAGCTCGCCGCGGCCCTGCACCTCCCAGGTGTCGGGCCGCTCAGTGGGCAGCACCTTGATGGAGACGTTGCCGATGAGTTCCTTGTCCAGGCGGTCCTTGACCTGGCGGGCGGTGACCTTAGCGCCCTTGACCCGGCCGGCCATGGGTGAGGTGTTGATACCGATGGTCATGGAGATGGCTGGATCGTCCACCACGATGTTCGGCAGCGGCTTGGGGTTCTCCAGGTCGGTCAGAGTCTCGCCGATCATGATGTCGGAGATGCCGGCCACTGCCACGATCTCGCCGGGGCCTGCGGACTCGGCGGGCACCCGCTCCAGGCCCTTGGTGGCCAGCAGCTCGGTGATCTTTACGGTCTTGGTGGTGCCGTCCTTGCGGGCCCAGGCCACCTGCTGGTTCTTGCGCAGGGTGCCGTTGAACACGCGCAGCAGCGCCAGCCGGCCCAGGAATGGGGAGGCATCCAGGTTTGTGACGTGGGCCTGGAGGACCTCGGCGTCGTCGTAGGTGGGAGCCGGGACGTGTTCCAGGATGGTCTCGAAGAGCGGCTCGAGATCCTCGTTCGCCGGCAGACCGCCGTCTGCGGGCTGCTCAGCGGAGGCGCGGCCCGCTTTGCCCGAGGCGTAGACAATGGGCAGATCAAGCACGGCGTCCACGTCCAGCTCCGGGTTCTCCTCGGCCACATCAGAGGCCAGGCCCAGCAGCAGGTCCATCGTGTCAGAGACCACCCCGTCGATGCGGGCATCGGGCCGGTCAGTTTTGTTGACCACCAGGATCACCGGAAGCGAGGCCTGCAGGGCCTTGCGCAGCACAAAGCGGGTCTGCGGCAGGGGCCCCTCGGAGGCGTCCACCAGCAGCACCACACCGTCCACCATGGACAGGCCGCGCTCGACCTCACCGCCGAAGTCGGCGTGGCCGGGGGTGTCGATGATGTTCATGGTCACCGACTCGGCTTGGGCGATCCGGGTGGCGGCCGGGCCGTTGTAGAACACGGTGGTGTTCTTGGCCAGGATGGTGATGCCCTTCTCCTTCTCCAGGTCACCGGAGTCCATCACCCGGTCTTCGAGGTCGCCGTGGCCGCCGACTGCTTTGGTCTGGCGGAGCATGGCGTCGACCAGGGTCGTCTTGCCGTGGTCGACGTGGGCGACGATCGCGACATTGCGCAGATCATTGCGTGACACAGTGCTCATGGGTGAAGAAGGACCTTCCAAAATCTAGGGATTGCTGAGCGCAGACATAACATGCTCAACCCCACCAGTGTACGCGCCTCGGGGCTGTGGGATTATTCCAGCAGCTCCCAGCCGAGCCGGTCGGCCGCCTTCTGGTCGAAAGTGACAGTCTTATGCGCCCCGAGGAGCCGGTGGGTCTGGTCGATGAGCGCATCCTGGAAGTCCGCACCTTCGTAGGCCCGGTCCAGCGCGTACTCTACCGACTCGCCGTCCTCGAACTCGAACACAGGGGTCTTGAGCAGGCGGGCGATCAGGTCGAGGCACGCGAGGCGTGGGAGCTTGTAGGTGCGCCTGAGGACAAAGTAGAACTCTGTGAGCGTCAGCTGCGTGACAAGTCCGGGTTTCTGGGGGCTGAGACGCAAGATGAACCGACGCGCGGTCTCTTTCTGCGGGTCAGCCCCCGGCACATAGGCGCGCAGCAGTACGTTGGTGTCAACCCCAACAACCTCCTGAACAAGGGGAAAAGCCGGCACTGCGGCTACACCTCCTCGGAGTCGTCAGGCTCGCCCAGGGCCCATGCCTGAGCAGCCGCGTCGTTCAACTCCTCGATGGTGAGGGGCCGCGTCACAGGTGATCGCAGGTTCTCATCCGCCCACCGGAAGGTCTCCTCAACCCTCACGGTCATCGGTGTGACCATCAGCTCTCCCTGCGAGTTCTCCCAGAACCGGAGCTTGCTCCCGGGGGTGATGTTGTAGCGCTCGCGAATCTCTTTTGGAATGGTGATCTGCGCTTTGCTCGTGACTGTCGCAATCGACATGTCATTACTCCTGTCGTCGTCTCCTTACAAAAGGATACCCAAGGTAAGGCAGGCAGTGGAAGGGCTGGGCACGGGGCCCTAGACATCACCGACGACGCCATGAACGCTGCCCTCCTAGGTGCCTATCAGGCCGGTGCACGCGACACTGTCCGACGGAGGAACCTGCCGCGCCGGCCACCCAGCCCCAGCAAAAGCTTGATAGAAGCTGAACAGCTGAGTAACGTGACGGGGGATGCTCTCCCGCTATGCCAACCGTGTGACCCGCACTATTGCGGTCCTGCTCACCTGCCTGCTGCTGGGCGTCACCATGATCGCAGCCTCTCAGATCTCCGAGCATTCTGAGACAGTAGTCGGCACCGCGGTGGATGAGAACTGGCGTGGGCACTACGACCTGCTGGTCACCGCGGAAGGCGGGCTCTCCGAGGCTGCCGAGGAGACGGACGGGCTCATCGAGCAGAACTTCTCCACCATCCGCGCCGGTGAGAGTATCAGTGAGGATCAGCTCACCGCGGTGGCGGAGATGGCCGAGGTGGAGGTCTCCGCTCCCCTGGCGTTCGTGGGCCAGTTCGCCAACCCCTCTTACAGCGTTCCAGTCGGTGTGAGCGTGGACGAGGACTGGTCCACCAGTGAGTTCTTCAGCACTCCCCGCGCTTTCGAGGGCACCATCACTACCTACTATCACGATGAGTTGGGGCGGCATCAGCTGGGTCAACGGCCCGACGGGCATTTCATGATCACCGGCATTGGGGATGAGGAGATCGTGCTGCAGTGGTGGGACGATGAGCAGGGCACCGGCATCTCCGAACGGCACTCCCGCACCGCGCCTGGCATACAGGTGATCGACGTTCCTGAGAGCGAGCTCTGTGAATGCCTCGCGCTGGTGCCCGTGCATTCCCTCACCGAGGATGAGGGAGCCCAGGTGGGCAGCCTGGTCAACGAGGGCCATACCACCACCTATCTCGCCCTGGAGGATCCCGCCGATCTCGAGCAGGCCCTCGCAGCGGTACCCGGGCCTGCCACGGTCTACACCACCTATGAGGTAGTCCCAGAGCTGCACAGCAATATGGTGGCGGTAGATCCAGTGGCCGAGCGAGCACTGCTCGACCAGAGCGGGGCATTCTTGGATTCGCTCATCGAGTTTGAACAGCTGCAGGAGACCCTCGGCGATGGACCCTGCCAGGGGAACCCGGCGGATGAGCGAGCCCCCGGTGAGTGCCTGGCTGACCTGGTGGACCCCGAGCGGTACGAGCAGATCCACACCCGAGTCTTCCATGGGAACCCGGCCCAGGAGGGTGGCTCCACGGAGTACGACGACGCAGCCAACGCCGTCGGAGCCCCCGGCGGACCGATCATCCCGATCATCTACTCGGAGACCGAATACCCCGAGATGACCGCAGAGGCCAGCTTCCCTGAGTTGGCCGCGTTCGAGGGGCTCAGCTACCAGGAGGCCACCAGCTTTCAGTTCTACCAACAGGTGCTGCAGGGCGAGCGCCCGCAAGAGCCCGCGGTGCAGGAGGTGAACCTCACCGAGGAGCTGACTCCTTTTGTCTACGAGGGTTTCGACATCACCTTCGGCCTGGGCGACTGGGATGCCCCGGAGATCTCCGGCTCCGCCGATAGCAGCGCCGGGACCTCCACCTCTCTTCCCGGGCGGGCTGACCGGAGCCGCCCTAGTCCCGAACAGCAGGCCCAGGCCCCAGACGGGGTGCAGACCGCCCTGGTCAATGAGCCGCAGGGGCGCTACTTCCTGGATACTGCGATGACCTCAAGCGAGCAGCGGTACCGCCCCTGGAGTGCCAACTACAATATGAACCCGCCCAGTGGTGCCCTGCTCGCCCCGGTCGGAAGCTACACCCCCGGGCTTGAGGGAGCCTCGGATGAGGCCTCCTACGTACCCCTGGGCATGTACGCCGAGGCAGAGGCGGAGATCGCCCAGCCCGGTGACTTCCAGGGCATGCCGCTTCCGCCGTCCTTCAGCGGGCGCGGCGCACTGCTCAGCTCTCCGGGAGTGATCACCACCATGCGTGGGTTCGAGCAGTACCGCGGGGAGGTCGAGGCTGATGTGCTGCGGGTCAGGGTCGCAGATGTGGAGGGCTACTCCGCGGAGAACCTCGGCTATATCGAGGATGTGGCCGAGCAGATCCGGGAGCTGGGACTCGACGTCCAGGTAGTAGCCGGGTCATCCCTGGCACCGGTGGCCATCTATCTCCCTGAGTTTCACGAAGATGGTACAGACCTGGGCTGGACCATCGAGGAATGGACCTCCCTGGGGGCAGCGGTTCAGGCGGAGCAGGCGCAGATGTCCGCCTCCTGGCTGCTGCTGGTGGTGGCACTGGCAGGCGTGACGGTCCTGGCCTGCGCCGTGCAGCTGGCCGGCACCCGGCCCAGGCGCAGGGAGGCCGCCATGCTGATCTCCCTGGGCTGGACCCGCAACCGGGTGCGCCGGTGGTTCCTGGCCGAGGACCTGCCCGCCGTGCTGCTGGTGGGAGCCGCTGCAGCTGCAGCTGTTGCGCTGTCCACCTCCGCCGCGGCTCGGCTCGGCGGACTGGCAGCCTCGGCAGCCTTCTTTGTGGCGGTACTGGCCGGTGTGGTCGCTGCAGCCTCCCCGGCAAGTCAGCACCGCAGGCTCTCCCAGGGTTCGGCCCAACCTGCCACGAAGCCCGCAGTGATCGGCCGGAGACTGGCCTGGTCCTCCCCCGGCTCCGTGGCTATGACCGCACTGGCACTGCTGGTACTGGTCACCACGGCAGTGACGTTCGTTCTGGTGATCGTCACTGCTCGCAGCCAAGCCGGAGTGACCCGGATCGCCGGCCTGGTCAACGCCGAGGTGCTGCTGCCGCAGACAGTATTGGCAGCCGGTGCCGTCACAGCGGGTGTGGTGATGTTTGTAATGGCGATCAGACAGACCCTGCGCCAGGCCAGGAAGCAGCACCGGATGCTGCTGACCACCGGTTGGCCACTGGCCTGCCTGGCCTCCTCCATCCGCGCCCAGCTGCTGACCGCCCTGGCACCCGGGGCGGTGCTGGCGGTGCTGGTGGGTGCCGCTGCCATCGCAGCGTTGGATCACGATGCCCCCGCGCTGCTGGCCGGCGTGGTGCTCGGCGTCCCGGCCGCCGCAGCGGTGCTGGCCCTGGCCTGGTCGCACCGCTATGTGAGCCGGCAGGCCGGGTGAAAGCGACGCTAGGCCAACCTCACTGCCGCTCAAAGATGATGTAGCCGTAGTCCCAGTCCAGGAAGAAATGGCTCTCGCCGAGCTCACTGAGCTCACCTTCGAACTCGCCCAGCTGCAGACTCTCCGCCGCCTCCGCCCAATCCAAGTCGGCGCGGAAGGGCTCCAGCTCCGCGGTCTCCAGGTTCACCGCGCTGATCCGATGAGGGCTGCCCGGAGTGTCCATCTCCCGACCGTGGACCACCAGCAGTTCGTTCTCGCCCCGGTTCTGCACCGCGCTGAGGTTCATCACCGAGCGCCATGCATTGGGGTAGTCCTCCTGGTACCGGGAAGGCTGGAAGCCGCCCTCCAGGCGGATGCACTCCGGGTCCACCTCGGGGTCCTGCTCCACGATCACCAGGTCAGTGTCGCCGCGCACGGTGGGAGTCTGCAGGATCATCCGGCCCTCATGGGCTCCCACGCCCCGGAGCACCGGCTCCCGGTCCTCCCACGCCTCTCGATCCGGATGCTCCACTGCCGCGCTGATCGCCACCTGCCCGGAGGCCGGGTCCACCAGTGAGACCCGGTCTGTACTGGTCCAGTCCTCGAGATGCTCCCCCACGAGCACTGCATCACCGGCGGGCACTGCGGAGAACTGTGCGCGATTGTGCATCCAGCCCCCGAAGGCGCCGTAGGTGGGCTCAGCCCCATGCTCCTGGCCCAGTTCTGCGACTTCCTCGAAGAAGGTCTCCACTGCGGCGTCGTCGTAGTCTCCATGCTGGGCAGCAGCGGCAGTTACAGTTTCTGTGAACCCTGCCCAGTCCTCGAAAACCTCCTGCGGGACACCGGTACCGCGCCAGACCTGCTCGGAGGCCTCCGGTGGGTGCTCGCCTGGGTGGACGTACTCCCCGCAGGTCCACCCCAGAGCGTCGGTGAGACCACTCTGGCGTGGACCGTCCGAGATGATGAACGCGGTGCTGATCACAGCAGCACTGACCAGGATCACTGCAGCGGTCCGCTTGCGGCCCCACCGCTTGCGCTTCTCCTGGGCTGGAGCCATCCAGTCACGGCTGCCTATGCGCTGCGCAGCGTCAGCTGGGCTGCTGTGCTCCTGACTCATAGACCGGTACGTATCTCAGTCAGTGGCCAGGCCCTGAGCGGCCAGCAGCTCACGCCGCGCATCACGGCGCTGCTTCTGTGCCACGGGATCCGGCACCGGTGCCGCGGCGAGCAGCCGCTTGGTGTAGTCCTCCTGCGGTGCTCGCAGGATCTGGTCCTTGCGGCCGTACTCGACCACCCGGCCCTTCTCCAGCACCATGATCTGATCGGCCAACTGGTCCACCACCGCCAGGTCATGGGTGACGAAGAGGCAGGCGAACTCGAACTGCTCCTGCAGTTCGGCGAACATCTCCAGCACGCGGGCCTGGACTGAGACATCCAGGGCGGAGGTTGGCTCATCGGCGATCAGAATCGAGGGGCTCAGACTGAGCGCCCGGGCAATCGAGATACGCTGCCGCTGACCCCCGGAGAGCTCATGCGGGTAACGGTTGATGACATCCTTGGGCAGCTTGACCGCATCGAGCAGCTCCTTGGCCCGGGCAATCCGTTCCTTGGCGGTGCCGACTTTGTGCACCAGCATCGGCTCGGTGATCACATCACCGATCGGGAACCGCGGGTCCAGTGAGGCGGCTGGGTCCTGGAACACCACGCCGATCTCTCGGCGCAGGGCCTTCTTCTCAGCTCGGGGCAGGGTAGGCAGGTTCTTGCCGCGAATCAGCAGCTCCCCCTCCTCCACCTCCAGCAGCCCCAGCACTGCCTTGGCGATAGTTGACTTGCCGGAACCCGATTCGCCTACCAGGCCCAGGATCTCCCCGGGCTTGACCCCGAAGTTCACGCCTTCTACCACCCGGTTGGACTTGCCGCGGAACTTATAGGCCAGCGCGAGGTCCTTGCCCTGCAGGGCGTATTCGCTCTCCTGCGCGCTGAGGCTCTCCTGTTCGGACTTGGCCTTCTGCAGGATTTCGCGCTGCTCCTCCTGGCTGGTCTCCGAGCGCAGCTCCGGCATCGCATCGAGCAGACGCCGGGTGTAGGGGTGTTCCGGTTCGCGGAGGATCTTCTTCACCGGCCCTTGTTCCACGACTTCACCCTGGAACATTACGACGACGCGGTCGGCCATATCTGCCACCACACCCATATTGTGGGTGATCAGCAGGACCGCAGTGTTTGACTCATCCTTCAGCCGGCGCAGCAGGTCGAGAATCTCCGCCTGCACTGTGACATCCAGTGCAGTGGTGGGCTCATCGGCGATGATCACCTTGGGGTTATTTGCCACGGCCAAAGCGATCACGATGCGCTGGCGCTGACCGCCGGAGAACTGGTGAGGGTACTCATGGATCCGGTTCTCGGCATCGGGGATGCCCACCGCTCGCAGCAGCTCGATGGATTTGGCCAGGGCATCGGTGCCGAAGGCCTTCCCGTGGATCTGAAGGACCTCGGTGAGCTGGTCGGAGACCTTCAGCACCGGGTTCAGTGCTGTCATCGGCTCCTGGAACACCATCGAGATTTCATCACCGCGCAGACTGCGCAGCGTGCCCGGGGCCATGCTGGTGACGTTCTTGCCGTCCAGGAACACATCGCCGCTGATGCTGGCGTTCTCTGCGGTCAATCCCATCGCTGTGGAGCTGGTGACCGATTTTCCGGAGCCGGATTCGCCGACCACGGCGACCACCTCACCGGGTCCCACATCGAAGCTCACGCCCTTGACTGCGTCCACAGAGCCGAACTCTGTGGCGAAGCTGACCCGCACATCCCTGAACTCCAGGGCCTTGTCCGTGTCGAACTCGGCCCGCTGCAGCTCAAAGACGCTGGTTCTGAGGTCTTTCTTGGCGCGGATGAAGCGTGACGCCACCAGATAGGCGATGACCAGGGCCACCGCGATGCCGAGGATAATCAGCGGCTCCCAGGTGAACTCGAACTCCTGGGCCTCTGCGTCCTCGAGTAGCTCATCGTAGTCAATCTCGGCATTGAGGATGCTGGTGATCATTTCTTCCTCCTGAACCGCAGCGGGTTGCTCTTAGGCTCGGCCGCGGAGACCATATGGGTGGCCTGCCCCGGCTGGCCGGGCACGGAATCGGTCTCGGCACGTTCCTTCTGCGCGCGGTTGAGTCCGCGCAGCCCCAGCGACTGCAGCAGGCCTGGGCGCCGGTCACCCACCCGCTTCTGACGTGGGTCATAGGCATCGCGCAGCCCGTCACCGATGAAGTTCACCGACAGGGCAATGGCGATGATGAACAGACCCGGGAACCAGAACAGCCAGGGGCGGGTCTGGGAGGCGCCGTCATAGTAGTCGACCAGCGATCCCAGTGAGACCTCAGGCAGCTGGACGCCCATGCCCACCCAGGACAGGGTGGACTCCAGCAGAATGGCTGCGGCGATGGAGAACGTGGCGTTGACGATGATCACGCCCACACTGTTGGGCAGCATGTGCTTGAGGATGATCCGGACCGGTGAGGCCCCCATGGACACCGCGGCGGCCACGTACTCCTTCTCCCGGAGGGAGAGGATCTCGGCACGCACCAGACGGGCCAGTCCGGTCCAGGTCACGCACCCCAACGCAATGGCCAGCAGCCACACATTTCCTTGGGTCATCTGTCCCAGGATGGCTGCCAGCACCAGCAGCGGCACCACGATGACGATATCGGTCAGGCGCATCAGCAGCGACTCCACCCAACCGCGGAAGAACCCAGCCAGGGCGCCGATCACCACACCGATGAGAGTGGAGACGATGCCCACCACAAAGGCGATGATCAGCGACTGCTGCATTCCGTACATCACCTGGGCGAAGTAGTCCTGGCCCATCTGGGTCTGGCCGAAGGGATGTTCGCCTAGGATCTGGCCGTCCTGGAACATCGTGGGCCGGCCGCCGTCGATCACGGGACCGGTGGCGGTGAAGGTCTTGTCCCACCAGCCCGGAATGATCCCGTAGCCGATGGAGCTGAAGGACACCACAGTCATAAGGGTCAGTGCGATCAGCGAGATCACGGCTGGCTTATGCGCAAAGAAACGCTTGCGCACCATCTGGCTCTGGGAGAGTGACTCTCCCTGGGCCTGGAGCTTGGCATCCTCGACCTCGGCGAGGTCCACCATCTGCTGCTCGAGATCGGCCTGAGTCTGTTTGGGGGTCTGTTCGTTGCTCATACTCGGATCCTTGGGTCGAGGACGGCATAAAGAATGTCAGCAATGAGGTTGAACATCACGGCCACAAAGCCGGTGATGACCACAAATCCCATCACAGGGGCTGGATCCACGTTCTGCAGCGCAGTGATGAATAGCTGACCCATACCGTTCCAGTTGAAGACTCTTTCCACGATGACCGTGCCGCCGATCAGACCCGCGAAGTCGAAGGCCACAATAGTGGCCAGCGGAATCAGGGCGTTCCGGAAGGCGTGCTTGAGCACCACAGTGCGCTCATTGGCTCCCTTGGCCCGGGCCGTACGGATGTAGTCCTGGCGGGAGACCTCGAGCATCGAGGCTCGGGTGTACCGGGTGTAGGTGGCCAGTGAGATCAGCATCATCAGCACTGTGGGCACCCACAGCTGGGTAAGCAGGTCGAGGTTGACCTGCCACCAGGTGACATCGTCTTCGGTGAATCGCCGGCTGTGGGAACCGATAGTGGAGATCGGCCGGGGCTTGAGGCTCATCATATTGGGCCAGTGGTACATGAAGTGATCGAGCAGGATCAGCCCCGAGGTCAGCGCCCCGGTGAGCACGGCCACCGCAGTCGCCTGACCCTTGGCGTAGCCGCCCATCAGCCGGGCCACAACCACGCAGACCGCGATGGTCAGCACAAAGAGTGCACCCAGCAGGAACCAGCCGCCGGGAGGGTCCTGGAGGAAATCCCAGGTGGCGTAGTAGGCCACGATGCCGATCAGCGCGACCGTCAGCGCGGTGTAGAGCACCTGACGGTTCTTCAGTCCTGCGATGAGGGCGGTGAAGCCCACCGCCAGCCCCAGGGCCATCACGATCAGGCCGATCGCTCCGATGCGCGGGCTCAGGGCGAAGCTGGTGGAGTCGAAGTACCAGAGCGCGCCTGCGCTGAAGAGGCCGACCGCCACACCGGTGATCAGCCGTCGCAGTGGAGGCCCGCCGGCGACCAGTGGCACGCCTATGGCCAGCACCAGCGATATGAAGAATATCTGTCCTGTGGTGAACTCTGCGCCGTCCTGCATCCAGTTGTTGTAGTGGATGGCCAGGTAGTCCTTGGCCAGCACTGCGGCCCAGAAGGTCGGCAGGGAGAAGAAGAAGAAGACAACGAAGGAGACGGTGTAGTCAAACGTCGAGTACTGCCGGATAGCGGCCAGGATACCGATCAGGATGCCCAGAACGATCGAGGCGATAGTTGCGATGAGGACCAGGCGCAATGAGTCCTGCGCGGCCTGCATAAGGATCGGGTTCAGCTGTTGGCCGTCTCGGTTGGTGCCGAAATCGCAGGAGAGACGGAAGCATCCGAGCATGCCCTGCAGCCACCCCCAGTAGCGGACGTACCAGGGTTGGTCGAGCTGCATGTGATGGATCCGCTGCTCCATCTGGAACGGAGCGTCCGGGTCGTTGCTCTCGCGGAGGTCCTCCAGGGGGTCCCCAGAGTGCACCACCAGGAAGAAGACCAGGATGGAGGAGAGGAAGAGCACCACGAGGGTACTGCCAAGACGTTTAAGGATGTATTTCAGCAAAGCTGGGATCGCCTTCCGAAGTGATCAGGATTGAACAGTCGGGTG
>NZ_WRPM01000073.1 GCF_009758175.1 Nesterenkonia alkaliphila
GAAGAGATCCTTGAGTCCCTCGGCCGACTAATGCAACGAACTAAAGGCGCAGGACACTAGTAGATTGCTCAACTACTTGCGACAGTACAACTCGTAGTTGGCACCTCTTCCCCGACTGAACACGCAACCTCGTTGCAGATGGTCTGGGTGGCCCGCAGGAGAGCAGGGATGCGGACCTCCATCCCAGTTGCGTTGAAAGGCGAGAACTGTGGCTACGACATCTCTGATGTCCTCGTTGTATCGCTTGTAGGGAAGCTGGTCCGCGACGAGTGCTTGGAGGTCGCCCTGACTGTCCCGTACGGTGTTGAGCATGCCTCAAAGGCGGTAGAACGTCTTGCCACCTCGCTGTCGAGGGGTCAACAAGTTTGACATGCCGAAGTTCAGGACGGCCCGTGCTTGCGCCTTGGTAGGAACACCAGGCCGTGCAAGGTCTTGTCGTAGGGCGGCGGCCGCAAACCGTTTCCGATCTGCCTCGATCCGCAACTGCGGGTCGAAGCCTAGTTTTTTGTGGATGGCTTCAACGGAGAGATCTGTTTGCACCACAATAGATTGGAGCCTCTCTCGCGACACTGGGGTCTACCGTGTGATCTGGTTATCCTCCGGGTCGCAGGATTGCGTTGACCTGGTGCCATCCGGCATTGATGTCGTGAACGCTGATGCCGTTGGACACGGTCGCGGAGATCACCTGGCCGTTGCCGATGTAGATGCCACCGTGAGTGCTGTTGTTGGCCAAAACGATGTCGCCGGGCTGGGGACTGGACACTCGCGGGAGGGAGGCTTCCATGCCGTAGGTGGTGCGGGGGAGCCCACCGCGGCCTGCCCGGTTGTAAGCCCAGTTGATGAATCCGGAACAGTCGAAGCCGGCAGTAGTGGTTCCGCCCCACAGATACGGCACTCCGAGTCCGGCGTAAGCGGCGTTCACCACGGAGCTGCTGCCGCCATTATTGTTCGAGGGCGGGTCTTGGGTGCTCCCTGAGGTGGCGGGACCACTGTTGGACTGGCTCTGTTGCTGAGGCTCCTGTTGCTGAGGCGCGGAATTCTGCTGGGATGCCGGGCCAGACTCACCGACCGGTTCCTGAGCGGGATCTGGAGTGGCCGCCAGCGCAGTTTCTGGTTCAGGCGCTGGAACGGGCTCTGGGGCTGATTCTGGGGCGGGCTCGGAGACTGATTCTGGGGCGGACTCGGGTTCGGGCTCTGGGGCTGGCTCGGAAGTCACCATGGGACGTTCAAACGTCAACTCCGTCTCGAGGGCGGCAGTGACTGTCTGAGGAGCAACGTTGGAGGCCCGTTCGACACTGAGTTCCGAAGCGCTGAGCTGCACGGTAGCGGAGTTGCGGCCTTCTTCAGACTCGGTGTTGGCGTTGGCGGCCACACCGGTGCTGATCACCAAGCCTGATGCGGCCAGGACGGCTGCGGTAGCGCGTCCAGCTGCTGCCGTATCGGCCCCGACTCGAGTTTTGCGGGCTGCGCGGCGGCGAGCACGGCGCGAGTCATAAGAAGTTGTGTTAGTCACTTTGTTTTAAGCCTTTCTGCGGGTTGCGGTAGTTCTGCGAACACCTAGATGTGGTTGCTGAGGGTTTCGCAGGTTGGTGGGGCGCTACGCTAGGGTTCAACTCCTCTGTCGAGCACGAGACAGACTTTATAACAGTTCTGCATCTTTGTCACAATTAGGTAACGAAATGCGTGTTGAAGTCAGGCTGTTTCGATCCGCAGCTGAGTTTTCGCGATTGATTGGTTCGGACAGCTATCGGGCGGGGCGTGCGTTCGGGGGTCTTCCTCTATGGTCTAGGAATGGCCTCTAGAACGAGAACTGAATTGCCAACTGTGCTCGTAGTGGACGATGAGGCGCCGCTGGTGCGCCTTGTCCAGGAGTATCTGCGCCGGGACGGGTTGTGGGTCGAGGCCACCGGTAACGGTCCTGACGCGGTGCAGATGGTAGCTGAGCTTGAACCGACCGTTGTGGTCCTCGATTTGGGGTTGCCTGGGATGGATGGGGTGGAAGTGTGCCGGCGGATCCGAACTTTCTCAGACTGCTATGTGATCATGCTGACGGCTCGCGCTGATGAGGTGGACCGGCTCATAGGTTTGTCGGTGGGCGCCGATGATTACGTGACTAAACCCTTCAGCCCGCGTGAACTGGTGCTGAGGGTCCGCGCTATGCTGCGGCGGTCGCGTCCTGAGTCGGCAGCAGAAAGGCACCGGCACTGGGCGGGAGCTCTGATGGTGGACACGAACGCGCGCGAAGTGTGGCTTGACGACAGCCAAGTGGAGTTGACCCCGACCGAGTTTGAGCTGCTGTCAGCCCTGATTACTGAACCCGGGACCGCAAAGTCCCGCCGCGAACTGATTACCCAAGTCTGGGGTGAAGAGTGGATAGGAGATGAGCATTTGGTCGATGTGCACATCGGCAACCTCCGGCGAAAGATACACGACGACCCCGCTTGGCCTCGCTTCATTCATACCGTGCGTGGCGTGGGATATAAGTTGCGGACGGGCGAATGATGCTTGACCGGCAACCGTGGGGCGCCAGGCTTGGGGTCCGGATACTTCTGGCTGCCATTCTTGTCCTTGGGGTTGGGGCTCTGACAGCTTGGGTCGTGGCCCTTGCCATCGGACCAGCGATATTCCACGAGCACATGCTTATGGTTGAGACTTCCAATCCGGACCCAGAGGTGGTGAAGCACGCTGAGGAGGCCTTCGACGCATCGTGGCAGCTCTCTTTGTTGTTGGCCCTGATTGCAGCCGGGGTAGCGTCCGTTTTGGTCAGTGCCTTTCTTGCCCGCCGCATCGCAGGCACCCTGAACAAGGTGCGTAGCGCTGCGATTCAGGTGGCGCACGGCGATTACAGTGCCCGAGTGCCAGAGGGCGCCATGGGTGCAGAATTCACCGAGATGATTTCGGCGTTCAATCGAATGGCTTCGGAACTCGACGAGACAGAACACACTCGAAAGCGGCTTCTGTCTGACTTGGCTCACGAGATGCGAACACCTGTAGCCACCGTCGATGGTTATCTGGAGGCGATGCTCGACGGGGTGGCGGCCGCCGATTCAGAAACACTGACCATGCTGCGTGAGCAGACTGATCGTCTCAAGCGTCTCGCGGAGGACGTTTCACTGGTGAGCTCTGCCGAAGAACACCGATTGAGCATGGAGCCCCAGGCTGTCTCGGTCGCTGAACTCGTCAGCCTCGCGCAGGGACAAGCCCGCAGCTTTTACGCAGCGCGTGATGTCGATCTGCAGATTGAGGAAGAGGCCGGCGATGCCATGGTGGTCGGGGACCGTGACCGCCTTTCACAAGTTCTGACGAACCTGCTAGACAATGCCTTGCGTCACACGCAACCGGGTGATCAGGTCACCCTTCGAACCGGCAGCGACTCAGCGACGGTTCTTCTCAGCGTCGAAGATACTGGTCACGGGGTAGCGCCAGAGCACCTTGCTCACCTGTTCGAAAGGTTTTACCGTGTCGACACCGCCCGTGATCGCGCCCACGGCGGTTCCGGTATCGGGCTGACGATCGTGCGCTCCATCGTTGAAGCCCATGGCGGCAATGTAAGGGCCGAGAGTCGCGGACCGGGGCATGGTGCACTCTTTACAGTGGAGTTGCCGCGTCGTAACTGACGCACAGAACTGATCAGCCGTCCTCGATGTTTGATGAAGGTTCAATGAAGATTCGACCAAGGGGCCCCTTAATTGAGCCGTTTAGCCACGGCGGTTGTCTAGCCTAGAAGGTCGCGGAAAGAGATCGCGCGTACCGAAGACCGAATTCTGAGCCAGGGAGAGCGAGCTTGCCACCTCCTAGCACGTCCTCCCTCGAGCAGAGCGAGAGGCCAGACCCGTGGCGTCTCGCCGGGCTGGACGCGGCTCGGGGTCTCGCCGTGGCGGGCATGATCGTCGTCAATGTCGGGCCTCGCGGCGGAGACAGCTTAGCCGAGACGCTCTACCGCCTCCCTTACGGGCGGGCTTCGTTGTTGTTCATGCTCTTAGGGGGCATTGGGTTCTCCCTGCTGACCCGGCGAGCGCGGAGCGGAGAAACTCCAATACCGGCGGGACCTATCCTGTGGCGGGCACTGGTGCTGTTCGTGGGCGGACTGCTCCTTCAAGCCCTGGGCCACGGCGTCTTGGTGATTCTAGTGACTTACGCTGCCCTGTTCATCGTGGCGCTGCCTCTCACTCGGGCCGCCGGGGGCGTGCTGCTTGTTCTTGCCGGATTCAGTGCCTCGCTCGGACCCATACTGTGGCTCGCGGTTCAGGAACGCACCGACAAGGCCTTCGACCGGGATCCACTGACAGTCACCGATTCCCCATGGGAGCTGTTGGCCGGCACTTTCATCACTGGGCCCTATCCCGTGGCAGTATGGGCTGCCCCGTTCCTCCTCGGGATGTGGCTTGGGCGGCGGGACCTGTCCAGTCAGCTCTTGAGCACCCGGCTCATCATGTGGGGCGCGGTCAGCGCCCTCGGAGCCAGGACAATCTCGATTGCACTCATCGCCTATATGGGTGAACCCACCAGTCATCTGGTCTGGCAACGGCTGATCAGCTCTGTGGCTCATTCCCAGATGCCGCTGTGGCTGGTTGAAGGCACTGGCGCGGCCCTCTTCGTGCTGGGGCTATGCCTGAAGATTGCTGACCGCTGCGTCCAGAGCTGGCTGGAGCCCCTGGTGAAGCTGGGGCAGTTGGCCTTCACTGCCTACGTGGGTCATCTGCTGATTCTTGCCCTCGCGGTCCGGCCTGGGCCTGCGACCCTTCCTGAAGGGCTGGTGATCAGTTCCTTGATCCTTGTCGCGCTTATAGTTTTCTCGCTCACCTGGCGTCGGCTGGTCACCCGAGGGCCGCTGGAAATGCTTCTGAGGCCGCCGCGGCTGTGGCCGTCTGGCACGTGAGCTTCGACACCCCCTTATCAAGCGGGAGTTTAACTTTCCTAAAGATCCTCTGAAAGACCCACTTCTGGCAAGACTGGCGGCTTGATCCTCATGTCTACTTGAGAGCGAACCAACTTTAAGGAGATCAAGGCATGAAGACGAAACTCAGTGCTGTAGCAGTCAGCGTGTTTGCCGCATCTGTCGCACTCACCGCGTGCGGAGAGCCAAATCAGGACACCGAGGAACCTGCCGAGGATCCCGCTGCACAGGACGAACAAACTGAGACTGCGAATGGCGATTTCAACGATGCCGACGTCGCGTACGTCTCCGGGATGATCGTTCATCACGAGCAGGCGGTGGAAATGTCGGACATCTTGCTGCAGACCGATGACGCCGATCCCGAGGTCGCGGCGTTGGCAGAAGACATCCGAGCCGCTCAGCAGCCCGAGATTGAACAGATGCAATCGTGGCTTGAGACTTGGGGCCATGAACCCGACGGCGACGGCGACCACGGCGACATGCTGGACGATGGTGGCCACGACGGTATGATGAGTGAGGAAGACCTCGCTGATCTGGAGTCTGCCGAGGGGGACGAAGCGTCCCGCCTGTTCCTAGACCAAATGATCATCCACCACGAAGGTGCCGTGAGTATGGCAGAAGACCACCTCGACGCGGGACAGAACCCGGAGGCCCTTGAACTCTCGGAGAACGTCATCTCCGACCAGTCTGCAGAGATCGAAGAGATGGAAGAAATGCGCGACAGCCTCTGAGTCATCGGCGGTATTTCCCAGTAACTTATCGAACTCCTCAGTACCTAGGAGGACCTCCACCATGATCCGGAACAGTCACACCAGACGATTCAGCACGACCGCTGTGGCCCTGACAGCGATGGTGTTTGTTGCAGCATGTTCATCTGAAGACCCCTCAACCACGTCTGGGGGCAGTGACGCTCCGCTGTCAGCCTCCGGGTTGGAGGACGCCTCCGGACGTGAGCTTGTCGAAGAACTGGAAAGCCTGCCGCTGGATGAGCGCCCCACCGACTTTGTCGCATCCGGTGAGACAGAAGAAGTCGTGATGATCGATGAGGACGGCAACGAATCATCGGTGCCCCTGCCCGAGGACGAGTTCTACCTCTCGGTAGCACCCTACGTGTACCAGACCCACGACTGCTTCTTCCACAGCTTGACCACGTGCGTGGGCGAGATGGGGAACGAAGAACTGGAGGTGACTGTCGTCGACGAAGACACCGGAGAGGCCTTGTTCGATGAGACCGTTCAAACACACGACAACGGGTTCTTCGGACTGTGGCTTCCACGCGACGTGGACGCGGAACTCACCATTGAACACGATGGCCTGACATCGACCGTACCGATCTCGACCGGTGAGGGCGACCCGACCTGCCTCACCACCTCCCAGCTCACGTGACTCAGGGTCTGCTGTGCGTCGCCTCGGCAAGCAGGCAACTGGCACCAGAGTTGACTCATTCGCCTCGGCTCTGACGGGCCGTGGCCCCGTGGTCTCTTGACTCTACCTATGGCGCACAATCTCTCGTGTGCGCGCCGATATGAAGATTACGTGAAGTTCAGACCCGAACTGTTGTCCTTCTCACAACTGGTCAGTAGCGTCGAAGGAGGCCGGGGCCGTCCGGCGCCGGTAGGCCTATGAAGGAGCAAGAGATGACGCACGCCACCACAACCTCAATGATCGAAACACACCCCAAGGGCACAACTGATGTTCGCGTTCAGGAGCTGGCCGACTGTATTGCGGCCTGTTTCGAATGCGCACAGGCCTGCACCGCTTGTGCTGATGCCTGCTTGGCCGAAGAGATGGTCACCGACCTGCGCGACTGCATCCGTCTCAATCTTGACTGTGCAGACCTTTGCGCGACGACTGGCAACATCCTTAGCCGCCGTACTGGGCAGAACCTCACGACGGTCAAGGCAGCGCTTGAAGCATGCAGGACCGCATGCGCAGAATGCGCCGCCGAATGCGAAAAGCACGCTGACATGCATGAGCACTGCCGCGTCTGCGCCGAGGCCTGCCGGCGCTGCGAGCAGGCCTGTTCCGATCTCCTCTCGGTGATCGGCTAATCCTGACGGGTTCGCCTACCGTGTGCCACCACGAAAGAGCGGGCCCGGTCGTATTGGCCCCTGCCATTCTGCCCGAGCAGGGGCCAATTGCGTCGTCGGCAGTTCCGGGATGATCAGGCCCTCGACTCATGAAAGTCGTGAGCCTGGCTCTGGTTTACCTGTTAGGCACAGGCTATGGCTTCCACGCACGGGCCACTGTGGGAGAAAGGCGGGCGATAGAGCCTCTCCCCGCACTCGTCGACTCCAGCCAGCCGCATGCCAGGGGAGGGGTGTTTCGGTAAAAGTTCCGAGGTGAGAACTTTTGTTCTACATCTTGTAGAATTCATGGAGACGTAAGATGTCTCTCGACTGTTGAGCTAGGGGGTTGTGTGCACGATACTAAGTTCGAGCCGACCTCCGATCGTCAAAACAGCAGTCCTGCCGCCCGTGGCGTGATCATCAGCTTTGTGGCAGTTGCTTCCACAGCCGTCGCCCACTGCCTGGCGGTCTCCAGTGCACCGACTCTTGGCGCTGTCCTCTTCGGCTTTGCGGTCTTGATTCCGTTTTGCATCGTGCTGGCCCTCGCCCCGCGTACTCGGCGACGCCTCGTTGCTGAGATTCTAACCGTACAGATGTTCCTGCACGGGCTTTTTTGCCTCTCAGCGGGAACTGAGACTGTCGGGCATCTACAGACTTTGCTGACTAATACCGACTGCTCGGCACTTGTCGCGCATGGTGGCGCCCTGCTTGTCACCTATGGGGCAATTCGCCGTGCTGACGAGCTGGTCGAGGCGCTACACACCTTGCTGAATCTCTCCGGCCGAGGCGCACCAGAGCTTTCCGTGAAGATCTTCCCGGTGCATGTCCCTCTCATCAAAGACGTGTGGACACCCACCGCAACTAGTCCAAGCAACGGGCCCAGCTCTCTGCGCGGTCCGCCCATACCAGTCGGCTAACACTCAGGCGGCACTGTCCTGCGTGCTGCCACCTGGAACCAAATAATTCCGAATGGGTATCCGCATGTGCTTAGCAGCCTTGATGGAGCCCCGACAGCCCCGTGAGGTTAACGACAACGTGACATTTCGTGGCCGCTGAGGCCTCGGTCTCAACGTCGAACCGGGGAGCTGGCGACTACATCGATGGTGTGCTGGATGAGTCCAGGATGACTTCAATGATGCCGTAGCTCCTTGTCTGTGTAAGAGGCCGTCCTCCTTGTCACAAAAATCTGCGGGCCTGGGTGCCTATTATTCCGTCCCGGACCCCCATAGGGGTATCGCTCGGTCAGTCCCCTGGAAATGTTCCAAGCTCCGCAGAAACCGCAATCATCACTCTGAGCCTGCGGACCCAGTCCGTGGAATCTCCGCGTGAGGAGAACTCAGCTTTATAGCTGCGCTACGAGCGATACGACCATGAAAGCTGTAACAGCCAAAGGAAACTTTATGCCCCTCGACCCTTCTTCTGGCCGTCGGCCTAAAGGCCGTACCGTCGCTGCCATCGCCATGGCATCCACTGCGTTTTTGCTAAAGGGGTATCCATTTAGGTGCCAAAGCCCTGATCAGCGTCAGTTGAGGGTCTGTGAGCGCG
>NZ_WRPM01000074.1 GCF_009758175.1 Nesterenkonia alkaliphila
GACCAGCCAAGGATGCGGGATATTAAATCCGGGAAGTGGTCATCAAACTCTGACGCACCAAGGCATGGCATCGTTGAATGCGCTTCGCTCAGCCTTGGCAGTTTCGAGAACTATCGAAGTGTCGTAACGGACCTGCGCCAGAGCGCCCTTGCTGTAAGCGATCCAGTCTCTATCGCGTTCGAGGCATTGATCCATGATGTCGTGTAGATCATCAAGGGTCCCGGCTTCGACTTCGCTCGCAATTTCCGCAGCAAGGTCCAACTGCACTCTCGTTGCGGGTGAGAAGAAGTCTCGTGCCTCCGGCGAGTTCAGGCGTTCGGCCAGCCGAGCCCCAAGGAGGAGAACTACAGCATGATCTTCGTTTGACCGAGTGGCCCGGCCCATGCCTTGTTCCAAGCGTTGAATCTGCCGACCAAGGAGATTTTCTGATCCGGTCAGTCGGGCCTGCGCTATCCGCTCAGGCCCGTCGAGTGCTTCGGGAAGTCCATCAATGACTAGGACGTGGCACGCGTCGCCGGGCAAGTCGATGCCGTCGTAGCGATTCACAAGTACCACGAGTCCCAGTTGGGGGTTCTGGTGTAGTTGTTCGATGCCCTCGTGGATGTTGTTGCGGTCGAGAATGAGGGCGGCGTCGTCCCGCCACCACTCGGCACGTGCATGGTTAGGAACAATGACAACAACGTTTTGCTCCTCTGCCAGGTCTAGGACGAGTTGACGCACTTCCTTATCTGTCGCCCTTGGCACGAGTTGCTGGGGCACGAGGATCATCCGATCGCCGATATCACCCGCGCTTGACGGGAAGATGGGTCGTGCGACAGATTCTGGAGCGGCACCGAAATGTCGTACAAGCACTGAGTCGTCAGCAAGAGTGGCGGTGAGGTACACGCGTCGCTGCGCCTGGGAGAACCCGAGGAGCGCTTCGGTTGGATGACAAGGGGGGTATATCTCCAACGCATCGCTTGTGATCACGCCAGTACAGAGCGGGAGGCTGTCCACGACGAGGGGCCAGCTCCACTTCAGAGCGCCGGTCGAAAGCGGGTGCAGGATTGATAAGACCTGATCTTGCTGCGCTTGCCAGGCCCAGAAGGGAACCTCCTGGATCGCCCTGCGGTGACGAGATTTCAGGTCCATATATCCGCTAGGAGACTGATCCTTTAGATCAGGGGCGAAGAGGTCCAGCAGTTCATCATACGCGGACGATTCAGCATCGACGCGGAGCCGGAACACATGATCGGCCTGCGCGATGCAAGCGTGCGCGTCGTCAATGATCACTCCGGCGAGTCCGTGCGACGGAGGCTTGGACACGCTACCGCCGACCCCGAAGACTGATAAACCATTGAAGAGTTTGGCGAACGTCCCGACGAGGACGGCTCGTCCCTGCTGATACTCGGGCGAGCTGGGGTCGTTCGTGGTGGCGATCCCCGCCTGATGCGCCTCGCTAGTGACCTGCGCCGTGAGAAAGTCGTCAGGCACGAGGTACGCCACGGGTCGGATGCCCTCGTTAAGCCAACTACGAGCTATGAGGAGTCCGACCAGCGTTTTACCGCCCCCTGTGTTCATCTTGATCACGAGGTCCCGTTCATCGCGACGCTCGTGCCAAGCGGCCAACACCTGATCCTGCGGACCTCTCAGGTAGTCCAGACTGGTGACTTTCTCGGGCAGGGCATTGAATAGATCGCGGGGTTCAGTAATAGTGTTGGCCGGAGCCGAGGCCCCCTGCCCCAGCCGCTTGAAGTTGACCTTAGCCATCGCATCCTCGTTTCATGCCGACCTCATCCACGGGTGTCCTCATTCTCTCCTACGCAACCGGGGCCCTGCCAACCGCGCAGGGCGTCACACCCCCGCCCCGACATCAACTTGCTGCGTGGCGCAATGCTGCATGATGACCCCGTGAACGAGCCCACCGAGAGTCCGGTCGCCCTCGCGATCTCGCGCGGGGTTGGACTTCACGTTCTCGGTACCGAAGCCCGCGTCGGTGGTGTGGACAGTTGCTAATACCGGAGCCCATGCGTTGATCGGCCAGACCCCTCGTGCTGCGGTAGCAGAGGTAGTTGCATCCATGGAGTCCGGCGTTGCAGCCTCCTGCACCGGTGCAACCACCGGGAATGGGACCGCTGCACAAGTCGATGCCGCCAGGCTGATCGCTACTGCCTATGACCAGTATGACTCCCGCGCCGACGACCCACACCATTACGCCCGTGTGGTGGTCTCCAATAAGGTCCAGACGGTACTGGATAGGAAATGACGCTGTCTGAACGGAGGTTCTCTGCACGCGTTCGCAGTGGTGTTACCGGAGATGCACGATGCGATCTTCGGCCAGGCTCGCTCCACGGCTGTAGTCGGTCACAGAGCCGACGTACCCGTCGTTCCGGTTGAGGAAACGGTGCACCTGGCTCTGGGCATGGTGGATGAGGTAGCACGTCCTGAGGGAGGTACCGAGAGGAACTCCCAGGCGCTTTGCCTGATGCCTACCGTTGAGGATGTGGATGGCATTCTGTGCCCCGCCGTCAGCTGATCTAGGTCTGCTTGTTGCCATCCATCGTTTTTGACACGTTGTTAGGAGGAGCGTCTATGACCACGGTCGCGATTATTGGAGCTGGCCCAGGACTGGGGCTGGCGACTGCCCGTCGTTTCGGTCGAGAAGGGTTCAGTGTCGCGTTGATTTCACGTACACAAGCACACGTAGATTCGCTGGCCTCCACGTTGGGTGCAGAGGGGGTGACCGCGCGAGGTTACGCGGCGAACGTGCGTGATGCCCAGGCCTTGCGCCAGGCGCTGGATACCGCAGTCGTTGATCTGGGCCCAATTGAGGTATTGCAGTACAGCCCGGTTCCAGCGAGGGAGTTTATGAAACCGGTCTTAGAGACAACCGCCGAGGACCTGGCTGGGCCGGTGGAGCAGTCGGTGTATGGGCCAGCGGTTGCGGTCCAGTATGTCTTGCCTGGATTGCAGCAGCTGGGTCGCGGCACGGTCTTGTTCATCAATGGCGCTAGTGCGGTGACACCGAATGGGAACGTGGCCGGCACATCGGTCGCCTTCGCTGGGGAGAGCGCGTACGGGCAGATGCTCCATGATGCGTTGGCACCGGAGGGGATTCATGTCGCGCAGCTGATCATCCCCCGCGGTATCGGCGGAGGTGAGCCTGACCACGAGCCGGAGGCTCTGGCCGAGCGTATCTTCACACTGCATCGTGATCGGGGCAGATTCCGCACAGTCGTTGGAGAGGAGAGCGCGTAAAGGCCGTCGCAGAGGTTTGGCGGGGTCGATGAGGAGGCCGCTGGGTCGGCACTGTTGAGGTTGATCTACGCCGCCTCAGGTGGTGACTCCACCCCGCGCAGTGCCCCCAAGGCTGCAGATTGTTCGACGTCGAGAGGGTTCATGCTGGAGGGGGTACCAGCAGGGTATCCCTCTTATGGGATCTGCGGCGTAGCGTTGAAGACATGAACAGCAAGAACGAGGCGCGAGAGTTTCTCATGTCTCGCCGGGCGAAACTCCGCCCCGATCAGGCCGGATTGAGTACCTCGGGCCACCGGCGGGTTACCGGGTTGCGACGTAGTGAAGTCGCCTCGCTTGCCGACGTGAGTCTTGAGTACTACACGAAGATCGAGCGCGGCAACCTCGCCGGTGTTTCGGATGGCGTGTTGGAGTCCATTGCTACAGCACTGCAGTTGGACGAGGCAGAACGGGAGCACTTGTTTGATTTGGCTCGTGCTGCCAACGGCGGTGCGGATCCGGTGAGGCGCCGCAAACCTCGAAAGCGGTGGCAACCGCGAGAGAGTCTAACTCGTGCCTTGGATGCGATCGTGACTGGGCCGACGTTCGTGCGCAACGGCCGGATGGATGTGCTGGCCACTAATGCCCTCGGTCGCGCGTTCTACGACCACGTTTTCGAGGATCCGGGACGCGGCAACCTTGCTCGGTTCTGCTTCCTGGACGAGCGCGCACGGGAGTTCTACCCCGACTGGGAACAGGCAGCCGATGTCACTGTGGCGATCCTGCGCAGTGAAGCCGGACGCGACCCCCGCGATAAACAGCTCCACGATCTTGTCGGCGAGTTGTCCACCTGCTCGGATGCGTTCCGCACTCGATGGGGTGCACATGATGTGCGCCGTCATGGGACCGGCACGAAGGACTTCCATCACCACGAGGTCGGTGACTTGACCCTTAGCTACGAAGGGTTGGAACTGACCGCAGAACCGGGCTTGTCGTTAGTGATCTACGCCGCTGCACCCGCATCGGTGAGCCAAGAGCGACTGAACCTCTTGGCCAGCTGGAATGCCCCACAACCCGAAGCATCATCGACCGAGGGTGCTTCGACTTCGGTCCAAGAGAACTGAACCCGGTCACCGTAGTCGGGGCCGGTAACCGTAACTCCTGCCCGGGTCGAGCTGTGACGCTCGGCGAAGACCTTGTCTTGGCTCGGTCGCAGCACAGGCATTGGCAAGTGACCAGCCACGACTGGCTTGAGCCGTTACTGACGAGCACAGCACCAACGAACTAGCTAAGAAGGTAAGAAGAAAGGAAAACAGACCATGACTATCCTGAACGAAACGTATGCGCTGCCTAACGGCGTTGAGATCCCCAAACTAGGGCTTGGTACCTGGTTCATCGATGACGACAAAGCCGCCGAGGCTGTAAAAGCGGCAATCGAGCTGGGTTACCGGAACATCGACACGGCCCAGGCCTACGGAAATGAGCGCGGTGTCGGCGAAGGCGTCCGCACCTCGGGTGTTGCTCGCGAGGAATTGTTCGTATCCACGAAACTGGCCGCTGAGATCAAGGACTACGACGCCGCGGTCGCTGGGATCGACCAGTCCCTGGACACCCTGGGACTGGACTACATCGACTTGATGCTGATCCACAGCCCGCAACCGTGGGCCGATTTCCGGGGCGGGGACTACGCCGACGAAAACCGTCACGTGTGGCGTGCGCTGGAAGAGGCGCTCGAGGCGGGGAAGGTCCGCTCAATTGGGGTGTCGAACTTCCAGCAGCAGGACCTGGAGAACATTCTTCAGGGCGCGACAGTCGTTCCGCACGTGAATCAGTTGCTGGTCCACGCTGGCAACACCCCCTCGGAACTACTGGCTTATTGCGAGGACAAGGGAATTCTCGTCGAGGCGTACTCGCCGATCGCGCACGGCGCGATCCTAGAGCACCCACAGGTGAAGGCCCTGGCAGAGAAATACGGGGTGTCGGTGCCGCAGCTGTGCATTCGCTACACGCTCCAGCTGGGAACCGTCTCCTTGCCGAAGACCGCGAACCCCGAGCACATGCGCTCCAACGTTCGGTCTACCCCGTACCTCTGGGCGATCTCTGCCTGGGTGGCCTGATTAGTCAGCACCGAGGT
>NZ_WRPM01000075.1 GCF_009758175.1 Nesterenkonia alkaliphila
AAGTCGACGTGGTCGCGGAAGCGGTTGACGGTCTCGTCCTCCCCGTCCGCGCCTTCGCCGCTGCCGTGCAGGCCGAGGTCCTCGAGCCCCAGTGCGCCGTCGAGGAGGTAGGGGGCCACGCCGTACCAGCCGGCGGTCTGCCCCTTCGTGTCCTGCACGGGCAGCTCGAGCGCGTCCAGGCGCTGCTGGATCCTGCCGGTCACCACCTCCAGCAGCCGCTCACGCTCCAGCGGGAGCTGCTCACCGGTCTCCCGGGCGATCGCGAGCGGGTCCCCGAGCTCGGCGAGCGCGACGGAGGGGTGGAGCAGCGCCAGGTGCGGCAGGTTCATCAGCTTCCCGTCGGCGACGGCGAAGCGCAGCAGCGGCGAGGCGCGCGGCCCGTCGTACAGCGCCGGGCCGCCCCTCCCCTGCCCGGGGGCGAAGGCGCTGAGACGTCGGTCCGTCTCGTAGCTGAACAGGGCGGAGATCGCCTTCGGCACCACGCTCCAGGCGGAGAACACCAGGCGTTTGGTGAAGCTGCGCGCGCCCTCGGTCGCGAAGGGGCCGCCCGGGGTGGTGTACGGCAGGGAGGGCGGGAGCCAGGCGAGCTTCCACACGCCGCGCTCCATGGCGGCGTCGATCATGGCGCGGAGCTTGGGGTTGCCGGGGTCGATCTCGCGGAACCGGTGCACGTCGTCCCAGGAGAGCAGGCCGCGTCGGTGTAGGTGCAGCAGCGCCGCGAGGTCCTCGTCGCCCTCGTGGGCGAGGTCGAGGGTGCGGCGCTGGGCCACGTAGGCCGATGGGTCCATGAGGTTCACCGGGAAGGGGCTCGAGCGCCAGAACTCGAACATGTCCATGCCGTGGGCGCGGCGGCCGATCGCGTCGGCCGCGGTCCACACCTCGAGGTCGCCGGGCCGCAGCTCGAGGGAGGGCATCTCCATCTCGCGCAGCATCCCGTCGGCCACCGCGGTGGAGCCGAGCCGTTCGGTGCGGGACATGACTCGCTGGAGCTCGCCCTGTGCCCGGGCCGTCGCCTCCTCGGCGCGGCGCGTGCCCTCGTCGGTGCCCTGGAGCATGCCCTCGCGCACGTAGGCGAGATGCTCCCGCACGCGGTCTGCGCGGTCGGGGCCGGCGAGGAAGGCGATGGTGTCGTGGAAGTCCTGGTGGTGGTCCTCGGCGTCGAGCTCATCGGGCAGGGTGAACATCTTGTACGGGGTGGCGGAGAGCACGAGCGACTTCGCCGAACGATGATCGATGATCTTCTGCGCGAGCTGCTGCGCATCCGAGTAGTGCTCGTCCCCCGTGCTACGGGCGCCGGGGAAGAGATCCTTGAAGCGCTGGAACTCATCGAGGATCACGAGGTCCGGGGCGAGGCGGGTCACGGCGGTCTGGGCCATGACCATGCGCAGCGCGCCGATCATACGGCGGCGCCGCCACCACATCTCGTGCGTCACCTCCTCGCTGCCGAGCCACTGACCGAGCTCGTCGAAGAGGTCGCTGAGCAGGGTGCCGCCGAAGGGGCCGGCATCGGTGCGGAGGGTGTGGGTGAACTCGTCGACGAGGCCGGCATCGAGTGCAGGGCGGCTCCAGCCCCACTCCAGCCTGTCGGCGAACCTCCGAAATCCGACGGCGTCGCGGAAGTAGTCGACGATCCGGGGCTGCGTCAGCCAGAGGCGGTCGATGCTGTGGCTGAGCATCCAGTGCAGCAGCACGCGTTCGCCGACGCGGCCCGTCGCGTCGCCGAGCCGCAGGGAGGTGCCGGGGGTGAAGGCGATGAGGTCGACGCCGCCGGGTGGGGCAGAGCCCATCGTCTGCGGGAGCATCGTGATGCGGTCGGCGTTCCGCTGCGCCTCACCGCCGGTGAGCTCACGCAGGCGGTCCAGGTTCTGGCCGGCGATCTGGCTGTTGGAGCAGATGTACACGATCGTCACCGTGCGATCGGTGGTCTCGCGCAGGTGCGCGATCGCGCGGGCGGCGACGCCCTTGGCGATGAGGGTCTTGCCGAGCCCCACCTCGTCGGCGACGAGGAAGCGGCTGACGGAGTCCTCATCCGTCCAGAGCCGGCGGAACGCGTGCTCGACGGTGGCGCGCTGGAAGGGCTTGAGCCCCGCGAGGAGGGCGTCGGGGTCGAGTCGCGGGGTGGGGGCCGACGGACTCATGGCGTCCTCCTGCTCAGCGAGAACTTGAGCACCGTGTCCCAGAGCTTCAGGAAGTCCGGCGGGATCAGCTCATCGGACTTCGGGAGCTCGAGGACGGCCTCGACCTGCTTCCGCACCGAGAGGATGCGGTCGATGTCGTTGCCCGCCGCGCGCACCAGCGGTTCAAACAGCACGATCGGGGGCGCGGCGTGCGGACGATCCGCCGCGGAGGCGCCGTCGGTCACGGTGGTGAGGGACTCGAGCTGCGCCTCCTGCGCGGGAGCGCTGGCTGGATCATCGAGGCCCAGCAGCAGCGCGAGGTAGCGCAGCACCCGGTCGCGGCTGTTCAGCATCGTGGCGAGCGCCCGCTGCTCGCGGTCGATCACGTCCCCGATGAGCGGGACCTTGAGCAGGCAGCGCCGCGTGGCGCGGGCCGGTCCCTCGCCGTCCACGGACTCCACGGCGAGAAAGGGCGTGATCTCGTCGAGGGAGAGCTCCCAGGTGGTGGACTGCGCGAGCGGACGCCGAAGGCGCGGTGCGGTGAGCGGCCAGATGGTCGTCTCCCCCGGCAGGTGCTCCGGCAGCTCCAGGGTGAGTCTCGCGGTGACGGTGTCCTCGCCGGTGCGGGTGAGGTCCAGGCGGGGCCGCGGGACGGACCGTGCGAGGTCGCGGTGCAGCGTCTCCAGCGCATAGCCGGTGTCCAGCGACGGATCCTCGGTCGCGTCCAGCGCCGGGGAGTAAGGCTCCATCAGCGTGCGCAGTCCGATGCCCGCGCCGGGGCCGTCGAGCACCGCGTCGACGCCGCAGGCACGGGTGGGGCCGGTCAGCACGGCGTCGAACTCGACGTTGCCGCCCCAGGCCTGCGCGGTGAGGTTGGCGCTGCCGGTCACCACCACGGAGCGGCCGTCCTCGCCGTCGGCCACCACCGTCTTGGCGTGCAGCCCCGAGAGGTCCAGCAGCGCCGACGGGGCGGGGACCATATCGTCATCGGACGCGAGGACCGTGCCGTCATCGGCGGAGACCGTGCCGTCGGCGGCGGCGTCCTCGGCCGCGGCGCTCTCCTCCATGGTGCCGTCCACGGCGGGGTCGAGGACGGTGACCTCCCAGCCGCTCAGCGTGCTGCCACCCAGCAGGTCCGCCGCGGGAGCGCGGGTGAGCAGCGTGGCCTCCGGCGCGCCGGTGCGGAGCCTCGCGAGGGTGTGCGCGGAGAGGAACGGGCTGATCGCGAGCACCTTCCGGGCGCGCTCCGGGAACGGCCAGGGCGACGGCTGCTCGCCCAGGCCCAGCGCGAGCAGCCGGCCGCCGGTAAACGGCTCCGGGGCCTCGAGCCGCACGTCCCGGAGCGTGCGGGCGAGGTCGAGGATCTCGTCCTGTCGGGCTCCTGCCAAGGGGTCGAGGACCATGCCCGTCACTGCCTCGACGGCGGTCGCGGCCGGGGTCGCGTCGATCGCGCCGTCGGCGCTCTCGTCGAGCACGAGGGCCGTGTCCCAGGAGCTGTCCAGGGTGAGGTTGCGGCTGCCGACCACGACGCGGTGGAAGAGGGCGCCGTCGTGCGCGCGCCGGTAGCGGATCGCCCAGAGCTTGGGATGGAACAGGGCACCCTCCCGCGGCGCCTCCACCTCGTGCAGGGAACCCTCGAGGAAGGTGTGGATCCGGCTGTGCGAGCGGGGCACGTGGATCCCCGCGGCTTGGCAGAACACGGTGGTGCGGCCCATGAACCGTTGCACCGCGTCGAGCAGCTGCGCCGGGTCGCCGTCGTCGATCCGCGTCGTCTCGTCCATCGAGGCGAGGGCGAAGGTCATCGGGGCGATCAGCATCGCCGTGAGGTTCAGCGAGTAGGTGGTGGTGACGGCGACGTCCACCTCGTGCCCCGGCGGCGGCCTCAGCGCATCGGTGAGCAGCACGCTCGTATCCGGCTCGAGCATCAGGAGCTCTCCTCCCCGTCGTAGAGGTCCTGGAGCAGCGTGGTGACGTTCGCCCAGCGGAAGTGCAACCGGGCCGCCCCCGAGGCGCCGCTCCAGGCGTTCAGCGCCTTGAGGTTCCCCGGCCGCAGGCGCGCCCGGCCCTTCTTCACGGCGAGCTCGCGCCGCACGACCAGCTCTCGCGCGCTCGCGGAGTCCGCCACCGCATGCGGGGCGCGGGACTCCTCGCACCACTGCTCCAGGAAGCGGCGCGTCCTGTCCGTGAAGGTGCGGCGGCGGGCGGCCATCAGCTGGCCCAGGGCGAGAAGGTCCTCCCGCCCGAACGGTCGGGTCGCCGCCGCCTCCTCCGCCCAGTCCTGCAGGCGGTCGCGGTAGTGCGCCACGCGGTCGTCGCGGAAGCGCGAGGGGTCGGAGGCGGTCGCCTCGGCGAGCATCAGGTTGTAGAGCAGGCCGGCCCCGTGCGCCTGGAGGCTGAAGCGCTCGGCGAGATCGAGCAGGGAGCGAAGAGCCCCGTTGGCCTCCGCGTGGAGCAGGTCCCGCACCTCGGGCGCCCACGGGGACCGTGGCGCGCTCTCGCGATCGATCCAGCCGGCCGGTCGCTCCTGCACCAGCCGGGCCAGGAGCGTGCCGGGGTTGGTGCGGGTGATCGCCTCCTCGAGGTAGGCGACCTCGCCGGGCCGTAGGCGGAAGTCCGCGCTCGTCAGCAGCCGCTCCGGCGGGGCCGGGAGCGCCGGGTCGAGGCCGTCCGGGATGCGCTCGGTGCCCAGGCCGCCGTCCTCGGCCCGAGGCGCCTCGGCATCCAGGCGGCGGCCCGCCTCGATGCGGGTGAAGAACTCGCGGGAGGTGAGCCCGCGCTCGAGGATCCCCCACTGCGCGAGCATGCCGCTGTAGAGCACCGACGGCACGCGCTGGAGGGTCCTGCCCGCCCGACGGCCGATGATGCCGGTCTCGCCCTCCCCGGTGCCGCGTTCGAGGGCGCCGATGAAGTCGCGCTCGAGGTCGTGGTACCTGGTGGCCATCTCGGAGACCGTCGAGCGTCTCGCGGCCTCCTGCATCAGCCACGGGATGAACAGGACGTAGCGCAGCCGCGTATGGAGGGTGGAGGTGCCGGGGAACAGGGAGTCCGAGAACGCATCCCGGATTCCGCCCACGCCCAGGTCGTCAACCGTGGTCTCGTCACGGAACTGCTCGACCGCCTCCATCATCCGGCGCCGCTGCTCGGCATCGACGGCGAGCCAGGCGAAGGTGGAGGGCATGGTGTCCATGGTACAATGGCGCAGCGGTGCTGAGAGCGGAAACGGCCTCTCGGTGGCTGGCGAAGGCGGTGGATTGTCGGCCGAACTCGCTAGATTCACTCCAACTCGATAGCCGGTCGAGGAATGGATATGAACAGGAGCCGAGGGTGTCATCGCTGCGCCAAGGTATAGCTTCCGCTGTGGATGCCGACGTCAGGACGGCCTGGGCCGATTGACCCCCATCGAGTACGAGACCATCATGAACCCGACCGTGAGCCTCGCGGCCTGATACCCCGACTGTCACCTGATCGTGCACCAGTCCCTACCTCTCTCGATACCCTGTGGCAGCGCGCCTCGCCGCCCCGATGACGCAGCAGTCTCCCAACTTGAAAGCGCTTGGGTAGCCAACTGCCAAACTCGCTCATCCTCACTCGCTACGAGTCCACACCGAGCTTAAACACGTCCGATAGGGTGCACCCAGATGGACACCAGGAGATGGTCCCTCGGGGTGTGACTTTGTGCGCTAAACGGCGGGGTTCTTCATAGACTCAGTGGCGGGTTAGGTGACTCCGATGACCAGAGTGCTCTGGGCGGCTTCGATGACGTCGTTGGTGATGGTGTCGAGTTCGTTGATCCTGAGTACGCGCTGAATTTGGGGGAAGAGGCGTTCAAGCAGCCGGAAGTTGCCGCGGGTGACACGAGCGATGGCGGCGATGGCTTGGGCATCGGTGAAATCCTCGGGGTCGAGGGACTTGCCGAGGGAGCGCCAATGTCTTTGCAGAACGAACAGCAGCTCGTCCTGGCCCAGGGGACGGTATTGGTGGGCGAAGCCGACCCGGCTGTAGAACTGGGGGTAGTGGCTGAACTGCTTCTCTAGCCCAGGCATGCCGATCAGGATCAGGGCGATGTCGTCGCGATCGTAGCGATCGCGCAGCAGTTCCAGTGCGGCGGGTCGGAGTCGTTCGGCTTCATCGACGATGATCAACTCCACGTAGTTCTTGCCGTGCCGCCAGCCCCGCGTGTGCGCGTCGTGACCGGGTGGCTCGAGGTGCTGCTCGATGCAGATGTTTGTGCGAGTGATGGCCTGGTTGAGCTCGTCCTTCAGGTTCCGCGGAGTAGTCAGCACGCTGGGGGTATAGAACACGGTGCGGCTCCTGGCCAGGGCAGCGTAGATCTTGGCGTCGTTGTCGGAGCGCGGCCCCCAGTAAGTCAGTAGCTCGTGTGCTTTTTCGTAGTGTGCATAGCGGCGGGCAGAGAGCGTCTTGCCGACCCCTGCCGGTCCAAAACACAGGCCGATAGTCTGCCCGCGGCGCACGGCGTCGGCGAACTCGGTGAAGCGGCGGTGCTCCTTGGTCACGATGAAGCGCTGGCTCACCTGAGGTCCTCCTTGTAGACCTTCAGCGCTGGCTTTGGCGAAGGCTCCCGAGTCGCCGGCAGCTTCTCAGCGGTGTGCGTTGGTACGGTGGCGATGCGTTCATTGATGCTGGCCCGTAGCGCCCGGCGGCGGGCGTTACGCGCAGCTTGGATCTCTTTCAGGCTGACCTTCTCGTCGTGATGCTCCTGGTTGACGGCTTTACAGACGAACTCGTCGTGATCGAAGACGCGGATCTCGGTGATGTCGCGCGGGTCATAGCGGATCACGACCGACCGCCCCACGTAGCCGGCCAGCGTCGGGGAGACGTAGCGCAGGCCCTGGAAGCGGATGCCATCGCGGCGCACGACGCGGGTCTTGGCGACGGTCAACAGCAGTCTGTCGAGGTCTTCCAGGCTCTCGGGCATTCGGGGCAGCCAGCCATCGGCGATCCACGCGCTGCGCGGGGAGGTTCCGAGCTCGCTGTGCGTGCGGTCGTTGTAGGTGGCCACGAACGCCTCCAGGGCGCTATCGAGGGCGGCCAGGGACAGTTTCGGTGTCGGCCAGGGGTGCCCTTCGGTGATGTGTCCGGGCAGGGTGGCGAGTAGCTCGGTGTTGATGGTGCCGAAGAACCGCTCGATCTTGCCCCGTCCCTGGGGTCGGGCGACGGTGGAGTGGATCAGTCGGATGTGGAGGTCGACGGCGGTGTGGGCGAGCTGGTCACTGGTGAAGTCGCTGCCGTGGTCGACGTAGAGCACGTCGGGCAGGCCGCACATCGGCCAGGCCGGGTCGGTCTTGTGCCAGATCGCTTGGCGCAGCGCCAGGGCGGTGTTCATCGCCGACGGTGCGCCCAGGAAGACTGTGTAGCCGCAGACCGCCCGGGAGTAGTCATCGAGGATGGTCGTGAGCCATGGCCGTGCGGGCTTGCCGTCGGTGCCCACCACCAGGATGTCGAGCATGGTGTGATCGGATTGCCACATCGCGTTGGGCAGCTCTGCTTGCCGGCGTAGCACCAGCTCGTGCTTGTCGCGGTAGGACGTCGCACCTTCCAGGGCGAGGGTGACCATGCCGGGATCCAGGGTCCGCACGATGCCCCATACCACCGCGTAGGACGGGACCGGCCATCCCCGGCTCTCGCAGATTGCGGTGACCTTGCGATGGATCGTGGCAATCGTGGGCCGAGGCTTGGTCAGCGCGAGGCCCTCAATTACGCGGATGACCTCGCCGGAGAGGCGATGAGTGCCTGCGTCCGTGCGTGGCTTCCTCTCCAGTCCGGCGTAGCCGTCGGCGCGGTAGCGGGCGTGCCAGCGCTCCAAAGTGCGCAGCCCGACGCTGGTCTCGCGGGCGAGGCGCGCCAGCGGTACGTCGTCCTCGACGTGGAGCCGAAGAATCCGCCACCGCTGCTGAGCGTCCATCACATACCTACTGCACGGCATTCTCGCGGCTGCGCCTGGCGCGTTCGAGCGCGCGGTAGACCGTGGAGCGGCCCACGCTGAACAGCTCGGCTAGCTCGCCGATGGTGTGCTCGTTGGCGGCGTGCAGCTGGACGAGGTGAGCCTCCTGGCGGGGATTGAGCTTTGGAGACTTCCCGCGCAGCCGGCCCTTGCTTCTGGCAACCTTCATGCCCTCCCGAGTTCGGGCGCGGATAAGGTCGGCTTCGAACTCGGCGACCATCGCCAGCACATTGAACAACAGTTTGCCCATCGGGTCGGTCGGATCGTACACCGACCCGGCGATGCTCAGCTTCACTTCCCGTGCCGCGAGGTCATCAGCGATCTGATGGGCATCACGCACAGACCGTGCCAGCCGATCCAGCTTGGTGACCACAAAGGTGTCACCGTCACGACACGCTGCCAGCGCCTGCCGCAACCCGTCCCGGTCGGCATTGCGGCCGGTGAGCCCGTGGTCGACATAGATGCGCTTGGACTCGACACCAAGGGCGGCGAGACCGTCCCGCTGTGCGGTGAGGTCCTGTTCGTCGGTGGAGACACGGGCATAGCCAATGTCAGTTTCAGAAGGCGACTGCACTTCGACACCAGTCGTGGCGCGGGTTGTGCAGCCAGCTTCTGAAATTTGATTGTCAGGAGTCCTCTGCACAACCTGTCATTATGTTCAATAGTCGCCTTCACAAAACATCGGCCAGGCGCATTTATTCTGTGTCAGTTGCCGGTTCCTGTTGTGACACCCCCCGGCAGTGACGGGGCACGCCTCGCACCTGGACCAACTTCAGTCTGGGCGGCGACCGTTTCGGGCATCGCTTGTCGGGTGGGCGCTTCGGTCAGTCCGTAGCGTTGAGAACGGATTGGGAGGTAGCAGTGCGTGAGTGGAATGCGGCGATGGACCACATCGAGGCCAACCTGACCGAGGAGATCTCCGGAGGGGAGCTTGCCCGCATCGCGATGACCTCGGAATATCACTTCCGAAGGATGTTCGCGACTTTGGCTGGGATGCCTCTATCGGAGTACATCCGTAAACGCAGACTGACCGTAGCAGCGGCCGAGATCCTTGCTGGGCGATCGGTGCTTGATGTGGCGATCGCATACGGCTACGGCTCCGACGATGCGTTCACCCGCGCCTTCAAAGCCATGCACGGACTCACGCCGTCGCGGGCACGCTGGCCTGGCACTGTGCTGCACTCCCAATCTCAGCTGAAGTTCCATCTGACGATTGAAGGGAGTACAGACGTGGAATACCGCATCGTAAACAAGGACGCCTTCCGGGTGGTCGGGTTCAGGGCTCGGGTGCCGCTGGTGGCTCTGGGGCGTAACGAGACTATGGAGCGGTTCGAAGAAAGTATCGACCCCGCAGCGTCCGAGAAGCTAGAAGGAATCTCGAATGTCGACCCCGTCGGCATCCTTGGTGTTACTGCCTACCTCGACGAGCAGGGCGAAGACACCGAGGTCGACTACTGGCATGCCGTCGCCACCACAGCCGAAACCCCCGAGGGCTTCGACTCGTTGGAAGTCCCTGCCGGCCAATGGGTTGTCTTCACCGGCGAGGGGGTATTTCCCGAGTCAATGCAGCAGCTCTGGAAGACCGCCGGCACCGAATGGTTCCCGGCGAACCCCTACCGCTGGGCCCCAGGACCCCAGCTGCTGAGCGTCGAAGACACGGACGCCGGTGACGTCGTTCGCGGACAACTGTGGATCCCCATCGAACCAGAGTAGAACCGTCACACCTCGGAAGGTCATGGGAGCGGACTGCGCTCCGCCTGTTTCGGAGTGCAGTCCGCTCCGTCCGATTGAAGAACATGTTGTCGACCGGTCGGACATCGCGACCCCTGCAACAGAAGATCGGTGGGATCATCGAATGATGGAACAGAACGACGATGCGTACCTGGATCAGACGCTCATCGGCGGTCTCGAGCCTGGGCCGATCAGCGTCGTGGACTACGACGAGCGATGGGCACTGCGCTTCCATCACACGGCTGAGCGTGTTCGCCAGGCGCTGGATGGACACGCGCTCGATGTTGAACACATCGGATCGACCTCAGTTCCTGGGCTGGCGGCCAAGCCCATCGTGGACATGCTTGTCACTGTGGACGATGTCACCGACGAGACGGCGTACCTGCCGGCACTGGAGTCGATCGGCTTCGTGCTCCGGGTCCGAGAGCCAGGCCACCGGATGTTGCGGACGCCAGAACAGGACGTCCACCTGCACGTGTACGAACCCACCGACGCTGAGGTGAAGAACCTCCTCGATCTGCGCGACTGGCTTCGTATCGATGAGGGCGACCGTGAACTCTATGCCAAGACGAAGAGGCAGCTTGCCACGCAGCGCTGGAGCGATATGAACCACTACGCGGAGGCTAAGACGGAGGTTGTGCTTGAGATTCTTGACCGGGCCAGAGCGTGGCGCGCCGGTACTTCGTCTTCTGCCCGCTGAGGCTCCGCTGACTCCTGGCGACCGAGGCGCGGGCCGAGCGAGATGACGTCAGGATTCGTGTTTGACTGGAGGCATGGTTGGTCCTGACGTTCTCTCTCGCGACTCTCTGCCCCTGAGCGGTAAAAACGTTCTCGTGACCGGGGTGAGTCGCAGGGCAGGCATCGGTTACGCCATCGCTTGCCGGGCTGCAGCGTACGGGGCGAACGTTTTCTGCCACCACTATGTGCCCCATGATGATGATCAGGAGTGGGGCCGTGACGATCTTGATGCTGTGCTCGCGGGGGTGCGTGAACATGTGATGCCCGGCGCGCAGCTGGCCGACAAGCACGCTGACCTCACGGTCCCGGACGCCGCCGGAGAGCTGGTGGCTGCGGTCATCAGCGAGTTCGGCAGCCTCGATGGCTTGGTCTGCAACCAAGCCCTGACCGGTGCTGACGGCGAGCTGGACGAACTGACAGCAGAAGACCTCGACCGACATTGGGCGGTCGATGCTCGGGCGTCGATCCTGTTGACCCAGGCCTTTGCCCGTCATCATGAACACGGCACAAGGGGTTCGATCGTGTTCTTGAGCTCCGGCCAGGAACTGGGCCCGATGCCGGGTGTGCCCTATGCCGCGGCGAAAGCTGCCATCGCAGGGGCCACACTCACGATCTCGGAGCAACTGGCCGATCGAGGGATCCGTGTCAACGCTGTCAACCCTGGGCCCGTCGACACCGGCTATCTCACTGAGGACATGTGGGAGACGGTCTCACCGATGTTCCCGTTCGGCCGCTACGGTCAGCCCGACGATCCGGCTCGGTTGATCACCTGGCTGCTCACCGAGGAAGCCGAATGGATGACCGGTCAAGTGCTCAACACCGAGGGAGGATTCGGACGCTGGAGACCGCGTGGACCGTAACGCCCTCCGACACGCGGATCCCGACCCGAGGGGATGGTCGATGGCGTCTCCGGAACAGCTCTTTCGACTCCCCCTCGCCTTGTGTCAGTCGAGGAACGTCCACCGGGGGATTCCACAACTGACAGGGATTGTCAGTTTCATAAGTGCTCTGCACGCCAGGACCAAAGGTCTCGGAGAAATCGGTTATTGCAATCTAGTCGTTCAGTACCCGTGTGCACTAAAGCCTTTCTTGCTCAGTAGTCCTGTTCTCAAAGGGGAGGCAGCGGTGGACAACGAGCTAGTGGTCCGTCTCTGATTTAGCTTGCCATTTCGGTGAGTTTCGCTCGTGCTCGGCGGGT
>NZ_WRPM01000076.1 GCF_009758175.1 Nesterenkonia alkaliphila
CTGACGGTGACGCAGCTCCAAGCCCTGAATCTTGTGGTCCACGGCCTCTGGGTCGGTGTCGGTGATGAACGCGGTGACCCGGTGCCCGTCAGCATCAGTGAAGGACAACTGGGCGCCAGGATGTGGCCGCTCCTTCCGCAGGATCAGGCGGGTGCCGGCGGGCCAGCTTTTGATGTTCACATGGTCGGTAGCATCTACCACCCACGCCCCCTCCCGGATGGAACTGTCGGTGTTGATCGCTGCCTGCCACAACTGAGCCGGAATCTGATCAACGACCTGCTGAACGGGCTGGGTCAGGAAGTAGCCGAAAGAGAACTCCACGCCCATCTCTCGGCAGTGATCAGCGAAAGCGTGGGAAGCCCCAGCACTGTCGCTGCGCACCAGCACACCAGGACCGGCTTCAGCGCCGGGACGCACAGCAGCTGGCAGAGCGTCGAGGGCCTTATCGATCACGGTGATGTGATCAGCAGCAGTGTTGGCCCCGGCGTTGCCGGGCCGCAGGATCCCAGCCAGGGCCTCCCCGCCGCTGATTTCTGGTCTGTCTAAGAACGCCAGTAAGGGGTGGAACCCGAACGTGCGTTTCCACGTCGCGGCGGCGTTCTCCTTCTCCGAGTGGGCGACGCTGATGGTCGCATCAACATCGATCACCAACGGCCCAGCATCCTCAGCACTGTTTTCAGGGCCAGCGCCAGCCTCCCATGCTGTCGACCGTGCTTCAGCGCGTGCTTTCCGGATCGCGGGGAGGCGTTCTTCGGTGACCCGGTCCAGGACTCGCCAGGTCGTAGGCATCGACGCTACGGGCCCGAAAACGTCCTGGCGATCCGTCAGCGTCTGGATCCCGGAGATGTTGATCGCGCCATCAGCCACGGCGACCGCCAGATCAGTGAGCACCCGGCCCGGGGCGTGAACCGGCAAGCCTTTGTAGGAATCCAGAAGCGGCTCCGAAAGCCCGGTCACCAGGCCGGTTCGCTCTGCCAGTTCTCGCAGCATGCCAACCCCGGCATGAGACACGACCCCCTGCCCGTCGGCGGAGACTTTCATGCGGCCAGTGCCCGGGATACGCTTCACTTTGAGAGTGCCCTCTCGACTCGGATGGTTTGGACTGTGGTAAGCCCATCATCCCTTGTCGGAGCGGCACTCTCGTCTATCTACACCCTCTCAAGCCCCCGTGTCATGAAAGACCGAGGCTGAACGGCTGGAACCAGCTGATGAAGCCCAACCGGCTGTGTGCCACCTTGATACAGGCGTAGCTCGCAATCATCTGCTTCTGCGGGACTCGCTGAGCGAAGGTGACCTTCACACTGTATTGGGTGAGAGCGGCTTCGACCACGACGGTCATGGAGCCAGAATGGCAGGAGTTGCCCTCTATGGGGATGGGCTTGATGAGGCGCTAATAGGTGGGCACGTAGTCCAACTGCGGCATCGGCTCGAATCCGTAAGGATATTGCCCAGAGAAAATGAGAAGGACCACGACCCCCTCGCCTACGGTGATGTCACGGCCCAGGCTGTTTCCCTGCCGGAGATCGCTGCGCCGCGCCAACGAGTCTTCTGCATGCCTGTCAGCACTGTTCCGGATACGCATGAAACGCTTGGCCAGCCAACCCTCTGGTCAGCCACAGTCGACGCCCTCGCAGCGGGATCCGGTGTAGTTCGAGCAGGCCATGAACTCCATATGCTTTCAGCTCCCGACGCAGACGCAGCTCGTTTGTTCTTTATCGCCGCGGGAAACACCCGATCCTTTAACAGGGACCACCTAAACCACTCCGACCTCTCTCCGGTACACGACCCAGCCCACTCCTGGAACGCGCTAACGGTAGGGGCATACACCGACCTCATCGAGCCCCCAACCGATCCAGGCCACGAGAACTGGGCGCCTTTAGCCACCAAGGGTGAACTGTCTCCCCATTCCAGTACGTCACTGCTCTTCGGGGACCGCCCCTGGCCGGCAAAACCTGACATTCTGATGGAAGGTGGCAATGTCTTGCACGACGGTGGATCATTGTTCGAAGACGACTTGTCCACACTTACCGTCCGAACAGCGGGCCACCACAACGATCAGGTACTGGCCAACGCAAATGCCACCAGCGCCGCCACAGCTCAAGCAGCAAGGCTAGGAGCCCTGGTCATGGCCAATTACCCTGCCTACTGGCCAGAGACAGTGCGTGCCCTACTTGTACACGGAGCAGAGTGGACTCCGGTCATGCGGGAGCAGATCAACAGCGAGTACAAGAAGAACAAGAACCTCACCGCTCGGCATAGGATGCTGCGACGTTACGGATGGGGCGTTCCGACGGAGGAGAACGTTCTTCACTCTTCCAACCAAGCGGTAACAATTGTTGTGCAGGATGAGTTCACTCCGTTCAGGGGAACCGATTTTAAGATCCCTCACTTTCGCTTTCATGACTTCCCCTGGCCGCGTGAAGTGCTCCGAGACTTGGTTGAGGCGGACGTGACCCTTCGGGTGACTCTGTCCTACTTCATTGAACCTACAGCTTCTCGTCGGGGCTGGAGGCAGCGATACCAGTACAAGTCCCACGGTCTCCGCTTCGAATTGCAAGGCCCTCTGGAGTCGGAAACTGACTTCATCCAGCGAGTCAATCGGCAAGCACAGTCAGAAGAGGCAGGCCAACGACCTAGTGGTCCGTCTCTGATTTAGCTTGCCATTTCGGTGAGTTTCGCTCGTGCTCGGCGGG
>NZ_WRPM01000077.1 GCF_009758175.1 Nesterenkonia alkaliphila
ATCCACAGGCCTATCACCAGAACCACCCTGAGCAGGGGCATTGGCAGGGCCAGCCGCCTGCCGGCACCCCGCAGGGCGGGACACGGCGGAGATCCCGACTGAAGCTGTGGATCGCTGCTGCGGTGGGCGTCGTCGTTCTGGGGGCCGCTGCTGCCCTGCTGCTGCCCCGCCTGCTGGAGGATTCCGCCGGGGCCCCGGAGAACGGCTATGCCATCGCTGACCTGCCTGAGCGCCCGGTGACCGGCTGGCGGATCAGCTACGACTTCGGGGCCACTGGTGCCGACTACTACTCGCAGATGACTTACCTCGGCGGCGGTGAGGCCCTGCTGTTCTCCTACGCCCCAGGCTCCGCCGAGGAGCCGGACTTCTACGTGGAGCAGCCCATGACCACCTCCCTGACCCGGATCGACCTGGCCACCGGGGACCAGCTGTGGCAGGTGGACCTCGTGGAAGCCGTCGGGTGGCTGGAGAGCGCCCAGGACAGCGTGGGGGTCTTCGCCGGTGAGGACTCCGAGGTCATCGGTGTGACCAGAACCGACTACGGCTGGGGCGAGGAGCGCAGTGCGACCTATATCGCCACCCTGAACCCCGGGACCGGTGAGGTCCTCTCCGAACGTGAATGGGACCGGGAGCAGGAGGGGGCGTATCTGCCTCTCTTCGACGGTGACTCGGTGCACCTGCTGCTGCAGACCTATGAGGACACCGGCTCCTATCCGCTGGCGGTCAGCCTGGATGCCCGCAGCCTCGAACATCAGAACTGGGCCTCCGAGGTCTCCGCAACCATGGGAAGCGACTATCCCCAGCTTCTGGAGCTGGGCCCCTACGGCACCGTGCTCCAGCACAGCGGGCAGGCCTCCGACTCCGGGCAGTACCAGACCTACTACCTGGACCCGGAGACGGGGGAGAGCATCGAGGCGCTGTCCGAGCAGGATTCGGTGTACTACTCAGCCGTGGGCTCCGTGGTCCTGGAGCAGCGCTACCGATCCAGTGGGGGAGCCACCGAGCTGCGCGCCTACGACGGCGAGCAGGAGTCCCAGTGGGACCGGCCGCGCAGCGCCGACCAGATCTGGACGCCCCAGGGCACGCTGCTGGTGGCCGATGTCTCGGAGCGCAGCATGAGCCTGATGCGGGTCGACCCGGCAGACGGGCAGGACATGTGGGACCAGCCGCTGCGCACCCCAGCGGCTGAGGTGGCCCCGGCCAGCGATGACCAGCACATCTACCTGATCGATGCCGACGGACGCTTCGCCGTGCACGACGCCGCCACCGGCGATGAGCTGCTCTACGGCCAGTTGGACCGGGACCAGCACTACCACTTCGAGCATGGCTCACCGGTGGGCTTCCACCCGGGAGAGGAGAACCTGTACATCCGCGGGATCGAGGAGGTGCTCGCCTTCGACTGGGAGGACGGCTCCGAGATCTGGCGCTGGAGCTACAGCAGCGACAGCGAGCATGTGTTCCGCATCGGCGAGAAGCTGCTGCTGGAGGACCGCCGTGCCCACACCTGGACCGCCTTAGAATGAGGGCAGTGACACGCACCAGGGGAATGCAGCACGGACCGGTCGCCGGCCTCGCCGTCACGGGGCTTCTGCTGGTGCCGGGGTGTGCACAGGATGAGCCGGTGCGGCCCGCACCGCCGCCGGAGAACCTCACACGATATCCGGACCATCAGCTCAGCGCCGGGGAGCTCTCCGCCCTCATCCCGGGGGAGAGCGACCTCTCGATGCCGTTGGTGGTCGAGGAGGAAGGGCGGCCGGAGAGCATCGAGCTGGAGTATGAGGATGTGGGGCTCGGCGATGCCAGCTTCGAGCACTTTGAGGAGGAGCTCGAACAGGCGCGGATTGCTGTGGGGACCGTGGAGGGTGCGCAGGAGTGCGCCGCGGCCTGGGAACAGTGGACCGAGGATCTCACCGCGATGGCGCAGGAGCGGGAATCGCTCTGGGAGGAGGGGATGCGCAGCAATGACGTCCTGGTCGCCTATTCGCTGCCCGGAGCTCAGGGCAACGACGTCATCATCGACTTCTGGGCAGAGTCTGGCGGCCCCTGGGCTGCCGGTTACCAGAGTGTGGACAACACGGAGGCCTGGAACTCCTGGGCGTTGGCCTGCTATCCGTTCCAAGCAGCACTGGAGGGCAACACCAGCACCATTGAGGTGACCCAGGACGGTCCGGTCTCAGGCCTGACTGAGGTTGTTGATGACGGAGCCGAGGGCACGGCGCTGGTGATGCTGTACATGCCCCTGCCCGGGGTTCCGACTCATGTGGAGATCTTCGCCACCTCGGACCACGCCGATGACCTGGACCTGCTGATGGAGGCGGCCACGGAGATGATCCAGCATGCCGAGGCCGCGCTGCGCGAGGCAGGCTGATCCCCAGCGCTGAGCAGCTCGTGCGCGGCGCCCCTAGCCGGCGGCCAGCTGCACGAAATGCTCATGCAGCCGGTGGTCGCCGGTGAGCTCGGGGTGGAAGCTGGCGGCCAATAGGCGGCCCTGACGGACCACCACCGGGTGGCCTGCCGCCTCGGCGAGCACCTCGACCTCGCTGCCGGTGATCTCCTCGATGATCGGGGCGCGGATGAACACCGCAGGCAGTCTGCGCTCAGACTCCGGAATGCTGCTGACCTCAAGCTCGGTCTCAAAAGAGGCCAGCTGATTGCCGTAGGCGTTGCGGCGTACCACCACGTCCAATCCGCCGATCCGCTCGAAGCCGGTCAGCGCCTCGGCATCGGCCACGGCATCGGCGGTGAGAATCAGTCCTGCGCAGGTGCCGAAGACGGCCATGCCTTCCTCGTGGCGCTGCCGGATGGCGGGCATCAGACGCACCGGGGCGGCGAGCCGGGCCATGGCTGTGGACTCTCCACCGGGGACCACCAGGCCGTCAAGACCCTCCAGCTCGGCCGGCCGGCGTACCTTGCGCACCTGTGCGCCGGCAGCGCTGAGGGCTTGCTCATGTTCAGCTACGGCACCCTGCAGGGCCAGGACACCGATCTGCGGGGTGCGGCTCACCAGCGCAGGCCCTACCAGCCCCGCTCGGCCAGGCGGTGCGGGGCAGCGATCTCGGAGACAGACTTGCCCACCATGGCCTCACCCAGACCGCGGGAGACCTCGGCGATCACGGCGGGATCGTCATAGTAGGTGGTGGCCTTGACGATGGCTTTGGCGCGGGCTTCAGGGTCACCGGACTTGAAGATGCCCGAGCCCACGAACACGCCCTCGGCGCCCATCTGCATCATCATCGCCGCATCGGCCGGGGTGGCGATTCCGCCGGCTACGAACAGCACCACCGGCAGCCGGCCCGCTGCCGCCACCTGCTTGACCAGTTCGTAGGGGGCGCGCAGTTCCTTGGCTGCGGCGTAGAGCTCCACCTCGTCGAGTGCGGCCAGCCGGGCGATCTCGCCTTTGATGGTCCGCAGGTGGCGCACGGCCTCGATCACATCACCGGTGCCGGCCTCGCCCTTGGAACGGATCATCGAGGCGCCCTCGGCGATTCGGCGCAGCGCCTCGCCCAGATTGGTGGCCCCACAGACGAAAGGCACCTTGAACTTGGTCTTATCGATGTGATGGGCCTCATCGGCAGGTGAGAGGACCTCGGACTCGTCGATGTAGTCCACCTTCAGGTGTTCCAGGACCTGAGCCTCCACAAAGTGGCCGATCCGGGCCTTGGCCATCACCGGAATGGACACAGCATCCACGATCGAGCTGATCAGATCCGGGTCGCTCATCCGGGCCAGGCCGCCCTGAGCGCGGATGTCGGCGGGCACCCGCTCCAGGGCCATGACGGCAACAGCTCCGGCCTCCTCGGCGATCCTGGCCTGCTCGGGGGTGACCACGTCCATGATCACTCCGCCCTTGAGCATCTGCGCCAGGCCAGTGTTCACAGTAGTGGCGCCGGTGCCGGGGGTTCCGTTGGACTGGGTGGTGGTGGTCATCGCGAGTCTCCTTGAGGCAGAGAAATGGGGAGCTGATTCTTCAGCTCCCCATTGTCTCAGATTAATGCGGGGTGAACAGCCGGGTTCACCCTCAGATGAGCGGAGTTCAGGCCCTGTCCTTCTCCGTCTCCAGTGCGGCAAAGTCAGCCTCTGTCACCCCGGTGCCGGACTGGCTGCCGGTGCCGATCTCGGCCGGCGTGGAGGAACCGGACTTCAGAGCTGCCAGGCGGGCCTCGATCTCAGCCTGCTCGCCGAGGTCCTCCAGGGACTCGAACTGGGCGTCCAGGCTGGAGGCGGCCAGTTCGTTCTGCCCGCGTACCCGGGCCTCCTCACGGCGGATCTTCTCCTCGAAGCGGCCCACCTCGGAGGTGGGGTCCATCACGTCGATGGCCTGCACTGCGTCATGGACCTGGGACTGGGCGTGGGCAGCCTTGGAACGGGCCACCAGCTCATCGCGCTTGGAGATCAGCTGCTGGCGCTTGGTCTTCATCTGCTCCAGACCGGTGCGCAGCCGCTCCACGATCTCCCGCTGGGACTGGATGGTCGGCTCCGCGCCCTTGGCCGAGCTCTCGGCGTCCAGCTGGCGCTGGATGGCCACCTTGGCCAGATTGTCGAACTTGGCAGCGTTGTCGTTATTGCCCTCGCTGCGGAACTCATCAGCTTTGCGGGAGGCGGCCAGTGCCTTCTGCCCCCACTCGCGGGCGGTGTCCAGGTCCTCCTTGTAGTCGTCCTCCATCATCCGCAGATTGCCGATGGTCTGGGCGACGGCCTCCTCGGCCTCGCGGATGTTATTGGTGAAGTCACGCACCATCTGATCCAGCATCTTCTCCGGATCCTCGGCGCGGTCCAGCATCGCGTTGACATTGGCGCGGATCAGCTGGGACATCCGGCCGAAAATGGACTGCTTAGTCACTGTGATCACCTTTCCTAGGGGGACATTCAAGCGTTGAGAACGATCACCTTCCCGATACTAACCCCTGTGCCGTGCCGGGCATCAGCCTCAGGGCGGATATTTCTTCAACGGGGAGTGAACGCTAGAAGAAACCACGACGACGCCGCCGGCCACCGTAGCCGAACCCGCCTCGGTAACCGAACCCACCGCCGTAGCCACGGCTATAACCACCGGTATAGCCGCCGCCGAATCCGCCGAATCCGCCGAATCCGCCACCGGTGCCGTAGCCAGTGCCGTAGCCGGTGCCCATCGTCTGCATCTGGGCGGTGGCGGCCTCACGTTCAGCGATCTGCGCGGCCTGAATGGCCAGTGTCTTGGCCTGCTGAGCCAGCTCCACCGCACGGGCGGGCTGGGAGTCTCCGATGGCCTGGGCCTCAGTGAGGCAGCGTTCGCTCTCGGCCATCCGGGTGCGGGCGGTTGAAGAGATGCCGTAGCGGCGCGAGCGCAGGAAGTCCAGGGAGGACTGCACCTGATTACGCGCTGTGAGCAGCTCATGCTGCAGCATTTCCCGGGCCCGCCGGTCCTTAGCCTGCCGGTCGCGCACGGAGTTCAGCGGAGCATCCAGCTCCCGGTGTGCCAGCTCAAGCTGCTGCAGCAGCTCCAGCGGATCGATCCGCTCGCCGGAGCTCAGCGACTGCTTGGCCCGGTTGACCGCGGTCTCAGCTGCCGCCACCGGGCCGGCAAGCTCCGGCGCCTGGCCAGCGTTCATAGTGGCTCGGGCCTGGGCTACATCCTGTTCGGTCTGGGCGATGCCCACATCCAGGTTCTTCCGGGCGCTCTTGAGCCGCTCCTCGGTCTCCTCCATCGACTCGATGAGCCGTTGGGCATCAGCAGCAGCCTGTTCCCCGGAGTGCAGGGCTACTACCGCCTGGGCGGTATCACCCGAGTGCACCGCCTGCTCCGCCTGGTTGCGGGAGGCCTCGGCGGCCTCCAGTGCTTGGGCAGACTGGGTGAGGTTGTCCCGGTACTGACGGAGGGCGTCGTCGTGGTATTTCTGCGACAGCTCCTGCACGGCGGACTCAGCCCGGGAGCGCCGGGCGGAAAGCGCGGAGAGCTGCTCGGCCAGTTTGTTCAGCGCCGGCCGGGGATCACGCTCCAGGCTGCGCAGCTCGGTGAACTGGTCCTGGTGGGACTGCAGGGTCTGATTCACCTGCTCGCAGCTGCGGATGATCCGTTTGTAGAGATCGCGGGCAGCACGTTCATCAGCGCCCTCGGAGGTGTCCACCTGCTGCTGCAGCCGAAATGACTCCCGGAGGTGCTCCTTGGCCTGCTCCAGGTCCTGCTGGAAGGGAGCCACTTTGGCATCCCCGTAGGAGGCGGAGGCGAAGAGCAGCTCCTGTTCGCTGGACTGCACGGCGTTATCCGCGGCCACCAGCAGCTCACCGGCCTGCAGCCGCAACTCCTCGCTGGACTTCTCATCCAGGGGATCACGCTGGCCCTGAGAGATCTGCTGCGGGCTGTGAACCCCTGCGATCCGGCGGCTCTGCTTCTTGCCGCCGGAGAGATAGACTGCTCCTACTCCGAGGAGCGCCAGGATCGCCGCCCCGATGATCAGCGGACCCACTAACACAGCGCCGGTTACCACGGGCAGGGCGAACAGATTCTCTGGCACCATGGTCTGGAGTCTATAAGAGATCAGGAGCATCACATATCGATGTCACAGCCCCCATACGGTGAGAGCCCCGCAGAGCAGCCGGAGGCACCGGAGCCTGCTCAGCCTTCTGCCCAGCGGCCTATCTCCCCAGGACCCACTGCTCATATCCCGGCGCCCGGCCAGCCGATCTCACATCGGCAGTCCGAAGCGGCCTCGACCGAACTGCCCTATGGGGTCTACAGCGGCGCGCCCGCCGGGGAGCTCTCCGGCCACCAGCCCCCGCTGCAGCCCGAACCCCGGCCGCAGAGGACCAAACGCGGTATTGGAGCCGGAGCCTTCATCGTCGCGGTGCTGCTTGCCGGGCTGCTCGGCGGCGGCGCGGCCCTGGGCGGTCAGTACCTCTGGAACCAGTGGCAGAGCGAGGACCAGCAGACCATCGGCGCAGATACCAGCGGCGGGATCCAGATCAACACCCCGGAGGACGCCACTGCAGTGGCCGCGGCCGCAGACCGGGCCGCACCATCGGTGGTCACCCTGGCAGTAGGTGGAGAGTCTGGAGCGGGCTCAGGCTCCGGGATCGTGTTGGACAACGAGGGCCATGTGCTCACCAATACCCATGTGGTCACCCTGGGCGGCGCGGAGCCGGACCCGGAGATTCACGTCCAGCTCAATGACGGCCGCTCCACCACGGCCGAACTGATCGGCACCGATCCGCTCAGCGACTTGGCGGTCATCCAGCTGGCGGACACCGAGAACTTGGTCCCCGCCGAACTGGGCAGCTCCTCCGGGCTCAATGTGGGGGACCAGACCATCGCCATCGGCTCGCCGCTGCAGCTGGACGGTACGGTGACCACCGGCATCGTCTCCACCCTGGACCGCACCATCTCTGTGGCAGCCTCCGGCGCCGAGGGTGACGGCCTGGGGATTCCCGAGGACGGCCGCTACCAGGAGTTCTTCGGCCAGACCGAGGAGCCGGAGGGTGAGGATGAGGAAGACGGCCCGGAGTTCCAGCTGCCTGGTCAGGAGGGGGGCGAGAGCATCTACCTCAACGTGATCCAGACCGACGCCGCCATCAACCAGGGCAACTCCGGCGGCGCCCTGGTGGACATCAACGGTGAGGTCATCGGCGTTAACGTGGCCATCGCCACCACCGGCGGCGGGCTCATGGGCTCCGAGGGAGCCGGCTCCATCGGTGTGGGCTTCGCGATCCCGATCGACTATGCCGCCCGGGTGGCCCAGGACATCATCGATCACGGTGAGGCCTCTCACGGGGTCCTCGGCGTACATGTCGCAGAGGCGGACGCCGACCCCGCAGTCAACGACTTCCGGGTGGAGATCTTCGGCCTTGAGGGTGAGGAGCTCGAGCAGCGTCTGGAAGGTCAGGACGTGCCCCAGCCCAGCAGCCCGTTCTCCCTGGGCGGGCTGGTGGTTCACGCCGTGCCGGGCTCCCCAGCCGAGCAGGGCGGGGTTCAGGAGGGCGACATCATCCAGGAGGTGGAAGGCCGCAGAATCGACGACAGCGTCAATCTCACCGCAATCGTGCGTGAGTACGCGGCCGGTGACACCATCACCCTGACCGTGCTGCGGGATGGGGAACAGCTGGAGATCGATGTCACTCTGGACCCGATGTGAGCCGTCTGCACACACCTGATGAGCTGGTCGAGGAGCTGGGACTGCACACTGTGCTGGCCGTGGCCGCCCACCCCGATGACATCGACTTCGGCGCCTCCGGCACCATCGCCGCCCTGACCAGCCGCGGGGTGCAGGTGCAGCTGTGCCTGCTCACCGCCGGGGACGCCGGGGGGTTTGATGCACAGCGGAGCCCTGAGGAGACCGCGCGTCTGCGGCGCACTGAGCAGGAGGCTGCCGCAGCAGTGGTCGGCATCTCCGAGGTCACCCTGCTCCAGGAGCGTGACGGGTTCGTGGCCCCCAGCTACGAGCTCATCGGCCACCTGGTGCGGCTGATGCGCCAGCTGCGGCCCGAGGCTGTGCTGAGCTTCCACCCGGAGCGCGCCTGGGACCGGCTGCAGAAGTCCCACCCGGACCACCTGGCCACCGGTGAGGCGGTGGTGCGTGCAGCCTACCCCTATGTCGAGAACCCCTTCGCCTATCCGGAGCTCGAGGCCGAGGGTCTGAAGGCGTTCAAGATCCAGCACCTGCTGCTGATGGGAGCCCCGCAGGAGCGGGTGAACCTACGGGTGGACATCACCGGGTTCCAGGACCGCAAGCTGACCGCCCTGGATCGGCACCTCAGCCAGCACCGGGATGCTCAGCGGATGCGCGAGTTCGTCATGGAGCAGCTGCGGGCAAGTCACGGCGCCGGCGGCTATGCCGAGGAGTTCCACCACGTGCTGGTCAACGACCCGCAGACAATCTCCGGTTTTTAGTCAAGGGGCAATTGGGCCACAGTCTCGCCCTGGGGGCGCTCCACACCGCGGACACTCTCCACTGTGACCAGCAGCGTCTGGTGGCTGGCCAGATTGCTGATGGTGACCACCTCGCCCTCCAGCTCTGCGGGGGTGAAGTTGCCCAGGGATGAAGGCTCTCCAGCGCCTGCGGGCAACAGCCACAGCTGGTAGGTCTGCTCACCCTCCAGGGCGGGCAGATCGCTGAACTGGGCGTAGCCGACGTCCTCATTGGGGGAGAGCACGGCATCCACTGTTCCGCCCTGCTCCATCTGGTAGCCCTCGACCTGCTCGGCCTCCGGATCGGCATCAGCCAAAGCCTGGATGTCCCGGGGGATGCTGACCTGCCAGATGATCACCGCACCGATGAGTACGATGAGCAGGAAGCCGGCCACAAACATCCACCTCTTAATCACCGGTGTGCGGCGATCAGCCTCACCGGTGTGGTTGGAGATGTTCTCCACCAGGCCCACTCCGACCTCCTGCCCGCCCAGGCCGGCCAGCAGCTCGTCGAGCAGGGTGGAGGGCGGTGCCACCGGATCGGCGGCGAAGATCTCTGCCAGGGTGCGCCGGGCGGCGAGGACCCGGGTCTCCCACTGCTGCACCTCAGGCTCTGAGGCGGTGAGCGCCTTCTCATCCAGCAGAGCGCGTTCGGCGTCATCCACTGCGTCCAGCGCATACAGCTCAGCGAGCTCCACCAGCAGGCCCTTATCCAGGTCGGCGGCGATCTGGTTGGAGAAGTTCCGGTTGACCCCGCCGGAGCGCTCCACATCCTTCTTGGTCACTGCTGCGCGCAGGATCGGGTCGGGGTCGGTGTCCCGGGCCTGACGCTGGGAGTGCAGGCGAGTCATCGCATCGCGCAGCCGCGATTTCACTGAGGGGACCGCTGCCTCCACCTTCTGCGCCACCTGCTGATGGGTGGCCCCGGCCAGGTAGGTCAGGGCCAACGCCTGTGCCTGGGAGTCGGAGAGCGCCAGCAGATCCTCCAGCACCTCCTCGGGCAGACCGGCCACGCCGCCGCCCTCACTCTGGGGCACTGGGGTCAGCGGGATCGGCGTGGTGATGCCCTCACGGAACCGTTCTACAAAGATCCGGTGGGCCAGCGGGATCAGCCATTCGAGCACCAGTTCGTACTCATTGGGCCGGTAGCTGCTGGTCCCGTCCTCCGGCTCACTGCCGGTGAACTCCTCGGTCAGCAACTGGGAGGCCTGGGTCTGCAGCCGCAGGTCCCGGGCGCGGGCATCTGCCTGGTCCCAGAGGTGGCGGTACACCGCAACAGTGGATGCGTGGGCGTCGTCGTACTCTGCGTGCATGATCAGCGAGAGCCCGTAGACAACATCCGAGGTGGCCTCGAAGAAGGCAGAGAAGGCCGCCTGGTCACCCTGGGCGGTCTGGGTGAGCAGGTCGGTGAGGGTGGGGGCGGTGCCGATCACCCTGACCTCACCGGTGGCCGGGTCCACAGCGGAGATCTCCCCGGTCTCCGGGTTGACCACCGCATCCTCCGGATACTCCTCGTAGGAGTCCTGATGCTCAGTCTCGGCATCCTCCCGGTAGTGGATCTCCTGGTACTCCTGCCCGGCTTCCGCTCCAGTGGCAGCCGCAGGAGCAGGCTCCTGCTCTGGGTTCTGCTCATCGCGGCGGGGAGTCTGGCTCATGCCCCCGAGTCTAGTCAGCTCAGTCCAGCCGGGCGGCGACCAACACCCTCATACCGCCCCGGAGAAGCCGCGCTGGCGCCAGGCCTCGTAGACCGCGATCGAGACAGAGTTGGCCAGGTTAAGGCTGCGCCGGCCGGGCAGCATCGGGATGCGAACCAGGGCGGTAATGCGCGGATCCTGCTTGACATGAGCATCCAGTCCGGTGGATTCACGGCCGAAGAGCAGGGTGTCCCCGGGCCGGTAGTCGATCTTGGTGTGGTGGGTGGTGCCCTCTCCGGTGAAGGCGAAGATCCGTTCCGGCTGCACTGCCGCATAGGCGGCCTGGAGGTTCTCATGCTGGGTCATCACGGCCAGATCGTGATAGTCCAGTCCGGCGCGCTTGAGCCGGGCGTCGGAGAAGTCAAAGCGGGTGGGCCCGGCGATATGCAGCTCGAATCCGGTCACGGCGGCCAGCCGGATGATATTGCCGGTGTTGCCCGGGATCTCGGGCTGGTCCAGCACGATGCGCAGCCCGGTGCCGCTCATGAATCCTCCGGAGCGGCCAGCCGGCTGCGCAGCGCTGCCATCAGGCGCCGCTCCACCAGATTGGCCCGCTCCGAGGCGGCCAGCACATTGACCAGATGCCCAATCGCCCGCCCAGCGGCCAGCGGCACCGGGCCGCTGCGGCCCGCCCCCTGGGGCTCCACTACCGGGTGGAAGAGATCACCATCGGCGGCCAGCAGCACATGCTGCCAGTCGGTCTCCACAGCCGGTGCTGCCCCGTGCTCCTGCTGCAGCTGTTGGGTCAGGCTGGTCCGCAGCTGCCGGGCGGAGGCTGCCAGATCCGGCAGCGGCAGGCTCTTTCCGGAAGTGCGCAGGGACGCCCCGTCCCAGGAGGCGGTGCCGCCGGGGACTTCTAGTGCGCTGACCAGCAGCAGGATGGGCCCGCAGACCAGCACATGGTCCACCGCTGCGGCTTTCCCGGAACGACGACGCCCCTTCCCCGGGTTGGCTGCCGGGGCCAGGGAGACACTGTTGAACAGCCTGGCAGCGGGCAGGGCAGAGAGCACGTGCTTCTCCAGCAGCTCTGCAGTGCGCTGCTGGCGGCGCTGGGAGCGGCCGCCGAACAGGCCCTTGGCGGGGAATCCGCCGTGGACCTTCTGGCTGGTCAGGGTCAGATTCAGCGGCTCAGGGCTGGACAGCGGCGGCTCGTAGGCCACCGGTTTATCCGCACTGGGACTGCGCCGGGCCTGCCTCTGGCTGGTCCGGGTCCGGGTGCCTCTGGGCTGAGCGGAACGGGAGTAGGTGAACCCGGCGCCCTCCCCGGCCGGCACAGGGGTCTCTGCTGAGGCAGCCGAGCCTGGGTGGCGGCGTCCTCGGTCATACTCGGCCCGGGACTCCGGGGAACCCAGCACCTCCCAGGCGGATTGGACCTGGTGGAACTTCTCCGCACTGCCCCCGCGGTCAGGGTGGTGCTGCCGGGCAGCGCGGCGGTAGGCGGCACGGATCGCCTGAGGCTCAGCATCGGGGCTGACCCCCAGCACGGCATAGAAATCCGGATCGCTCACCCGCTTAACTCTATCCGCAGCTGATGCCCGGCTGTGCGGACGTAGAATCGGCGGTGATGTCCCGATACTTCGACCATGCTGCCACCACTCCGGTCAAGCCGGCGGCAGTACGTGTGCTCACCGAGCTGCTGCCCGCCTTGGCCAATCCATCCTCCCTGCACGGCTCAGGCCGCCGGGCGCGGCTGGCAGTGGATTCCGCGCGCGCCCAGCTGGCTGCAGCAGTGGGCGCAGACCCCTCCGAGGTGATCTTCACCTCCGGCGGCACCGAGGCGGACAACCTGGGGCTCAAGGGCCTCTACTGGCAGCGGAGCGCTGAGGATGCGCGCCGCCGCCGGGTGCTGCTGCCCGGCATCGAACACCATGCTGTGCTGGAGACCGCCGAATGGTTGGAGTCCCATGAGCAGGCCGAGCTGGTGATGATCCCGGTGGATGGCGAGGGGGTGGTGGATCTTCCTAGCCTGAGCGCCCTGTTGGCTGATGAGCCCGAGACCATTGCCCTGGCCACGGTGATGTGGGCCAATAACGAGGTCGGTGCGGTGCAGCCGGTGGCTGAGATCGGCCGGCTCTGCGCGCAGGCCGGGGTCCCGCTGCACACAGATGCGGTGCAGGCCTTCGGCTCGGTGCCGGTCAGCTTCCGGGACTCGGGGGCCGCCACGATGGCGATCAGCGGGCATAAACTCGGAGCGCCCGTGGGGGTGGGCGCTCTGCTGGTGCGCCGGGAGGTGAAGCTGACCCCGGTGCTGCACGGTGGCGGCCAGGAGCGCGATATCCGGTCCGGCACCCTGGACGCCCCGGGGGTCTGCGCCTTCGCCGCGGTGGCGGAGGAAGTCGCTGCGGGGCGGCAGACGGAGGCGGTTCGGCTGGCTGGGCTGCGCGATCAGCTGCTGGAGGCGGTGACTGGCCTTGACGGCGTTACCCTGCGCGGTCCGGATCCCCGCGAGCACCCAGAGCTGCGGCTGCCGAACAACCTGCACATCACCGTGGAGGGCGCGGAGGGGGACTCGCTGCTGTTCATGCTGGATATGGCTGGGTTCGACACTGCTACCGGATCTGCCTGCACCGCCGGGGTGCCCCGGCCCTCCCATGTGCTGATGGCAATGGGACTGAGCGAGGCAGCGGCCCGGGGCGCCCAGCGCTTCACCCTGGGTTGGACCACTACGGAGGAGGATGTGGCTGCGCTGGCGGATGCCCTGCCGGGGATCATCGCTCAGTCGCGGCAGGCCGGTTTGGCCGCCCAGCGGCGGGCTGATGCGGGCTGAAGCTACCGGTCTGCCTCCACGACTGCCACATCCTCAGTGTCTGCGGTCTCCGACTCGGGGCGGGCGTCGTCGTGCTCTCCGCCATCTCCAGAGCACGCTGCCAGCGCCAGCACAGCCGCTGCGGCCCCCACGCTGCCGATTACCCGTTCCATAGGCCTATCGTAGGCGGTCCACAAACGCGCGCGGTGGAACACGAATAAGCTGGATGGATGGTCTTTCACCGCACCTCTGAGATCCGTGCTGTCCTGTTCGATTTCGACGGAGTGATCCGTCACTTTGACGCACAGTTCACTCCTGAGCTGGAGCGCCGCTACGGATTGGCAGAAGGCAGCATCCACACAGCGGCATTCGCCGAGCCGCTGATCACCCAGCTGACTACAGGAAAGATCCCGCGCCGGGAATGGGTACGCCGAATCGGTGAGCAGATAGGGTCAGCTGAGGCCGCTGCCGAATGGTCACAGCCGCCTGCCTACGCCGATCAGCAGCTCCTCACTCTGGTTGATGAGCTGCGGACTGAGGCCTTTGTGACGGCCGTGCTGACCAACGGGACCGATGAGGTACGCGCCGAGGCCGAGCAGCTGGGGGCGCTGCAGCACTTTGACGCCTTCTTCAATTCTGCAGAGATCGGCTGGATCAAACCAGACCCTCGGGTCTTTCACCATGTGATGAACGAGCTGGGACTCCGGGGACCTGAGATTTTCTTCACGGATGATTCGCCGAACAAGCTCATTGGGGCGCAGCAGGTGGGCATGCATACGCACCATTTCACTGCCGTGCGCGCACTGATCACTGCCCTTGAAACGGCTCTGTGACAGCTCAGGCCGCTCAGGCAGCTCTGATGAGGTCCCCGGTGGAGATGACTGTGGCGAACTCCCCGTGCAGGTTGGTGGCGGTGACCTGGGCCAGAGTCTCGGCGGATATGGATTCGCCCTCTGGGGACCTGCGGTCAAAGGTGTGGGTTGCGTCGATGGCGAAGTACACCTGGTAGCCGAGGTTGCCGCCGACCCGGGCCGTAGTCTCACAGCAGTGGTTCGTGGTGACCCCGCAGACCACCAGGCTCTGAATGTCATTGGTCTGCAGCCAGGCGTGCAGGTCCGGGGTTCCATGGAAGCTGGAGTTCACGCTCTTGACCACCAGCAGATCCGGAGCGCCGGTGAGGATGCCTTGGAGCGCGTTCCCTGGGTTGTCCGGGTGAAGCGGGGAGTCCTGGTCAGTGGAGTCGTGGCGGACAAAGACCACCGTGCGCCCAGTGGCGCGCCAGTGATCAAGCAGGGCTGCGATATTGGTTTCGCACTCCGGGTTGTTCCGCTCACCCCAGTACTCGGCGCGTTCAAAGCCCTGCTGTACATCCACCAGCAGCAGGGCGGTCCGGTCATCTAATCGGCTCATGGAACAAGAGTAAGTCCGGGGATGCAGTGCCGGTGCCGGCCCCGGGAGGACGTAGCTGCAGTGCGTCTTTTGGGAGCATGCTTGGTTTTTGCGGAATCGGCAAATCTGATTGCCGCCGCCAGGTAGAGCCCCCATCCTGAAGGTTGAGATCGCGATCGGTAGAAGGGCAGAGCATGCACCAGTTCGACAAGACCTACTGGGAGAACCACTGGGCACCTGCGGGGGAGCGGGAGGCGCTGCCGGTGAACCCCTACCTGCCGGCGGAGCTCACCCAGCTGCCGCCGGGCACTGCGCTTGATGCCGGATGCGGCACCGGCACTGAGGCCATCTGGCTGGCCGAGCAGGGCTGGCAGGTCACCGGGGCCGATATCTCAGCCACTGCCCTGGCAGCGGCCGCGGCCCGGGCGGCGGCTCCCGGAACGGCTGAGCAGCTCCAATGGGTCGAGACCGATCTCACCACCTGGGAGCCGGACCGCCGCTGGGATCTGGTGGTCACCAGCTACGCCCACCCGGAGACCGGACAGCTTGCCTTCTACCGGCGGATCAGCTCCTGGGTTGCCCCCGGAGGGACCCTGCTGATCGTGGGACACCTGCACCAGCCCGCCCACGGCCACCCCCGCAGCCATCCCCACCCGGAGACCGCGACTGCCACCCTAGAGGACATCACCGAGCTGTTCGCCGGGCCCGCATGGCATATTGAGGCCGGCTACGAGAACACCCGCACCGTCCAGGTTGCTGGACGATCAGTGCCGCTGCGCGATGCCATCCTCCGCGCCCGCAGGCTCAGGCCGCAGCCTGCTCCGTGAGTGCCTCGGCAGTATCGCGCAGTCGGCTGAGGGCGCGCATTGCCTCGGCCTCACCGAGTCCCGCCATCAGCTGCCGGTGCCGCACTCCATAGGGCGTAAGGACAAAGGCAGCCAACGACGACGCCGGCATCCCCAGTTCCTGCCAGGGTCCGGTAAGGCGGTCGGCCAGCTGGGAAACCTCCGGCAAGGAGCGCGCGCCCGGCTCATCAGGGCGCAGCAGAGAGGCCAGGACCTGGGCACCGGACTCGACCAACTCCGCGGTGCGTTCCCAGTCCGCAGCCTGTGCCCGGTGCACCGGCAGGGCGAAGCCGTTGACGGTATTCCCACTGCCGGCGTGGAAGTCCTCGATATGCTCCGGCTCTGCAGGCTGCCCCAGGTCCAGGATCACCGCATCGGCGCCGGAGGCTCGGAGAGCTGAGATGAGGGTGCCCAGCAGCTGCCAGGTCTCCTCCCGGGGCAGCGACCGGATGGTCTGGTATCCGCTGACCGTGGGCACGCTGCCGGTGCGCACCCGCTGGTACTGCGGCTCCAGGATCGTCACCGTTAGAGCCCGGGGCCGTACTGAGCGCAGCACATGCTGCAGATGACTGGTGGCCCCGAGCGCTAGTGACTCCGCCAGATCCCGGCGCGCCCCGTGGTCGATGAGGACCTTCTCCCCGCCGGGCAGGTGCAGCTGGGCCGCCAGGCTCACCGGGCCGAGCAGCTCCAGGCTCAGCGGACCGGCAGCGGCACCCTGCTCGGCCCGCTCCCCACGCACCTCGGCCAGGGTGTCCACATCGGAACCCAGCAGCGCAGATGACCGCTGATGGTCCGCCCCGGGCCGGGGGACCAACCGCCAGCCGTAGGAGGTCAGCTCCGCATACAGCTCACTCAGCTGCGCCACCGCGCGGCCCAACAGGGAGCCATGGTGTCCGCGGGCCGGAAGTTCGGGCAGGCAGCCCAGATGCGGCGTCGTAATTTCTGATTCCATCAGTGCGCTCGCATGCCGGAAATCGGCACCGGGCAGCACTGCCGGTGCAGCGGACCGGACCGTCACTTCGCTGAGGCCCAGTCAAAGGGCGCCTGGGCGTCAGGGGAGTCGCCGTCTGCATCACCGGAGAGCGCCTGATGGTGGCGGATGACCTCTTCGATGATGAAGTTCAGGAACTTCTCCGCGAACTCGGGGTCCAGATGGGCATCGGCGGCCAACCGCTTGAGCCGGGCGATCTGAGCCTTCTCCCGCCCCGGGTCTGCCGGGGGCAGCTTGTGCTTGGCCTTGAGCACGCCCACCCGCTGGGTGGCTTTGAACCGTTCGGCCAGCAGGTGCACCAGTGCGGCGTCGATATTGTCGATCGAGCCGCGCATGGACAGCAGCTCGTTCATGATCTCCGGATCGACGTACTTGGCGGCGTCCCCCGCCCGCGGGTCTGATGAAGCGTGCTCGGTGCTCATGGGCACTACTCTACGTACCTCCACACGTTCGGTGGGCACAGATGCCCACAGTTGACCCAGTTTCGCCCCGGATTTATGGGCATTGGTGCCCACCGCCGAGAGGAGCAGGTTCTTGAGGTGGGGTGGACGGCCCTATCATGCCGGCTGGTAGTGGCGGGACCTGGCGGTATCGATAGTGGCCTGGCCCAGCACTCGGGTGTCCTGGTACATCACCGCGGTCTGCCCCGGGGCCACTCCTTTGAGCGGCTGATGAAGCTCCACCAGCAGGGGGGTCTCTTGATCCTGCTGTACTTTGGCCCGGGCGGGAACCGGGTCGGCATGGGCGCGGATCTGCAGCTGAATCTCGAACCACTCGCCGGTAGCCGCCTCAGCCACCGGGGCCCCGGCCCAGGAGTGCCTGATCCCGGTGATGATATCGACCTCCAGCAGTTCGGCGGGCCCGGCCACCACGGTGTTCTCCTTGGGCCGGATCTCCAGCACGAACCGGGGCTTGCCGTCAGGGGCCGGGCGCCCCAGCTTCATCCCGCGGCGCTGTCCCACGGTGAAGGCCTGGGCGCCCTCATGCTCACCCAACTGTTCACCCTCGGGGTTCACGATGGGCCCGGGCTGCAGGTCTATCTGCTCCGCCAGCCAGCCGCGGGTGTCCCCATCGGGGATGAAGCAGATGTCATGGGAGTCCGGCTTGCTGGCCACCGAGAGACCGCGTTCGGCGGCCTCGGCGCGCACCAAGTCCTTGGAGGGCGTATCGCCCAGGGGGAAGTAGCAGTGCGCCAGCTGCTGCTCATTGAGCACCCCGAGCACATAGGACTGATCCTTGGTCCAGGTGGCCGCCCGGTGCAGTTCACGGCCCGCCGGGCCCTCCACAATCTTGGCGTAGTGACCGGTGGCCACAGCGTCGAAGCCCAGTGCCACCGCCTTGTCCAGCAGAGCCTCGAACTTGATCTTCTCATTGCAGCGCATGCACGGGTTGGGGGTGCGGCCGGCGGCGTACTCGGCGATGAAGTCATCCACCACATCGGCCTTGAACCGCTCGGAGAAGTCCCACACGTAGAAGGGGATGCCGAGCACCTCGCAGGCCCGCCAAGCGTCCGAGGAGTCCTCAATGGTGCAGCAGCCCCGGGAGCCGGTGCGCAGGGTGCCAGGCATGCGGCTCAGCGCCAGATGCACTCCCACCACCTCATGGCCGGCGTCTACTGCGCGGGCTGCGGCCACGGCGGAGTCCACCCCGCCGGACATTGCTGCAAGGACCTTCATACCTTCCACGGTAGCGGATACCGGCACTAGGTGCGGCAACGATGCGCGGGGACTAGAGCTTTCCCGTTGCTTTCAACCGAATGTAGGTATCGGCCAGGGCCGCAGGCAGTGCCTCGGGCGGGGCCTGGACCACCTCCACCCCCATAGCTCCCAGCTCAGCGGCCACCGCCTCAGCCTCAATCATGGCCCGTTCGGCAGCTGCGGCAGCATAGACATCGCTGACCGTCTCACGGGCTGCGGCCCGTTCCACCAGCTCCGGATTCTGCACTGAGGCCACCACCACACGGTGCTTCTTGGTCAGGGCCGGCAGCACCGGCAGCAGGCCCTCATGCAGAGCCGGGGAGTCCACCGCGGTGAGGATCACCACCAGTGATTTGTGCCGGCTGACCGCCGCAATCTCGCCCGGCAGCTGAGAGAAATCAGCCTCCACCAGCCCCGGCTGCACCTGGGAGGCCGCCGAGCTGAGCAGACTGAGAAAATCCCCCCGCTGTGAGGACGAGGCCGTGGCCAGCACCTCCCGGGCAAAGGCCAGGAAATCGACCCGGTCACCAGCACGGGCGGCCAGAGTGCCCACCAGCAGGGCGGCTTCCAGCCCGCCATCGAGCCGGGGCTCATCTTTGATCCGGGCCGCGGAGGTGCGTGAGGCGTCCAGGCAGAGGATCACCCGGCGGTCGCGCTCCGGCCGCCAGGTGCGCACCACCAGGTGCTGACCGGCCGCATCCTGACGGCGGGCTGTGGCCCGCCAGTCGATGGATCGCACATCGTCGCCGCGGACATAGTCGCGCAGCGAGTCGAACTCCGTGCCCGCCCCGCGGATCTGGACCGCTGTGGCCCCGTCCAGTTCACGCAGCCGGCGCAGTTTGGAGGGCAGATGTTTGCGGGAGGCGAACTCGGGCAGCACCTGCACCGTCTGCGGCACCCGGTGCACCACCTGCCGCCCGGCAAGCCCCAGCGGACCCAGCGAGCGGATGGTGAGATGCTGGCTGCTCAGCCTGCCGCGCCGGGCCGGAGTCAGCTGCACCTGCACCCGGGTGCTGCCCCCGGCGGCAACCCGGATCTTTTGCAGCGGGTTGGCTGCCCCCGCCGAGGGCTGCCAACCGTCCTTGGCCCAGCCGCGCAGGGATCGAGCCCCGTGATTCTCCAGCCGGGTGGTCACTGTGGTGTGCTCACCGGCGCGCACCGGCCGGGGCTCTTCCCGGACCACCCGGATCCTGCGCGGGGAGGCGCAGGTGAGCAGGTCTGCTGCGGCCAGTCCCAGCAGCAGCACCAGCCACAGCCAAATCCACTGGGGCATCAGCAGCACCAGAGCAGAGGCGCCCAGCGCTGCCCAGAGGAACCGGAAGGTGATCACAACAGGTACCGCTTCCGGCTACCGGGGGACTGCCGTGGTGGTGAGGATGCCCTGGAGCACATCGTCGGCCGCCGCTCCGTCCATGGCGGCCTCGGGGGTCAGTGCCACTCGGTGTCGCAGCGCAGGCAGCGCCAGGGCCTTGACATCGTCCGGGGTTACAAAATCACGGCCGGAGAGCCAGGCCCAGGCTTTGGCTGAGTTCATCAGCGCGGTGGCCCCACGCGGGGAGACCCCCAGCTGGAAGCTGGGCGCGGATCGGGTTGCCCGGGCCAGGTCCACGATATAGCCCACCACCTCCGGGGCGATCTGCACCTGCGCCACAGAACTGCGCGCGGCCAGCACATCGGCGGCTGAGGCTACCGGCCGGACTCCGGCCCCGGCGAGGTCAGAGGGGTCGAACCCTGCGGCATGCCGACGGATGACCTCCACCTCCTGTTCCCGCTCCGGCAGCGCCAGCTCCACTTTCAGCAGGAACCGGTCCAGCTGCGCCTCGGGCAGCGGATAGGTGCCCTCGTACTCCACGGGGTTCTGAGTGGCGGCCACCAGGAACGGATCCGGCAGGCCCCGGCCCACCCCGTCCACCGATACCTGCCGCTCCTCCATGGACTCCAGCAGTGAGGCCTGGGTCTTGGGCGGGGTGCGGTTGATCTCATCGGCCAGCAGCAGATTGGTGAACACCGGGCCCTCGCGGAAGCTGAAGTCCCCGGTCTTGGAGTCATAGACCAGTGAGCCGGTGACATCACCGGGCATCAGGTCCGGGGTGAACTGCACGCGGGTGCTGCGCAGGCCCAAGGAGGCAGACATGGACCGCACCAATAGGGTCTTGGCCACCCCGGGCACCCCCTCCAGCAGCACATGGCCGCGGACCAGCAGCGCAATGATCACACTGGTGACCGCGGCATCCTGACCCACCACGGCCTTGGCCACCTCCTCGCGCACCCGGCTCAGCCGGGAACGCAGCTCATCAGGGGAGTGGGGCTGCTCGGTCATTCGTGACTCCTTCTCATCCGTACTGCTGCGGTGACCTGTGCCTGAAGCCCGGTCAGGGCCTGAGCATAGGACACTAGGTCTTCATTGCTGCGCACTGCGGGCCGTTCCAACAGTGCGCCTACCTCACCGGCGTCACGGCCGGCCGCCCGGGCCGCCGCCTCGGCAATGGTCTGCGGCACGGCATGCCGGCCCAGCCGCAGCAGCCGGGCCAGCCGCAGCAGATGGGCGCTGCGCAGCACCTGCGCGGTCTCAGCCACAGCATTGGCCCGCTGGTACATCCGGCCGCGCCCCTCAGCGGACTCCCCGGCGGGCACGCTGACCGGCATCGGTTCGCTCACCACCGGCCCGTACCGGCGGCCGGCGGCGAACAGGGCGATCCCAGCGCAGAGCAGCAGCCACCAGACCAGCGGCCAGAACCAGCCGGGCAGATAGGTCAGCGGGGAGCCCCATTCATCGGCACCCACCGTATCGGCACCCGAGGGGGTGTACCAGATCAGGGTGGCGGGGGCGTCGTCCTGCCCGCCGAGGAGCCCCAGCGCCAGGGCGGCGTTGCCGGCATCTGTGATCCGCTGGTTGGTGAATGCCTCAGGCGCGGTGAACGCCAGTCCCGAGGGGGTCTCTGCCAGCAGGAACGACTCGCCGTTGCCCAGTGGGAAGCAGCCGGTCTGGGCAGTCAGGGAGCCACCCGGGGTCTGCACGGACTCCGCAGCACCGGCCGCCGGATGCGTGCACTGCCCGCCGGCGGCCAGCTCCTGCGGTGTTCCGGCCGCCCCGGTGGGTACCGCCGGACCGGGCTGGACCTCGGGGCCCAGCAGCTGGCTCAGCAGCACGGTGTCAGCACTGAGCCAGAGCACCTCCCGGCCGCTCTCCCACTCAGCCTGCAGTTCCTGGAGGAACTGCTGCTCCGGCTCGAAGCCCCGGACCAGTACGACGACGCCCGCATCTGGCTCCTCAGCCAGTGCCTCCCGGGTGATCTCGGCTGAGTAGGTCCGGCGGATCTCCACTCCGGCATGATCGGCCAGCACATTGGCCAGGGCCGCATAGCCGTCCAGATCAGTGTTCTCAGTGCCGTAGGTCTCAGTGTCGGAGGTCTCCAGCAGCTGGCTGAGCAGCCCTAGCAGCAGCACCCCCACCAGGAGAAATATCCAGAATTTCCAACGGGCGGCGGCTGAGCGGGCTGCGGAGCCGGCTGAGGCGGCGGTGGCGGTCACTGCGGAGCCACCAGCCTCGGCCCGGAGATGCTGGTCTGGGACTGGGGCTGCTCGCCCTGCAGCTGGATCTCCAACTCACGCAGGAAGCCGTAGTCCTGACTGCCCAGCCGAGCAGAGCTGTAGGCGGAGCGGTTGAAGAGTTCGGCGGCGCTCTGCACACCTGCCGAGTGGGCCGGATAGGAGGCTGCGATGCGCTGGGCGATCTCTGTGGCGGTGCGCCCCTTTTGTTCCGGCACTGCACCACGCTCCTCGGCGGCCCGGACCAGGGCGCGGAAGATCTCTTGGACCGCGGCACTGTAGTCCCCGCTGCGGGCATGGCCCTCAGCTCGGGCACGGAGCTCAGCGGCGGGGACGGCCGGATCGATCCGCAGCGCCTGTTCGGCAACACTGGAGCGCTGCAGGCGGGGCCGGACCAGCGCCAAGATCAGCACTGCCGCGGCGAGTACAGCAGCCAGCACCAGCAGCGGGCCGTAGGGAACGCTGACCCCGCCGAAGTTCACTGTGCTCTCGTTGAGCCAAGCGATGAAGTCATCCACCGCCTGGCGCAGCGGGCCGGTGAACTCGCGCTGATAGGAGCCCGAGGCCAGCTCCTCCTCAAGCAGCCGGCGGGCCTGATCCCGGTCGTGGAGTTCGGTGCTCACCGCCGGGCACCGCCCAGGGGTGCCATGTGGGCAGCGGTATGCTCCGGTGAGCCGGGCAGCTCGACCGCAGTGCTGGCGGCGTCGATGAGCAGCACATCCAGGGCTTCCCGGCGGAACCGGGAGTTCAGGTACATCAGGGCCAGAACTGTGCCCACCAGGGCTGCCAGCAGGGTGGTGAGCACCACGTCATAGGCGTGGCTCAGTCCCAGGATCAGCAGCACCAGCAGATCATCCTGCCCCTGGGCGGAGACCCAGGCCAGTTCTGCGCCTACGCCGGCCACCAGGCCCGCCGGCAGCGAGGTGATCACCAGCACCACACCCAGCATCAGGTAGAGCAGCGCCACTGTTCCGATATGCCGCCACCACAGCCCGCGGTTGAGCTGGAAGGAGCGGGTGATCGCGCTGAAGGCGTTGCGCCGTTCCACTACGATCGCCGCCGGGCCGAACATGAAGGCTGCGGTGAGCCAGCACAGCAGCAGGAAGAGCCCCGGCAGGACCAGCAGCAGACCCAGCCCGAATGTCACCAGGACCAGCAGGAACGACAGGACCACTATGATCGCCGCGGCGACCCCGAGCAGCACCATCAGCACCAGGATGTGCAGCACCAGCCAACCCAGCCGACCCGCCCGCAGGGTGAGGGTCTGACCCAGGGTGGTGGGCAGGCCATATGCCGCCCGCAGGGCCGGAATGGCCAGCAGCCCGATGGACAGGGCCAGGATGAGGTTGCCCACCAGGGTGATCACAGTGGTCAGCAGCACCAGCCCGCCCTCGCTCAATGCGGCCAGGGCGACCTCCTGGTTCTCGAAGGCCAGCGGGTCGGTGAGCCACCGGATATAGGCCTCGGATGGCATCAGCACCATCATCAGCACTGAGACCACAAAGTTCAGCAGTCCCGCCAGGAAGGGTAGGCCCAGAACAGCCCGGGGATTGCGGCGAATCACGGAGAAGGCGCCCAGGAAGACCTCGTCCTGGGCCAGTGGGCGCAGCGGATAGACCGCACCGGGGTGCGGCGCCGCTGGGTCAGCGGCGGCACCTGCCGGAGAGGGCGTCCTCGTGCTGCTCATTCCACCCCGTCCACGCTGAAGCAGTCTGCCAGTTCCGGGTTCAACTCTATCCCCTCATATATCCTGGGGTGTCAGCGGGTGCGCGTGCTGGGTCGGTGCACCGTAATGGGCAATATGTGAGGAAGGACAGCAGCCATGAAGGCCAAGATTCTGGTGGTCGATGACGACGAGGCGCTCTCCGAGATGATCGGGATCGTGCTGCGCAACGACGGCTTCGAACCCACCTTCTGCGCCACCGGGGACGGAGCACTGGAAGCCTTCCGTGCCGCAGATCCTGACCTGGTGCTGCTGGACCTGATGCTGCCCGGCAAGGACGGGATTGAGGTGTGCCGGGAGATTCGTGAGGAGGCCGATACTCCCGTGGTGATGCTCACCGCCAAATCCGATACTGCTGATGTGGTGCGCGGGCTGGAGGCCGGAGCCGATGACTATGTGCCCAAACCGTTCAAACCCGCTGAGCTGGTGGCTCGGGTGCGCGCACGGCTGCGCACCCCGGAACCGGCGGCCCGTCCGGACGGCGAGACGCTCACCATCGGCGACCTGACCATCGACGTGGCCGGCCATGAGGTCCGCCGCGGCGACACCAAGATCTCGCTGACCCCCCTGGAGTTCGACCTGCTGACCACCCTGGCGAAGAAGCCCTGGCAGGTGTGGAACCGGGAGATGCTCCTGGAGGAGGTCTGGGGCTACCGCCACCAGGCGGACACTCGTCTGGTCAACGTGCATGTCCAGCGGCTGCGCTCCAAGGTGGAGAAGGACCCGGAGAACCCAGAGATCGTCCAGACGGTGCGCGGCATCGGGTACAAGGCCGGCGGTGGCTGAGACACCTAAGGTTTCACTCGGCCGCAGAGTGGGGAGGGTCTCCAAGTTCTGGGCCCGCTCGCTCATGGTGCGGGCCGTCTTCTTCACTGGTGTGCTCACTCTGGTGGGTTCCGGGCTGATCGCCTACTTCCTGGTGGAGCAGGTCACCGGTGGTCTCTACCAGGAGCGGATGGATCAGGTCCAGGCCGAGGCGATGGCCGGGCTGGCCAATGAGCGCAGCTCCTATGACGCGATCCAAATCTCAGCTCCGGAGAGCGTCCAGGTCCAGGCCAATGACATCTTCGAAGCCCAGGGCGGCTCCTCGGCACTGCACCGGCACGCACTGCTGATGCCCCTGGAGGAGGCCGATGTGCTGCCGGTCCCGGTGCTGAGGACCTCTTCTGATATCGAGCCGGACATCACCAGCCAGGAGCTCAATGAGGCCATCCAGGTCAGTCAGGGCGACCAGGTGCACTGGCAGCCGCTGGCCATGGAGGACCAGGACGGCCAGACCGTGCCCGCAGTGGCTTTCGGCATCAATATCCAGTTCCCCACCGGCCCGCCCTACGGGCTGTTCTTCATCTATGACTTCTCCTCAGTCCAGGAGAACGTGAACTTCGTGTTCCAGGTCTTCCTCATCGCGGTGGCTGTGATCCTGGTGATGAACGTGCTGATCGCCGCCTGGGTGTCCCACTCGGTGGTCAAACCGGTCTCCCAGGCTGCCGAGGTCTCCGAACGGATCGCCGAGGGGCAGCTGGACCAGCGGCTGGCCGTGGTGGGCGAAGACGAGATCGCCCGGCTCGGGGTGTCCTTCAACCGCATGGCCTCCACCCTGCAGGAGCAGATCACCCAGCTGGCCAACCTCTCCCAGATGCAGCAGCGCTTCGTCTCCGATGTCTCCCATGAGTTGCGCACCCCGCTGACCACCGTCAGTATGGCCGCCAGTATGCTCTACGAGTCACGCGATGAGTTCGACCCGATCAGTCAGCGCTCCACGGAGCTGCTGCACCACCAGGTGGAGCGGTTCCAGGCCCTGCTTGCCGATCTGCTGGAGATGAGCCGGTTTGACGCTGGGGCCGCCGAGCTCGCCCTCTCCGAGGTGGACCTCTGGGCGCTCTCCGAGGATGTGCTCACCGCCGCCGCCCCGCTGGCCGAGCAGGCCGGCACCGATCTGCACATGGTGGTGCTGGAGGGCAGCGGCAGCTTCATCGCCGAGGTGGACAGGCGCCGGATCGACCGGATCCTGCGCAACCTGGTCAACAACGCCATCGAACACTCTGAGGGCCAGCCGGTTGACCTGGTGCTGCAGTCCAGTGACACCGCAGTGGCTGTGGCGGTGCGCGACTACGGGGTCGGTATGACCCCGGAGCAGGTAGCCCATGTCTTTGACCGGTTCTGGCGGGCTGACCCGGCCCGAGCACGCACCACCGGCGGTTCCGGGCTGGGACTGTCCATCGCCACGGAGGACACCCGGCTGCACCAGGGAAGCCTGGACGCCTGGGGACAGTCAGGCCAGGGCTCCTGCTTCCGTCTGGTGCTGCCACGGCGGCAGGACACACCCTACGGGGCCTCCCCGATGACGCTTCCGCCGAGCTACGCAGTTCACCAGCGCAACCGGATCAGCGCCGAGGCTGAGCTGATCACCGGTGAGGTGGCCTATGACCGGGTCAGCGAGCAGGCACTGTACAAGAAGGACGGTGCCTGATGGCGAACGGGCACAGCACCGGAGGACGTCTGGCTGCAGTTCTGGCGGCAGCTGCCTTGCTGCTCACCGGCTGCGCGCCCACCCTGCCCACCAGCGGTGAGGTGCGCTCAGCTCAGGTGCCGGTAGGTGAAGAGTACGACTATGGCCGGGTCGCACAGCCTCCGCAGCCCGGTGCCAGCCCGGAGGAGATCATCGAGGGTTTCCTGGATGCCGGGGCCAATGCCGAGAACGACCATGAGGTGGCCCGGGAGTATCTCACCCCGGACATGGCGGAGCGGTGGAACCCCTGGACCCAGACCTTGGTCTACTTTGAGGACAACATCAGCATCGACGCCGCAGATGAGGACGTCTACCGAGTGCAGCTGACGGTGGACTCGAGGGTGGACAGCACTGGAGCGCGCACCTATCCCGGGGACCCCAACCAGGAGACCTTCGAAGTTGAGCAGGTCGACGGCGAGTGGCGGATCAGTGAAGCACCGGACGGCAAGATCCTGGAGGACGGAGACTTCAACACCTCCTATGACGACTACACCCTGTATTTCTTTGACGTGCAGCAGCGCTACGCGGTTCCTGATGTCCGCTGGCTGATCCGTCAGCCGGGACAGGCCACTGAGCTGGCCAACCGGGTCTTGGAGGGTCCGGTGCCCTGGCTGGCCCCCGGGGTGGTCTCGGCCTTTGGGGAAGGGGACTCCATGGGGTCCCCCACAGTGCCGGTCAACAACGGTGTCGCTACTGTGGATCTGGACCCTTCGGTGATTGTCGGTGCCTCTGACCGGGACATCGCTCTGATGCACTACCAGCTTTCCATGACGCTGCATACTCTGCGGCCAGTGACCAGAGTGGAGCTGACCGTGGGCGGCAGTCCTTTGGAAGTGCCGGATCCTAACGAACTGCCGGAGGGCGAGCGGCTCAACATCGAGCGGAACCCCAGCGCCCTGGAGCGGCAGATCGGCGTCCAAGGCGACCAGCTCATCTGGCAGCTGGGGGAACAGACCTCGCCTGTGGCGAGTATGCCCGATCTCAGCGAGATCGAGCCCCGGTTCCCCGCCGTCTCCACAGTCGCAGAGGGGGACGTTGTCGCAGTGATGGACGGAGAGCTCAACGCGCTCTACCATGCCCGCGCAGATTCCCAGGAGCCGGAACTGCTGGTGGAGGCGGAGTCGCTCACCAGACCCTCCATGGACAACTACGGATGGACCTGGACAGCCACCACTGAGGACGGCGAATCCACTATTCGGGCCTTCAACTATGAAGACCCTGACGCATCCTCAGTAGCTGTGGCCGCTGACTTCATCGAGGGCAGGGAGGTCACCTCACTGCGGATATCCCAGGACGGGACCCGGGCCGCTCTGGTGGTCGACGACGCCGGGGTGCGCAGCCTCTACATCGCAGCAGTGGTGCGGGAGGCCGGCAGCGGAGCGCCGTGGAACCTGGGTCAGTCCAACCGTCTGCACCCCGAGGAGCACGTGGAGATCGAGGAGGTTCGCTGGTCGGGGAACGACGAGGTGGTGGTCTGGCAGCCCTATGACCCGACGGACCCAGAGGCGGATCCTGCGGATCTGACCTATGTCCAGAGCATCCAAATATCCGGGGATGCTGATGCGCCTTCCCCTGCCCTGGCGGCGGTGCTCAACGTCTCAGTGGGGGAGGGACGCGACACCGTGCTCTTCGAACAGCAGGGTGAAGGGGTGTATCAGATTGTGGGCAGTGATATACATCCGCAGGAGATCGACGAGGCCGTCAAAGACCTGAGCTTCAGCGGTTAGGGGAGTTTTCCACAGGCTGGGTCCCAGCCGCTGGCAGCAGTGTCGGTTCCTGGGCATTCTGGGGTTATGGCTCAGCACAGGCAACGGCTGCTCCAGGCCGCGGACCGGCTGTGGTTCTCTGCCTCCGGGACAGCACTGCGCGGGCTGGCCAGGCAGAGCGCGGACCTGCTGGCCCCGGTGTGGTGCCTAGGCTGCCGAGCCCCGGAGACCGGGCTGTGTCAGGAGTGCGCCGAGGATCTCCGGCTGCTCACCGCCGAGCCCTTCCGCGCGGAGGCCGCTGCGCAGGCGCTGCCGGTGGTGGAGGTCTCGGACCGGGGCCTCACCGTTCTGCCGGTGATCAGCGCCGGCCATTACCAGGGCCTGGCGGCCCAAGCCGTGGTTGCCTTCAAAGACCATGAGCGCACAGCCCTGGCCCAAGTGCTGGCTCCAGCCCTGGGCCGAGCCCTGCGCGCCGCCTCAGAAGCCTTGTTGGATGGCCGGACTGCGCTGCTGGTCTGGCCTCCGGCCTCACCGCGTTCTCACCTGAAGCGGGGCCGGGTGCCTCTGACGGAGCTCATCAATGCCGCCGTGCTGCCGGATTCTCTCCGCAGGGCCGGCGGGTTGGTCCAGCACACCGGCAGGGTATGGCGGAGTCTCGGCGGCAAAGGTCAGAAGGGGCGTTCTGGGCGGGACCGCAGGCAGGCCTCAGGGACCTTCCGACTGGCTCCGCAGGCCGCCGCCGGGATCCGTGGGGCAGACATTCTGCTGGTGGATGATGTGCTCACCACGGGGGCGACTCTCCAGGAGCTCTACCGGCTGCTCAGTAGCGCCGGAGCGCGGGTGCAGGGGGCAGCCGTGCTGGTGGCCACGCCCCGAGCCAGCAGGGCTGGTGAATAGCTCCAGCTCAGCAGTGAATTTTGTGTGAACACTTCTCAAATGGGCGGTCAGCGCCTACGGTGAAGTATGGGTGATTAACCGATAGAGACCCATCGCAGTGGCGGTGGGCTCGAGCAGAGTCCTCCCGCCGCTGCGCCACGCAGGACGAGCGCCAAGGAGGACCATCACAATGGCTCTGCAGACCACCTACACCGGCCGCAACATCACCATCCCAGCCGCGTTCAAGGAACACGTCGAGTCCAAGCTCGGCAAGGTTGACCAGCTCGCCGACAAGGGCCAACGCCTGGAGGTCAAAGTAGCCTCGGAGAACTCCCACCGCCGCGCTGACACCACGATCACCGTGGAGCTGACTGTTGTGGGACGCGGCAAGGTCATCCGCTCAGAAGCTCAGTCCGAGGAGAAGTTCGCAGCCTTCGAGATTGCCTGGGACAAGCTCTGTGAGCGGCTGCGCAGGGTCCGGGACAAGAAGAAGGCCAAGGCGCGCAGCAATGGCACTCTGGGTCACCCCGCCCAGTCAGTGGGCGAGGCTCTGGCCGGTCTGACCCCGGTGGATCCGGACCGCCCCCTCTACGAACAGGTGCTCGATGCCGAGCAGGCAGACGATCTGCCCCCGGAGCAGGACGACTGGGACGAGCCGATCCGAATCCGGCGCAAAGTCTTCGCCGCCGAGCCGATGAGCGTTGACGCCGCGGTGGACGCTATGGAACTGCTGGGCCACGACTTCTACCTGTACCTGGACGCTGAGACCGGCCAGCCCTCCGCGGTCTACCGGCGCCGCGGTTGGACCTACGGAGTCATCTCGCTGGACCAGAACAAGCGCGCTGATGAGCCTGAGACCGAGGAGCTGGCCTACCGCCCCGCCAACGGCACCACCCGTTCCCACGTCAAAGCAGCTTAGAAAGGGCCTTCCCGCTCAGCCGGTGGCGCGAGCCACCGGCTGGACGCGGGCAGTTAGCCGTGCGGCGTCGTCGGGCATACACTGACTTGTTGACGCTGATTAACCTCTGACGGAGACGTACGCCCCTATGCCCACTCTGCTCGAAAAAGTCCTCAAGACCGGGGATAAGAAGATCCTCAAGCGGTTGCGCGGCTATGCCGATGCAGTGAACCTGCTGGAGGATGAGTTCAAGGAGCTCTCTGACGCTGAGCTGCGCGCTGAGACCGACCGCTTCAAGGAGCGGCTGGCCGAGGGCGAGTCTCTGGACTCGCTGCTGCCGGAGACCTTCGCGGCAGTGCGAGAGGCGGCTGACCGGACCCTCGGGCAGCGGCACTATGACGTGCAGATCATGGGCGGGGCCGCCCTGCACCTGGGCAACATCGCGGAGATGGGCACCGGTGAGGGCAAGACCCTGGTGGCCACCGCCCCGGCCTACCTCAATGCGCTCACCGGCGAAGGCGTGCATGTGGTGACCGTCAACGACTATCTGGCCAAGTACCAGGCAGAGCTGATGGGCCGCGTCTACCGGTTCCTGGGCCTGACCACCGGGGTGATCGTCAACAACCTGAAGGCGGCTCAGCGCCGGGAGGCCTATGCCGCAGACATCACCTACGGCACCAACAACGAGTTCGGCTTCGACTGGCTGCGCGACAATATGGCCGCCTCGCTCGATGATCTGGTCCAGCGCGGGCATCACTACGCCATCATTGATGAGATCGACTCCATTCTCATCGACGAGGCTCGCACCCCGCTGATCATCTCCGGGCAGGCCAGCGGAGACATCTCTCGCTGGTACACAGACTTCGCCAAACTGGTCCAGACCCTGAAGAAGGACGAGGACTATGAGGTGGACGAGAAGAAACGCACTGTAGGGGTCCTGGAGTCCGGCATCGACAAGGTGGAGGACTACCTGGGCATTGAGAACCTCTACGAGACCCAGAACACCACGCTGATCCAGTACCTCAACAATGCCATCCGCGCCAAGGAGCTCTATAAGCGCGACACTGACTATGTGGTCACCGACAATGAGGTGCACATTGTTGACGAGCACACCGGCCGCATCCTCAAGGGCCGCCGCTACAACGAGGGACTCCACCAGGCGATTGAGGCCAAGGAGAGTGTGCGGATCAAGCCGGAGAACCAGACCCGGGCTTCGGTGACCCTGCAGAACTACTTCCGTCAGTACACCAAGATCTCCGGTATGACCGGCACCGCCGAGACTGAGGCCGCCGAGTTCATGTCCACCTATAAGCTCGGTGTGGTGGCGATCCCGCCGAATAAGCCGCGCCAGCGCATCGACCATAATGACGTGGTCTACCGCAACGAGATTGTGAAGTTCGACGCCGTGGTCAAGGACATCATTGTCCGGCACAAGAAGGGCCAGCCGATGCTGGTGGGCACCGAGTCAGTGGAGAAGTCGGAGTACCTCTCCAAGCTGCTGGCCAAGCAGGGCATCCGTCACGAGGTCCTCAACGCGAAGAACCATGAGCGTGAGGCTGCCATCGTGGCCCAGGCTGGGCGCAAGGGGGCGGTGACAGTGGCCACCAATATGGCCGGCCGCGGCACCGACATCATGCTCGGCGGCAACGCGGAGTTCAAGGCCGTGCGCGAGATGGAGAAGTTCGGCCTGGACCCCGAGGAGGATGCCGAGGAGTACGAGGCCAAATGGGATGAGGTTTTCGCCCAGGCCAAGGCAGAGACGGAGAAGGAGGCTGCCGAGGTCCGGGAACTGGGCGGTCTCTACGTGCTGGGCACTGAGCGCCATCAGTCGCGCCGGATCGATAACCAGCTGCGCGGACGCTCAGGCCGTCAGGGCGACCCCGGTGAGTCCCGGTTCTACATCTCCCTGACCGATAACCTGATGCGGCTGTTCAATCAGCCTGCTGCCGCGCGGTTGATGCAGTCCTCGGTACTTGATGACGATGTGCCGGTGGAGCACAAGATGGTCTCCGGTGCCATTGCCTCCGCCCAGCAGCAGCGGGAGTCCCAGAACACCGAGCAGCGCAAGAATGTGCTGAAGTACGACGACGTGATGAACCGCCAGCGGGAGGCGATCTACTCCGACCGCCGCCGAATTCTGGAAGGTGACGACGTCCACGAGAAGGTCCAGCACTTCATCGAAGATACGGTGAGCCTGGTCATCGAGGAGAAGACCATCGCCTCATCCTCCGAGGACTGGGATCTGGAGGGCCTCTGGGAAGAGCTGCGTGACCTCTACCCGATCTCCCTGGAGATTGCAGATCTCATCGAGGAGGCCGGCGGCATCGACCAGCTCTCCACCAAGCTGCTCAAGCGCGAGATCATCTCTGATGCCAAAATCGCCTATGAGCAGAAGGAGCAGGAGATCGGCGAGGCACCGCTGCGGCAGCTCGAGCGCCGGGTGCTGCTCTCGGTGATCGATCAGAAGTGGCAGGACCACCTCTACGAGATGGACTACCTGAAATCGGGCATCGGGCTGCGCTCCATGGCTCAGCGCGATCCGCTGGTGGAGTACCAGCGTGAGGGCTACCTGCTGTTCCAGGCCATGGCGGAGGAGATCCGCGAGGAGTGCATGCGGAAGCTGTTCCAGGCAGAGGTGAAGGCTGTGACCCCGAAGACCGAGGCCCCAAACCTTCCTGGAGTCAAGGACGGCCGGGTGGCTGCTGCCGGCAAGTCCATCCAGGTGCCCGGAGTCAAGGACAGCCCGGCCTCTTAGGACCGGCTCAGCCCAGCTCCATAGCGGTCACTCGCCAGCGGCCGCGGTGAGCCTGGATGCGCAGTGCACAGGCACGGGTTCGCAGTTCCTCACTGAACACCACGGCGATCTCCCACACTCCGGTGCGCAGATGTACTGCCCGTTCAGCGCGGAAACGCAGAGCCTGCGGGCGCACCGCACTATGGCTGGGACGCTGCCGCGCAGTGATAGCTGCCCGCTGACGCACTTTGCTGTGCACCTCAGGCTCCAACCACCGGTCCAGCTGGGCTGCCGAACGCACCCCGGCCAGGACCTCCGCGGTGGCTTGGCACACCACCCGGGCAATAGCGAGTATCTGCCGGCGCTCCTGCCGCTGCCCCGCCAGCGGATCGGGCCGCTGGCCGTCACTGCTGGCGCTGGACTCCGCGGAGACGCTCTCTGCGGCACCCATCGCCGCCAGTAGCCGGGGCAGCTCGGATTCGCGCTGAAGTCTGAACCGGGGGCGCTGTGCGCACCGCTGCTGAAACTGCTGCCACCCCTCCTGGGCGAACCAGCGCTGTTCTGCTCGCAGCGGTGCGGGCTGGGCAGGGATATCAGCAGGTAGCTGTTGAACTGGCGGTGAAGATTCGGCCAGGGTGGTCATTGGGTGCTCCTTTACACGGTTCTGTGGTTGAAAAACGACTGGGGCTCATCGTGGGGTCGGCGGCGGTATGTGCAGAACTGTGCCTGGGCGCAGCTGGCCCGGCTCTGCTCCGATCCGGCTGAGATTGTGCTGGTGCCAGCGCGGCCACTCCCGGGCGATCTCCCAGTCGGTGGCGGCACTGCCCAGGTGGGCTGCCACGAGGTGCCACAGCGTCTCACCAGGTCCCGCTGTGACGGTGCCCCGGTCGGGACGGGTCGGCGTGCCCATATGGCGCGGCGACAACATCGAGGGCTGATTGGGAACAAAAGATGACATTACTACCTCGCAAGTGCTGCACAGTTCGTTTGTTGCCGTTTGATGACATCAGATAATACACGAGGAGGAGAGCTGCGCAACAGAGTGGGATAACCTTGCCGCTATGCGCTGGGAATCGTTGTTCGAGGATCTGGAGGCCCAGGCGGCGGCGGAGCGGCAGTCGGAGTTTGAGGCTGAGGTGGCCGCCACTCTGACCCTGGAGTGGTCCAGAGTGGCGCTGATGGATCGGCTGCGAGCCCACCTGGGTGCAGAAGCGGCGCTGCGGCTGCGTGGGGGCATCGACGTGACGCTAAGGCTCAGCACCGTGGGAGCCAACTGGCTGGCCGGTACTGCCGGGGTGCAGGACTGGCTGGTTCAGGGCGGGGCCGTGCTGACCGTGCGGGGCCTGCAGCGTAAAGCGCAGGCTGAACCGAGTCAGGCCCGGCGGAACCTGGGTATCGCCTCACCGCTGCGCGCTCTGGCGGCCAGCCGGGAGGCGGTGTCTGTGCTCGGCGAACAGGGCCGGCTTGCCGAGGGCCTGCTCACCGGAGTGGGGCTGGACTTCATTGATCTGCGGACCCCTGGGGGCCTGTGCACAGTTCCGCTGGCAGCAGTGCTGGCAGTGCGCAGTTCAGCGCTCTAAAGGGGCAGTGATGCCGTTCAGGCGTTCTGCTGAGCCTTCTGTTCCCGGGACTGGCGCTGCTCAGCGTAGAGCCGGTCGATGTACTCATCGAGCTTGGCCTGCTCCACCCGCCACTGGCCCCTTCCGCCGATCTGGATGCCTTCCAAATCGCCCCGGTTGATCAGGGCGCGGGTCTGAGACATGGAGATGTTCAGGGCCTCTGCGACATCAGGAAGAGTGAGGAACTGGCGCATGACTGCTCCTTAGGTGGCACCTTCGGTGACGTTTGTTGATATTTGTTTCTATTGTGGCATGGTCTCCCGCAGTATCAAACAGTTGAGCCCCCGCGGGTCTGGTTTCGGCTCTGCCCATCAGCTAGCATCTGAACACCCATGTGATCTGGATCTCAGGAGTCGACAGTGCCCGTGCCGCATCCAGCAGAGCAGAGCTCGTCCAGCGGGGCCGTGCCTGGCGCCACGACCATTCAGGCACCGGTGGCCGCCCGGCTGCGCCGCCCCTCCTGGCGGGATCCCCGGCTGATTGCCGGGGCGCTGCTGGTACTGGCCTCCGTGGTGGGCACTGTGCTGCTGGTCAACGCACAGGACCGCACCGTCCCGGTCTATGCTGCGGACCGGGTGCTGAGCACCGGCACGGCACTGGCCCAGGAGGACCTGCGCATCGTCCATGTTCAGCTGGAGGATTCGGCCGCTGCCTACCTCTCCGCGGAGGCCGAGCTGCCGGAGAACGCACAGCTGATCCGGGCCGTCGGCGAGGGAGAGCTGATCCCTGCCGCCGCCCTGGCCCAGAGCGACCCGGACCAGCGGCAGCCGGTCACCGTGGAGGTCCACCATGAGCTAGCCCGGGCAGTTGAGCCGGGGCGGCAGGTGGATGTCTGGGCTGCAGGCGGCTTCTCCGGCCCGGAGAGCCAGGCCGAGGTCACCCTGCTGGCCGCCGGCTCGGAGGTGGCCGAGATCCGTGAGTCCAGCTCCGGGTTTGGGGCCTCGGGCACGCTCACCATAGAGCTGCTGGTGGACCCGGCAGAGCTGACCGGACTGCTCACCGCTCTGGGCAGCGGGGACACCATCACCGTGCTCCCGGCGGGACTGTGGGATCAGTGATGCAGCAATGTGCCGTGATCACCACCGGTAGGCTGAGCACTGACCATATCGCCGCATTGGAGGCACTGCACAGCCCGGTCACCATCCAGCGCCGATGCGCGGACCTGGCAGAACTCATCGCAGCCGCTCGCACCGGACGGGCAGATGCTGCACTGATCATCGGCAGCACCGAGCAGCTGACCAGCTCCACCATCACCCAGCTGCACGAAGTGCTGCCCGCAGTAGTGGCGGTCTCGGACTCTCCGGCAGAACGGAGTCGGCTGACTGCCCTGGGGCTGAGCACATTCGACGACGACGCCCCGGCAGCCCAGATTGCCCAGGCCCTGAGCAGTCCGGCGGCGCCGGGCTCGGCGCCTGAGGGCACCGGGGCCCCTGAGGCTGCGGCTGAGTTCGCGGCACTGAGCGATTCGGCCGGTCCGGATGGCGCTTCAGCCGCCGGGTCCAGCACTGTTGTCTGGGGTTCCTCCGGGGCGCCGGGGCGCACCACGGTGGCAGTCAACCTGGCAGCGGAGTTGGCCCTCAGCGGGCGCTCGGTCCTGCTGATCGATGCGGATACCTATGCCGCCTCAGCCGCCATTCATCTGGGGCTGCTGGAGGAATCTGCCGGAATCGCCCAGGCGGTGCGTGCCGCAGAGTACGGAAGCCTCGACTCCGATGTGCTGCTGCGCTCAGCCGTCTCCGTGGAGATCGGCCCGGTGCGGCTCGAGGTGCTCACGGGGCTGCCCCGGGCGGACCGGTGGGCAGAGCTGCGCCCAGGGGCCCTGGATCGGGTGCTCAGCTTGGCGATCTGCCGGTATGACGAGGTGGTGGTGGATGCTGCAGCTGAGATCGCCCCGGACCAGGACTTAGGGTTTGACGCCCCGGCGGTTCAGCGCAATAGTGCCGCTCGTACGGTGCTCAGCGCCGCAGATCGGGTGATCGCCGTGGGCGCCCCCGATTCGGTGGGGTTTGCTCGGCTGGTCAAAGCCGTGCAGGGCTATGCAGAGCTGCTCCCCGAAGCCGCTGTCCCGGAGGTGGTCATCAATAAGCTGCGCAAGCAGGCGGTGGGCCGCTCTCCCAGGCGCCAGCTCACCGAGACCTGGCGGCAGCTGGGGCCAAGCACCGCCCCGCTGCAGTTCCTGCCCTGGGACCCGGAGGCCTGCGATGCGGCACTGCGCGCCGGCCAGGTGCTGGCCGAGGCAGCTGCCGAATCACCGCTGCGCAGGCAGATTGCCGCCCTGGCCGGAATCCAGGTGGGCAGGCGTCGTCGTCCATTCTCCAGGACCCGCGGCGGCACCCGTTCCGGCGGGCGCGGAACCCCGGCCGAGCGGCGTTAATCTGCTGTTTGCCCCCATGGGCTTCCAGGCCCGGCTCTGGGAGGATATGGTGACAAGTGCTTCTAAGGCTACATTCAAGGGAGAAAACAGGCTTAGCGATGGCAGAGCAGCCCAGCACACTCTGGAGACGTGAGGACGAGCAGTACCAGGCGCTGACCGAGGCCTACTTCGCGCATATCGCTGAGGAGGATCTCGCCAAGCTCAGTGCCGCAGCTCGCCAACAGCGGGTCAGCGCCCATGTGGAGACGGCCGATTCACGCACCAGCACCGAGCCGGCCGTGCGGGTGGTGGAGGTGGAGCACCGCAGTATTGTGCAGGTAGTTACCGATGACATGCCCTATCTGGTGGACTCGGTCACCAGCGAGGTCACCCGTTGCGGGCACGCCATCACCTTGGTGGTCCACCCGATCCTGCTGGCCAAACGCAGCAGCTCCGGGGCCCGGCTCAAGGCCGTGCAGTCGGTGCCCACCTCCGGGCGCTCGCTGTCCTCAGGAGATACCCAGGCGCTGCCCACAGTGGCCGCCTTCATCGAGGAGCAGGACCGGACCCAGGTGGAGTCCTGGATCGCGGTGGAGTTGGACCGGGTCATCGACCATGAGGCAGCACAGAGCCTGGTCACCGGGCTGAACCGGGTGCTCGAGGACGTCCGCAGCAGCCACCGGGACCAGGCCCGGATGATCCAGGAGGTCTCCCGTGCCGCCACCGAGTTCCGCCAGCTCTCCGGCGTGGAGGACCGGGATGAGTCGGCTGAGCTGCTGGAGTGGATGGGCACCGGGAACTTCCTGTTCCTGGGCTACCGGCAGTACCGGGCCGTGGGTGAGGGGCTGGAGCCGATCCCCGGCACCGGGCTCGGCGTGCTCTCCGATGTGGACGGAAAGCCCCGCACCGGCTACACCAGTGAGCTCACCGCAGAGGCTGCCGGCCAGGCCGCGGACAAGCCGCTGGTCATCACCAAGGCCGATGCTCGCTCCACCGTACGCCGGCGCACCTATGTGGACTATGTGGCGGTGAAGACCTATGAGTACGACGGCACCGTGCTCAACCTCACCGGCGAGCGGCGCTTCCTGGGTCTGTTCAGCCAGCGGGCCTACACCCAGTCGATTGTGACCATCCCGCTGCTGCGTTCTCGGGCCAAGCAGCTGCTGGCCCGCTCCGGATTCAGCCCCGACTCTCACTCCGGGACCGATCTGATGCAGATCCTGGAGACCTATCCGCGCAATGAGCTCATGCAGATGGACATTGCCGAGATCGAGGATGTGGCCTGGCAGATCCTGCAGCTGCAGGAGCGGCGCCGGATCAAGCTCTTTCTGCGCCGGGACCACTACGGCCGGTTCATGACCGCACTGCTCTACATGCCCCGGGACCGGTACAACACCGACACCCGGCGGCGGGCTGAGGAGCAGCTGCTGGCGCATATCGATGCCGAGTCCATCGACTTCAATGTGCGGCTCTCGGATTCCGTGCTGGCCCGGGTCTTCTTCCGGATCCGGCTGAAGCCAGATGCTGAGCCGATGCAGATCTCGGTCGCCGAGCTGGAGGCCAGACTTGGCCGCGCGGTGCGCTCCTGGGGCGAGGGAATCACACAGGAGGCCGCCGAACGCTATTCCACAGCCCATGCGGAACGGATCTCCGCCCGCTGGGCCGAGGCCTTCCCGCCGGAGTACCGGGTGGTCTACGAGGTGGCCGATGCCCTCCACGACGCCGCCGAGTTCGAAACCTTGGAGGCTGAGACTGAGGCCGGTCCGCGGCTTTCGTTCTACCCCCCGGGAGCAGACGATCCGGCGCATATGCGGCTGAAGCTCTACCTGACCGACTCCAAGACGCTCACCGATACCCTGCCGATCATCGATGACTTCGGCCTGGCCCTGCTGGATGAGCGCGCCTACACCATCAGCACCCCAGACGGAGCGGTCTTCTACCTCTATGACCTGGGCATCTGTTATCCGGCGGAGGTGGACCCCTACGCCACCACGGAGGTCTTCAAAGAGGCCTACCACCAGGTGCTCACCCAGCGGGTGGAGTCCGATGAGTTCTCCAGGCTGGTGCTGCATCTGCAGATGGACGTCCGCCGGATCACCGTGCTGCGCGCCTATGCCAAGTACATGCGCCAGTTGGGCATGCCGCACTCCTACGACTTCCTCTCCGAGGCGCTGCTGGCCAACCCGGATGTGACCCGGGCACTGGTCGCCTACTTCACCGCCAAATTCGATCCCGCTTTGGACTCCGGGCGCAATGAGGCTGTCCAGGCCTGCCGGGCCCGGGTGGTGGAGGCCCTGGAGACGGTCAAGACCCTGGACGCCGATCGGGTGCTCTCCACGTTCCTGAACCTCATCGACGCCACCGACCGCACCAACCTCTACCAGGGCCACGAGTGGCTCTCACTGAAGCTGCGCCCGCAGGACATCGATGCAGCCCCTGCCCCCCGGCCGGCCCATGAGATCTGGGTCTACTCCCCGGTGGTGGAGGGCTCCCACCTGCGTTACGAGCGGATTGCCCGCGGCGGGCTGCGCTGGTCCGACCGCTCTGAGGACTTCCGCACCGAGGTGCTGGGCCTGGTCAAAGCGCAGATGGCCAAGAACGCGGTCATCGTCCCCTCCGGGGCCAAGGGCGCCTTCTTCCCCAAACGGCTGCCCGACCCCCGAGCTGACCGCGGCGCCTGGTTCGAAGCGGGCCGTGCGGCTTACCAGACCTTCATCCGTGGCCTGCTCGACGTCACAGACAACCAGCAGACTCAGGAGGACGGGACCATCAGCATCGTGGCCCCGGAATGCGTGGTCCGTCACGACGGCGACGACGCCTACCTGGTGGTGGCAGCGGATAAGGGCACTGCCACCTTCTCTGACACAGCCAATGAGATCAGCGCAGAGTACGGGCACTGGCTCGGCGACGCCTTCGCTTCGGGCGGCTCGGTGGGCTATGACCACAAGGCCATGGGAATCACTGCCCGCGGTGCCTGGGAGTCGGTGAAGTCGCATTTCAAGACGCTGGGCCATGACACCCAGTCCCAGGACTTCACCGTGGTGGGAATCGGGGACATGGGCGGCGATGTCTTTGGCAACGGCATGCTGCTCTCCGAGCACATCCAGCTGGTGGCCGCGTTCAACCACCTGCATATCTTCATCGACCCCAACCCGGACGCGGCGGTCTCCTACCAGGAGCGGCAGCGTCTCTTCACCGCCGAGAAGTCCGGCTGGGATGCCTATGACACGGACCTGATCTCGGAGGGGGGCGGGGTGTTCTCCCGGGAGTCCCGCAGCATAGAGATCAGTCCGCAGATGCGTGAGCGATTCGGCATCGACGCCGAAGAGATGACCCCGCCGGAGCTGATCACCGCACTGCTGAAGGCCCCCGCCGACCTGCTCTACAACGGCGGGATCGGCACCTACGTCAAGGCCAGCCACGAATCCCATGAGGAGGTCGGCGACCGGGCCAATACCGGCATCCGGATCAACGGAGCTGAGCTTCAGGTCAAAGTGGTGGCTGAGGGAGGCAACCTGGGCCTTACCCAGGCCGGCCGCATCGAGGCGGCCCAGCACGGCGTGCTGCTGAACACCGACGCCATCGACAACTCTGCCGGTGTGGATTGCTCCGACCACGAGGTCAACATCAAGATCCTGCTGGACTCCCTGGTCAGTTCCGGGCATCTGGAGGCCCAGGACCGCAGTCAGCTGCTGGAGGAGATGACCGAGGAGGTCGCCCAGCTGGTGCTGCGCACCAATGAGGACCAGAATGTGCTGCTGCTGGCAGAACGGCACCGGCTCACTGAATGGTCGCCCAGCTTCGGTCGGCTGATCACCTGGCTGGAGAACAACGCCGGGCTGGACCGTGAACTGGAGGTGCTGCCCACCGACCAGGACATGCTGGAGCGGCTGGAGAACCAGGTGCCCCCGCTGACCGTCCCGGAGCTCTCGGTGCTGGCGGCCTATGCCAAGATCCACCTCAAAGGGGCCATCGCGGACTCCGACCTGCCCGGCGACCCTTGGCTGGGCAGCACCCTGGAGGACTACTTCCCGGAGCAGCTGAGCAGCCGGTTCGCCGAGCAGCTGCCCCGGCATCCCCTGGCTGAACGCATAATCGCCAACGAGCTGGCCAATGACGTGATCAATATGGCCGGAGCCACCTTCGTCTTCCGCACCGTTGAGGAGACTTTCGCCTCCCCGGCCCAGGTGACCCGTGCCTTCATCATTGCCCGCGAGCTCTTCCAGCTGCAGGAGTTCGATTCCGCGCTGCGGTCACTGCCGGTGGACTTCCCCACCAGCGACTGGGCGGAGACATATGTGAATATGCGCCGTCTGCTGGACCGTGCGGTGCGCTGGTTGGTCAATAATGGCGTGGAGGGCGACTCCCTGGAGGCAGATATCGCTGCTTACCAGGAACATATCGCCCCGCTCTACCGCAATCTGCGTCCGCTGCTGGCCGGGCAGGATGCTGATCGGGCGGCCGCCCGCCACCAGGAGGTCCGTGAGCTCGGCATGGATGAGGAGCTCGCCGGCTGGTATGCGGAGCTGTTCGAGTCCTTCTCGCTGTTGGACATTGCGGCACTGGCGCGCAGCCACGGCCTGGACTCCCAGACCGTGGCGGAGGTCTACTTTGCGGTCTACGCAGAGTTCAACGCTGATGAGCTCCTCAACCACATCACCAGGCTGCCCCGGAAGGACAAATGGCAGGCGCTGGCCCGTGGCGCGCAGCGCGATGAGCTGTACTTCGCGCTGCGTGAGATCACCGAATCGGTGCTGACCAGCACCTCAGCGGAGACTACCGCAGGGCGGTTGGAGGAGTGGAAGCAGGCCAACAGTTCTGCTCTGGAACGCTCAGCACGGCTGGCCGAGGAGATCCGGAACCGTGAGCACTCGATGGCCTCTATTACCGTGCTGCTGCGCCACCTGCGCGGCCTGATCGGCGCCTAGCTCTGGGGGCTGTGGCGGTGCTGAGCGAGAGGCTGCGGGACTCAGAGCACCTCAGCTCTCAGGATGCTGAATGGCTGCATGCCCTGGTCAGTGATTGGCAGCTGCTCTCAGACCTTGCCTTTTCCGATCTGGTGCTCTGGTTCCCTGACACTGACCGGGGGCTGGTGGACCCCCACCGGGGGTCTTTCATCGCCCTGGCCCAGGCCAGGCCCTCCACCACTCAGACGCTCATTCACCGCGATGTGGTCGGTGACCGGATCCGGGCAGACCTGCGCCGTATGGTCGAGCGGGCCTGGATCAACCAGGTGGAGACCAACTCCTCAGACCAGGGTCAGCCCTCCCCGGCGCGGATGCGGGTCACCGCCATTCCGCTGGTTCGGGAGGGAAGGACGGTGGCTGTCATCACCCTGCACTTCTCCGTCGCGGCCCTGCGCACTCCCTCCCGGATGGAACTGACCTACCGGCGCTGCGCGGCTGATCTGCTGGCCATGGCGGGGGAGGGGGTCTGGCCGGACACCAGCCAGGAGTTCACGGGGTATTCGGGCGCGCCCAGGGTGGGGGACGGGCTGCTGCGGCTTGATACTGAGGGCAAGATCAGCTTTGCAAGCCCCAATGCTGTCTCGGCCCTGCTGCGCCTGGGGGTCCAGGAGACCCTGGAGGGCCGGTCCCTGGCCGGGATCGGAGCTGAGCTGCAGCGAGCCACCGGCGTGGCAGTGGATGAGTCCCAGCCGCTGATGCTCACCGGCCGCAGAGCCATGCGCGCTGAGCTGGAGGCCCATGGGGCGGCGGTGACTCTGCGCTCGATCCCGCTGCGCCGTGGGGGTGAGCGCTTCGCCGCACTGGTGCTCTGCCGGGATGTCACCGAGCTGCGCCGCCGGGAGAAGCAGCTGATGAGCAAGGACGCCACTATCAAGGAGATCCACCACCGGGTGAAGAACAACCTGCAGACGGTCTCCGCGCTGCTGCGCATGCAGTCTCGCCGGATGGACTCGGAGGAGGGGCGCTCCGGACTGCGCCGGGCCATGCGCCGGGTGGAGACCATCGCAATGGTCCATGACTCGCTCTCCCAGGGCTTGGAGGAGAGTGTGGACGTCGATGAACTGATGCGCCGGCAGCTGCGGCTGGCCGCTGAGATGGCCCAGTCCGAGCGCAGCGCCCATACCGAGCTGCAGGGCAGTTTCGGCCAGCTGCCCCCGGATATGGTCACCCCGCTGGTGCTGGTGATCACCGAGATCGTGGCCAATGCGGTGGAGCATGGGCTGACCGGGATGCCGGCACAGGAGAGTCTGAATGTGATACTGGCAGTGCACCGGCACACAGATGCCGCAGGCCGCCAGCGGCTTGAAATAGAGCTGCAGGATGACGGGGTGGGCATCCCGGAGCAGGACTGGGAACCCGGGCTGGGCCTGCAGATCGTGAAGACACTGGTCCGCGGGGAGCTCTCCGGCTCCATCCAGTGGCTCCCTGGCGAGGGTCAGAGCCCGGGGCGTCCCGGCACCAAGGTGGTGCTGCGAGCTCCCATCCTCGGGTGATGCACGCGCAGCCCCCGTAGAGGGGACCGGCGGGACCAGCTTCAGGTGTGAAGGCCGGCAAGGCTTTGCCGGCCGAGAGCCGAGCGGGGTTTCCCCGCCGGCGGGACCAGCTTCAGGGACCAACTCAGACGTCCAAGCGGTAGCCGACGCCGCGGACGGTCTTTATGGACTCCGAGCCGATCTTGGCCCGCAGGTAGCGCACGTAGACGTCCACCAGATTGGAACCGGGGTCAAAGCTGTAGCCCCAGACCATCTCCAGCAGCTGCTCACGGGAGAGCACCTGCCCGGGATGGCGCATGAAGGTCTCTGCCAGGGTGAACTCCCGGGAGGAGAGCTCATGCTCGGCATCACCGACCCGCACCTTGCGTGAGTGCAGGTCCAGGGTCAGCGCCCCGGCGCTGAGGGTGGTGGGCTCATCGGCGGAGCCGCCGCGCAGGCGCAGCCGGATCCGGGCCAGCAGCTCATCGATGCTGAACGGCTTGGCCATATAGTCGTCCGCCCCGGACTCCAGCCCCTTGACGGTATCGGCGGGAGTGTCGCGGGCGGTGAGGATGATCACCGGGGCTGCGAACTTCTTGGCCCGCAGCCGGGAGAGCAGCCGCAGCCCGTCCTCATCGGGCAGGCCCAGGTCCAGCACGGCGAGGTCCACGGAGGTGTTCAGCGCGAACTCGAAGCCCTCCCCGGCGGTGGCGGCGCGGACTGTGGCATAGCCTGCCGAGCGCAGGCCCTTCTCCACGAATGAGGCGATGCGGTCCTCATCCTCGATGATCAGAATATTCGTCACGGGCGTCTCTCCTCTGCGGGAATCTCGAGGGTGTGGGCATCGGCGCTCAGGGTCGGAACCGGGCTGGGGTCCTGCTCAAGGCTGGCGCCGGGCAGAATGAGGCTAATCGTGGTTCCTGCACCCACCTGGGACTCCACCTTCACGGAACCCGAGTGGGCAGCGGCAATGGCTTTGACAATCGGCAGGCCCAGCCCGGAGCCGGGCTTGGAGGTGTCGCTGCGCTGGAACCGGTCGAAGATGCGTTCCTGATCCTGCTCCGGTATCCCCGCCCCCTGGTCGCGCAGGGAGAGAACGACGTCGTCCCCAGCCACCCGGGTGCCCAGGGAGATCACAGAGCCTGGCGGGGAGAACTTGACCGCATTGGCGGCCAGCTGCAGCAGGGCTTGGGTGATCCGCTCCCGGTCCAGTACGGCGGGACCCTCGGCGCGTTCGGCGATCAGCCAGCGCCGCTCACCCAGGGCGATGATCTTGTCGTAGACCTCATCAGTGAGAGTGCCCAGCTCCACCACTGTCGGCTGAACGAAGTCGGGCCGGTCGGCCTGGGCCAGAGTGGTCAGATCGTCCACCACCCGGTTCATCCGCTTCAGCTCGTCCAGGGTGAGTTCCCGAGTGGCCACCACATCTTCCCGGTCTCCGGCATCCAGCACTTCCAGATGGCCGCGCAGAATGGTCAGCGGGGTGCGCAGCTCGTGGGAGACATCATGGATCAGCTGCTCCTGTGCGGTGAAGGCGCCCTCCAGGCGGTCCAGCATTTCGTTGACTGAGCGTGTCATCGCTGCCACATCATCATGTCCGGTGACCTCGATCCGTTCGGTGAGATCCTCCCGGGTGATCCGACGGGAGGCCTCAGCCAGCAGCCGGATCGGGTGTAACAGCCTTCCGGCCACCAGATAGCCCACCAGGGCCACCACGAGTAGGGAGAACACTGCCACGCCTGCATAGGTCAGGAAGATGCCCGAGAACACCGCCTTCTCCGCGGTCAGGTCATAGGCCATCACAAAGGCAGCGACCTCGTGGGTGGTCCCCCGGGCATCCTCAACCTGGGAGCCGGCATGCACCGGCACCACCACTGCACGGTAGGTGGTCTGCGCTGTGGTGATGGTGGTGAACTGCGCGCGCTCGGCCACGGCATAGTCCCTCAGCGCCCGCAGCAGCTCAGGGTCCTCCTCCAGGTCGATATCGGTGACCGGGGAGGTCCAGGCGATCTCGCCGTCCACCATGCCGATAGCACCCTCATTGCGGGTTGGGATAATCCGGGCCATGGCGGTGCGCACCAGATCCGCGGGGGTTGCGAAGCTCTCACCGGTCTCCGGATCGATGCCCGCAATGCTGAGTTCCACGAATTCCTGGGCATCGGCCTCCAGCTCAGCGTTGATCCGGTCCTCCACCTGCAGCTGCTGCAGGTAGTAGACCGTGTATCCGGACACCGTCAATGCCAGCGCAGTCAGACCCACCACTGCGGCGAGGATGCGTGAGCGGGCCGAGAGGGCGGAGAAGGCGCGTCGGGGCCCGCTCCGCCTCGGCTTTGCCGAAGCATCTCTAGTGGTCACGCAGCTCAGTTTCTCATTAGTTCAGGGCTCATAGGGGCGAAAAGCCATGAGACTTTTCTCATCCCAGGAATCTGCTGATTCATTGTCACAATAGGGACTATGAACTGGGAGGTTGAGCGGCTGCTGCGCAGTCCGCAGATCGAGGTGCTGCTGCAGACTGCCCTGCGCTCCTCGGGACTTGAGTTGGAGCATTGGGCATTGGACCGGGTCTACTCCCGGCCGCACGCTGAATCCTCCGCCCGATTTCAGGTCCAGGCCTCCGGCCACCAGCTAACCCTGGTGGCCAGCACCCGGCAGCTTACCGAGGGGCAGCGTGACCAGCTCGGTGCAGTGCGCTGTGAGTCTGAGGCAGGCAGTCTGCATATATGGGCCCATCCCACTGATCCGGAGCTTCCGGGCCTGCGGGTGGTGGAGGACCATGCCCAGCTGGCTGAGCGGTTGACCCCGCTGCTGCAGCGGCAGCTGCGGATTGAACAGGTCGAGCTGGTGGTGCTGCGCCCACTGCGGCGGGCGGTCTACCGAGTAGTGGCGGCCTCGGACCTGGGGTACCGCACACTGTTTCTGAAAGTGGTGCGTCCGCATAAGCTTCCGGAGCTGCTTGCCCGTCATCTGGCCTGCTCACTCATACCCTCCACTGCTGACTTGGGTGACGGGATTCTGGCGGTGGATCAAGCCCCGGGTCTCGCACTGACTGATCTGCTCTATCTGCCCAGTTCACCGATGCCCGGTGTCAGGATCGATCCCCAGGTGATTCTGCGCGCCCTGGACTCTCTGCTGCCCCAAGCGCTGCAGCTGCCCGCCCGGACCGCACCCCCACAGCGGTTCGCGAGCTTTGAGCCGGCGCTGATCGCTGGTGGCGCCCATCCGCAGCGGGTCCAGGTGCTGGTGCAGCGGATTCAGGCTCAGCTGCACCGGCACAGCCGGCCCTTGGTGCCCACTCACGGGGACTTCCACCCGGCCAATCTGTTCCTCACTGAGGATGCCGCGCATCCGGCGGCACTCATCGACGGGGACACTGTGGGCCCCGGCCACCGGGTCGACGATCTCTCCATGATGTTCGCCCATCTGCTGGCGCTGCCCAGCTACGACGCCGCGGGCTATCAGACAGTGCCCCAGCTGGTCCAGGATCTCTGGTACGCAGTGGGTGGTATGGCCTACGAGCCGGCTGATCTGGTGGCACGGACCGCGGCCTCGATGATCGCCCTGGCGCCGGGCGCCCGCGGGCCGGAGCAGCTGGACTATTACCTCGGGGCCACTGAGTACATCCTGGATTCAGGGAGCATAGCTGTAGCCCAGCACACGCATTTCGGAGAAATGTGATCAATCGCACAGCTTTTTGTCAAAATTAATTCATTGAGAGGTCTTGTTTGCCTGGCCGTAACATGTCAGCCTTGATTACTGAACATCCCAGACGTATTGCCTGATTGCCCCTGAGATCAGGTCAAGGAGTAGTGATCGCCATGGATTGGCGCAGCCGAGCAGCTTGTTTAGACAAGGATCCTGAGCTCTTCTTCCCCGTCGGCAATACCGGCCCCGCTCTGCTTCAGATTGAAGAGGCCAAGAGCGTCTGCCGGCGCTGCCCCGTGATGGACACCTGCCTGCAGTGGGCGCTGGACACCGGGCAGGACTCCGGTGTGTGGGGCGGTATGAGCGAGGACGAGCGCCGCGCACTCAAGCGCCGTGCCGCCCGCGCCCGTCGCGCAGGTTAGGAAGCCTCAGAACTGCAAGAAGCACTGATGCCCCGAGTTCCAGCTGGAGCTCGGGGCATCAGTCTGTGCGAGCCACGTCGTGGCGCTGGCGGGGTTTCCCGGCCATTCGCGGTTAAGCGTGGAGGTGTCGTGGGTCAAGGGGCTCGCGCCCTTGTTGGATG
>NZ_WRPM01000078.1 GCF_009758175.1 Nesterenkonia alkaliphila
CGAAGCCGCATAATCACCCAGCAACTCGGAGAGCCAGTTACACCACTACACGGGACTTGACCCTCACAGCCCCTACCTCATCGGTGGATCGAGGCTAAAGTACGCTTGACTAGACGTTTTGAGCCTGCGCGGGCAAGCTGAACAGAACTGGCCACGACTACACCCAATATAGGAGCCTGGAACCATGAGTTTTTCTGTCTATCTTTCCGGTGAGATCCACACCGACTGGAGGGAAGAGATCCAGCGTGGCGCGGAAGCCGCAGGACTGGACGTGGAGTTCACCGCTCCGGTGACCGACCACCCTGCCAGCGACGCCGCCGGCGACCATCTGGTTGAGACCGAAAGCCAGTTCTGGCGTGATCACCAGTCCGCCAAGGTCAATGCCATCCGCACGCGTACCCTGATCGAACAGAGCGATCTGGTCGTGGTGCGATTCGGGGACAAGTACAAGCAGTGGAACGCCGCCTTCGACGCAGGCTACTGCGCCGCCCTGGGCAAGCCGTACATCACCCTTCACGAGGCAGATATCGTCCATCCGCTCAAGGAGGTCGACGCTGAGGCTCAGGCGTGGTGTACCACCACCGACCAGGTGGTAGAGACCCTGCGGTACGTGCTCAAAGCCTAACCCCGGGGCTGGAGCCGAGACTGTATGCCGTTAAACGCTCCAGATTAATGCCCGTCTGCTGCCCTCTGTCGACGGGCGCACCGGGGGCTCAGCTGAGCGGCGGACGCCTTCGGCTCTGCTTAATCTTTGAGCGAGCACTCTTCTGCTCCAGCCGGCGCCGGTGAGAGCCACGAGTTCGTTTGGTGGGACGCCTTCTCACGGCAGGTGCGACGGACTCACGCAAAAGTTCGGACAGCCGCCTGCGTGCTTCTATCCGGTTGCGCAGCTGCGAGCGGTGCTCCGCGGTGCTGATGGTCAATACTGTGCCCGATAGCCGGGCCCTCAAGTGCTCAAGAGCGCGTGCGCGCTGGACTTCGGTCAGTGCGCTTGTGGCACCGATATCCAGGCTCAGCTGAACACGAGAGTCTGTGGTGTTGACGCCCTGGCCGCCTGGACCCGAGGCGTGAGAGAACCGCTCGAGAAGTTCGCCGGCGGGCACTGTGAGACCCTGGGGCGCTCCGGGCCCAGCGGTAATGTGCAGATCTTCCACACCAGTAAGTCTGCCAAACCTTCGCATACGTCCTCTGCGGGGGTCCTAGATCACGGAGGAGTTCGTTCAGCGGGTGGGCATCCACTAGCGAGGGGCGCCGGCGGTGCGCAGCTGCTGAGTTGGTAAGCTAAGCCGCACTCGACCGCAAGGAGCCTCCATGTCCGCCAAGCAGCCGGCCATGTCACCATCTGATATGCCCGTAGATTCGGTGCTCGGCAAGGCGAGTGGCCCCAGACGAGCCGAAGCTGACGAACTCCTGCGGATGTTTAGCGAAATCAGTGGGGACAAGCCCGTAGTCTGGGCTGGGCGAATCATCGGATTCGGCGAGTACGAGTACCGCTATCCGAGCGGACACGGCGGAAAGGCGCCGCTGCTCGCGTTTGCTGTCACAAAGACTCACCACACGATTTATCTGGTCAGCAACTACGCCGACCTATGGCCGGAACTCTTGGAGAAGCTTGGTAACTACAGGGCCAGCAAAGCGTGCCTCTATCTTTCCCGCCTATCTGGTGTGAACATAGTAGTTCTCCGAGAACTGATCGAGCGCTCTATGCGAGAAAGTATGCACGAGGCGGTACGCGAATAAGCTGTGCGCTTGGCTCGATAGAGTTGAGGCATGAACCTTCCCGCCACCAAGATCAGCTTTGTCCACCTCCGCCCTCAGTCAGCCGACGACGCCGCGGCACTCACCGAGTTCATCACCGGCCAGCACTACCCCTTTCATGTGCGGTCCCGTCCGGAAGCCGAGCAGGTGCAGGCCGGTATCGCTGAGGGCGCATACGGCTACGGGCCGGAGCACTACGAGACTGAGCAGGCGGAGGAGACCGATCACCGCGGCTGGTGGGTTTGGGCAGACCAGGTGCGCCTGGGCGTCGTCGTTCTGGAGGATCTCACCGATGGTGCGCCGCTGTTCGACCTGCGGCTGGCCGATGAGCACCGAGGAAAGGGGTGGGGCGTTCCAGTTCTGCGTGCCCTCACCTCCCTGGTGTTCGAGACCTACCCAGAGGTGGAGCGTTTCGAAGGTCAGACCCGTGAGGACAATATTGCGATGCGCAAGGTGTTCCTGCGCAGCGGCTTCATCAAGGAAGCCCATTACCGGCGCGGCTGGCCGGTGGAAGGTGGGGAACCTGTTGCCTCTGTGGCTTACGCAATCCTGCGCCAGGACTGGCAGTCTGGGACTACCACCTCCTTCGAGTGGGAGGATCTGGCCGCTTAATCCCGCCTCAGCGGGTTCCGGTGCCTCACTACGGGTGTTGAGGAAAAGTGGTGGGTGTCAGCCAGTCGTTCTAGACTGTGCTGTATGGGTTCGATATCAATCGCCGTTGTAGCACGCCCCTGGGCGTAACGCTGCGGCGACGAGCTTTCCAGATTCTCCGCTTCTGACAGCGCGCCGCCGCGCCAGCTTTCTGAACAGCTGGGCGGCACAGAGCCATACCCTTTTCCGGTCTCATCTGAAGATCCCTGTGTCTGCCTAGGAAGAACTTTCCTTCCTGGAGAAACATCATGCATACCTATGCCGAGGGCCGTCACGAACACGGCCAGAACTTCCTCACCGACCGCCGCACTATCCGTAAAATCGTTGATCTCGCCGCCGTGGTTCCGGGGCCTCTCCTGGAGGTCGGTCCCGGCACAGGCGCGCTGACCCTGCCGCTTGAAAAACTCGGCCGACCGCTCACTGCGGTGGAGATCCACCCCGGGCTTGCCAAGCACTTAGCGTCTAGGACTGCGCAGCTCACTCAGGTGGTGACCGGCGACTTCCTGGACTACAGGCTGCCGCAGAAGCCGTTCGTCATTGTGGGGAACCTGCCGTTCCACCTCACCACAGCAATTCTGCGCAAGCTGCTGCATCACCCGCATTGGACACAGGCGGTGCTCCTCACCCAATGGGAGGTCGCACGCCGGCGGGCGGGTGTGGGCGGTGCGACGATGATGACTGCCCAATGGGCGCCGTTCTACGCATTTGAGTTGGCCGGCCGAGTGCCTGCCACCGCCTATACCCCAGCACCAAGCGTTGATGCTGGCATCATCACCATCACCCGCCGTGCGGCGCCGCTGCTGCCCTGGAAAGAGCGGAAGCAATATGGTGGGTTCGTCCACCGGGTCTTCACCGGCCCAGGTCGGGGCGTAGGGCAGATCCTCCGGAGTGCGACCGGCAGTGATCAGAAGCAGATCGGTCAATGGCTCGGTGAGCTGGGCATCAGGAAGACTGCCCTGCCCAAAGAGCTGACGGCTGAACAATGGGCCGGTATCTATGAGAAGAGCCGCGGGTCCTCACGGCGTACTGGCAGACAGCTCGGCAAAACCGAACGTGCCGGTCCGCGCCCGAAGCGCCGGCAGCACAGGCGCCCCCTTCACCGGTAGTGGAACTGGGAGACCGTCGAATACCACATGCCCTTGCTTGAGCTGAAGGGCTCTCGTAGAAGCCTCCCGGACAGACCTGGGTCGGGGTGTCTAGCCAGCTGTTGGAATCGGACGCTCCCAGAGGATGACCTCGAAGAGGCCCCTCACCTGGCGTTGGCCCTGGCGTTGAAATCCGAGGCGCTCGTAGTATGTGGTCAGCCCGGGATTGGTAGCCGCACTGTCCAACCGAAGCCTCGTTTTCCCATGCCGGACACCAGTTTGTGCTGCCCACTCGAGAAGCCGAGCACCCAAGCCGCCACCTGCCTGAGCAAGATTGACCATGAGACCGTGAACGTAGATGGAACTTCCATCGTCGGGCCCCCAAAAATCCGGATCGTCCCACAGGACACGGAGCCCGGCGATCACGTTCTGATCTGCATCCCGCAGAACGTGCCATTCCCCATGATCCACTTGCTCTTGAACTACAGGAAGAGGAACTTCTCCTGGTATCCATTGATCAATGCCCCGGGAGGCCAGCCAATCCTCACGTTGACGCCGCAAGGACCAGATTCCCCGGACGTCCTCTCCGGTGGCAGGTAATGGATCAGTCACTTCCCCTCCTGAGATCGACCATTTCAGTCTAATTCAGCGCGGAGGACCCGGACTCCACACTAGGTGGAGCAGGCGTTGAGTTGAGTGGGAGTTCACCAGGGGAGCCAATGCGTGACTTTTCCTATAAAGGGGTATCCATTTAGGTGCCAAAGCCCTGATCAGCGTCAGTTGAGGGTCTGTGAGCGCG
>NZ_WRPM01000008.1 GCF_009758175.1 Nesterenkonia alkaliphila
GAGCCCTACTGGACACCGGAGGATTCAGACCCCTGCTACACCCTCATCTGCGATGAGCCTGATAACTACTCACAGTCCACAGTAACCGTGTCTACCGACCTGGACTGAGAACATCAAGAGCCGTTCGGCATTTGAAGCCACATTGCCTATGCGCTCGTTGCAGATCATGACGCCCTCCGCTAAAACAGGGCGGGGCTGATCTGGTCAGCAGGCTCCAATAGTTCAGGACCGTTGTTGCGGGTGTTGCCCACCGCGGGGTTGGTCTCGTAGATCTCCCAGCTCTGCGCCACTTCTGTGACTCCGGTGCGGACTCTATCCAGTAGGCTGTGCAGCTCATCTCCCTCAAGCTTGCCCGGCCTCACCCACTCGCTGGCGAGCTCGGCAGTCATGGCCAACGGCGTGCGATCATGCAAGGCACCCAGATCACGGAGAACCTCGGCCGCATCAGCATCATCTGGCGAAGGCCCGGTCAGGATAGTGGTCGAGACGATCACAGGAGCGTCCTCCCCGGCGGAGGGGCCCTGCCAGGTCTCCCACAGTCCGGCGAAGAGCAACAGACTGCCGTCCTTGGGACGGACCACATGCGGGCGCTTCACCTGCTTGCCGTTGACCGTCTCGGTGAGCCATTCGTAGTAGGCATCCGCGGGCACAATCGCACGGCGACTACGGACTGCGCTGCGGAAACTGGGCTTCTCCGCCACCGTCTCGCTCCGGGCGTTGAACGTGCGGCTGGAGAAGGTCAGATCCTTGACCCAGGGCGGCAGCAGACCCCACCGGGCAGGCCCCAGCTTCCGCACGAGCTCACCCTCCACCAGGGTCTCCACCACGATGGGCACGGTCTTGGTCGGCGCAATATTCCAGTCCGGGCGCAGATCCCACTCCGGCTCCTCGGAGAGGTCAAGCTCGCGCGCGAGCTCACCAGAGGCTCGGGCAAGAACATAGCGGCCGCACATGCCTCTGAGGATTCCACGGTTGCCGCTTCTGAACAACACCGCGGGGGCCGTGCGCTGCGCAGCAACGGAGTCCGTTGATCAGCTTCGGTGCAGCTCCCAGGCCCGGGTGGCCTGCACGGTCACAGCGCGGGGTCCGGTGCGGCGGATGGTTCCTTCCGCAATCATCAGTTTGGTGGTGAAGAGCGCCTCGCCGATAGTGGCCTGGGCCTCGTCGAAGAAACTCAGATCCACCACCCCGGTGCCGTCGTCCAGGGAGATGAACACCACCCGCCGGCCAGACCGCATCGGCGGGGTTTGGGTGGCCACCCGGATCCCAGCCACCCTGACCAGAGCACCGCTGCGCTGCTCCAGCAGATCCTTGGCATAGGTGACCCCCTGACGTTCGAGTTCCTCCCGGTGGAGTTCCATGACGTGCCCGGAGGTGTCGATGCCGGTGAGCTCCAGCTCTGAGCCGACCAGCTCACGGGGACTCAGCTCCCCATGCTCCACCGGCATCTGGGTGACTTCCATATCAGGCAGCGGTAACGGAAGCTGCCCCAAGGCATGCTTCGGCTGAGGCCTGCTGCTGCGGGCCAGGTTGGTGGACTCCACCCAGGCGATCAGATCCTTCCTGCGACTCCGGCCCCCCGGCAGCAGGCTGTCGAGCGCCCCGGCCCTGACCAGATCCCGCAGCGTGGAGCGCCGCAGATTGGCCCGGTCACGCAGATCAGCCAAAGAGTCGAAGGGCTGTTCACGGGTAATGCGCCTGACCTCGGCTTCGCTGATGCCCTTCAGCCGGCTCAGTGCCATCCGGACACCCCAGGGGCTCTGACCAGCACCCGGAACAGTCTCCGTACGTTCCAGCCGATAGTCACCGGTGGAGGTGTTGACATCCATCGGAAGCAGCGGGATGCCCAGCCGCCTGGCCTCGGCCACCAGTAGGCGCAGCGGGTACATGCCGGGATCATGCTGAAAGAGCCCGCACATGAACGCTGCCGGGTAGTGAGTCTTCAACCACGCCGACTGGAAGGTCGGCACCGCGAAGGCCGCACCATGGGCCTTGCAGAAACCGAAAGAGCCGAAGCCCTCCAGAGTCTCCCAGACCGAGGTGATGGTGGCGGCGTCGTACCCTTTCTCTGCTGCGTGGGTGCGGAAGAACTCCTCCACCTCGGGCAGACGCTCAGTGCCCAACTTCCGCCGCAGCTCATCACCGGCATCCAAACCGCAGCCGGTCATCCGGTCGAAGATGCGGATGATCTGCTCGTGGAAGACCACGATCCCGTGAGTCTCGCCCAGAATTCCGGCAAGATCGGGATGCGGGTAGCGGACCGGCTCATAGCCGTGACGCCGGTTGAGGAAAGGCTCCACCATATTGGCCACCATGGGCCCGGGCCGGAACAGGGAGATATCGATGATCAGATCAGCCATGGACTCCGGGACCAGCTTGCCCACCAGCTCCCGCTGACCCGGGGACTCGATCTGGAAGCAGCCCAGAGTATGGGTGGACTGAATGAGCCGGTAGGTGGCGGGATCGGTGTAGTCAATGGCATCGAGATCGATCCGCTCACCGGTGGTGCGCTCGATCTCATCCAGCGCCCAGGCGATGGCCGACTGCATCCGTACCCCGAGAATATCCAGCTTGATGAAGCCCATCGGATCCATATCGTCCTTGTCGAACTGGCTCATCGGCAGCCCAGTCACCCCAGAGGGCTGCACCGGGGTGAGCTTCAGCAAGTTCTCATCCCCGAGGATCACCCCGCAGGGGTGGGTGGAGATATGCCGGGGGAGACGGTCCAGGCGTTCGGTGAGGTCTACCAGTAGGTCCAGCTGCGCCCGCCCGGAGACCCGCTCAGTCTCTATCCGCTCCGCCAGACGCTTCAGCTCAGGCTTCTCGGCCAGGGCCTGGCGGAACTCCTTGGCGGGGAAGCGCCACATGATCTCAGCCAACTGAGCGATCTCCTCCTCGGGCAGCCCCAGGGCGAGTCCGGCATCACGGACCGCCCCGCGGATCCGGTAGGCATTCTGCATGGACATCAGCACCACCCGCTGATCCCCGAACCGCTTGACCACCTCCCGGTAGATCATGTGCCGCTGAGCAGACTCTACGTCGATATCGATATCCGGCAGGGTGGAGCGCCTGCGGGAGAGAAACCGTTCAAAGACCAGCCCATGCGCCAAAGGATCGATGGGGGAGATGCCCAGAGCGTGGACCACTAGGGAGGAGACCCCCGAGCCGCGGGCCGCGCATCGCACGCCGAGGGAGCGGATCAGCCGTGCGACCTCGGAGACGGTGAGGAAGTATCCGGCGAAGCCCAGATCAGCGATGATGCTCAGCTCATGATCCAGCCGCTGCCGTACCGCAGGCTCGGTCAGCCGGGCGCCCAGACCTTCCTGGCACCGGTGCCGCAGCTCTTCATCGGCATCACGATCAATGCCGATCACCGAGGCCTCCGGGATCTTCGGGACCCCCCAGGTCATATGCTGCTCCGGGTCCAGGGCGCAGGACTCGGCGAGCTCCGCGGTGCTCTGCAGCAGCCGGCTGGGCGAGACGCTGGCTGAGGTACTGGCTCGGCAGATCTCCTCGGCGAGCTGCCGCATCTGGTCCGGAGGCTTCAGCCACCCCTGGTCATTGGGCTGCAGCCCGGTGACATGGTTCAGGTCAGAGAGTGCACTGACCGCATCCAGCACATCAGCAGTGGCAGCCTCGGCAGGGGAGAGCAACCGTACTGCATTGGTCAGCACCGGGGTCACCCCCACCACGTTGGCGCAGCTGAGCATACGCACCGCATGCGCGGTGGAGAGCGGCTCTCCCGGCGGGGCCAGATGAGAGACCACCTCCACCCGCAGAGCATCACCCAAAGCCTGCTTCCATTGGCGCAGCAGGGCCCGGGTCTGCCGGTAGCCGCGTGCAGCTGCGGCCTGCCCGACATCGCTCTGCGGCCCTGCCAGCACGTACAGGGCGGGCTGCCCACTGGGGTCTGAAGCAGCAGAGTCAGCTAGTACCTGCAGTGGCACTGCCGCCGGATCAGCATCATGAGCGCGGGAAATAACCTCGCAGAGTGCGCTGTAGCCCGCAGCGCTTCCGGCTGCGAGCACCACCACCCTGCCGCGGTCCTGCACGGCCAGATCCACGCCGAGGATAGGGGGCAACCCCTGCTCCTGGCAGGCGGAGATATGCTTGGCGGCCCCGTAGAGGCCGTCCCGATCGGTCAGCGCCAGTGCCGCGGCACCGTCTGCAGCGGCACGGGCTGCCAGCTCAGCAGGGGTGTTGGTGCCGTAGTGGCTGGAGAAGCAGCTGGCCACATGCAGGTGGGCGAAACTATTCATGCACCCTCACTACGCGCCATCTTCCGGAGTGCACGTCATGGACCACATCCACGGTGCGGCTCTGGGCCGCTGGGGCAGCTTCCAGGCGCAGCTCCAGGCGCCAGATCTTATGACTCACCAGCCCCTGGCGGCCGCGTTCTGCCCGGGAAGTCTCCAACCACCAGGCCCGGCGCTGAAACCAACGGGCAGGCTCTCCGAGCACCACATACCACCGGCTGTGCCACTGCACCCGCACCGGTACCCCAGAAGGGTCAGCTAGGACCTCTACCGGCTCCGTCAAGGAGTGGCCGGAGGGAGCAGAGGGATGGCCGGAGGGGATGGGCGCAGAGGTGCTGCTGCGCTCTGTGGCGTAGGCGGCAGCCTCGGCGGCGCCGGTGAGCCGGGTGACGCCTCGCCGTCGTGGTGTAACAGGTGCAGGGGACATAGTCGGCAGTTTCCTCTCCCTTGGGCTGGGGTGCGGGATCGAACTACCGATGGGAAGCAGGAGCTCCATAGTAATTCGAACATACTTTTGATAGCAAGAGGGAGTCTAGGTCCTGCCCCGGAGACGTCCGGCCGGAATAGCGTGCCACCGCGGAGGACCATGATGAGCTCCGACCCAGCCAGTAGGCTCTGGGGGAACGGATTGAGCCTCAGCCGTAGCGGCTCACTCAGCTCACGTTGGACTTCGACGAGGATTGATGGTCATGAGCCAGGAAAACTCACAGCGGGCCCCGCTGCAGAACGTGATCGAAGCTGCTCAGAATCTCGACGGCACGCTGTTTGACCGTGTCTCTGCGCTCATTGATAAGACGCGGACTGCGGTTGCCGCTCAGGTAAATCTGCACCTGACTCTGATGAACTGGCATATCGGCCGGATGATCGACGTCGAGATCCTCCAAGAGAACCGTGCTGGGTACGATCAGGAGATTGTCGTATCACTGGCACGACAATTGACTGGTCGGTTTGGTCGAGGGTTTACGAGAGACAGTCTCTACCGCATGCTTCAGTTCTCGCAGGTCTACCCTGATCCGGAAATTGTCGTATCACTGGGGCGACAATTGAGTTGGACGCACTTTCTAGCTCTGATAGCAGTACCCAACGCTCAAGCTCGCCAGTTCTACGCCGAGCAAGCCGTCGCCAGCCGCTTGAGCGTGCGGGCGCTTCGAGACCTCATCGGCCGCCAAGGCTTTGAGCGCAAAGAGATCGCTAACGCGCAGACTGCCGGCAGCGCCGCCGTTCCGGCTGACTCCTTCCTGGCCCCTTACTTCCTGGACTTCCTCGGCCTGCCAGATGCTTACGCGGAGCAGGACCTTGAAGATGCCATCGTCCGGGACATGCAGAGCTTTCTCCTGGAAGCAGGAGACGGCTGGGCGTTCGTTGCTCGGCAGAAACGCATGCCCATCGGCAATGACGATTTCTACCTCGACCTGCTCTTCTACTCCAGGCCACTCAAGCGGCTGATCGCCGTAGAACTCAAGCTTGGGCACTTCAAAGCCAGCTATAAGGGGCAGATGGACCTCTACTTGAAGTGGCTGAACCGCTATGAGCGTCAGTCGCACGAGGAAGCGCCCATTGGGCTGATCCTGTGTACTGAAGCCAGCCGAGAACAGGTCGAGCTTCTGGAGTTGCACAAGGACGGCATCATGGTGGCCGAGTACTGGACGGCACTGCCTCCGAAGAAGGAACTGCAGGAACGGATCACCCAGATCTACCACCAAGCCCAAGAGCGCCTGGCTCGTAAACAGATCGCCTCCGCACAAAACGAGAGCGCCGACTAACCACTATGGCGATGAACAGCCGGGAGGACCAGTAATGGGACTACACTCAGTCCGTGCAATGGCTTGATGCGATCATCCTGGGCGTGGTCCAGGGACTGACTGAGTTCCTTCCCATCTCCTCCTCAGCGCATCTGCGCATTGTCGGGGAGTTCCTGCCCGGCGGCCAGGACCCGGGCGCGGCGTTCACCGCCATCACCCAGCTTGGCACCGAGGCCGCTGTGCTGGTGTTCTTCTGGCGCGACATCGTCCGGATCCTCACCGCATGGTTCCGTGCGGTAGCCGGCCGGGGCTCGCACAGTGACCCCGATGCGCGGATGGGCTGGCTGATCATCATCGGCACAGTGCCGATCGTGGTGCTGGGCCTGCTGCTGGAGGACTTCATCGTCTCAGCCTTCCGCAGCCTATGGTTAGTGGCCACTATGCTGATCGTCTTCGGGCTGCTGCTGGGGGTGGCCGACCGGATCGGTACCCAGCGCAAGCCGCTGGAGAAGCTGAGCATCCGTGATGGCATCCTCTACGGCCTGGCCCAGTCCCTGGCGCTGATCCCGGGAGTCTCCCGGTCCGGGGGCACCATCACTGCTGGCCTTCTGATGGGCTACACCCGCGAGGCTGCGGCTCGCTACTCCTTCCTGCTGGCGATCCCGGCGGTCTTCGGCTCTGGGTTCTATAAGCTCATCGGCGCCATCGGAGAGCAGTCCGGCCCCTACACCATGATGCAGACCATGGCCGCCACCGCAGTGGGCTTCGTAGTGGCCTATGTGATCATCGGCTGGTTCCTGGACTATGTCTCCAAGAACAGCTACACCCTCTTTGTCGGGTATCGGGTAGTGCTGGGCATCTTCGTCTACGTCATGCTCAGCTTCGGCATCATCAACGCTTGAGGGCGGTGCTGCCAGCGGCCGCGGCACGGGAGTGCCACAACGAGGCCGCAACCGTGACTGCCAGCACCACCAGGATCACGATCAGCGAGGCCCCAGTGGGGATCTCCGGCACCGGAACGTTCTGCCCACCGTTGATGAACGGCAGGTTGTTCTCATGCAGAGCGTGCAGAACCAGCTTCACCGCGATGAAGCCCAGAATCACGATCAGCCCGTAGGAGAGGAAGACCAGCCGCTGCAGCAGCCCGTCGATCAGGAAGTACAGCTGGCGCAGCCCCATCAGGGAGAACGCCGTGGCGGTGAAGACGATATAGGGCTCATGGGTCAGCCCGTAGATCGCAGGGATGGAATCCAGGGCGAAGAGGATGTCAGTGCCGCCGATAGCCACCATCACCAGCAGCATCGGGGTCAGCACCCTGCGCCCGCTGACCCGAGTGGTGAGCTTATCGCCGTCGAAGCTCTCTGAGGTTTTCAGCCAGCGTCGGGCCAGACGGATGATCGCATTCTCCGGTGCCGGGGCGCCGCTGTGCGTGATCTCCTTGCGGAGCATGTTCGCCGCGGTGACCAGCAGGATCAGTCCGAAGAGGTAGAAGATATCGCTGAACAGATGGATCAGCCCAGCCCCTAGGAGAATGAAGACGGTGCGGGAGACCAGCGCAAAGATGATGCCGAACAGCAGCACCTTCTGCTGGTACTTCCGCGGCACACCGAAGCTGGAGATGATCACCAGGAACACAAACAGGTTGTCCACGGAGAGGGCTTTCTCCGTGAGATAGCCGGCGTAGTACTCCACGGCATGAGAGGTATCGCCGAAGGCTAGGAAGACCAGCCCGAACATCAGCGCGAGGCCGATGTAGACACTGGACCACACGGCTGCTTCCCGGAGCGTGGGCTCATGGGCCTTGCGGACGTGGGCGAAGAAGTCGAAAGCCAGCAGAGCGAGGATTGCGGCGATAGTGAGTACCCAGACCAGGGGGGTGATCTCCATGAGGGATCCTTCCGAGAGAGCGACGGTATGGTGCATCGTCGCGAGTCTCTCCACCTGAACCGCTGGGGCTTCAGGATGCTGTGCCCGGCGGCCTATGGAGGCCGCGTGCTGACGTTCACAGCTTCAAGGGATACTCCCTCACGCTGGCTATGCTACACCCGTTGCTGCGGGCCCGCTGTCACAACACCTGCTGCCGCCGCGCTGGCTGCCGATTCCATAGACTGATTGCCGATGGCGATCACTGAGCTGAGGATTCACGGGGTCGGCGGGTCTCCCGGAGCCGCAGCGCTGGGCGTGCCGGCTGCCGATACCCCCACCCTCTACCGGGGCCGCCGCACCCGGGTGCTGGCCCGGCGCAGTAACCCCAGCGTGCAGGCCTACGACTGGGGCAGGCTCACCACTGACTCCCCGTTGCAGCCGCTCTGGGTCCTGCTGCTGCCTTTCACCCTGATCAATGTGTCCGGCTGGGCGCATGGACACTTCCCCGGAGGCCTGGCCCGGATCCAGCTCACCCGCGCCCTGGTGCACCTGGGCGCCGTGCTGCTCACTGCCGGCTATGTGCTCTGGGCTGCGATCATCGGTATCGACTATCTGGGCTACCAGGCACTGGGCAGAATCAACGACGCCGCCCAACTGGCCGGGGTGCTCACCGGTTTCCTGCTCACCGCCGCAGTTCCGGTGGTGCTGCTGATCATCGCCGATGCCACCAGGCGCCGCTACGAGCGGGTGGACCCCGGCCACGGGGTGGGCACCCGCGATGGTACAGCCCGCTGGCAGCCGGCAGAGGATCTCAGCAGCGAACAGTTCTTCGCCCACGACCGCAGTCTGAAAAAACTGCTGGGCTGGCACAGTGCAGTGATCGCCCTGACCCTAGGCGGCGTCGCAGTCCTGACCGTCACCAATTGGGGTGGGGCAAACCTTGGGCTGGGCAGACTCTTCCTGGGGATCGGGCTGGCGCAGATCCTGGTGGCGGTGCTGCTGGCCGCAGCATGCTGGGCTCCCGGCGGGCAGTTCCCGGGGCAGCCGGGGGCGCTGGCGCTGCCCGCCTCGGCAGTCACCATGGCCGCAGCCCTGGGCAACGGATTCTGCGCCGGCTTCGCCCTGCTGGCCGCCCAGCTGAGTGGTATCCGCTGGGACCGGTGGGGCCAGGAGCTGGCGCTGATCGAGGCGTTTGTGATCACCCTGCTGGCCTGGGCCGCGGCATTGGGGATATGGATACTACGGCGCCGCGGGCGCGGGAATGCCGATGAGCTGCCCTCCCGCACCACCCCAGAGGGGCAGCCGCCGGACGGGGTCACCGAGGAGCTGCGGGAACAGGTTGCCACTGCCCGGGGCAACGCTGAGGCAGCCAAGAGTGCCCCGCAGCTGGTGACCGTGTTCGCCGGGCTGTTCCTGGCCTCCTCGCTGGCGGTGCTGCTGCTGCGGCTTGATACCTCAGCTGCGGTAGCCGACTGGATCCGGCCACCAGAGCCCGGGGTGCTCTCCTGGGCCGCGGCCGTGCTGCTGCCGGCCGTCGCTCTGGGGGCGGTCTGGTTAGTGTGGCACTCCAGCCGCAAGCGGGCGCTGCGGCGCACCGTGGCAGCAGTCTGGGATGTGCTGACCTTCTGGCCGCGCCGATACCACCCCTTTGCGGTACGGCCCTTTACTGAGCGGGCGGTTCCGGAGTTCCAGCGGCTGATCACCGAACGGATCCGCAGCGACGGTGGGCTGATCGTCTCCGCACACTCCCAGGGCTCCGCGCTGGCCTTCGCCGCCCTGGCACCGATGGGCTCGGCGATGCTGCACCGCTGCGGGCTGCTGACCTACGGCTCGCCGATCACCACCCTCTACGGCCAAGCCTTCCCGGCCTACTTCGGCCAGGCTGGGGTGGATCAGCTGCGGCTGCGCCTGGCCTCAGGCCGCGGGGGATGGGCCAATCACTACCGGCTCACCGACCCGATCGGGGGACCGGTCATCGGCAGTGGTGACCCGGCGGTGGACCTTCAGCTGCCTGACCCTGCCGAGGCGGCGTCGTTCCCTGTTCCTGCTGATGACCCGGAGCCGCTGCGCCCGGTCTGGGCAGATGTGGCCGGCCACCAGCTTTACCGCAGGGAGGCGGCCTATAAGGAGGCGGTGCGCCGGTTCCGGGCCCGATTAGGATAAGAGCACTATGCCGGAGCTTCCAGAGGTGCATGCACTCGCCATCGACCTGGAGTCCCGCCTCAAGGGACGGGTGGTCCAGCGGCTGGATGTGCTGGCCTTCTACGCCCTGAAGACCTTCGACCCACCCGTGACCGCCCTGGCTGGGCAGGTAGTGCAGCGGGTGGACCGGCACGGGAAGTTCTTAGACCTGCTTATCGGCGGACTGCACCTGACCATCCACCTCTCACTGGCCGGTTGGATCCGGTGGCGGGACAAGGCGCCGGCCGGGATGCCCTCGCGGAAGAGTCCGATCGCGGCCCGGCTGGTCCTTGAGGGCGGCACCGGGCTGGACATCACTGAGGCCGGTACGCATAAGGGCCTGGCGCTGCATATTGTGCGCAACCCCTCCGAGGTGCCCGGGATTGCCCAGCTGGGCCCGGATGCACTGGAGATCGATGAGGCCGGCTTTGCCGAGATCCTGCAGGCTGCCGGGCGTGCACAACTCAAGGGTGTGCTCAGGAAGCAGTCGATCATAGCTGGCATTGGCAACGCCTACAGTGACGAGATCCTGCATGCGGCCAAGATGTCGCCGTTCCGCCCGGCGAATATGGGGGCGGAGGACACCGCCCGGCTCTACGCGGCGATGCGGCAGACCCTACAGGAGGCGATTGCCCGGGCTGAGGGGCAGCCGGCCAGTGAGCTGAAGAAGGAGAAGAAGACCGCGCTGCGGGTCCATGGTCGCTTCGGTGAGCCCTGCCCGGAATGCGGGGAGACCATCAAGCAGGTGGTCTACAGCGGGTCCAGCTTCCAGTACTGCCCCGCCTGCCAGAACGAAGGTAAGACATTCTCCGACCGCGGCATAGACCGCCTGCTCTGAGAGCAGGCTGCAGCCGCGCGGTGACCCGCTGCCACTGGTGTCCTTGTGCGGTGCGTAGAATCTGGCAGGTGAGCCCACCAGCTGAGCAGAAGATCATCCGCGTCTCCGCGGTGGTGCTGCAGGATACCGCCGGCCGAGTGCTGACGGTACGCAAGCGGGGCACCTCCCGGTTCATGCAGCCCGGCGGCAAACCGGAGCCGGGGGAGACTCCTGCCGAGGCCGCGCTGCGCGAGGTGCGCGAGGAGATCGGCCTGAACCTCACTGCCCAGCAGCTGGAGCCGATGGGAGAGTTCTCCGCGGCTGCGGCCAATGAGCCTGATCACACGGTGGTGTGCCATAACTTCAAGGTCCGGTTTGAGAACGACGCCGCCGGGCTCCTGGCCGCCCTCCGCCCGGCTGCTGAGATCGCCGAGCTGCGCTGGGTCCCAGTGGCGGAGTTGGTGCCGAGCGCCGATCTGGCCCCGCTGCTCACCGAGCAGATCGCCCCGCGCCTGCGCGCCTGAGACTTGGTGCACGGGGTTCGCCCCGCCTGTGCGTCTGAGGCCACCCCCGGAAATGGGGCACCAAGGTGCGCCCTCGGCGTCGCCGATTCGCCGTAACTCACTGAACTCCCAGAGGTTGTTGCAAAAATCCGCCCGTCTCGCCGTGAACTGCAACAACCCCGGGGAGTGCAGGTGGTCATGCCGGGGTGACGGAATGATGTAACTCAATCAAACGACACCTAACATATTCTTATGGCATGATATAGGCATGAGTGACGCGAATGAGCGGCTTGCATTGGTCACCCAGGAGTCTGCTCGCACGTCCCGGACTACCCTGATGCGCCGGGCCCAGCGTGGTGAGCTCTTGCGGCTGCGCCCCGGGGTCTACGTGGGGGCGCGCGACTGGCGTTCAGCCAAACCCTGGGTGCGGCACCTGGGGTTTGCGGCGGCGGTGTCACTGCATCATCGGCAAGCCGTTCTCTGTGGGGAGACCGCCCTTGCGGTTTATGGAGTGCCGCTGCTGGCGGTGCCCACGGCAGTGGATATTCGGGCCTCGAGTAAGTCTGCGGTGGGCTGCCGCGGGCCCTGCGTGCCAGGCGGGCTGCCCATCAAGCGCCATGGGTTGGGCAAGCCGCACGGGGCTGAGTATGACCGAGCCTGGGAGGTCTATCGGGACCCGCAAACTGGTGTGGGGACTCTGCAACTTCCGGTGCCCCATGTTGTTGATGTTGCTGGAGATCCGGTGCTCGCCTCAGTCGAGCCCCTGCCCTTTGTGCTGATGAACACTGTGCCCAGGCTGAGCCGTCAAGCAGCTGTGGTTGCCCTCGATGCTGTGCAAGGCGGGCGATACGCCTATGGCCAGCTGATCGCTCCCCAGGAGTTCATGGCCTTTGAGCGCTGGCTGCGCACTGAGAAGTCGCAAGCAGCCTGGAAGTGGGCCGATCAGTTCGCCGATCAGCGCAGTGAGTCACCGGGGGAGTCGCGGTCTCGGGTGATCATCCATGAGCTCGGCTTTGAAGCTCCCGAGCTGCAGCACAGAGTGCAGCTGCCGAATGGGGATTGGTTGAGGTGTGACTTCAGTTGGGAGCGGGGGCGAATCATTGGTGAGTTCGACGGTCGGATCAAGTACGACGACGCCCGGCGGCTCAGCGGAACCGATGACCGCAGTGTGTACTGGGCTCAGGTTCGCCGGGAGGAGGCTATCCGCGACACGGGGCGGAGGGTGGTGCGCTGGGGGTGGGAGGACCTGGATACGCCTTCGGTCATCGAGCGGAAACTACTCCGTGAGGGTGTGCCCCGGCGGCGCCGTGGTGACTAGTTCTGTTCTCCCAGCGGATGTCACACCAAGCCGGGCAAAGAGGGTCCAAAGTGCTACATAGGCTGGGTGTCCACGCAGGTCATAGGGGCCTTATAGCTCCCGGGCCTGTTGGGCCGGCCCGCTGAGCCAGTTCCGGACTTCGTGCGGGCTGCGCAGTTCGATGAAGGCCGCCCCGGAGAGCTCCTGGACTAGGGCCGGCATGCGTTCGCGCCACTTGCTGTGGGTCTTGGCCTCCCAGCGCAGAATGTGGTTCTCATCAGTGAATGCGGTCCAGGGCGGGCGTTCGGTGCAGCCCGCAAAGGCTTGGTGCTGGGTGGCCCATCGCCGCACAGTGCGGCGGAAGAGTCGCTGCCAGGCCAGAGGTCTGGGGAAGTTCAGCCAGATGATGGTCTCGGCCCGGTTGCCCAGCGTGTGCTTGAGTCCCTTGCCCCAGTACTGCCACTCAGTGATCCAGTGATCCGAGGCGGCCAACGCATGGGCTTCTTCTCGGAACTGCGGCCGTTCGGTCCATCCCGGCCCCCAGTGCAATACATCCAGATTGGTGTAGGGGATCTCCCATAGCTCGCTTAGATGCTTGCCGAGCGTGGACTTTCCCACCCCGGTCACCCCGGCGATGAGCACCCGCTGCGGGGTATGGGGGAGGGGGTCGCTGAAGCTGAGCACCCGTCTACTCTATGCAATCTTGTAAATCACTCTTGTGTTATATAACGATGTGATGTCTCAAGACAGTGGTGACAGTTCTGTATCACGACATCGGTGACAGTTGATGTCTCA
>NZ_WRPM01000079.1 GCF_009758175.1 Nesterenkonia alkaliphila
ACTCTCGTAAGAACGACGTGCTCACCGGGGAGCCGTACACCACATTAGAGGACGCTACTCATCATTCCCAAGCCCCAGTGAATGAAACCAAGGAGGGTCGCGACAGTCGCACCGAGGGCGATCATCTGGCCGCGAGTCTGCGGAAGGCTGGCAATCCAGGTGAGTACCCGGTTAGCGGGAGGGGAGGAGGCCACCGCATGCCCGGTAGCCAGGAGTACCGTCATTTGCATCGTGAAAGCGAGGAGGTCCCAGAATGACCCTGCCCAGGCGGAGACGAGACTGACTTGCTCAAGGTCTGGGCTCCACACTGGGGTGTCTGTGAATATCAGAACAAGGACCGCCACAAGGACTGTGAGGCTAAGACAGATGACGAAGGAGTCTGGCATCCATTTGATGAACCATGCCAGGTAACGGTCCATGAATGACCGCTTGGTGGTCTGCGAGTGTGACATATCAGTCTCCAAAGTGAATGATCTGCAAATATGTGGTGTTCGGGCGTCGCTGTACGGCTCCCTAACGGGTCAATTTGAACTTTCTGATCTTGCCAACGGAAGTCTTAGGAAGTTCATCGATGCGGTGCCACACCCGAGGACGAGCGACGGGTGCTAGGTTCTCCTCGGCCCACTCGGTAAGTGAATTGGTGCGGAGATCTTGTGCGGAGTCTTCCGGGACTACGTAGGCCTCGATAGCGTGGTCGCGTACGTCGTCACTGACGGCTACTACGGCAACCTCTTCGACCCCTGGAGCTTCAGCGATTTTGGCTTCCACCTCTGCCAGGCTGACATTTTCCCCAGATATCTTGGTGACATCGTCGATTCTGCCCACAAAGCTCATCGCACCATTGGGTTCCTGTCGAACCATGTCTCCGGTTACGAACCATTCGCGTCCGTTGACGGTGACGAAAGACCTCGAATTGGCATCTGGTCTGTTCATGTACTCTAAGAAAATGTCTTGACCTCTTTCTCCACCGAGAAGAAGAAGTCCAGCTTCTCCACGAGGAACTGGTGCCAGAGTGGCTGGGTCCACGAGAAGCACCGGTCTGCCGGGGACCGGCGTACCTATGGTCTTGTGCCCAGGAGTGGGCTCAGCGTCGCGGGTGACAATGGCGACAGTTTCAGTCATACCGTAGAGTTGCCGAGGGCGGGTGCCCGCGAGCCGTGCGAACTCTGAGTAGTGGGACGCGCTCAGGTTTTGAGCAAACCAGACATGTGTGAGCTCAAGAGGCTCTATGTCCTCCGGTGTCCGACTAAGAATCATCCGAATGGGCGCAGCGAATAGGCTCGCGTGGGTGGCTCCAGCTTCCCGAGCCTGGTGAAACCAACCCGAGGCAGAGAACCTGCTGGACAAGGCTATCGACGCGCCGACACCGATTGCTGGAGCGAGGCAGTAGAACTGAGCATTGGCATGAAACATCGGTAATGAGACGAACCACCGATGGTGACTTGAGAGATTGGCCAGCTCAGCCATCCGATATGTGAGGGTCGCGTAGTTGGCCTGTGTGAGGATCACACCCTTGGGCTCCGAGGTGGTCCCGGAGGTAAACATGACCGTGAGAAAGTCCTCAGGTTCTGCTGGGGAGAGCTCATCCCGGCGCAAGGTGTGGCCCTCATCGAATAGTTCTGAATCGGCAGCAAAGTCATGTTCGTCCTCATGTAGAAGCAGGAGCTGGGCGAGTTGACCTTCCGCGCCCTGCCGGTATACATCGGCACGGCGGGCGGCCGCTATCCCGACTGAGGGTGCCGTGCGCGATATTTGGAGCGCGATGTCCCTGGCAGTTGAAGACGGGTCTACTGGCACCATCCAGGCACGCAGACGAGCGCATGCCAGTTGAACACCGATAAACGCGGGGGAGTTGCGTAAACAGAGGTGTACGGCCTGACCCTGGCCAACTCCCAGGCTGGCAAGCTTTGCAGCGATGCCATCGACCTTCCGGTCGAACTCCGAATACGTCCATTCAGTCCAGGTCCCTTTATCGCTGCGGAAGAGCAGGAACGTCGAATCAGGGTATCGCTTCACAGCCTCGTCCCAGGCGGCGAGATATGTACTCGGATGCGTATTTGGTATGTCCATCGTCCCTCCTTCGTTATAGGTTCGACAACCGCAAGTGAAGCGTGTGTCGTGAATCACAGACCATCGGATCAAGTATGAGCTGGCGAAGCCCCCGTTGCTACATGCTGAGGCACAAGGTTCTTCCCCGCATCTTTGTAATAATTACAACCATGGTGACCTTCTTAAGGAGCTCAAACACACACCGGAGGCGCGAGGCATGTCTGAGAAAATGAGTGCGGCGAAGGTGAGTGGCCGAGAACAGAATTCTCTTCTGCTTCAGGACATTGCGCGCCGCCTTGCAGAGGATCGTTCCGCGATCGTGCAGGAGGTTGTAGCCGAACTGCGTGCTCGACAGCCGGAGTATGATCCGGTCGATGACGAAGAGCTGGACCGCTCTGTCACCAGAAATGTCAACATGGCTGTACGTACTCTGGAAATGGGAGAAGCTCTGCAGCCTGGACAGTTGAATGAAGGGTTCCTCACTGGTCGGGAACGTTATGAGAAGAACATTCCCGTCGAGGACGTCCTTCAAGGGTTCAGGACGTGTTTCACGATTATTCACAGTTATTACGTGATGTATTGTGAACTGCTCGAAACAGACACTCGCACCGCACTTGGCGGATCGCGCATCCTCTGGGCGGTGGCAGACGGATTTACTGCACGGATTGTTGCTGCATACCGCGAGTTGGCGACCGAAGCTGCTATTCGTCATGCAGAACTGCGAACGGAAAGTGTGCGCCGTCTTCTCAGGGGTGAGCCGAGTGTTGGCATATACCAGAGGCTGGGCCTGGACCCTGCACGGGAGTATGCGGCAGTGTGCTGCTCATTCCCCACGGGTCTGGGCACAACAGTGCGTCACCGACTTGAGAGGTCAGGCAGCGAACCTGGCGCTCCTGCACAGGTAGTTTTTGAAGGTGAGCTGGTAGTTGGCCTCGTCTCGAAGCGCCCGGAGCCCCAGGCGGACCAGATTGTCGGGCTCGGGCCATTCGTCGGCCTACCTGAGGTCGCAAGTTCATACGAGTTAGCCCGGAAGTTGCTTACGATAGCCCAAGCTAAGCGGCTGAAGGGCGTGTATAGCCGAGCCGAAGCCTCCTGGCGATTGGCGTTACTGGACAATACCGATGTGTCTGAACACTTGATGGAGAAATGTGTCACCCCGGTGCTGGAGTATGGAGATTTTGGTAAGGAAATTCTTGACTCAGTAGCTACCTACTTTGATAACTCCTGTGTAATCAAGCTAGCGGCAGGGGAGCTGATGGTCCATGAGAACAGCCTCCGCTACCGACTGAGAAGGTATCAGGAGATTACGGGAATGAATCTGGTCAACCCCGTGGATATTGCCGAGCTGCAATGGGCGTTGGAAGCCAGGGTGCTCCTACAAAAAGGGTGCTAGTGGTCCGTCTCTGATTTAGCTTGCCATTTCGGTGAGTTTCGCTCGTGCTCGGCGGGTT
>NZ_WRPM01000080.1 GCF_009758175.1 Nesterenkonia alkaliphila
CTTTGTGCAGTCGGTCTCCGGTTCGGGCTCCTCCTCCGGGTCATCCAACTCCGGCTCCTCCGGTTCGGGTTCCTCACCATCCGGCTCCTCCGGCTCTGGGTCTTCCAGCTCGGGATCTTCTGGCTCCTCCGGCTCCTCGAACTCTGGGAGCAGCAGCGGGCGGACCGGGCCCAGCAGCGGCCAGCACCGGCAGAGCGCCCAGGGCCCCTACAGTCAGGCCTGGGACCGTCTGGCCCAGTGTGAGTCCTCTGGTAACTGGTCCATCAACACCGGAAACGGCTACTACGGCGGACTGCAGTTCTCAGAATCCTCATGGCGCTGGGTGGGCGGCTCCGGCTTGCCCCACCAGGCCTCTAAGCAGGAGCAGATCGAACGCGCCTACCAACTGTGGCAGCGTCAGGGTTGGGGTGCCTGGCCCTCCTGCTCACGGCAGCTGGGACTCTCCGGAAACCCGGGCGGCTACGGGGACAGCTACTACGAGGTTCATGGCTCCGGCGGCTCGGGCCCTGCCGGACCGGCCGCCGCTTCGCCTGACAGCCAAGGGCTGGCTACCTACTCAGTGCCGCTGCGGGAGGAGCCCAGCTCCAGTGCAGAGCGCCTGGCACAGATCCCGCGCGGGGCAGTACTGACCACCGGCGAGCGCACCGGCGGCTGGCTCAAGGCGCAGTACGACGGGTTCACCGGCTGGGTCAGGGCCCAGTACATCACCCCCGCCTGAGCGGCGCCGGGGCGGGTATGCGGTCCTGCCGCGTGCCGAAAACAGGGGGCGACGGGGCTGCCGCAGCAGGTGCCCTGTCTCCCCCTTGTTTCCCGCTCCCGGGCACCGGCCGGTGCCTGCGAGGGCAGGCAATCTCATTCCGCTTGGCGATCCTTGCGCTCCCGGTAGGCATCCTCCCCGGGGCCGGCGAACTCACGGTTTCGCTCCACGGCGTCGATCGACCCGGTGAACAAGCCCTCCTCGACTGAGCCTTCAGCATCAGTAGCTTCCGAGGGGGTGGCGGCGGTCAGTGGTGAGCCGGCGTCGTCGTCCTCCGGGACCACTCCCAGCTGGCCGGTGGGCACCGATTCCGGTCGCCCGCCCAGGGCCTCCTCCTTGGTGATGAGCATGCGCTGGGTCATCACCGCATAGGGATGCTCAGCACGAAGGAAGTTCACCAGGTCCTCCCGGATCAGGCAGCGCAGGTCCCACAGCTCCCCGGAGTTGCGGGCCGAGACCACCACCCGGACCGTCACATGCCCCTGCACTGCGTCAGTGACCTGCAGGTTGGAGGTCTCACCGTCCCAGAGATCAGTGGTGGACAGCAGCCGCCTGAGCCGCCCGCGCAGCGCATCCATCGGTACCCGCCAATCCACATCCAGCTCCACAGCACCCAGCAGCTCGGTGCCCACCCGGGTCCAGTTCTCGAAGGGGGTGGAGACAAAATAGGCGCTGGGATAGATGAACCGGCGGCCGTCCCAGGACTTCAGCACCACAGTAGAGAGCGTGATCTCCTCCACGGTGGCGAAGTTCTCCTCGATGACCACCACATCGCCGACCCGGATCGAATCGGTGAAGGCCAGTTGAATCCCGGCGAAGAGATTGGCCAGCGTGGACTGCATGGCCAGGCCTGCCACCACCGAGACCACACCGGCTGAGGCCAGCAGCCCGGCGCCCAACCCGCGGACACTCTCGTTGAGCAGCAGCACCGCCGCTACGGCCAGGGTGATGATGATCGCCGCCAGGATCCGGCCGATCAGATCCATCTGGGTCTGAACGCGCCGGCCACGCCGGTCCTCCACTCCGGGCTGTTCCTCGCCGATGTACTTGGCCAGGATCACCGCCTCCACAATCTTGACCACGCGCAGCGCCCACCAAGCCACCGAGATGATCACAGCGATCAGCAGCCCCACATACACCGGCCCGTCCCACCACTGATCCTCCACTGCGTAGCGGACAGTCAGCGCCGAGCCGGCAAAGAGCAGGATGCAGAAGAAGGGGGTCCGGGTACGGTTGATCCTCCGCTTCACGGTGGGTCGCCGCCGGAAGAACTGCTTGAGCACTGTGGAGGTCACCAGGGTGGCGGCCAGGGCCACCAGCGCCGAGATGCCCACCCCTACCAGGATGCCGATCAGCGGCCCGGCCCCGGATATCAGCTCCTCGAACTCTTGAGGGACAAACTCCTCCACATCGGTGGTGATTCCCTCTGCGGGATCATCGGCTGAAAGCATGGTCAAGGGGGTGGAGGGGAAGCTCATCATGGCCGAAATTGTGGCACGCCCAGCTCAGGGGGAACAATGGGCCTATGCTCACTCTCACCGATCTGCGCGGCCGCGACGTTGATATCGCAGCCATCCTGCCCCGGGCTGACCAGGACATTTCAGCCACCCTCGATACTGTGGCCCCTCTTTTGGAGCAGGTGCGCACTGGCGGTGAGTCCGCGCTGCTGGATCTCTCAGAGAAGTACGACGCCGTCCGCCCACCTTCTCTGCGGGTACCCGCCCAGGTGCTGGAACAGGCTCTGGAGCAGCTCGATCCGGTGGTTCGGGATGCCTTGGACGCTTTGATCCTGCGTGCCCGGGAGGTGCACAATGCCCAACTGCCCGCGGCCTCCGTGGTGTCTCCCGGACCGGATGCCAAGATCACCAACCGGTGGGTTCCGGTGCAGCGGGTGGGCCTGTACGTGCCCGGTGGGCAGGCAGTCTACCCCTCTTCTGTGGTGATGAACGTGGTGCCCGCACAGGTGGCCGGCGTGGCTCAGCTGGCCATCTCCTCCCCCCCGCAGAAGGAGCACGGCGGCTGGCCGCACCCCACGATTCTGGCAGCAGCCCAGCTGCTGGGTGTCGAGGAGGTCTATGCGGTTGGGGGTGCCCAGGCGGTGGGGATGTTCGCCTACGGTGTCCGGGATGACTCGGGCGTCGTCGTACCTCCGGTCTCCTTGATCACCGGGCCCGGCAATATCTATGTGGCCACCGCCAAACGAGCAGTGCAGGGCATAGTGGGCATCGATGCTGAGGCCGGCCCCACCGAGATCATGGTGCTGGCCGACTCCACCGCCCCGGCCAATCTCATCGCCGCCGATCTGGTCAGCCAGGCCGAGCACGATGAGCTGGCCGCAGCCGTGCTGGTGACCGACTCCGCGGAGCTGGCTGAGCGTGTCATCTCCCAGGTGGAGGAGCGGGCGGCCATCACCCGGCACCTGGACCGAGTCAAGCAGTCGTTGGCTGGCCGCCAGTCGGCCGCACTTGTGGTGGACTCCATGGACACCGCAGTGGAGGTGGCCAATGAGTACGGTGCCGAGCACCTGGAGATCATGACCGAGGACGACGCCGCCTACGCAGACCGGATTCACAACGCCGGAGCCGTGTTCCTGGGTCACTACACTCCGGTCTCCCTGGGCGACTACTGCGCCGGGTCCAACCATGTGCTGCCCACTGGGGGTGCCGCCCGGTACTCCTCGGGGCTGAATGTGACCAGTTTCCTGCGCTCCCAACAAGTGGTCCGCTATGGCCGGGACGGGCTCTCTCAGGTGGCCGGGCATGTGCAGGCCCTGGCCCAGGCCGAGGACCTGCCCGCGCACGGGGAGGCTGTGGCCGCCCGGTTCCAGTGAGCGGTACCGCGGGCACGGGACCGGAGCTGGGGCAGATCACAGCCGGGCAACACTTGAGTTGCGAACTGGGAACAACCTTCAACCCAGCTGTCACACTGGAGAGCAACCTATTACCGTAGGCAGACGGAATACCAGGAACACCAGCTAGAGCTTGTCTGTGAGGTGAGTACCGGTGCGCCGTGCATCCCCCATCCCTGAAACCGCAGCACTGCCCGCCGCGCTGGGCATAGCTGTCCTGCTGCTTGCCGGCTGCCAGGGTACAGCTGATGAGCCCGTTGAGCACGGTACCGCCACCGCCGAGGAGCAGCCGCCGCTGGATGAGCCCGCCGATGAGCCGGGCACCCTGGACCCCGAGGGGGAGAGCGCAGAGGCCGGAGCAGATGATCCGCAGAGCCTGACCGAGCAGAACGAGGATGAGCCGGATCCGGAGCAGAGCGTTGAGCACGAGACCGGCCAGCCTCGGGACACCGGCGCACCTGAGGACCAGGATCAAGCAGAGGGCGAGGAGGCAGCCGAGGAGCCGGAGGCTGATAATGACGTCCTCGACGTCACCGAGTTCTCCGCTGAGCCTCAACGCTCACGGGGATTCCCCGATCTGCTCACTGAGGTTCCCGAGGACTCCGAGCTGCTGCTGGGCGAGGTGCGTGCAGGGGTCCACGAGGGCTACCACCGGATCGTGTTCGACCACGTGGGGGAGGGGGCTCCCGGCTGGAGCGCGGAGTACGTGGACGAGGCCGTGGAGCCCGGTTCCGGATTCCCCATGGAGCTCGAGGCTGAGGCCATTCTCTATGTAGGGGTGGTGGGACTGGTCCCCGGCAACGCAGGCCAGGAGCAGGGCCAACTGGAGCTGCGGGAGTGGAACGACCCCCAGAACACCATGTTCACCGATGTGGCCACCACATTCGTCCATCACGGTTCGGCCAACTACTACATCGGCTTGGATGCCGAGCGCGAGTTCCGGGTATCCGTCTGGGAACATCCCAACGGTCCCCGGTTGATTATCGACGTTCTGGTCTAGTCACTGCCGGTGCTGGGCACGCCCATCCGCTTATCGGCCGCCCACTGCACCACCGGGTCCGGGATGAACCTCAGTGAGGCCGTCAGCGCACGGTACTGAGCGCTGGGCACACAGACCGCGGCGCCCTGCGCATTGGCAGTCAGCCCCTGGCGCACCACATCCTCAGGGTCCAGCCACATCCACCTCTTGGCACCGGTGACGCTGATCCCGGAGCGCTCGTGGAACTCGGTGCGCACCAGACCCGGGCACAGAGCGGTGACCGTGATGCCCTCGGGCTTCAGCTGAGCATGCATCGCCTTGGAGAAGTTCACCACCCAGGCCTTGGCCGCCGAATAGGTTCCGGTGGGGGTGAACCCGGCGACGGAGGCCACATTGATGATCCGGCCGGCCCGCTGAGCGGCCATCGCCCGCGCTGCGGTATGGGTCAGCTCCATAGGGGTCTGCACATGGAGGCGCAGCAGGTCCCGCTCATCGTCCAAGTCATTGTCCAAAAAGCTGCCGGCCAGTCCGTGCCCCGCATTATTGACCAGCAGATGCACCGGATGCGCTGGATCAGTCAGCCGCTCCTGCACCGCTCCCACGCCATCGTCAGTAGTCAGATCTGCAGCGATGGTCTCCGCGCGGATCCCGTATTGAGCTTCCAGCGCCTCTGACTGGGCCGCCAGGCGCTCCTCCGTGCGGGCAGCCAGTACCAGGTCATAGCCCTGGGAAGCCAGCTGCCGGGCGAAAGAAGCTCCGATGCCCGCGGTAGAACCGGTGATCACTGCTGTATGAGTTCCCATGAGAGATATCGTAGAACCCAGCGTTGCCCGGTCAGGGGAAAAACGTTCAGCCCAAGTCCAGCATGGTGTGCCAGCAGGAAGGAGCCAGCCGATGCGGTGGAGCAGACGCGGAGAATGGGGACCGGAGCTCTTCGGCGGGCGCCGGCTGCGCTCCGATCAGTGGGCACCCCTGGAAGCCACGGTCTACGCTGCGGACATAGAGGCGGTGGAGCAGGCCTTGGAGGAGCTCACCGGGTTCATGGACTACTTCCGCGAGGATGTGGACGGGTCACCGATGACCGGGGTCACCGATGGGCAGCTGGCGGTGGTGCACAGCACCGGGACTGACAGCTTCGGGCGCCGGCTGCTGCAGGTCACCTTCTACGCCGCCGGACCAGTGGGGGAGTCCAGTCCCGACGCCTTCGAACGCCTGCGCCGAGCAGCCTCAGCCCTGGTGGATGAGCTCAACGCCCAGGGCATCGAGGTCCAGGAGATCCGCTGGGCCGAGCAGCCCTACATCATCCGGCCGTTCTGAGCTGTGCTGAGGCAGCGACCTGAGTCCCAGTCCAGGATCGTGTAGCGAAACTGCGGGAACTTCGCCCGCAGAAGCGTGAGTTCCCACAGTTTCGCTACGAAATTGCCCCGGAGGCCGGCGGAATGACCGTGCAGCGCTGGCGCTAGGAGTGCCGAAGGTAATCCAGCTGCGCGGCAGCGATCATGCTGATGATCCTGGGGTCCAGCTCGCTGCGCTCGCCGTAGATATGCCGGCCCAGTTCCTCGGCATTCATCGGGCCGTGCTCAGCCAGCAGACCGCGCACCTGCTCCAGCCTCTGCTGGCGGTGCTCAATGTACTGCTCCACCACTGGACCGAGCCGCTCATGGACCGGTCCGTGGGCGGGCAGCAGCAGGGCATCGCGGTACTCTGCCAGCCGGTGCAGCGAGTCCAGATAATCGGTGAGCGTGCCATCGGGATAGTCGAGCATAGTGGTCCCGCGCCCCAGCACCGTATCCCCGGTGAGCACCGCCTGCGCCTGCGGAAGCCAGAAGCACACCGAGTCTGAGGTGTGCCCGGGAGTGTGCAGCACAGTGAGGGAGCTGCCTGCGGCGGCGATGCTCTCCCCTTCGCGGAGCGGAAGCACTGTGCCCTCGCCCCCAGGCAGGCATACCCCCGGGTCTGCCCCGCGCACCGGGGCGCCGGTCCGTGCCGAGAGCTGTTTAGCGGCCCCCAGGTGATCGCGGTGCCGGTGGGTCACCAGGATCTGGGTGACAGTGCGCTGACCTGCCGTCTCCAGGATCGCCCGGATGTGCTCAGGGTGGCCCTCAGGGCCTGGATCGACGACGACGACCTCCGCAGCCTGCGGGTCACCGACCAAGTAGGTATTGGTGCCCTCCAGGGTCATCGGGGAGGGATTATCGCAGGTGATCTGCTGCACGTCGGTGGGCAGCGGTGTGGTCCTCATGGCACCTAGCCTACGCCGGGGCCTGGCGCATAGTCTGGTGGGTGACGAGGTCCCCATACCGGAAAGAGCTGATCATGAGCGAGCCGAAGAAGACCGCAGAGACTGAGTACTCCACCAAGGGCGCCTATGTCACAGGCGAGGAGTTCACCCGCGACACCAACTACATCGAAGACCGCGTGGTCGCTGACCTACAGGCAGCGCAGGAGGCTCCCACGGAAGAATCCTTCAGCATCGGTGACCCTCGCATCCAAGGCCTCACCGAAGGTGCTCAGGCCTGGCCGGTGGAACCCGGCCGGTACCGGCTGGTGGCCGCCCGCGCCTGCCCCTGGGCCCATCGCTCCATCATTGTCCGGCGTCTGCTGGGTCTGGAGGATGTGATCTCACTGGCGGCCCCGGGGCCGGTGCACGATGCCCGTTCCTGGACCTTCGACCTCACTGAGGACGGGCGCGACCCGGTGCTGGGCTCCGAACGGCTGCAGGAGAACTACTTCGCCCGGTTCCCCGACTACCCACGCGGGATCACCGTGCCTGCTCTGGTGGACGTGCCCTCCGGGGCAGTGGTGACCAATAACTACCCGCAGCTGACCTTCGACTTCTCCACCCAGTGGAAGGCCTTCCACCGCGAGGGGGCCCCGGATCTGATCCCGGAGGGGCTGATCGATGACATGCTGCCGGTGATCAAACGGATCTTCACAGAGATCAACAACGGGGTCTACCGGGCCGGGTTCGCCGGCTCACAGCGGGCCTACCAGGAGGCCTATGACCGTCTCTTCGCCGCCCTGGACTGGGCCGAGGAGCGGCTGGCCGGCCAGCGCTACCTGATGGGGGATCACATCACCGAGGCAGATGTGCGCCTGTTCACCACTCTGGTGCGGTTTGACCCGGTGTACCACGGGCACTTCAAATGCAACCGGCAGAAGCTTACTGAGTTCCCGAACCTCTGGGGCTACGCCCGTGATCTGTTCCAGACCCCGGGCTTCGGCGACACTGTGGACTTTGACCAGATCAAGGCCCACTACTACGTGGTGCACGAGGACATCAACCCCACCCAGATCGTGCCCGTGGGTCCTGATCTTGACTCCTGGCTGAGCGAGCACGGCCGTGATTCTCTGGGCGGCTCACCCTTCGGCGAAGGCACCGCACCCGGCCCCATCGCCCCCGAGGAGCAGCCTCCCGGGGCCAACCCGCTGAAGAGCTAAGGGTATGACATGTAGGCTGGAAATATGGCAGCACGTGATGAGCTGAACGGGCCCTTCGAGAAGCGCTACGTAGCACTAGGGGACTCCTTCACCGAAGGAGTCGGGGATATCGACCCTTCCAGCCCGAACGGCGTCCGCGGTTGGGCCGACCGAGTGGCCGCGCAACTGATCGAGAACGGCGGCTCCTGGGGCTACGCAAATCTGGCGATCCGGGGCAGGAAGCTCCAGCAGGTGCTCGACGAGCAGCTTGATGCGGCACTGGCCCTGGCGCCCACCTTGGTGACCATCTACGCCGGCGGCAATGACATTCTGCGCCCGGTGGTCAATCTGGACGGGATGATGGAGCGCTACCGCTGGGCCCTGGAGAAGCTGGTCGACAGCGGCGCACAGGTGGTGGTCTTCACCGGGTTCGACTCCGGCAAGGCCCCCATGTTCCGGGCTACTCGCGGGCGCACCGCCATTTATAACGAGCACGTGCGCAAAATGGTCGATGACCTTCAGCTGGGCCTGGTGGACTTCTGGCATATGAAGCGATTCCAGGACTGGCGGCTGTGGGATCCGGACCGGATGCACCTGAGCATCGAAGGTCACATCTGGATGGCCAAGGAAGTGCTGTCCGTATTGGGCGAGAAAGACAGCATAGAGGAGCCGGAGCTGGAGGAACCGCCGGTGACCTCACTGCCGGAGAAGTTCATCGGCGAGGTCACCTGGACCAAGGACTATCTCTACCCTTGGGTCAAGCGGCGGGTAACCCGGAAGTCCTCCGGCGATAACCTCTCCCCCAAGTACCCCAAGCTCACCCAAAGGATCTGGTAACGAAGCGCCCACAGAACCTCTGGGGCCTGGCCCGGCTGTTCGCTGGGGCAGCGTCAGTGGGCACACTCTTCGAGGTGCTGGGCGTACCCGCCGGCATGCTGCTGGGCTCCATTATCGGGGCCGCTGTGGTCAACCAACGGTGGCGAGCCCGGTGGAAGCCGGCCGAGGTTCCGGTGCCCCTGCGCCAGGCTGGTTTGGTGACCATGGGATTCGTCACCGGGGTCCTGCTCACCGTTGAGTCCCTTACCTCCACGGCACTGATCGCGCTGCCGGTGGCGGGGGCCTATCTGCTGATCAGCGGGCTCAACCTGGGGCTGGTGACCCTGTTGATGTCGCGCTATGGCGTGGATCCGGCCACCGCAGCCTTCGCGGTCATCCCAGGCGGGCTCGGCGAGGTGATGGCCATGGCCATGGATCGCGGCGCTGAGACAACAGTGGTGCTCACCGTGCATGCCGTGCGGCTGTTCACCCTGGTGCTGATCCTGCTGCCCATCCTGCTGTGGGTGCTGACCTGATGGGCACCCTGTTGCTCGTAGCAGTGATGGCCGGCTCGGTTCTCGCCGCTCTGCTCTTCCGCTGGGCCAAGCTGCCGCTGTGGCCGCTGACCGGGGGACTGGTCGGTGCGGCCGCTGTGAACCTGAGCTTCGGGTTGGCAGTGGAGGTTCCCGGCGTCGTCGCCCTATTGGCCCAGCTGGTGATCGGTGCGGCCATCGGGGCCAGCATCGGCCCGGAGATCTTCCGGCACTTCGCCAGGATCGTGGCACCGGGCACCCTCGCGGTGGTGGTGGTGCTTGGGGCAGGACTGGCCTTCGGCTGGCTCTTCGCCGCCCTGGGGCTGCTGGAGCCGGCCGAGTCAGTCTTCTCGCTGATGCCCGGCGGGGTGGCTGAGATGGTTGCCGCTGCGGTGGCTCTGGGGTACGACGGCGCCGTGGTCATCGGTGCCCATATAGTGCGGCTGTTCACCGTAATCTGGTCCGTGCCCCTGTTCCTCTGGGCGGCTGAGAAGATCTACCGCCGCTGGATTCAGCCGCCGGAGACCCCCGGCCCGTGACTCAGCGCGGGAGCAGCGGGCTCCAGGGCCTTCTCACTGGACCTGCTCGTGGAGCTTCTGCACCTGGGCGCCGAGGATCTCATCGAAGACCTCATCGTCGATGCCCGATTCATTCAGCAGCAGCACATGATTGTGCCCGAAGCTGTAGCCGGCCATATGGAAGGTCGGCTGAGGCTCGCCGTAGACCTCCAGGCTGATATGAACTCCTTCGGCTGAGGAGGTGGTGGGGACCTCGATCAGGTCGCCGTCCGGATCCACATAGCCATCGCAGGCATCCGAAAGCTCCTGGTAATAGGGCCGGAAGAGCTCGTGCTCATCAGGGGTGGCCACGATCATGATCTGCACATCGTGCTCCCCGTCCGAGACGGTGGCCTCCAGGGCATGGGTGGCCGTGACCTCAATGGAGTCGATCGCGTCCATGGCCGCAGAGCATTCATCCTCCAGGACCCATCCCGGAAGCGTCAGACTCTTGCTGAACGGCAGGCCATCACCGGAGATGTCCCCGTGGGTGCTGATCGGCTCCTGGAGCAGAAAGCCCTCCGGGAACTCCTGGACCTCGGAGTCGGCATACTCGCCATCCTCCAGCAGGGCATCGCGCAGCCCCACGGAGTCCAGCGGCTCATCCAGGGACCACTCAAGGTCACCGGAGACAGTCTCATCCTGGGGATCCTCTTCGGCAGGATCTTCGGCAGGATCCTGGTCATCATCCTCGGCCTGGTCATCCCCGGACTGCTCAGTCTCAACGGGGTCAGGCTCCTCGGTGGTGTCCTCTCCAGAGCCCTCCGGGGGTGCAGCCTCGGCGGTGCCCGTGGTGTGCACCGGCTCGGCGGGCCGTTCCTCCCCGGCGGAGCAGCCGGCCAGCAGCAGTGCTGCGAGGCTCAGCGCTGCGCAGCCCCTGATTCCCTGAGTGGTGGTGGCATGTGCCATGTGGTCTCTCCCCTTCTCGTGCGTTTGCTTAGATTTGCAATAGTAACCTGTTGTGGGGTCACTGCAGAAACGGGGAGTGCTCCGCGGCCACTCGCGGTGCTCAGCCCAGTACAGCGTCCAGGGTCTTTTCCCAGATGCTCAGGGCATCATCCACCTGGGCCTCGGTGACCACCAGGGCTGGGATGAACCGGACATTCTGACCGTACATACCGTTGGTCAGCAGCAGCAGCCCGTTCTCGGCGGCCTTCTTGTGCACCGCAGCGGCCGCAGCACCGTCCGGATTCCCGGCAGAATCGGCGAACTCCACACTGACCATCAGGCCCAGCCCGTGCACATCAATGACCTGGCTGTGCCTCTGCCCGATCCGCTGCAGGCCTGCTTTCAACTGCTCGCCGCGGGCGGCAGAGTTGGCCACCAGACCTTCCTCCTTGATGACATCAAGGGTGGCCAGGGCGGCCGCGCAGGCCACAGCATTGGCCCCGTAGGTGCCGCCCTGGGACCCGGGCCAGGCCTTGGCCATGACCTCTTGGGAGGCTGCGATACCGGAGATCGGGAACCCGGAGGCGATGCCCTTGGCGAACATCTGCACATCAGGCTTCAGCCCGAAGTGCTCCTGGCCCCAGAACCTCCCGGTGCGTCCGAAACCGGTCTGCACCTCATCGACAACCAGCAGAATCCCGTGCTCATCCGCCCGCTCGCGCAGTCCGGCGAAGAATCGCTCAGTGCCGGGGATATAGCCGCCCTCGCCGAGTACCGGCTCCACCAGGAAGGCGGCGGTGTCGGCAGGATTGGACTGGGTCTGCAGCACAAGGTCCAGCTCGCGCAGCGCGAAGTCCGTGGCCTGCTCAGCATCCCAGCCATAGGCCCGGTAGTGCGAGGGATTGGGGAAGGGGGAGACCACGACGCCGCCCATCAGAGGGGAGAACCCGGCCCGGAACTTGGTGCCGGAGGTGGTCAGGGAGGCTGCAGCGACAGTCCGCCCGTGGAACCCGCCCTGGAAGACCACAATATTTGGGCGCCCGGTGGCCTGCCGGACCAGGCGCAGCGCCGCCTCAGCCGCCTCGGAGCCCGAGTTGGCGAAGAACAGCGAGTCCAGGCCGCTGGGCAGCACTTCGCCCAACCTGGCGGTGAGCTGCTGCAGCGGCTTATGCATGATGGTGGTGTACTGGCCGTGAATCAAAGTCCCGACCTGCTCCTGGGCGGCGGCTACCACCTTAGGGTGGCAGTGCCCGGTGGAGGTCACGCCGATCCCGGCGGTGAAATCCAGGTGGCGGTTGCCGGCGTCGTCGTAGAGGTATACGCCTTCACCATGAGTGGCGACCACCGGGGTCGCCTGCTTCAACTGGGGGGAGAGCTGGGCCACGAAAAACTCCTGTTCGGATTGTTGACAATCTGCATCCTGATCTAGGCTACACATATGACTTCAGTTGCCCAAGACCAAGAGACCGCAGTTGTTGAGGCCGCCCCTAAGCAGCTCTACATCAACGGGCAGTGGCGCGAGGCCCGCAGTGGAGCCACCCTTCAGGTGCTGGACCCCTCCACCGGGCGTACGCTGTGCCGGGTCGCCGATGCCTCTGAGGAGGACGGCTGGGATGCACTGCGAGCCGCTGAGGCCGCACAGCAGGAATTTGCCGCGGTCCCCCCGCGCAAGCGCGCCGATATGCTCATGCGCGCCTTTGAACTGATGCATGAGCGCAAGGATGACCTCGCCCTGCTGATGACCCTGGAAATGGGCAAACCTCTGGCTGATGCCTATGGGGAGGTCAACTACGCCGCCGAGTTCTTCCGGCACTTCGCCGAGGAGGCCACCCGGATCAGTGGCAATTACCAGACCGCCCCGGCGGGCAATGCGCGGTTTATCGTGCGCAGGGAGCCGGTGGGTCCCTCCATCCTCATCACCCCATGGAACTTCCCGTTGGCTATGGGCACCCGGAAACTGGGCCCGGCCATCGCCGCCGGCTGCACCAGTGTGCTCAAGCCCGCTGAGCTGACCCCGCTGTCCATGCTGGCCCTGGCGCAGGTTCTGGAGGATGCCGGAGTGCCTGCGGGGGTGGTCAATATTGTGGTGACCTCCACGGCGGGGAAAGTGATGGAACCGCTGATCCGCTCCGGGATCGCCCGCAAACTCTCCTTCACCGGTTCCACGGCGGTGGGCAAGAAACTGCTGGAGCAGTGTGCGGAGAAGGTGATGCGCACCTCTATGGAGCTCGGCGGCAATGCCGGGTTCGTAGTCTTTGATGACGCTGATCTGGATCAGGCGGTGGAGGGCGCGATGCAGGCCAAGATGCGCAATTCCGGCGAGGCCTGCACCGCGGCCAACCGGATCTTTGTGCACCGCAGCGTGATCGAGCCCTTCGCCGAGAAGCTGGCCGAACGAATGGGCGGACTCAAAGTCGGCCGTGGCGTGGAGGATGGGGTGCAGGTGGGCCCCATGGTGGACGCCAAGCAGCAGGCCAAGGTCAAAGAGCTGGTCGACGACGCCGTGGGCAAAGGGGCCCAGGTGGTCCTCGGTGCCGAGACCGGGGAGGGGGAGGGCTTCTTCTACCAGCCCACAGTGCTGAAGGAGGTGCCGCCGAGTGCCCGGATGTGGAACGAGGAGATCTTCGGGCCGGTCGCCCCGCTGACCCCCTTCGAGACTGAGGAGGAGGTCATCGAATGGGTCAATGACACGCAGTACGGGCTGGTCAACTATGTGTTCACCCATGACCTCACCCGTGCTCTGCGGGTGGCCGAAGCATTGGAGTCGGGCATGGTGGGGCTCAACCAGGGCGTAGTGTCCAATCCGGCAGCACCCTTCGGCGGGATCAAGGAGTCCGGTCTCGGGCGCGAGGGCGGGGATACCGGCATCGACGAGTTCCTGGAGACCAAGCTCATCGGCATCCAGATGTAGATCGATCTGTCTCAGAGGTCTGTCCCTGTGGATGAGCAGAAGGTGACGATGAATGCCACCTAATCTGGCGGCGTCGTAGGCTTCTGCTCAGAATCGCGGGCCTGAACGGTTGTACTGGGCAGTAGGTGACGACGTCCTCCCTGTGAGGATGACATGTCGTCGTGTACTGCCCAGAGCGGGCAGGAACGGGAATAGGGGAGTCGGCGGCGTCGTTGCGGGTACGTGAAGGCAAAGTTGAGTGCACCTGACTCAAGTCAGTTTGACAAGGGTCCGCTCAAGTTTCAGACTTGAGCCGAACTCGCTCAACTGCGAGATGCACGCCTGAAGATGTCCTGACGAAAGGAGCCCAGATGTCCCGCGCAGTCGGAATTGACCTCGGAACCACCAACTCAGTGGTGACCGTCCTCGAAGGTGGCGAGCCCACCGTGATCGCCAATGCTGAGGGTGCCCGCACCACCCCATCCGTGGTGGCCTTCTCCAAGACCGGCGAAGTGCTGGTGGGCGAGGTCGCCCGCCGCCAGGCGGTGTCCAACCCGGACCGCACCATCGCCTCCGTCAAGCGCCATATGGGCACCGACTGGAGCACCGAGATCGACGGGAAGAAGTACACCCCCCAGGAGATCTCCGCCCGCACCCTGATGAAGCTCAAGCACGACGCCGAGTCCTACCTGGGCGAGGATGTCACCGAGGCCGTCATCACTGTGCCCGCCTACTTCAACGACGCCGAGCGCCAAGCCACCAAGGAGGCCGGGGAGATCGCCGGCCTGAAGGTTTCGCGCATCGTCAACGAGCCCACCGCAGCCGCCCTGGCCTACGGCCTGGAGAAGGGCAAGGAGGACGAGCAGATCCTGGTCTTCGACCTCGGCGGCGGCACCTTCGACGTCTCCCTGCTGGAGGTCGGCAAGGATGAGGACGACTTCTCCACCATCCAGGTCCGCGCCACTGCCGGTGACAACCGGCTGGGCGGCGACGACTGGGACCAGCGGATCATCGACTGGCTGGTCCAGCAGGTCAAGGCCAAGGAGGGGGTGGACCTCTCCAAGGACAAGATCGCCGTGCCGCGCCTGAAGGAGGAGGCCGAGCGTGCCAAGAAGGAGCTCTCCTCCACCACCAGCGCCAATATCAACATCCCCTACGCCACCCAGCATGAGGGTGCCCCGGTGCACGTCAACGAGACCCTGTCCCGGGCCAAGTTCGAGGACCTGACTGCCGATCTGCTGGAGCGGACCAAGAAGCCCTTCCACGATGTGCTCAGTGAGGCCGGGGCCAAGATCTCCGAGATCGACCACGTGATCCTGGTGGGCGGTTCCACCCGGATGCCCGCGGTGGCTGAGCTGGTCAAGGAGCTCACCGGCAAGGAGGCCAATAAGAGTGTCAACCCCGATGAGGTGGTAGCCGTGGGCGCTGCCCTGCAGGCCGGTGTGCTGGCCGGTGAGCGCAAGGACGTGCTGCTCATCGATGTCACCCCGCTGTCCCTGGGCATCGAGACCAAGGGCGGAGTGATGACCAAGCTCATCGAGCGCAACACCGCCATTCCCACCAAGAAGTCTGAGGTCTTCTCCACCGCGGAGGACAACCAGCCCTCGGTGGCCATCCAGGTCTTCCAGGGCGAGCGCGAGTTCACCCGGGACAACAAGCCGCTGGGCACCTTCGAGCTCACCGGCATCGCTCCCGCCCCGCGCGGTATGCCTCAGATCGAGGTCACCTTCGACATCGACGCCAACGGCATCGTGCACGTCTCCGCCAAGGACAAGGGCACCGGCACCGAGCAGTCGATGACCATCACCGGCGGCACCTCCCTGGACAAGGAGGACATCGACCGCATGGTTGCCGACGCTGAGAAGCACGCCGAGGAGGACAAGAAGCGCCGGGAGGCCGCCGAGAAGCGCAATGCCGCCGAGGCCACTGCCTACTCCGTGGACAAGCTGCTCAAGGACAATGCCGAGAAGCTCCCCGAGGAGGTCAAGACCGAGGTCCAGGCCGATGTAGATGCGCTGAAGAAGGCTCTTGAGGGAACCGACAATGATGATGAGGTTTCTGCCGCATTCGAGAAGCTGCAGGCCTCCCAGGTCAAGATCGGTGAGGCGCTCTATGCCCAGGGCGCTGACTCTGCCGCCCCGGGTGCTGAAGAGGCACCTGCCGGCGATGCCCCGGCGGACGAGGATATCGTCGATGCTGAGGTCGTGGACGAGGACGACGACGCCGAGAGCAGCAAGCAGTAACAGGCCCAAGAGGACTTCCCCCGGCTGCACCGTCTCAGAGATGGTGCAGCCGGGCCCTGACAGGAGGACACTGCGATGGCAGAGGACAAGTACAACCCCGAAGAACCGATCCGGTTCACTGATAAGCGCAAGTACCGGCCCGATGATGCCGAGAAGCTGGCGGAGGGCGAGGCCACAGCGGAGGACCGGGAGGCCGCAGCCACTGATCCCGCGGCTGATCCCTTAGCTGAGGCGGAGCGGATTCTGGCCGATGTTCCCGATGAGGCCATTGAGGTGCAGCAGGCCCACGAGGAGCCCGCCGGTGAGGAGGGCGACGGTGCTGATCCCGCCGGCGGGGAACCCCCGTTGGGCTCTGGTCAAGCCGAAACGGCGCCGGACTTCGCCCCTGAAGACCCGGAGGTCGCCGAGGAGCCGGAACTGCGTGAGGTCCCGCTGGACCAGGCCGCAGGCGGGGTCGAAACCGAACCACAGAGCCGGATCGAGGCTGCTGAGGAGGAACTGGCCCAGCAGGGCGGCGCTGGTCCCGGCGGCGGGGAGACCCCGCTCGCCTCTCAGCCGCTGGAGGCGGCTTTCACGAGTGACCGTGAGGCCGAGTTGGAGAACGACCTGCGCCGGGTCCAGGCCGAGTATGTCAACTACCGCCGCCGGGTCGAACGTGACCGGGCGGTGGAGAAGGACCGGGTCAAGGGACAGCTGATTGCTGACCTGATGCCGGTGCTCGATGACATCGCTGCCGCCCGGCAGGCCGGAGACCTCCAGGATGGTCCCTTTGCCCATATCGCCTCGCGGCTGGAGCAGGTGCTGACCCAGCAGGGTCTCTCCGCAGTCGGGGCAGTCGGGGAGAGCTTCGACCCCAACGCCCACGAGGCGATCATGCAGCAGCCCAGCGAGGAGGTTGAGGCCGACCATATCGCCGTGGTGGTACGTTCGGGCTACCGCTTCGGCGACCGGCTGCTGCGCGCAGCCCAGGTCATCGTTTCCACCGGCCCGGAACAGAAGACAGAAGAGTAAACCCGAGGACTCCCAGGTAGGAGGTGTTCATGGCTTCACAGGACTGGATAGACAAAGACTTCTACAGCGTGCTTGGCGTGGCCAAGGACGCCTCCGCCGAGGAGATCAAGAAGGCCTACCGCAAGCTGGCCCGTCAGCATCACCCGGATAAGAATCCCGGCGATGTCAGCGCTGAGCAGAGGTTCAAGGATATCTCTGAGGCACACTCGGTGCTCTCGGATCCCGAGCAGCGCCAGCAGTACGACGCCATCCGTGCCATGGGCTCCGGAGCGCGTTTCTCCGGCAGCCCAGGCGGGGAGGGCGGCGGCTTCGAGGACCTGTTCGGCGGCCTCTTCGGCGACCGCGGGGAACCCGGCGCAGGCCGCTTCCCCGGCGGGTTTGAGGATATTTTCGGCGGTATGGGCTCCCGGTTCGGCTCCCGCCGCGGCGCCCCGGCCAAGGGTGCCGACCGCACCGCCAAGACCACCATCTCCTTCAAAGGCGCGGTCCGCGGCACCACAGTGGGGCTGCGCGAGCCCAGCGGCAACGTGATTGATGTGCGGATCCCGGCCGGCATCCGAGAGGGCCAAAAGGTCCGGGTCAAGGGCAAGGGCCAACAGGGTCCGGGAGGCTCCGGTGATCTGTTGGTGGAGGTCTCGGTGCAGGACCACCCGTTCTTTGAGCGCGACGGGGACAATATCCGCATCCACCTGCCGGTGAGCTTCGACGAGGCGGCGCTGGGCACCACCGTGGAAGTGCCCACCGTCCACGGCGAGAAGGTCAGGATCCGCGTCCCGGCAGGTTCCAGCACAGGGAAGACCCTGCGCCTCAAAGGCCAAGGAATCCACCGGAAGAACACCCGAGGAGACATGCTGGTGGTGCTCGAGGTGGTGGTCCCGGAGCAGCTCAATGAAGCGGCCGAAGCCGCTGTGCGGGCCTTCGCAGAAGCAACACGCGGATCTGACCCGCGGGAAGGTCTGCTGGCCAAAGCAGCGTTGTAATGGGACAGAGTTGCCATGGGACAAAGGAGGTGAACAGCGTGGCCTACAGTATTCGGATCCGGGAGAACATCGCGGAGTACAGCGAGGACCCACGGATGTTGGCCGCCGCTCATCGGCATGATCCGCTCTTCGTCATCTCCGTGGCCGCCGAATTGGCCGATATGCACCCGCAGACCCTGCGCCAGTATGACCGGCTCGGCCTGGTCACTCCCCGAAGGCAGGGCGGACGTCACCGGCGGTACTCCCCCTATGACATCGAGCAGCTGCGCCAGATCCAGCAGCTCAGCTCTGAAGGCGTCTCCCTCGAGGGGATCCGGCGAATCCTGGCCCTGCAGAACCGGGTGGAGGACCTAGAGTCCGAGGTCGCCGAGCTGCGCCAGGCTCTGCGAGAGTCGCAGCGCAATCCCACCGGGACCCGCGTCTTCGCCGTGGGCTCCGGCGGTGACGTAGTGACTGTGCCCCGCGGTCAGCGGCCACGGCCGGCCGGGCGCGAACTGATCATCTGGCGAGATCGGCAGCGGGAGCGCTAGCGAGCGCCCACACTTGAGCCTGACCGGCAGCAGGTGGGGACCAGCACGTAGACTGAACGGGTGAAAATTTCCAGGTGGGCAGGCGGCGTCGTACTCTGTGCCGCTGTGCTGAGCCTGGCCACCTCCTGTGGTCAGGAGGAGGAACGCACGGAGCCTGACGGTGCGGTCCAGGCCACCGCCGATGCCATCGCCAGCGGCGACTTCTCCGAGCTGCCCCTGGCCGAAGGTTCGGCGCAGACCCTGGCTGATGCGGCCGAGAACCTCCACGAACCCTTCGGCGAGTTGACCCCCGAGGTCCAGGTCAGCGAGATAGAGGTAACCGAACCTGCTGAGGATTCGGTGCGCCCGCCCACTGCTGAGGCCACCTTTGAGCACAGCTGGGACCTCGAGGAGATCGGCGTGGAGGGTGAAGAGTGGAGCTACACCACCACCGGCTCCTACACCTACGATGAGGAGACCGACACCTGGCTGCTCGACGGATCCACCCAGCTCCTGCTGCCCGGCTATGCCGGCCACGAGCCGATCAGCATCTCCACCACGGCCCCGGACCGCGGCCGGATCATGGACGGCACCGGACGCTCCATCGTGCACAACCGCGATGTGGTGCGTATCGGGCTCGACAAGACCCAGCTGGAGTCCGAGGAGGAACAGACTGCCGCCGCCCGGGAACTGGCCCAGGTGGTGGGCATCGACCCGGAGACCTATGAGCAGCGGGTGCTCTCCTACGGCGAGCAGGCCTGGGTGGATGCGATCACCGTCCGCATCGACGGCGGCCACGTCAGCGCCGCCGATGTGGAGGACATCCCCGGGGTGCACCTGATCTACGAACAGATGCCCCTGGCAGAACGTGCCGATTTCGCCCCCAATCTCCTGGGCCGGGTCGGTGAGGTCACCGCCGAGCACCTCGAGAACGATCCCACCCTGAACCCAGGGGATATGATCGGGCTCTCCGGCATCCAGTCGGTGCACGAGGACACCCTGCGCGGCAGCCCCGGTATGCGGATCACCATGGGTGAGACCGAACTGTACTCGGTGGCTCCCCAGGAGGGGGAGGACGTGCACACCGGCCTGCTGCCGCGGGTCCAGGACCTGGCCCAGGACATGGTGGACGAACAGGAGGTCACCGCGGCCATCGTGGCCATCCGGCCCTCCACCGGGGCCATCCTGGCTGCGGCCAGCCACAACACTGAGTCTTCCTCTGTGGACACTGCCACCCAGTCCACCTACGCGCCCGGCTCCACCTTCAAAGTGGTCTCCGGGCTGGCCATGCTGCGTGACGGGCTCAGCCCCAGCTCCACCGTGCAGTGCCCTAACTCCGTGATCGTGCACGGCCAGCAGTTTCAGAACGTGGTGGGCTTCGACAGCCAATATGTAGGCAGCATTCCCTTCAGCACCGCCATGGCAGTCTCCTGCAACACCGCCTTTGTAGCAGCCTACGACGACGTCACCTCCGCTGATCTTGCCCAGGCGGCAGTTGACCTGGGCATGGACAACAACGTAGGTATCGGAGTCCATGCCATCAAGGCGCAGGTCCCGGAGGATGCTGAACTGAACCTGCATGCCTCAAACCTCTTCGGCCAGGGCACCGTGGAAGCCTCAGCCCTGGGAATGGCCGCAGTCTCCGCCTCAATCGCCGACGGGCGCACTGTGCACCCATGGCTGGTGGAGCGTGAGGACCATCCCGCAGAGGGCGGGCTCACCGAGGATGAGGCCGCGGCTCTGCGGGAGTTGCTCAGCGGGACCGTCGAGTACGGCACTCTGAGCTTCCTGGACCCCATCCCCGGCCCCCACGTCTACGCCAAGACCGGTACGGCTGAGGCCGCCGGAGACGCCCCGCACACCTGGGTGATCGGCTCCCAGGGGGATCTGGCGGTGGCGATCTTCCTCGAAGAGGGCGAATGGGGCTCCACCGATAACGGCCCGCTGCTGCGCCAGTTCCTCATCGAGGCCGGTGAGATCCTCGAAGACTACGAGGATTAGACTTTCTCCCTATGGCCGAAACTGAGCAGAGACATCACCGTAAGCCGCTGTCCTTTGTGCGGCGCTCCAACCGGCTCAAACCCAGCTATCAGCGGGCCTGGGACACCGCACTGGGACGTGAGCTGCTTGATGTGCCCACCGGGGACCGGGACACTGCCGTGGCTGAGGGGTTCAGCATCGACTGGGCGGCCGAGTACGGCAGGAGGGCCCCGCTGATCGTGGAGATCGGCTCCGGCTCCGGGGAGGCGGTGGCCGCTGCGGCCGCGCACAACCCGGACACCGACTTCCTGGCCATTGAGGTCTACCGCCCCGGGGCCGCCCAACTGGCCTCCCGGATCCGGCGCGAGGGACTGAGCAATGTGCGGGTGGCCTGCCTGGATGCGGTGGAGGTGCTGGACAAGCTGCTGCCTGCAGCATCAGTGGCGGAGCTGTGGGTCTTCTTCCCCGATCCCTGGCATAAGTCCAAGCATAAGAAGCGCCGCCTGGTCCAGCCGCTCTTTGTGGAGAAGGCTGCCCGGGTGATCGCTCCCACCGGGGTATGGCGGCTGGCCACCGACTGGGCAGATTATGCGGTGCAGATGCGCGAGGTGATCGGAGCCTCGGACCTGTTCGGCAACCCGCATGCAGGAGAACAGGCCGGGGAGCAGTCCCCGCTGACCGCCGTGCGGCTGGGCGATCTGGACGCTGCCAGCCTGGGCAAGCCCACCCAGCCGCTGCCGCTGGCAGAGGCCCTTGACCACGAGGGCGGTTGGGCGCCGCGCTTTGCTGCCCGGGTGGTCACCGATTTCGAGCAGAAGGCGCTGGAGGCCGGGCGCAGGATCTTCGACCTGACTTACCTGCGGCGGCCTTAAATTTAGCGCCCTGTGAGGCGGGGAACGTAGTGACGCCGACTTTATGGTGTGGAGGCCGCGGCCACTGTTGGAGTACCGAAGGTGAGACACATGCGCCCGCCGCTGGGATATTAGAGCGCCAGGCGATAGCCGCGTTTGACCACAGTCTGCACCGCATCCGGGTCGGGCAGTGCCTGGCGCAGGCGGGAGACCCACATTTCCAGTCCGTGCACCGAGCCGCAGTTCGGCAGCACCCGGAGCAGATGCTCGCGGGAGATGACCGCGCCCTGTGCTTTGACCAGCACGCGCATCACCGACATCGGCCCTGGGGCCAGACGCACCGGCTCCTCACCGGGCAGGCACACCAGGTTGTTGATGATCTCCACCGTGCCCCGTGCTGTGCGCGCGCGCAGATAGTGGTGCTCCTCCACCACGTCCCGGGCCAGTTCCCCCATAGTCACCTCCTCGCTGACTCAGCGTAGGTCCAGGCCGTTACCCGCCCTTGACGTCGGTGTAAACCCAAGGTGACCGACTTCCCGCACTGCGGAAGCGCAGCGGCGACAGCACTGCGTCCCGCTTCCGCCGCACCCGAATCCGGACACATTCGACACTCAGGGTTGCAATCGCAAATTACTTGGTTTACAGTTGCAACGTAACCATTTGCTGGAGCAAACACACTGGAAGGTGTTGATCATGGAGCCGAACGCAGCTCAGACCCGGACCGCCACCCGCAGCCTGCGCCGTAGGGCACTCTCCGCCTGTGCTGCAGGTGCAACGGCACTCGGAATCACGCTGGGTGCCGCCGCGGTGCCGGCCCAGGCGGATGTCTACGAGGGTCTCGATGAGGAGATGCTCGACCAGCTCATCACCCAGCTTCTGGAGGAGCTCGAGAATGGTGGCGAGTTTCCTGAGATCCTCGACCAGGCCGCCGCCGATGATGATGACTCGCCGGAGGATGAGGAGGATCAGGATGCCGGCCTCGGATTCGGCTCTGACTCGGAGGGCGAGGACGAAGGGGCAGGGCAGGGGGATCTCGATCAACGCCCTGACCGCGATGAGGCGGAGCCTGAGGACGGGTACAGCTGGATACTCGATGAGCCGATGAGCGGCGATGACCTGGTGCAGGCTCTGCTTGAAGCGGAGGATCTTCCCGAGAACTGGGAGGTGGATCGCCAGTACGTCGATGAAGCCTACGCCCAGGCCTCTGATGCTGATGACATCCAGATCACCGAGGAAGGCGTTGTGGTCGGCGGCCCGGAGAGTGAGGGCTATCTGAACAAGGACTTCAGCCTGACCGGTTTTCAGGTCAGCGCTGAATGCGAGCAGGCGGTCCAGGACTTTGACGACATCAGGGAGGAAACCGAATACCTGGTGATCCTGCCGGTCTCAGTGGACGGCAACTTCGCCATGGTGGCCCTGGCCAGCACACCGGTGGAGCATGACCTCTACTCCGGCTACTACAGCGACATCATCGAAGAGTGCGGCACCTCCATCACCCAGGGCCCGGTCAGCGTGGAGATCGAGCCCTATGAGACCTTTGACGGCTTCAGCGTGGAGTTCAGTGACGGGCTCAGTGCCGAGCAGGTCCACATCGGCGGCGCCAGCTTCGGGCACAACCATGTGTTCTTCGTTGCCGAGGGTGATATCGACTCCGAGGAGATCCAAGGGGTCGTCCAGGCCCAGATCGATGCACTTGACGAGGCGGTGAACTGAGCTGTTCACACCTCGAACAGACCGGGGGAGCGGAAACCACAACTGAATAGTCAACTGAATAGCCGGAGGGTCCCGCGGGGGTGCGGGGCCCTCCGCTGCATGTGTGCGGCCTTCGGCAAGGTCAGCAAATCAGGGGCTTATCGGAAGATCGGCATCTCATGAGCCGCTGATTCTCCGATATCCCTCTGATACGTGGTGTGGCGGCGTCGTACTTCTCCTGCTGTCCATCTGTTGCGAACGATTTGCAAGAACGGATGAAACTAGGTGAGAATGACTTGCATGAACAAAAAGATGAGCACTCTCACCTCAGTAGCACTGATCTCAGCCCTTGCCCTGGCCGCCTGCGGCGATGACAACGGCGAGGCGGAAGAGACGGAGGAAGACCAGGTGGGCACCGCCGATGCTGAAGACGGCGACGACCATGACGATGACGATCATGACGACGATGATCACGGCCACGAGGAAGAGGAGGAGGACGAGGCCGAGGCACTAGAGCCCTCCGACCGCCCCACCCATGAGGCAGGCGGGCCGCAGCCCCGGCTGGTGGTCACCTACGATGGCGGAGTCGCGGTGCTGGACGGGGTCAGCATCGAGGTGCTCGGCGACTTTGACGCCGAGGGCTTTGTGCGCGTGAACAAGGCCGGCGATGGCCGCCATGCCTTCCTCAGTGAGGGTGACAGTTTCCGGCTGATCGATAGCGGCACCTGGGGTGTGCCGCATGGAGATCACGATGACTTCTACACCACCGACCCGTATCTCTCCGATGTGACCTTGGATGGTGAGACCCCTGCCCATGTGGTCTCCCATGACGGTATCGGGGCATTGTTCTTCGACGGCACGGGGGAGTATCACGCCATCGACCTCTCGGAGCTGGATGTGGAGGCCGATGCGATCGAGACCATCGCGGATTACGAGACTGAGGGGGTCCACCACGGTGTGGCCGTGGTCAATGAGGACGGCTCCCGCTTGGAAACCCTGGAGGACCGCTCTGGCGCTCGGTTCCTTGATGCAGACGGGGAGGAGATCGCCCGCAGCGAGGAATGCCCCGGGGTCCACGGGGAGGCTGCCGGCCCAGAGGGCATTATCGCCGTGGGCTGCGAGGACGGCGTGCTGGTCTGGGACGGGGCTGAGTTCGAGAAGCTGAGCACCGGCGAGGAATACTCCCGCATCGGCAACCTTTTCCCGGCCGAGGGGTCGCCGGTCTTTTTGGGCGACTACCGCACTGACCCAGACGGCGAGGAGCCGATGACCTCAGTGGCTCTGGCCAATGTGGAGACCGGCGAGATCACCACCGTTGACGTGGGCTCCCCCTACAACTGGCGCAACCTGCAGCGGGGGCCCGAGGGTGAGGCCCTGGTGCTCACTGAGGATGGTCAGCTGCACATCATTGACCCCGAGACTGGTGAGACCCTCGACCAGATCCAGGTGCTGGACGAGTGGACCGAGCCCGAGGAGTGGCAGACTCCCCGGCCAGCCATCCGCGCCAACGGTGACCTGCTCTACATCACGGACCCGGACAGCCAGCAGATCCATCTGTTGGACCTGGCTGAGGGTGAGATTATCGCCACCGGTGAGGTTGACTTTGTGCCCAACGAGATCATCGTGCTCGACGGCCGCGCAGTAGAGGGTGTCTCTTCCGATTACGACGACGATCACGGACATGACCACGATGGGCATGACCACGATCACGACCATGATCACGACGACGATGACCACGACGACCATGATCACGACCATGACGACGAGGATGATGATCACGATCACTGATCCTCGATAAAGACCCCCTCTTCACAGGTGCGATGAGGGCGAACCCCTGACGCATGCGGGTCAGGGATGGAGGGGTCCGGCAGTCTGCGCAATGCAGGGCGCACTGCCGGGCCGCTTCTTTGTGCTCAGGACTTCACCAGGCGGTAAGGAGCGCGGACGAGCTACACCCCCGGATCGCGGGGATGGGCGGAGCGGCCGCGCAGGACGAGTCCGGCGATGAACCCGACCACGCCTGCGCCCATCAGGATGTAGCCGACCATGGTGAGGTCCACGGCGTCTATGCGGTCGGCCACCGCGAAGCTGAGGATTGCGCCGATCACAAACAGAACGATAGATCCGCCGATGGTCATCGGAGGCCTCCTTGGTTGGGGTTCGGTTGCAACAGTCCTGAGCGTCCAACACCACTCTTGGGGGAACCTGGGCTGGACGTTGACCCCAGCTTGACGTGTGCTCTTCGGCGTCTGAGGGAAGATGGCGTCGTCGTCGGCTGTTGCCACCGGTATGACTACCAAGAATTTCACTGTCACCGGAATGTCCTGCGGCCACTGTGAATCCGCGGTGCGCAGCGAGCTGGCCGAGCTCACAGGGATCGAAGAGATCGCCGTCTCAGCCTCCACCGGTGAGCTCAGGGTCACCCTCGCTGAGGGTGCAGACCTGCCGGACTCCGCCATCATCGAAGCTGTCGACGAGGCCGGCTACCAGGCAGTGCCCGCACCATGACCCAGGACGCCTCCTCCCGCACCGAGGCCCAGCGCATCGAGCTGGCCATCGGCGGAATGACCTGTGCGGCCTGCGCCAACCGGGTGGAGAAGAAGCTCAACAAGCTCGAGGGCGTCACCGCCAGCGTCAACTACGCCACGGAGAAGGCCTGGATCTCCGTCGCCGAGCCCAGCACTGCGGATGACCCTGACCGGCAGCAGTTCCTCGATACCCTCATCAGCACTGTGGAGAAGACCGGATACACTGCAGAGCTCCCCCCGGATGTGGCAAGCGACGACGACGCCGCCGGCTCCCCAGCTGCCCGAGACCTGAAAATCCTGCGGACCCGGCTGATCATCGCCGGAATCCTCACCGCACCTGTGGTGCTCTGGGCCATGGTCCCAGCCACCCAGTTCGACTACTGGACCTGGGTCTCACTGGCGCTGAGCCTGCCGGTGGTGCTGTGGGCCGGCTGGCCCTTCCACCGCGCCGCCGCGCTCAACGCCCGCCACGCCACCGCGACTATGGACACCCTGATCTCCCTGGGTACTTTGGCTGCCTTGGGCTGGTCGCTCTACGCTCTGCTCCTGGGTCATGCCGGAGACCCGGCCATGCGCCATGAGTTCAGCCTCTTCGACGAGCCCTACTGGCTCTCGGGGCACTCCATGGGTGCTGCGAATGTGTACTTCGAGGTGGCTACTGCCGTCACCACCTTCCTGCTGCTGGGCCGATACTTCGAGAAGCGCTCCAAGGCCAGCGCCGGGGCCGCGCTGCGCTCGCTGCTGAACATGGGCGCCAAAGACGTCGCCGTGCTGAAAGAGGGCCGGGAGATCCGGCTGCCCATCAAAGAGCTCTCGGTGGATGACCAGTTTGTGGTGCGCCCGGGGGAGAAGATCGCCACCGACGGCACGGTGGTCTCCGGAGCCTCAGCAGTGGATATGTCCATGCTCACCGGAGAGTCGGTACCGGTGGAAGTTGCCCAGGGCGACCCGGTGGTCGGGGCCACCATCAACACCTCCGGCCGGCTGGTGGTCCGCGCCTCCCGCATCGGCGCTGACACCCAGCTGGCTCAAATGGCGCAGTTGGTGGAGCAGGCCCAGTCCGGCAAGGCCGAGGTGCAGCGGCTGGCTGACCGGATCTCCGGGATCTTCGTACCCATCGTGCTGCTGATCACCGCCGTGACCCTGGTCCTCTGGCTGATCCTGGGTGCCCCGGCCGAGGCTGCGTTCACCGCAGCGGTCGCCGTGCTGATCATCGCCTGTCCCTGCGCCCTGGGACTGGCCACCCCCACTGCGCTGCTGGTCGGCACCGGACGCGGCGCCCAGCAGGGCATTCTCATCAAAGGCCCGGAGGTGCTGGAATCCTCCCGCGGGCTCGACACCGTCGTGCTGGACAAGACCGGCACCGTCACCACCGGGGCCATGCAGGTTACCTCCCTGCTCTCCGCCAGGCAATGGGGTGGTGAGAATGAGGGCTCCCGGTTGAGCCGAGCGAAGACCAGCGCTGGTGCTGAGTCTTCCGAGGCGATTGAGGAGAGTGAGCGAAGCGACTCCCAGCTGCTGCGCCTGGCCGGCGGGCTGGAGTCCGCCTCCGAGCATCCGGTGGCTCGCGCGATCACCAATGCGGCCCGTGAGTCCCTGGGCTCCACCCAGGGCACGCTGCCGCCACCCTCCCAGTTCCGCAATCACGAGGGCCGTGGGGTATCCGGCATCGTGGAGGGTCACCAGGTGCTGATAGGCCGCCGGCACCTGATGGGAGCCCACGGCGTCGTACTCCCTGAACAGGTCAATGGACTGATCTCCCGCGCAGAGTCCCGCGGGTCCACCGCCGTGCTGGTCGCCGTGGACGGGGAGTTCTCCGGGGTGATCACCGTGGCGGACACGGTGAAGCAGACCTCCGCTGAAGCCGTGGCGCAGCTCAAGGCCCTCGGTATGGAGCCGGTGCTGCTCACCGGGGACAACCAGGGGGCTGCACAGCGCGTGGCCGATGAGGTCGGCATCCAGCAGGTAATCGCTGAGGCTCTCCCCGAGGACAAGGTGCAGGCCGTCAAAGAGCTGCAGGCCGCAGGCAGGACCGTGGCCATGGTCGGCGACGGGGTCAACGACGCCGCTGCCCTGGCCCAGGCGGAGCTGGGGATCGCCATGGGCACAGGAACAGATGTGGCCATCGACGCCGCCGATATCACCGTGATCCGCGGTGACCTGCGCTCAGTGGCCGATGCGGTGCGGCTGTCCAGAAAGACGCTGCGCACTATCCGGCAGAACCTCTTCTGGGCCTTCCTCTACAACACTGCGGCCATCCCCCTGGCGGCCGCAGGTCTGCTCAACCCCATGTTGGCCGGAGCCGCCATGGTGCTCTCCTCACTGTCGGTAGTGGCCAACAGCCTGCGCCTGCGCCGCTTCGGCTGAACTGCGGCCCCCGTTCTAGAATGCGGAAGTGATTACTCCCGGGCGCGGTGTGGCGCTGATGCTGCTGGGTTCGCTGGCCATGGCGGGCTCGGCCTCCATCATCTTCAACCTCGGTGCCGAGCCGATGACTGTGGCAGCCTTCCGCTGCCTGCTGGCCGTTCCTATGCTGCTGCCTCTGGTGCTCTGGGAGCTGCGCCGGGTGGACCGGGGCCAGGCGCTGCCCAAGTCCACCCTGATCGGGGCGGCCGTGGCCGGGGTGGCCATCGGGGTGGACTACAGCTTCTACAACACCTCCATCGGACTGATCGGCCCGGGCCTGGCAACAGTGCTGATCAATATCCAGATTGTGATCCTCCCGCTGATCGCCTGGGCGCTGGAGGGCACCCGGCCTATGAAGCAGCTGGCGGTGATCGTGCCGCTGATGGTGCTGGGGGTGGCGTTTGCGGCAGGTGCATTCGACGACGCCGCCCTCAACTGGTTCGGCATTGTGGCCGGGCTGATTGCCGGGGTCGCCTATGCCAGCTATCTGGCCATCATCCGCAGGACCTCCCCGCCCACTATCCGACCCGCTCCGTTCACGGTAGTGACCATCGTCTGCCTCACCGCCGGGCTCACTGCCGGTGGTGCCGCCGTGGTCTCCGGCCGCTTTGAGCTGCCGGGCGCCGGGGTCGACTGGCTCTGGCTGGTCGCCCTGGCCTTCGTGGGGCAGGTGGTGGTCTACCTGTGCTTCAACATTGCGATGACCGGTCTCAACGAGGTGCTGGCCAGCACCCTGATGCTGACCGGGCCGATCTTCGCGATCCTGCTCGGCGTGCTGCTGTTCAGCGACATCCCCACGGCCTGGCAGTTGGCCGGATGCGCAATGATCATCGCCGGAGCCTGGTGGGCCGCCGCGGCGCAGCGGCGCAATCATCAGGCCGGCGGAGAATAGTGCAGTGAGCAGCAGACTCGAAGGTAGGCCGGGGCGGGGATTCGCCCTCATCGCTACCAGTGCGGCCAGTACCCAGACCGGGGCTGCGGTGGGGTCCTTCGCCTTCGGCACCCTGGGCCCCTTGGGGGTGGTGGCCGTGCGGCAGATTGCCGCTGCGATAGCTCTGTGCTCCATCTCCCGCCCTTCATTGCGCAGCTTCACCGCCTCGCAGTGGAGGGCGGTGGCGCTGCTGGCCTTCTTCTTCGCCACGATGAACGCCGCCCTCTACACCGCCCTGGATCGGATCGGACTGGGCATGGCGGTGACCATTGAATTCCTGGGACCGCTGGGGGTCGCCATCTGGTCCTCCCGCCGAGGCCGGGACATCTGCGCGGCCGGACTGGCGCTGCTAGGGGTGATCGTGCTGACTCGGCCCAGCCCCACCACCGACTTTCTGGGCATCGGTATTGCTCTGGTCGCTGCCGTTTGTTGGGCCGGCTATATCCTCACCAACCGGGTGGTGGGTCAGCGAGTCCAGGGGGTGCAGGGCACTGCAGCGGCCACCATCCTCTCCTCGCTGGGCATGTTGCCAGTCCTGGCCATCATCGTCTGGCATCTCCAGCCCCCGTTCGAGGCCTACCTCTTCGCGGCAGTGGCCGGGCTGCTCTCCACAGCGGTGCCCTACGCCTTGGACCTGATCGTCCTGCGGCACATCAGCCCGCTGGTCTTCGGGGTCGGGATGTCGCTGAACCCTCTGTTCGCTGCCGTGATCGGACTGCTTCTGCTCCAGGAGCAGCTGCCGCTGATTGCCTGGGGCGGGATCCTGCTGGTGGTGCTCAGCAATGGTCTGACCCTGACCGGAACAGGTTCCGCCGCCGGTGCTGCCCCCCATGTGAAGATGCTCAGGCGCCGCTGGCGCCGCCGGCCCCGGAGGAGCACCTGAGGGTGTGGGCTGCGGGTCAGCGGATCAGACCGGCCAATCTGCGGGCAGTGTCGATGAGCTCCACCCGTTTCAGACTGTCGATCTCGGGTTGGGTGAACCAGGCGACGTCGTCTGTGGAGCCCTCGGCCTCTGCGGTGAGCTGTCCGCCGGTGATATGTGCCCGGTAGACGATCCGGAGGTTCTGCAGGGGGATACCTGCCCGCTTGGACTTCTTCAGCCGCTTCTCACCAGGGACCACCAGATTGTCGATGCCCAGCAGCTCGTCAATCTCCACGTGATATCCGGACTCTTCGAAGACTTCGCGGACCGCGGCATTAGCCGGATCCTCTCCGGGGTCGATGCCGCCGCCGGGCAGGGCCCAGCGATGATCGAACTCAGCGGTCAGGCGCGGCAGCAGCATCCGCCCCGTCTCATCGGTGATAACCGCATAGGCGGCGATGCGAATGTCCATAGCTGCGACGCTATCAATTCAGCTGCCTGAGCGGTTGTGCGGGCCAGGTCGTGACGTGCGCGCCGCTGGGACTAGGGAACCGACTCCCAGATCTCGATCACAGCCGGGATGAGTGATACCACCAGCAGCCCGGCCATGACTACGTTGAACGCCCGCATGTGGGCCGGTTTGGATATCACCTTGCCGGCGCCGACGCCCAGCAGCGCCCATACGGCTGTACACGGGGTGCTGAAGAGCAGCGCGACGAGGGCGATCATCAGCACCTCGGCAAAGAAGTTCTCCCAGAACCCGGTGTAGGTGGACACCGCGGCCACCACCAAGGTCCAGGCTTTGGGGTTGACGAACTGGAACAGCGCCATCTGCACGAACCCCGGTGGTCTGCCCTGCCCACGGGCCTGCACATCAGTGGGGGCCGCAGCAATATGCCATGCCAACCACAGCAGGTAGAGCACCCCGATGGGCCGCAGCACATCCAAGACCCAGGGCCATTGGGTGAGCACTCCGCCCAGCCCCAGGCCCACCAGGATCAGCATCACCGGGAACCCCACATTGACCCCGGCGATGCACGGGATTGTGCGCCGGAACCCGTAGTTGGCCCCGGAGGCCATGGCAATCGTGTTATTCGGTCCCGGTGTCCCGGCTCCGGCTAGGAAGAACAGGATCAGCGGCAGAAACGTCGTCACAGTCAGAACCTACTTCCCCGCCGTGAGAACGGCATCCTCAGTGCAGCTTTTTCCACCAGCCGGACTCATCCTGCGCCGGCTGAGGAGCCGGGAGTTCACCGCCGCAGCCGCACAGAGGATGACGATGCCGCCGCCCCCTACCGTCAACATTGTCAGCGGCTCGCCCAACAGCAGGGCAGCCCAGCACAGACTCATCACCGGCTGCACCAGCTGAACCTGGCTGATCCGGGATACCGGACCGATGCCCAGCCCCCGGTACCAGGCGAAGAAGCCTAGGAACATGGACATTACGCCCAGATAGAGGAACGCTCCCCACTGCGCGGCAGTGCCCGAGGGCGGCTGGTGCAGCGCAGCCAGCACAGTGAGCACCACCATCAGCGGAAGGCTCATCACCAGGGCCCAGGAGATGGTCTGCCAGGCGCCGAGTTCGCGGGCCAGCAGGCCCCCTTCGGCGTATCCGAAGGCAGCCACGATCACAGCAGCCAGCAGCAGCAGATCAGACCAGTGCAGTCCGCCGAATCCCCCACCGTGAACGGCGGAGAAGCACACTGCGGCCACGGCCCCGCATCCGGTGGCTATCCAGAAGAGCACACCGGGGCGCTCCTTGGCCCGCAGCACGGCCACCACTGCAGTGGCCGCCGGAAGCAGCGCGATGACCACTGCCCCATGGCTTGCGGTGGAGACGGTCAGGGCGTAGGAGGTCAGTACCGGGAAGCCGAGGACTATCCCTGCTGCCACCACTGCCAAACGGGCCCACTGCCTGGTGCGGGGAAGCCGCTGCCGCAGCAGTCCCAGCGCTAGTGCTGCGAGCACCCCAGCGATCACGGCTCGGCCGGTGCCTACGAACATGGCGTTCAGGCCATCATCCGCCACGGCGATCCGGGTGAGGGGAACGGTGAGTGAGAAGATCCCCACCCCCAGGAGGCCCCATAGGACGCCTTGGGCGGGAGACCCCGGTGTGAGTAGCGGTGTCGGGCTAGAAGAAGTAGCGCTACTATCTATTTTCATGCAACAGGATAGCAGTCAGCGGATCATCCAGGGACTCTGCCGATGGATCGATGCCGCATCGCCGGGGGCCAAGCTGCCCAGCACCCGCAGCCTGGTTGCGGAGTACTCCGCCAGTCCGGTCACCGTGCAGAAGGCGCTGCGCAGCCTGGCCGCGCAGGGGCGGGTAGAGACTAGGCCGGGGGTGGGCACCTTTGTGCGCTCAGTCCGGCTGGCCCGGGCTCATGACTACTCCTGGCAGACCGGTGCACTGGGTGCCGGCCGTAGCCGCTCAGTGCAGATGGCCGCCGCACTGCGCCCGGCCCGCCCCGGCACTATTGATCTCAGCTCAGGGTTTCCTGATCCGCAGCTGCTGCCGGAGCGGCTGATCCGCGCCGCCTTCAGCCGAGCCGCGCGGAACCGTTCCTTCCTGACCGGCCCCGCGCCTGCTGGGATGCAAGAGCTGCGCGCCTGGTTCGCTGCGGAGCTGGCTGCCCAGGTGCCCGCCTCGCTGGCCGCGCCCACCCCGGATGACGTCGTCATCTTTCCTGGCAGCCAGGGCGGGCTCAGTGCCGCCTTCCGTTCCCTGGCCGGGCCGGGGGAGCCGCTGATCATGGAATCACCTACCTACTGGGGTGCGATCCTGGCCGCGGCACAGGCGAATGTGGAGATCGTGCCGATCCCTAGCTCCTCTGAGGGGCCGGACCCGGCTGATCTGGAGCGGGCCTTCGCGCAGACCGGCGCCCGGGCGTTCTATGCCCAGCCCAACTATGCCAATCCCACCGGCGCGCAGTGGAGCCGGGAGCGGGGCCAGCAGGTGCTGGAGACGGTCCGCCGGCATAAAGCCTTCCTCATCGAGGATGACTGGGCCCATGACTTCGGCATCGATTCGCAGCCTCAGCCGCTGGCCGCCCAGGATGAAGCTGGTCATGTGGTCTATCTGCGCTCGCTGACCAAAAGCGTCTCCTCTGCGGTCCGGGTGGCCGGAGTAGTGGCCCGCGGCCCGGTCCGGGACCGACTGCTGCATGCCGCTCAGTCGGAGTCCATCTACGTCAGCGATATGCTCCAAGCCGTGGCCCTGGATGTGGTCAGCCAGCCTGCCTGGAAGAGCCACCTGCGCGATGTCACCGAGCAGTTGGGCTCGCGGCGCGACCTGCTGCTGCGCAGCCTCGCCGAGTCTGCGCCCCAGCTGAGCGTGGCGACCCGGCCCAAAGGTGGGCTGAACCTCTGGGCGCGGCTGCCCGACGGGGTGGACCTGGATCAGTTCGCCCGCCGGGCTGAGATGGAGGGGGTCAGCCTGGTGCCCGGAGATGAGCTGTTCCCCGCCGAGCCGGTGGCCCCCTATGTGCGCCTGACCTATGCCGGGCGCGATCCAGGCAGCTACCCAAAGGCGGCCCAGATGCTCGGCCGCCTGCTCTGAGGGCCTCGCCGCGTTGGCTGCGCAGCCTGTGCGGTACTTCGCGGGCATATCAGCCAGAAATGCTGCACACACTGCGCACTCGATGGCTGGTGGGCGGCGGCGGAGGACGTCTGCGGGGGAAGACGGCACCGGGTTGCGGCTGCGGCGGAGTGAGGCACCGGGTCGCGGCATCGGGGGACGGAAGCACCGGCTCAGGCAGCGGGAGAGCGGCAGCTCAGGGCAGCGCAGCGTTGAAGGCCTGGGTCAGGGCCGCACGGCAGGCTGTCACCGCCGGTGACTCCGTGGAGGAGCGGCGGGCTGTGGTGAAGATGGTGCGCACCGGATCCTGAGGCAGCGGTTTGAGAACCACGCCGGGTTGGGCTGAGTCACGCTCGGCCCCGGCTCCACCCCAGCCGGGGCGATTGACAGGGGTGAGCGCAGCGCCGCTGCCCAGCCCCCGGCCGTTGAGGAACAGCTCGGGCAGGATGCCCACCGCCAGGCCCGCGCCGATCAGGCGCAGATGCGAGCTCAAGTCATCAGTGGTGAACCGGATATCCGGTTCAAAGCCCAGCGCCCGGCACTGCTGCAGCGACCACTGCCGGGAGGCGGTGCCGGCCGGCTCCATCACCCAGGGATAGGCATCCAGATCCTCAGGCTCCAGCTGAGCCAACTGCGGCGGAACCACCAGCCAGAGCCGATCGGTGCCCAGCGGCACTACTTCGAACTCCGCCTGCTGGGGTCGGCTGATCCCTGGGTACTGCTCGGCCACCACCAGGTCATGACGCCGCCCGGCCAAGTCAAACAGCGCCTGCTCCGGGGGAGCCTGGACCACCTCCACCCGCAGCTCCGGGTGCTGGGCCTTCAGCTGACTCAGCGCAGCAGGCACCAGGGCCAGGCCCACCGACTGGAACACCGACAGCCTCAGCAGCCCGCCCAGCTCCGGCTCCGCGGAGGACAGGCTGCGCAGTGCCTCATCCTGCATATCCAGCATCGCCTTGGCGTGCTCGGCCAGCCGCAGCCCGGCAGTGGTGAGCTGCAGGGTCCGGCCGCTGCGCTGAAAAAGTGAGGCCGCGGCGTCGTGCTCCAACTGGGCCAGCTGCTGGGAGACCGTGGAGGCGCTGTAGCCCAGAGCGGCGGCCACCCCTGAGACCGTCCCGCGCAGCCGGAACTCATGCAGCAGATGCAGGCGGTGAAGGTTGAGCATGATCAGACCATACCGATAATCCGATGCTTCCAGAAGATGCCATTCGGTTTTCCCGAAAGCTCGGCGGCCTCTCCGTACCCTGGGAACAGGCCACCCCCCGGCCAGCCGGACTAGGAGAGGACCCTTCCGATGAGCAGCCCCGCAGCCCCGCAGACCGCCCCTGAAGATCTGAGCAGGCTCTCCGATGCCGCCGTGGAGAAGGTGGCCCAGTGGTTGAAGAAGACCGAGGCCGCCGGGATCAAACCGCACAAATCCGCCAAGACCCTCTCCGCAGTGCTCTCCCATCCCACCGGATTGGACTTCACCGTGGGCTTCGTGGACCGGGTGATCCGCACTGAGGACACCAAGGCCGCCGCCAAAGCGCTCAGTGAAATCGGGGAACTGGCGCCGGACACGCTGGAGGCCCTTGAGCTCGCCCAGATCCGCACCGGCTCCGCAGTGGGCAGGCTGGCCCCCGGCGTCGTCGTACCCGCCGCCCGGAGGCGGATGCGCTCCATGGTGGGCCATATGGTGGTCGATGCCCGGGACAAGCAGTTCGGCAAAGCGGTCAAGGAGATCAAAAAGCAGGGCAATCGGCTGAACATCAACCTGCTCGGTGAGGCGGTGCTCGGCGAACAGGAGGCCGATAAGCACCTGGCCGATACCTACCGGCTGCTGCGCCGGGAGGATGTGGACTACGTCTCCATCAAGGTCTCCTCAATCGCCAGCCAGATCTCCATGTGGGGCTTCGAGGACACGGTGGACTATGTGGTCCAACGGCTCATCCCGCTCTACCAGGAGGCGGCCAAAGCCCCGGCTGGGACCAAGTTCATCAATCTGGACATGGAGGAGTACCGGGATCTGCGGCTGACCATCGCCGTGTTCAAACGGCTGCTCTCGCTGCCTGAGACCAAGAACTATGAGGCCGGGATCGTCATCCAGGCCTATCTTCCGGATGCCCTGGCCTCAGTCCAGGAACTCACCGAGTTCGCCAACGCCCGGGTGGATGCCGGGGGCGCGGGCATTAAGATCCGCCTGGTCAAGGGCGCCAACTTGGCCATGGAACGGGTGCACGCCGATATCCACGACTGGCCGGTGGTCACCTGCGCCTCCAAACAGGCCACCGATGCCAACTACAAACTGGTGCTGCACTGGCTGCTGAGAGAACAGCGGATGCGCGGAGTCCGCCTTGGCGTGGCGGGGCAGAACCTCTTCGACATCGCTTTTGCGCACCTGCTGGGGGTCTCCCGCGGAGTCACTGACCGCCTGGAGTTCGAGATGCTGCAGGGCATGGCCGCCGAACAGCAGCAGACCATCCGCGAGGATGTGGGCCAGCTGCTGCTCTACGTGCCTGCAGTCCGGCCCGAGGAGTTTGATGTGGCAGTCTCCTACCTGGTGCGCCGGCTGGAGGAGAACGCCGCGGCCGAGAACTTCATGTCCGGGATCTTCGACCTGACCCCCGGTTCTGAGGTCTTCACCCGGGAGGAGGCCCGGTTCCGCGCTTCGGTGGCTGAACTGGAACAGCTGGTGGAGGAGTACAGCAGCGGGACAGACAACGACGACGCCGCTGCAGCACCTGCCCCCAGCCACTCCCAGGACCGGCTCGCCGGCGAGGCTCAGGAGCCGGGCGACTACAGTGCGGGGATCCCCGAATTCCGCAATGAGCCCGATACCAACCCGGCCCTGGAGGCCAACCAGCGCTGGACTGAGCAGGTGATCGCCCGGGCCACCCCCGAATGGCTGGCTGAACAGGCACTGCCCGAGCAGCTGGCGGCCGCCGAGGTAGACCCCCTGGTGGAGTCGATGCGAGCCGCCGCTGCGGAATGGGCCGGGCGTCCGGGAGCCGAGCGTGCCGCCATCCTCTACCGCGCCGCTGACATCATGGCCGCCCGACGCGGGCATCTGGCCTCTGTGGCAGCCGCTGAGGTGGGCAAGGCCGTGGCCCAGTCCGATCCGGAGATATCCGAGGCCATCGACTTCCTGCGCTACTACGCGCACTCCGCGCTCGCCCTGGAGGATGTCGAACACGCCGAGTTCAGCCCTGACCGGCTGGTGATGATCACCCCGCCGTGGAACTTCCCGCTGGCCATCCCCACCGGAGGCACCGCAGCAGCTCTGGCCGCCGGGGCCGCGGTGATCCACAAGCCCTCCAATCCCACCCCGCACTGCTCCATGGCGCTGCTGGAGTGCCTTTGGGATGCCGGGGTGCCCCGCGAGGTGCTGCACGGCATCTACCCGGATGAGCGGGAGACCGGCCGCAGGCTCATCTCCCACCCCGGGGTGGACCGCATCATCCTCACCGGTGCCTCCGAGACCGCAGCGATGTTCCGCTCCTGGAAGCCGGAGCTGACCATCAACGCCGAGACCTCCGGCAAGGACGCGATGATCATCACCCCAGCGGCAGACCGCGACCTGGCCGTCTCCGACCTGGTCAGCTCCGCCTTCGGGCACGCCGGGCAGAAGTGCTCAGCGGCCTCATTGGGCATTCTGGTGGGCAGTGTGTACAGCTCCGAACGGTTCCGGCGCCAACTGGTGGATGCGGCGTCGTCGTTGGTGGTGGACTGGCCGCAGAACCTCTCCGCCACGGTGGGGCCGCTGACTGAGCAGCCCTCCGAGAAGCTGCGGCGCGCCCTGACCACCCTTGAGCCCGGCGAGGAGTGGCTGCTGGAGCCCAAGCAGCTCGACGACACCGGCCGGCTCTGGAGCCCGGGCATCAAGACCGGGGTCAAGCCCGGCAGCTTCTTCCACCTCACCGAAGTCTTCGGCCCCGTGCTGGGGCTGATGCAGGCCAAGGACCTGGAGGCTGCCATCGAATACCAGAACCAGACCGAGTTCGGCCTCACCGGTGGCATCCACTCCCTGGAGGCCGAGGAGGTCAGCCAGTGGTTGGAGCAGGTGCAGGTGGGCAACGCCTACGTCAACCGGGGCATCACCGGCGCGATCGTGCAGCGCCAGCCCTTCGGCGGCTGGAAGGCCTCTTCAGTGGGGTTGGGCTCCAAGGCCGGCGGACCCAACTATGTGATGCTCTTCGGCACCTGGCAGGATCAGCCGAACCCGGCTCGAGCCGCCCTGCCGCGCACCGCCAATGAGCAGGTGGCCCGGCTGCTGGAGGCGGTGGAGTCCAAGGGTCTGCTCGGCGATGAGCAGCTGGAGTGGCTCCAGCTGGCCGTGGCCGACGACGCCGCCTGGTGGGATAAGGAGTTCGGAGTAGCCAAGGACCCCACCGGTCTGCGCTCCGAGGCCAATATCTTCCGTTATCTGCCTGAGCAGGTGCTGCTGCGGGTCAGCGCCGATGCGCGCCCGGAGCATGTGCTGCGCGCCGGGGCTGCCGCCCTGGCCGCCGGCTCCCCGGCTGCACTCTCCGCCGCTCCCGGGCTCAGCAGGGTGACCAAGAAGGCTCTCGGGCTGCTGGGTGACCTTCTGGGCAAGCCGGTCAAGGAGGACGACGACGCCTTCGCCTCAGCCCTGGCGGCCGGACGTCATGACGCGCCTGCTGGCGGGATCCGGGTCCGGGTGATCGGCAGCCTCACCTCCCAGGTCTGGGAGGCCACCGCGCCGCGCCCGGCTGTGGCCCTGCTGGATGACCCAGTGACCGCCTCAGGCCGGGTGGAGCTGCGCTACTGGGTGAAGGAGCAGTCCATCTCGATGACCCTGCACCGCTTCGGCAACCCGAGTCCGCGCTTCCACGAACTCGCGGCTCAGCTCAAAGCCTGAGCCTCAGCCCAGCCGCCGGACAATGAGCACGGGGTCCTTCTAGCCAGTACGCTGTGCATGAATAATCGCCTAAGCCGTTGCGCGAGAAAGAGTGCGTGAGTGTCCGATCTGCTGCTCAAAGATGCTGTGATCGCGTCCCCCGGTGCAGCTGCGGGGACCGAGGCCGCGGTGGATGTACTGGTCTCCGGCGGCGTCGTCGTCGCGATCTCTGACCCCGGCCAGCAGCCGAACAGTGCCGCCGAGGTGGTGGACCTAGCGGGGCGCTGGCTGATTCCTGGGCTGTGGGACCATCATGTGCACTTCACCCAGTGGGTGATCCGCCGGCAGCGCATTGACCTGACCCATACCGGCAGTGCCGCAGAGGTGCTGGGCTTGGCGCGTCAGGCAGTGCAGCGGACTCCGGCGGGGAAGACGGTGGTGGGTTTCGGATTCCGTGATGGCCTCTGGCCCCGGCCGGCCCGACTCAGCGAGCTCGACGCAGCCACTGGTGATCACCCGGTGGCGCTGATTGCCGGTGACCTGCACTGTATGTGGCTGAACTCTGCGGCCCAGCAGCTGGTGGGAGTGCGGACTGATGAGACCGGAATCCTGCGCGAAGCAGAGTCCTTTGCTGTGATGGACCGTTTCGGTGACCCTGCCGATCTGACACTGCAGGATTACCAGGATGCTGCCCAGGCTGCCGCAGCTCGCGGAACCGTGGGGGTGGTGGACTTCGAGAACGCCGATAACACGGCACTATGGCCCTACCGAGTGGCCCAGGGTGTGAACCAACTCCGGGTGGAAGCCGCAGTGTGGCCCGACTACCTGGCCCAGACTGTGGATGCGGGTCTGCGGACCGGACAGCAGCTAGACGATTCCGGACTGGTGCGGGTGGGGCCCCTAAAGGTGATCTCGGACGGTTCGCTGAACACCAGAACCGCCTGGTGCTGGGAGCCTTATTCGGGATTGGACTCTTCGCTCCCTGATGCCTGCGGAGGGCCAACGGTGCCGCCCCAGCAGGTGCGAGAACTGATGCGCACCGCCAGAGATGCCGGCATCGACGCGGCCATCCACGCCATCGGTGACCGTGCCAACACGGAGATACTGGACATCTTCGAAGAACTCAGCATGCGTGGCAGCATCGAACACGCACAGCTGCTTCGCTGGGAGGATGTTGAACGCTTCGCCCGCCTCGGCGTCACCGCCAGCGTGCAGCCGGAACATGCCATGGATGACCGCGACGTGGCGGAGGTGTACTGGCCCGGGCGCACCGACCGGAGCTTTCCGCTGCGCAGTCTTGAGGAAGCGGGGGTGGCCCTGCGCTTCGGCTCTGATGCCCCGGTAGCGCCTTTGGATCCCTGGCTGGCGGTTGCAGCAGCGGTCAGTCGCAGCCGGGACGGCCGCGACCCCTGGCATCCCGAGCAGCGCATCGCCGTGGGCGCGGCACTTGCCGCCAGCTCCGGCGGACGCACTGAAGTCAGCGTGGGCGGACCAGCTGACCTGGCGGTGCTGGAGCGGAATCCTTACTTATCCACAGGGGATCAGCTGCGGAGCATGCCCGTGGCCGCCACTCTGCTGGCTGGACGCTTCACCCACCGCGCACTGTAGGGCCATCCTGCTGCTGAATTGAAGGCGTGGGCTGCCACATTTCCGCTGCGAGTTGCACCTGAGTAGAGCATAAGCTCTAATTGGAGCGTGAACTCTAACTCGGCAAGCCTGGGCTCCCAGAACCCCGCTCCTGAACACTCTGAATCCTCACTGCCCGCCTTACACGCCGCGCGCTCGGGGAACCGAAGAAGCACTCGATCTGAGGCCACAAGAACCCACATCCTGAATACCGCAAGAAACCTGTTCAACGAGTACGGCACCGCGGCCGTCAGCACCAACCGGATTGCCGCTGAGCTCGGCATGAGTCCCGGGAACCTCTACTACCACTACGCCGGCAAGCGGGACATCATCCGGGACCTGCTCGCCGAGATGATCGCTCAATACGCCCAGCACTGGGAGCAGGGTGGCGCGGGGGACCAGGTGCCGGGGCTCGATCACCTCCGTCAGGGAATGCTGCACGGCAGCGAACTGGCGTGGCGATACCGGTTCTTCGGGCGCGAGCTGGTGGCACTGTTGCGCGCAGACGCCGAGTTGGCAACCGCCTACCGTCAGGCCTACCAGCACCGGATGGCCCAGTGGTCTGCGGCCGCGGAGCAGCTGGTCCAACTGGGGCTGCTGCAACCGCAGTCCCCCTTGCCGGATCTCACGGCAGCAGTCTGGTTGGTCACCGAGAACTGGTTCACCTTCCTGGAGATCACCGGCGAGGCCGACCGCCCGGACAAGGTCTCGCGCCAGCTCGAGGTTGTCTACGCCGTCCTTGAGCCTCACCTGACACCGGCGGCCCGTCAGCTCTGGAAGGACCGAGATCGCGATGAAGCATGAAACCCAGGGGCAGGATGGTGCAGAGAGCGCCCGGCGCCTCTCTCGCAGGAGTCTGCTGAAACTGGCCGGCGGGGGTGCGGGTTTACTCGCCCTGGCGGGATCTGGTGCCATCACGTGGCGCGCAGTTGACAATGGTGTATTCGCCGAGGGATCCGGGCCCGCCTACGAGCCGTGGAACCTTCCAGTTCCCACCGGGCGGGCAGATTTGGTGCGCGCGGCCATCCTCGCGGCCAATGCACACAACACTCAGCCGTGGATCTTCCGAGTGGCGGAGAGCTACATCGACCTCTTCGCCGATCCAACCCGGACGATCGGGACCATTGACCCGCTGCTCCGGGAGCAACAGCTCTCGCTGGGCTGCGCCCTGGAGAACCTGCTGATCGCGGCACCAGCCCTAGGTCTGCATGCCGCCGCGGAGCTCGCACCGGACCCAAATGACCGTGGACATATCGCGCATATTGAGCTGCGCGAAGCCTCCCGGGAAGCCTCTGCGCTCTATGACGCGATTCCTCTGCGGCATACTGACCGTGCCGCATACCGCACTGACCGCGCCGTACCCCGAGAGACCCTGGACCGCTACCGCAGGGCCGCCGAGGATCACGGCGTCTCACTGGTGTGGTTGAGCGACCCCGAGGCCAGGCACGCCTTCAGTGACGCTACCGTCAGGGCCACCGAGGCGATTATTGCAGATCCGGACCAGGCTGCCGATGACTACCGGTGGTATCGCGCGGACTGGCAGGAGATCCAGACCCTGCGCGACGGCGTCACCATCGATGCCTCCGGGCAGCCGGCACTGATCCGCGGCGCTGCCAAGATCCTGCCCACCACTCAACAGCAGAATCACGACGGCTGGCTGCGCGGTACCCGTGACACCCAGGTCAGCACCGCCGCTGCGTTCGGGGCGCTGGTGGTGGCAGACGGGAACGATTTGGCCGACCGAGTATCCGCAGGCCGCGCCTATCAACGGCTGCACCTGAGGGCTATCGGCGACGGGCTGGCCATGCAGCCCCTGTGTCAGGTCCTCGAGCGGGCAGATCGGGAGGAATCCACCGGGATCGGCGAGGATTTCTCGCGGGAACTGGCCGGACTGTTTCCCGGGCAAGGGCGGGCGATTATGACATTCCGCATCGGATACCCCACCGTGGCCGCGCCGCCGAGCCCCCGCCGGGCGGTGGAGAAGGTTCTCATATAGGCGGCACAGGATTCGCGCCGTCCCAGGCCGGACGGGCACTGAGATCTGAGCGTTTGCGCATTCGGTAACGCAGGAGTACCTTAATTACATTCACTAAAATTCCGGCAAGCTCATGTTGCGTAATCCAGGCCGGGTGGATTCGTCGATAGTACCCGAGGAACCGTGACCGCTCAGACCCTTCCCGCGCGCGCCGATGCTGCGCAGCTGCCCCTGGCATCAGCCGGTGCGCGGCGGCTGTTCGTGGTCGCATCAGGTCTGCTGCTTCTGCTGGGACTGAGCTGGATGAGTCTTTTTGTGGGTTCTGGAGATATCTCGGCAGGCACCGTCAGTGACACGCTGAGCCGATGGGCCGCAGGTGATCTGCCCGTAGGCGCCCGGAACACCACGGAGCTCCTGATCCTGGAACGGCGCCTCCCGCGCACTGTGCTGGCCATCGTCGTAGGCGCAGCCCTGGGGCTGGCTGGTGTGCTGATGCAGGCGCTGACCCGCAACCCGCTGGCGGATCCCGGCTTGCTCGGGGTCAACGCCGGAGCATATGCAGCAGTGGTCCTCGGTTCTGCGGCCATGGGAGTGACCATCGGTTTGGCCCACGTCTGGCTGGCCATTGCTGGTGCGCTCATCACTGCCGTGGCGGTCTACGTGATCGGCACCAGCGGTTATTCCGGCAGCAGATCGGCCAAGCTGATCCTCACCGGCGTGGCCATCGGGGCAGTGCTGAGCGGGCTCAGCTACGCGGTCACCCTGGCGATGCCCACCGTCTTCGACCGAGTGCGGTTCTGGTCCGCAGGCTCCCTGCAGGGGCGCAGCTGGGATGAGCTCAACGCCGTGCTGCCCTTCATGATTCTCGGCGCACTGATCGCAGCACTGCTGCCGCGGGCACTGAATGCGCTTTCCCTGGGTGACGACGCCGCTATCGCGCTGGGTGCCCGTCCCGGCCGGACCCGGGTGGCGGGACTGGCAGCAGTAACACTGCTCTGTGGTGCAGCCACAGCGGCAGCTGGGCCGCTGAGCTTTATCGGACTGATGGTGCCGCACGCGCTGCGGATGCTGCTGGGCCCGGATCACCGCTGGCTGATTCCGCTGAGCCTGCTCGCCGCACCGGCGCTGGTGCTCGCCGCGGACATCCTGGCCCGGTTGGTGGTGGACTCCGAACTTCCTGCTGGTGTGGTCACCGCCTTCCTCGGCGCCCCCGTGCTGATCCTGCTGACCCGCCGAAGGGCGGTGAGAGCCCTGTGAGCATCGACACAACGCCGCAGCTCTTCGGCCCGGGCTCGCGAACCCTGCGCCGTGGTGCCTTCAGCCTGCGCATCCAGCGCCGCAGCCTGATCGTGACCTTCCTACTGCTTATTGCGGCGCTGACAGTGGGCTGGTGGAACCTCATCAGCGGCTCCGCAATGCTGGGCGCCTCCGAGGCCCTGGCTGCACTGCTGGGCACTGCCGATGAAGGAACATCCCGAGTCATCCTGGAATGGCGGGCGCCGCGGGTGGTCTTCACACTGCTGGGCGGAGCCGCCCTTGCCCTGGCCGGCGCGGTCTTCCAATCCCAGACCCGCAACCCGCTGGGCAGCCCGGACATCATCGGTTTCTCCACCGGGGCCTATACCGGTGCATTAGTCGTAGCAGTATTGGGCCTCAGCGGTCTCTGGGCTACACCAATCGGTGCGATCCTGGGCGGGATAGTCACCGGTGCGGCCGTGTATCTGCTGGCCTGGAAGCGCGGGGTCTCCGGGATGCGCATCATCCTGGTGGGCATTGGCGTGAGCATCTTCCTAAGTTCGCTGAACACCTATCTGGTCACCACGCTGCGGCTGGAGGCTGCTATGGCGGTGGCCACCTGGGGTGCAGGTTCAGTCAATGACATCACCTGGTCCCATGTGCTGCCGCTGCTGGGCATTGGAGCAGTGGCCCTTCCGGTGATGCTGGCCAACGCACGGAATATGCAGCTGATGGAAATGGGCGACGACGCCGCATCAGGCTTGGGCATCCACCTGGAACGCACCCGGCTGATCCAGTTCTTCTGCGGGATTGTGCTGGTGGCAGTGGTGACCGCTGCGGCAGGACCGATCGCCTTCATCGCCCTGGTGGCTCCCCAGCTGGCGCTGCGCCTGACCGGTGCAGCCGCCGGCTCATCCCATACCGGACAGCTCATCCCTTCAGCAGCCATGGGTGCGCTGCTGCTGACCCTCAGCGACTCGCTCGCACGCGCCCCTATGATCCCCGTCAGCCTCCCGGTAGGCGTTATCACGCTCATCCTCGGCGGGGCCTATCTTGTCTGGCTGCTGATGAGCATGGGCCGGACCTCCAGGAAAGGAGCCTGAGAATGACGATCACCGAAATCCGCGAGGAGGCAGTGGCGGAACTGCCGCGGCTGAAGGCTGAGCCCCGGCTGGCTGCGGCAGACCTGGCCTGCGGTTATGACGAGCGCTCCGTGCTCAAGGAGCTGAACCTGCAGATCCCGGAGGAGTCCTTCACCGTCATCATCGGTCCCAACGCCTGCGGCAAGTCCACTCTGCTGCGCAGCCTGGCCCGACTCATCCGTCCCGCCGCCGGAGAGGTTCTGCTCGACGGCGATGCCATCAGCTCTATACCCACCAAGCAGCTGGCCCGTACTATCGGTCTGCTGCCGCAGACCTCACTGGCTCCTGAAGGCATCACTGTGGCTGATCTGGTTTCCCGCGGCCGTCACCCGCACCAGAGCCTGCTGCGCCGCTGGGGCCGCGAGGACGAGGCTGCAGTCCGCCACGCATTGGAAGTTACCGGCACCACGGAACTTGCCACCCGGGCTGTCGATGCACTCTCCGGCGGGCAGCGCCAGCGCGCATGGATCGCCATGACGCTGGCCCAGCAGACACCGATCATGCTGCTGGACGAACCCACCACCTACCTGGATATCGCACATCAGATCGAGGTTCTGGAACTGTGCACCCAACTCCAGCGCGAGGGGCGCACCCTGGTGGCCGTGCTGCACGACCTGAACCAGGCGCTGCGTTATGCCACCCATCTAGTGGCCATGCGCGAGGGCCAGATCATCGCCCAGGGTCACCCGGAGGAGATCGGTACCGCTGAGCTGGTGCGCGAGGTCTTCGGCATTGATTCCCTGGTGATCGGCGACCCGGAGACCGGCCGCCCGCTGGTGATACCCCGGGCCCCTGCGGCCTAGCAAACACCCTGAGAACCTACCCAAGTGACTGCTCGCACCAGTTCTATTGAGCCCTGCGTCCTAAGAGGAGAATCCATGAAGAACCCGCTACTGTCATTGTCCGCCATTCTGGCGGCCTCCGCCTTGGCACTTACCGCATGTGGCGGTGAGGGTGATGGAGACCACGCCACAGATAGCGCTGCGGACGGTGCGAGCCCCGCAGCCGAGGGCGCGGAGGACGGCGTGCTGGCAGTGGTGGAGCATATGTATGGCCCCACTGAGGTGCTTGAGCCCCAGGGCGGCGAGCTGCGCGTAGTGGCCCTGGGCTGGTCCGATGCCGAGATCGCCTTGGCCCTGGGTGTGGAACCCGTCGCCGTGCATGACTGGCAGAGCTTCGGGGAGGAGAGCCACGGCGTCGGACCGTGGGCCGCCGACCTCTTTGACGAGGTGGACCCTGAGGTCATCCCGCGCACCGACGGCGATCTGGACTATGAGTACATCCAGTCGTTGGCCCCGGATCTGATCCTCAACGTCAACTCCGGCTATGACGAGGCTGAGTACCAGCGGCTCAGCGAGATCGCGCCCACTGTTTCTGGTCCCGAGGGTGCTGCTAACTACAACCCCGGGTGGGAGAAGCAGACCCAGCTGGTCGCCGATTCCCTGGGTCTCTCTGCCGAGGGCACCGAACTGATCGAACAGACCCACGCCAAGATTGAAGAGGCCCGTGAGGCACATCCTGAGTTTGAGGGGGTAGAGGCGGTCACCGGCTCCAAATTCGGTGAAGCCTATGGGCTGAACCTCTCCGGGGATATGCGTTGGGACATTATGGAGCTGCTGGGCTTCGAGATGTACGGCCCCGCGGCTGAACTGAATAACGGCGAGGACTTCTACGCCGATATCGCTGAGGAGCAGGTGGAGACCTTCGACGCGGATGTCGCAGTGCTCTACCCCATCGGCTACACCCTGCAGGAGCTGCAGGCTGACCCGCTGATCTCATCCCTGGACGTGGTGCAGCAGGACCGCGCGGTGTTCCTAGAAAGTGACTCAGAGTTGTCGATGGCTTTCAGCGCAGGGTCTCCGCTGAGCATCGAGTTGGTGCTCGAGGAGTTGACCCCGCAGCTGGCAGAGGCCGTGGAGAACCTCGACTGATGCAGCAGACCGCTGTTCGTCCGGCCACCCGTGCCTACCTGACTCAGGTGGTGCGGGTGGTCCGGCTCTCACCGCAGTTCCTCCGCATCACCCTCACCGGCGAGGATCTGGAGCATTTCGGTCCCGCCGGAACCGCCTCCACTGGGCTGGAAGCCGCGGCCTCTCCGATGGCCTGGGACCAGCGCATCAAACTGTTTCTGCCGCGGGAAGACGGCAGCCTGCCCGAGCTCGGGCTCTTCGCCGACCCGCCGGCCTCCATTATGGAGTGGTACACCGCCTGGCGCGCACTTGATCACGCCGAACGCAACCCGATTCGCACCTATACCGTCCGGGCCATCCGCACCTATGCGCGGGAAGTGGATATTGACTTCGTAATCCACCATGACGAACACGGCCACGCCGGTCCCGCAGCGGCCTGGGCGCTGGCAGCGGGGCCAGGCGATGAGCTGGTGATCATAGGTCCGGACCGGCGCTCGGAGGAATCAGGCGGCGGCATCGACTTCACCCCGGGGAGTGCCCGTGACCTGATGCTGGCCGGGGACGAGACGGCGGTGCCGGCGATCTGCGCGATTCTGGAGAGTCTGCCCGAAAGCTACAGCGGTGAGGCTTTCCTGGAGGTGCCCAGCAGTGACGATGTCCTGGATGTGGCCTCACGGTCCAGCGTGCGGATCTACTGGCTTCCGCGGAACGGGGCACTGCACGGTAGCGCCCTGAACTCAGCCGTAGCGGATTGGGGTACCCGCCGGTCAAAGATCTTCGCCGCCCGGCGCGCCGCCTGGGAACCGGGGCGTGAGCCGGTGGGCGCGCTGACCGGTACACCTCAGGAACTGCCCGAACTCGGCGACGACTCCATGCTCTGGGAGACCGCCGCCCCGGAGGGTTTCCGCGAGTACGCCTGGCTGGCCGGCGAGGCCGGGGTCATCACGGGCCTGCGCCGTTATCTGGTCAAAGAGGTGGGGCTCTCCCGCAAACAGGTTTCCTTCATGGGCTACTGGAAGCACGGCCGTCCCGGCGCCTAGCGGCTAGTCGGCCGAGTCTCTATCGGGGCGGGATGGCCGATGCACCGTAGCGCACGATGTTTTGGAGATGACAGCGGGTTCTCGTGCGCTATTGCCCATGGCGGCTCTTGCTGAGGGCTCATATGCGCAATAGGTGACGATATCGTGCGGCGGTGGCCGCCTCGTCGTCGCAAACTGCGCACGTGGGACAATGGGAGAGATGTCTGAGAAACCTGCCCCCGCGCCGCGCTCATCTGCTGCCCGCCCCCAGGTCAAGCCCCGCGCCGAGGGCTGGACCCAGGCGGTGGACGCCGAGGGCCGGCCCAAGCTGCAGTTCGCCCAGTCCAAGCGCGTCAAGCAGCCGCCCACCCATCTGGCCGATCTGAGCCTGGACGAACGCATCGCCTGGGCCAAGGAGATGGGCCTGCCCGGCTTCCGCGCCAAACAGCTCAGCGTCCACTACTTCCAGCACTACACTTCGGACCCGGAGCAGATGACCGATCTGCCCGCCGAGACCCGCGAGCAGTTGGTGGCAGAGTTCCTGCCCCCGCTGCTCACCGAGGTCCGCCGCCTGAAGACCGACGACGGCGCCACCATCAAGTTCCTCTGGAGGCTCTTCGACGGTGCCCTGGTGGAGTCGGTGCTGATGCGCTACCGCAGCCGGATCACCCTGTGCATCTCCAGCCAGTGCGGCTGCGGGATGAACTGCCCCTTCTGCGCCACCGGCCAGAACGGGCTAACCCGCAATATGTCCACCGCCGAAATCGTGGACCAGATCGTTCAGGCCAACCGGGCCATAGCCGCCGGAGAATTGGACCCGCCGACTGCCGAGGAGGTCAGAGAGGAATCCGACCATGCCGGCCTCGGCGAGGAATCGGACTTCGCCGAAGGTGAGGCAGCGGAACTGAGCCCGATCAAAGACGGTGCTACGGGCACCCAGGCGGTCAGGGCGGCGTCGTCCTCTGCTCAGGGTGAGAAGGCAGGCCCGCAGCGGGTCTCCAATATGGTCTTCATGGGCATGGGCGAGCCGCTGGCCAACTATAAGCGCGTGATGAACGCGGTGCGCCGGATGATCGATCCCGCGCCGGAGGGTCTGGGCATGTCCGCCCGCGGGATCACGGTCTCCACCGTGGGCCTGGTGCCTGCGATCCGGAAGCTGGCCGATGAGAACCTGCCCATCACCTTCGCCCTGAGCCTGCACGCCCCGGACGATGAGCTGCGCGATGAGCTGATCCCGGTCAACTCCCGGTGGAAGGCCGATGAGGCCATCGATGCCGCCCGCTACTACTACGAGACCACCGGGCGCCGGGTCAGCATTGAGTACGCGCTGATCAAGGACATGAATGACCACCCCTGGCGGGCCGACCTGCTGGCCGAGAAGCTCAACGCCCGCGGCCGCGGCTGGGTGCATGTGAACCCGATCCCGCTGAACCCCACGCCCAACTCGGTGTGGACCTCCAGTGAGCCCAAGGTGATGCAGGAGTTCATCGACCGGCTCAATGCCGCCGGAGTGCCCACTACGCTGCGCGATACCCGCGGCAAAGAGATCGACGGCGCCTGCGGTCAGCTGGCTGCCTCCGAGACTTGAGGGGACACCACGCGCCGCGATGCCTAGAGCTGTTCGGACTGCCTAGAGCTATAGCATGCGGCACTGTCCACAGCTCTAGGCGGATGGAAAGGATATAGATGACGACGACGCCCCCCACCCCTGCGGTGCCCCAGCAGCAGCCGCAGCCCAGGCCCGCCCGGGGCAGCTACGGCTGGCAGAAGTTCATGCGGATCGCCTTCCACGTGGTGGCCATCCTGGAGGCCATCACCTGGACCGGGCTGCTGTATGCGATGTACATGCGCCATATCGTCGGGGTTCCGGAGGCTGAGGACCCGGTGCCGTTCTGGGGTATGGTGCACGGGATTGCGTTCGTGGTCTTCTGCGGGGTGGTCACCATTGCCTGGTTCACCTTCCGCTGGAGGCTCTGGGAGTGGGTGGTGGCGCTGGGGATGGCGGTGCCTCCGCTGATGACCATTCCCCTGGAGGTCTGGTACTCCCGCACCGGCAGGCTCAAGCCCCGTCCAGCCCCGGCAGGCGGCAGCGCCCCGGGGAACTGATCACTCTTCGTCCTCCGCGGCCTCTCGCAGCCGGGCTCGGCGGCGGTGGTGCAGCACCATGACGGCCATCGCCGCCAGGCTGGCGATGAAGCCGATGCCGGTCACTATCAGGCCGGTGGTGAGCATGAAGTTCTGCAGATCCCTGCCGGCCACCTCCACCTCGAAGAGGAAAGGCACCAGCGCCTCGCCGCGGATCAGGTGATACAGCATGGCCGCCCAGGCGCCGAAGCCCAGTGCGAGATGGACACCGGTCCAGGTGAGGGTCCGGGCCAGCGGGCCGCGGGACTGCAGCTCCCATTCGTCGACTCCGCGCCGTTTGGCGTACCAGCCGGTGGAACCGGCGGTGAGCGCCAGGAGGAGGAAGAGCGCTATGGTGGCCGCCGGATAGCCGAAGACTGCGGCCACCAGCGCCAGGGCGAGGCTGCCCAGGATGGTCAGCTCGCCGTTGAATGCCTTCGCTTCGAGGTAGACGGAGCGCTCGCGCTCGTCGGGGAGGGAGATGTGTTCGATATCGATCATCTGCTCGGCTGCCCGGTCGATGAGCTTCCTGCGGGTCATGATGCTCCCCCTGTTCCCAGTGCGGCCTGGTGATCCGTTTCGCCGAAGAGTTCCTCGACGCTGGCTCCCAGCTCGGCACCGATGCGCAGCGCCAGGTACACCGAGGGGGCATAGTCGCCCCGCTCCAGGGACACAATGGTCTGCCTGCTGACGCCGACTGCTTGCGCCAGCTGAGCCTGGGTGAGCCCCCGGGCCCGGCGCAGGGTGCGCACTCGCGGCGTGGTGCTCTCAACGATCCTGGGAACCATGACTCCATGACAACTTAACTTGTCACCGAGTGTCAAGAGTACTTGTCACTTCGGGTCATGCGCGGTCAGAGGTGAAACATAACCTTTTCCGATCCGAGACCCGGCCGTGACCCTCATCTGAGGTTCTGTTCAGCCAGGGTTCCCAGAGTGGAGAACGACAGCTGGACCCGACCAAGGTGGATCATGCGGTACACACGCCACATCACAACGACGACGGCACTCAGCTCAGCGGCCCTGCTTGCCCTGGCGGCCTGCGCGCCCGAGGACGATCTGGAGCCTGAATCCGACCCGGAGCCCGCCGAGACTGAGACGGTCACTGAGGAGCCTGAGGACGAGAAGGACCCTGAGGAGACTGAACCTGCCGAGACAGACGGGCCGCCGGACGATGAGCTTCCCCCGGGCGGCACCGACCGGATGGCCGATGAGGATATCCAGCCCGATGTGCATGGTGAGATCCAGGAGGGCGGCCACTTCTCCCAGGAGGGGGAGGAAGTCGGGGTAGCCGGGCTCTCTGGGGAGGACGCACCCCTGGAGGTTTGGTCAGAGCCTGGCGCGGAGGCCGAGGTGGTTGGTGAGCTCGGGCCCACCGATGCGGCACTCTTGGGCGGCCGCGAGGTTCGTCACGCGGATCACCAGCCCGGCTCCTGGACCGAGGTGGAGCTGGCCGACGGCTACGGCTGGGTGAACACAGTAAATACCGATGGAAGCCTGTACTACTTCGGCTTGGGTGAAGACATCACCGAGGAGTACGTCGATGAGGTCCCGCCCGCTGAGGATCCACAGCTCATCGCAGAGGGCGTTGCCGAGCGGATGACGGATGACTACGAGCAGGGCACCACGGAGGACGGCGAGGAATACGGGGCCTCCTGGACTCTGGTCAGCACCCCGGAGGACCACGGTGAGGACTTCTACCGGCTGGACGTGCTGGGAATGATGGACGACTCCCGGGCCGGGTACCGGCTCTTCGCCACCGTGGAGGAACACGATGACGGCTATCAGCTCGCTCAGGTGGAACGCACCCAGATCTGCTCCCGCGGAGTCAGCGATGACGGCCTCTGCGTCTGAGAAAAGGACACAAGAAAGAACACCCAACCGAAGGTGAAGAATAATGCAGAACATACGGAAGATCACGACGACGCCACTCACCTTCAGTGCCGCAGCACTGTTGGCGCTGAGCGCATGCGGTGTGGAGGAGGACACAGAACCCAACGGGGAGAATGAGGAGATCGCCACTCCCACTGAGGAGCAGGAGCCTCCTGAGCAGGAGCCTACCGAGGGTGAAAACGGCAATGGCGAGGAGGCGCCCGAACCCACGGAGGAGGAAACTGAGGAGCCCGGTCCGGAGAACGGCGAGAACGGCGAGCAGCCTGATGTCGAACTGCCCCCGGGCGGGGCCGAGCGGATCGCCGAGGAGGACATCGATCCTGAGACCCAGGGTGAGCTCGTCGAGGACGGCGACTTCTCCGATGAGGGCGAGCCGATCGGATTCAATGAGCTGGCCGCCGATCGCGAGCCCATCGAGGCTTTCGCAGCGCCACCGGCCAGTGACGCTGATGAAGACCGGGAAGTCGCAGCGGAGCTGAGCGCCGAGGATACGGTGCTGCTGGGCGGCCGTGAGGTTCTGGCAGCCCGCGCAGATGGGATCTGGGTCGAGGTCGAGCTGGCCGATGGCTACGGCTGGGTGGAGATCTTCGTTCTGGAGGGCTATGAGCACCCTGACGGGCCCGATGGTGGCGGGGAGCCGATCGACGGCTGATCCTACGTTTCAGGCCGCGGTCGGCCGCATCCGGCCATAGGCCAGGGAGATCACCACCACCGCCACTGCGATCAGCAGCAGCGAGAGCGCCATCGCCGCATCGGGATCCGCCTCACGCTGCAGGTAGATCTCAAGCGGCAGCGTCCGCGTCACCCCCTGCTGATTGCCGGCGAAAGCCAGCGTGGCCCCGAACTCGCCCAGGCTGCGGGCAAATGCCAGCACTGCTCCGGATACCAGGCCCGGAGTGATCAGCGGCAGCGTAATATGCCGCAGCAGCCGAGTTCGTCCGGCGCCGTCCACCGCCGCGGCGTCGAGCACTTCCTGGTCCAGACCGCGGAGTGCGGTCTCCACGCTGATCACCAGAAACGGCATGGACACAAAGGTCATGGCCAGCACCACCGCAATGGAGGAGTAGGCGATCTGTACGCCGAGCACCTCCAACGCCCCTCCCAGCAGGCCCTGCCGGCCGAAGGTGTAGAGCAGTGCGAGCCCGCCCACCACTGGCGGCAGCACCAGCGGCAGCAGCACCAGAGAACGCAGCAGGGCCAGTCCGCGGAATCGCGCGTGAGCCAGCAGCAGCGCCAGCGGCACCCCCAGCAGCAGGCACAGCAGGGTGGCGGTCAGTGCCGTCCATAGTGAGAGCCGCAGGGCAGCCAATGATGATGCCGAGCTCAGTAGTCCCGGCAGCTCGGCCCAGTTCAACCGGGTCATCATCCCGGTCATCGGCAGTAGGATGACCGCCGCTCCCAGCAGCCCAGGAATCAGCACCCAAGCCGGGGGGCGGGAGAGACTGCGTCTGGCAGTGTTCAGCATGATCAGTCCACACTTTCCCAGGTCATTGCTGATCCCTGCGGCTCAGTGAAGCCAGCCCCGGCCAGAACCCTCCGGGCCTGCTGGTTATTGAGCACAAAGTCCACAAACTCCTGGCCTGCCTCGGGGGAGTCCGCCCGCTCCAGCAGGGTGAGTGGGTAGCGGTTGGGGTCCATCTCAGCGCCTTCGATCTCAATGGTCTCGACTTCACCGACGCCCTGCCGGGCGTCGGTGTTGTAGACCAGCCCGGCATCAGCCTCCCCGCTGCGCACCCGGCCCAGCACATCGGTCACCGAAGTCTCCTCAGAGACCGGGGTGATCTGCACCCCGAAAGCCTCCGCGGCACGGGCGGTGGCGGCACCACAAGGCACCTGGGCAGCACAGATCACTGTCTCAACAGCATTGTCCTCGAGGCTCTCAATGGAGGCCACATTCGAAGGGTTCCCGGCCGGGGTGACGATCACCAGATAGTTCTCTGCGAAGACCTCAGCCTCTCCTGAGACCAGTCCCTCGGCGGCGGCGCCCCGCATAGTCTCCTCATCGGCAGTGGCCAGCACATCTGCCGGAGCACCGTTCTCCAACTGTTCGACCAGCCCGGAGGAGCCGGCAAAGTTGAACCGGACCTTGGTGCCGGTCTCCTCGGTGTAGAGCTCACCGATCTCTTCGAAGACCTCATGCAGCGAGGCCGCTGCAAAGACGGTGATCTCATCCTCAGCTGCTGCTGCGCATCCGCCTAGTAGCAGCGCACAGCAACCGGCGCTGAACAGGGCAGGTAGTGATCGCATCGGCTCCAAGCTTAGGACCTTGGGCGCGCAGCGCGCCGATAGGGTGGAGGGATGAAACCTTCACGGCGCTCTGCTGTTCCCGGATTCGAAGTGATGAGCATCCTGGCGGAGATTGAAAGTCTGCGCTCAGCAGGCCGGGACATCATCTCGCTCACCGCGGGGGAGCCCGGCTCCGGGGCGCCGCCGGCGGTCAATGCCGCCGCAGCCCGGGTGCACGCTGAGAACACTGTGTTGAACTATTCGCCGGCCTTCGGGATCATGTCGCTTCGTCAGGCGCTGGCGGAGCACTACCAGAACTGGTACGGCGTGGAGATTCCGGTGGAGCGGATCGCGGTGACCACCGGCTCTTCCGGGGCGTTCATGCTCAGCTTCCTGGCTGCATTCGACCCCGGGGACAGAGTGGCGCTGGCCCGGCCCGGCTACCCCGCCTATCGGAATATCCTGGCCAGTCTGGGTGTGGAGGTGGTGGATCTGGACTGTGGTCCGGAGGTCCGCTTCCAGCCCACTCCCGAACAGCTGGAGGCCGAGGTGGCCGCCAACGGTCCCATCCAGGGGCTCATGGTGGCATCCCCGGCCAACCCCACCGGCACCATGTTGGACCGCGAGCAGCTGGCTGCGCTGACCAGCTGGTGCCGCAACAACGGGGTCCAGCTGATCAGTGACGAGATCTACCACGGAATCACCTTCGCCCACCCCGGGGTCAGTGCCGCAGAAATCGACGACGACGCCCTGGTCATCTCCTCCTTCTCCAAGTACTGGGGGATGCCCGGGTGGCGGCTGGGCTGGAGCATCCTCCCCGAATACCTGGTGGACCCGGTGGCCAGGCTCGCCGGGAACGTGGCGCTCTGCCCACCGCACGGCTCACAGATCGCCGCCGTGGCGGCCTTCACCCAGGAGTCCATGGGCTTCGCCGAAGCTCAGCTGGCGGATTATGCCAAGGCCCGCGCTCTGGTGCTGGACGCACTGCCGGAACTGGGCTGGGGCCAGAGCGCACCCGCGGACGGCGCCTTCTACGTCTACGCACATCTTGGGGAACATCTGCAGCGTCACCAGGACGCAGCAGGCTATGCCCGAGCCTTGCTTCACCAGGCCGGGGTGGCGGTGGTGCCAGGAACCGACTTCGACCCGGTCAACGGTCACGAATGGATCCGGCTCTCCCTGGCACCAGGTTCCGCGGTGGTCGCCCAGGGCATCGAACGCATTCGACACCACCACACCCAGGGCTGAACCCAGACCTCGGCACCCAGCAAAGACTATGCATTTTCCCAGGTCAGAAGGGTTGTGGGTAGGCCTCTGCGCCAGTAGCGTGAGAGTGCTGGTAGGAACACCACGGCCTCCCGGGAGCTGAGCGTTCTGGCCGGTTCGACTGTGCGCACCTGCGCTGATCACCGAAACCGCCATGCCCCTTGCCGTCACATCGTGACCGATGAGGAGCCCTCACATCCCTTAGGAGTGCAATGTTCGGGGCTGATGCATAAACAGACCCTGCAGTACCACGCCACCCCGGAAAAACCAGACGCCGTCTACGCCAGGAAGTTGCAAGAGGTGATCGGTGGCCAGTACGGGGAGATCACAGTAGCCATGCAGTACAGCTTCCAGGCCTGGAACGCCCATATTCCGGGAAAGTACCGGGACCTGCTCTTCAGCACCGCAGCTGAGGAGTTCGGCCATGTGGAGATGCTTGCCACCATGGTGGCGCAGTTGCTTGAAAAGGCCCCTTTAGGCATCACCGAAGACGCCCTTCAGGATGACCCGACAGTCGCTGCGGTGATCGGCGGCACCGATGTGCAGGAGGCTATTGCTGCCGGTGCCGGGGCACGGCCGGTGGACAGCAACGGCAATCCGTGGAATGCAGGCTATGTCACCGCCAGCGGAAACCTCCTGGCCGATTTCACCTCCAACATCAACGCTGAGATGCAGGGCCGGATCCAGGTGGCTCGGCTCTATCACATGACCGATGATCACGGGGTTCGTGATCTGCTCTCGTTTCTGCTGGCCCGGGATACCCACCACCAGAACCAGTGGTTGGCTGCCGCCCAGGAGCTCCAGGAGAGTGGTCTGGAAGAGGTGCCGGTGCCCAGCAACTTCCCCCAGAGCAAGGAGCATCAAGAAGTCTCCTACCAGGCCATTAATTTCTCCGACGGCGAGGAGATGGCCTCAGGCCCCTGGGCATCGGGGCCGGCGCCGGACGGGATCGGTGAATTCACCTACGTCCCGGTTCCTCCCGAGGGTGTGCCAATGCCCCCGCCGACCCGTCCAGACGCTCGCTTCTATGGCACTACCGATATGCCAAACGTGATGGAGAAGGCCGCCGGAACCGTTCAGGACAAGCTCAATAAGGAGTAGGCACCCGCTGCAGGCGGTACCACCGGCGTAGGGATCGCCTGCAGCCGGTGGCCCGGCTGGAACGCCGCTGATTATCGCCTGGGCACCGTGTTGTGTTGGGACTGCTACCCTGCCGGACATGCAGAAGACCACCAAGAAAAAGCTCATCACCTCATTAGCTGCCGCAGCCCTGCTGTTCGGTCTGGCAGGCTGCGACAACGGGGAGGATGATGCCCCCGAGGAGAACGACGCCGCCGAGGAGCAGCAGGTGTCCGAGGAGGGCCAGGATGACCAGGCCCCGGGCGAGGAGATGGAGATGCCCGAGCCTGACCTTGAGGACGTTCCTGAGGTTGTCGCCGAGGTCAACGGCGAGGAGATCTCCGGGGATGACTACAGTCAGCTCTACGAGTCCCAGTACATGCAGCAAGCCATGATGGTCCAGATGACCGGTGAACCGGTGGACGAGGAGGCACTGCAGGAGCAGACCGTGGAGAACCTTGTGGGCATGGAGCTGCTGCAGCAGGAGGCAGAGGCCTCCGGGTACCAGGCCAGTGAGGAGCAGGTCGATGAGGCCCTCGAGACCATGGCTGAGCAGAACGGCATGGAGACCGTCGATGACCTGATGGAGCTGGCCGAGGAGCAGGGCATCGCCGAGGATGAGCTCCGGGAGGACATTGCCGCTGAATTGGCTATCGAGCAGCTCATCGAGGAGCTCGAGGTCGAGGAGCCCACCGAGGAGGAGGTCGAGCAGGCCTACGAGGACTATGTGGCCCAGGCCGAGATGATGGACGGCACGGAGGGTGCCGAGGAGCCTGAGATTCCTGAGCTGGAGGACATGCGAGACGACCTGGAAGGCCAGCTCAGTCAGCAGAAGGAGAACGAGGCCATCATGTCCTATATCGATGAGCTGCGTGAGGCCGGCGAGGTGGAAGTCTTTATCTGAGCCCTTGGGATCAGGGGATAATTGGCACTGTGACTACTGAGCAGAAGAATGCCCAGCAGCTGAGTATCCACCAGGTGAATGCACGGACTCGGCAGCACTCAGCAGCGGCACGGATCAGCCATGCTGTCGTGGCGCTGCTGAGCGCCTCGGGACTGGCCACCTCGCTCTACTTGGGCTGGACCGTGGAGTCCACCCTGCCCATCGGTGTGGCCTATTCCGGGGGGTTCTCGGCAGGTTGGGAGCATCTGCTCAACCAGCCCGCCTACTTCACGTTCCTCTCGGCCCTGCTGGTGATGATCACCTCAGTGATGCTGGCGCTGCGCCCGGACCGCCGCTCCACCTTCTTCCACGCAGTTCGGCTGGCCTCCGTGGTGCAGATTGTGATCACTGGGCTGGTGTTCAACCTGCTGCTGCGCGCCGAAGGCCGCATGCTCGGAGTCTGGCTGTTCAACGACCGGATGCTGCATGTGATCCTGCCGGTGCTGGTTCCCCTGGTGTGGCTGGTCTTCGGGCCGCACGGGCGGCTGAGCCTGAAGGCGGTAGCCGGCTCGGTGGTGATCCCGCTGCTCTGGCTGGCAGTCACCCTGATTCGCGGCCCCATCTTGGACTGGTATCCCTACAACATTCTGGATGTCCCCGGGATGGGTTATGCCGGAGTGAGCATCTACATCGGCGCAATCCTGGCGGCCTTCATCCTGATAGCCTGCTTCCTCTGGCTGATTGACCGCACCCTGGCCAAACGCAGTGCTCCTGCGGAGGTGGCCGAACGGGCCGCTGAGCTCAGAACAGCTGAGCGGCAGCTTCGTCGAGAAGCCCAATAGGTTCCCAGGCGCCGTCCTCGCTGTTGGCCAGCACCACTACGCTCAGCTCCAGGCGCGGGTAGTGGCGCAGGATCCCACTGGCCCCGGCATTTATTCCGTCCTTGTAGAAGGAGCGGACCTCTCCGGCGGCATCGTGTTCAATCTCCAGTCCGTAGGCGTAGTGCAGCTGGTGGGTGTCCTGAGGCGAGTCCGGCTCCTCCATGCTGTGGTGCAGCGCCTGCGGGCTGAGGAATCGTTCTGTGGACTCTGCACTCAGCAGCCTGCCCGACTGCACTGCCTCGAGGAACTTCACCAGGTCTGCGGCGGTGCTGTGCGCGCCGCCGTCAGGGGAGCCGAGGGGAGGGTAGGAGTAGATGTTCTGGCGCCATCCGGTGATGGTCTCGTCGTCGTCCTCCACTGGATCCCAGCCCTCGGCGGTATCCGGCTCCGCATCGGCCATGTGGAAGAAGCCTGAAGCGCTCATCCCAGCGGCGGCAAAGATGTGCTGTTCCACCACCTGCCGGTAGCTGCGCCCGGTGACCTTCTCCAGCGCCAGTCCCAGCAGCACATACCCCACATTGTTGTAGCGGCAGGCAGCCCCGGGGGTGAACACCGGCTCCTTGTGTACGAACTGGGGAAGGAAGTCCTTGGTCTCAGTGACCGAGTAGTTCGGCCTCTGGGCCCAGAGCGCCTCATAGGATTCACCAGCCTCCTCGTCTGCGTCATCAGCGATGCCCGAGGTGTGGCTGAGCAGATGGTGGAGGGTCACCTCCTCGGGGATGCTGGTTCCGGTGAGGTCCACGTGGTCATGGATGCGGTCTTCTAAGCCCAGCTGTCCGGCATCGACCTGTTGAAGCACCACCACTGCGGTGAACAGCTTGGTGATCGAGGCGGTGTCGAACCGGGTGGTAGTCTTCACCGGAATGTTCCACCGGCGGCTGGCCACCCCGTAGGCCTGCTCGGTCAGCACCTGGCCACCCCGGCGGAGGAGGACCACCCCGGAGAACCTGTCATTATCGGCCAGTTCGGCGATCGCGGTCAGTGCGGACTCGAAGCTGCCGGCTGCATGTGTCATTCAGCCAGTCTACGTAGCCTCGGGAAGTTCAGCCGCACGGCCGGTTTAGCTGCACGGCCAGTTCAGCTGCCCAATGGGATCCGCCGCTCCAAGCCGGCGATGATCAGGTCTAGGCCCAGATCGTACTCCGGGTCCACGCCTTCATCCTGCCGGTCGGCCTCGGGGGCGCCGGCCACATAGCCCCCTGCCTCCATCACCGGCACCAGATGAGGGAAGCGCTCGGCGGTGATGACCTCCTTGAGCACCTCGACTCCTTCGGCGGTGATCCTGACCTCTCCTTCAGCGGCCAGATTCTGCTCCAGTTCCACAGTGGCGGCCACATGCTGAGAGACCACCAGAATGATGCCGACCTTCTCGAAATGACTCAGCGGCAGGTCCCTCAGGGCCTGCAGGCCCAGGTCGGCGGCACGTACCGAGTTCGGCATCAGTACCGCAACCTGGCCGCGGGGCAGTTGAAGCACCCAGGGATGAGCACGGTAGGCCTCGCGGATCCACCCTGCCCAGGCGCGCAGGGCCTCCTGCCAGGTTGGCGGCAGCTTGAGCTTCTCCGGGCTGATCACCGCCGCATCCTGCATCAGCTGCAGCAGCTCCTCCTTGCTGGAGACGTAGCGGTAGAGGGACATGGTAGTGAAGCCCAGCGATTTAGCCACCGCCTGCATGGTGACTGCGCTCAAGCCCTCGGCATCGGCGATCTCGATGGCGGCGGCCACGATCCTCTCATGGCTCAGCCCGCGGTTGGGCCCGCGCTGCGGCACCTCCTGCATGCCCCAGGCAATGGCCACTGCTCGCGGAAGCCCGGTCTCTGTGGTGTCAGCCATGCTGTGCATTCTCTCATCGTCACGGCGTCCCTCGTCATCGAACCCCTCTTGTGTGTACATAGTAAACAGTATGTGTCATACTCTGTTTATGTCATATACAGAAGATGCGCTCATCGAGATCTCAGGACTCTCCAAGAGCTACGGAAAGCACCAGGTCCTCACCGACCTCAGCCTCACCCTGACGCCGGGCATCCATGCTCTGCTGGGCCCCAATGGTGCGGGCAAGACCACCCTGGTCAACATTCTCTCCACGCTGATTCCCTATGACGCCGGCCGTGTACGGGTGCTGGGGCGGGACCCGCAGAAGCAGCGGAGGCAGCTGCAGAGACTGATTTCACTGACCGGCCAGTACGCCGCAGTGGATGGCCAGCTCACCGGCATGGAGAACATGCTGATGATGGGGCAGCTCTTCGGTCTCTCCCGCAGCGAGGCCAAGCGCCGGGCAGATGCTCTACTGGAGCGCTTCGAGCTGAGCAGTGCTGCAGGGAAACGGGCCGCCACCTACTCCGGTGGAATGCGCCGCAAGCTGGATATCGCAGCCAGCCTCATCGCCGGCCCGGAGCTGATCTTCCTGGATGAGCCCACCACAGGCTTGGACACCCGCAGCAGGCAGGCGCTGTGGGACGAGATCAACGCGCTCGCGGCAGCCGGCACCTCGATCTTCCTGACCACCCAGTATCTGGAGGAGGCCGATGTGCTCGCCGAGCGAATCATGGTGCTCCACGGCGGGTCCATCGTCGCCGAGGGCACCGCTGCCGAGCTCAAGGACCGGGTAGGCGCCTCCACCATCCAACTGCATGATGCCGCTGGGCACATCGTGGAGACTCTGCCCACCCGGGGAGACGCCGCGGGCCTCGCCGCGCAGCTGACGCGCATCGCTGCTGAGCGTCCAGAGGTCAGTGTGACGGTGCGCAAACCCACCTTGGATGAGGTTTTCCTGGAACTCACCGGAGAACCCGCCGCCCAGGACCAGCAGAAGGAGAGTATCCCCGCATGAGTGCCCCTACCGCAGAACAGATGACGACGACGCCCACCCCGGCTGCCGGCCCCATGGGCGGAGCCAGTGCGGCCACCGGGCTGAAGATATTCAGCGCCCGGAGCCTGAAGCACTCGTTCAGAGACGGCGAGTCAGTGCTGATGGCGATCCTGCTGCCGCTGATGCTCATGCTGATCTTCACCTTCATCTTCGGAGAGTCCATCGCCGCCGGTCAAGGCGGGGACCGCGGGGACTATCTGGCCTATGTGCTTCCGGCGATTGCCCTGACCGCCGCAGGGTTCGGGGCCTCCTATACAGCGGTAGTGGTCTCCAATGACATGACCACTGGGTTCATGAACCGGCTGCGCACTATGCCGTTCCCCGCTGTGACGGTGCTGATGGGTCACACGGTCTCTTCCATGGTTCGGAATATGCTTGCCACCGCGGTGGTGGTCGCTGTGGCCTTTGCACTGGGCTTCCGCACCGATGCCTCAGTGGGGCAATTCTTGGGTGCGGTGGGACTGATTGCCCTGTGGATTCTGGTGATCACTGTGGTTTTCGCAGTACTGGGCATGGTGGCCGGATCAGCAGAGGCTGCCAGTGGCTACGGGTTCATCCTGCTCTTCCTGCCCTACGTGTCTTCGGGATTCGCCCCGGTGGAAACCATGCCCAGCTGGCTCCAGGGCTTCGCCGGTCACCAACCGATGACTCCGATCATCGATGCCTCCCGCTCCCTGCTCAACGGTCAGAGCCCCGGCAGTGAGTGGTGGATCGGGATCCTCTGGTGTGCCGGGTTCATCGCCGTGGCTCTGTGGTTGGCTGCTGTGATCTTCCCCAAGAAGGTCGCTCGCTGAGGGTGGTCTCGGGTACAGGTGAACAGCGCGTTGACGCTGTTCAGGACCATTGCGTCATACCGGGACACGCCACTATCGTCCCTAGCATCGGCCTGATCTATGACCTGATTCAGGACAGGACAGGACGATAGGAAGTATCGAGCAATCGGCAGACGGTGCCACGACCAACACAGGGGAGTACAGAATGATCGAGATACTGCAGTCACCAGATCACGTTGTTGCCATCCGGGTCAGCGGAGAAGTCGATAAACAAGAGTGGGAGAACGTGACTGCGGCCGTGGGGGAGGCGCTGGAAGAGCATGAGCAGGTCTCCATGTACATCAACTTGGCTGACCTTGATTCCATGACCGCCGGGGCGGTGCTGGAGGACACTAAGTTCTCGCTGAAGAATCTCGGCAACCTGGATCAGTTCGCCCGGATCGCAGTGGTCGCCACAGCCGATTGGGTCGAGAAGGCGACCACAGCGGGCGAGAAGCTTCTTCCCGGTGCGGAGACCAAAGTCTTCAGCCCCAGCGAAGACGAGGCAGCACTCGCCTGGGCAACCGGCAGTTGAACCCGCACAGCGAGGCTCAGGGGTTCCCGAGACTGGAACAGTCGGCTAGGCGCGGAGCTCCAGTGGAGCCGTCAGTCAGATCGAGGAGGGGTCGGCGGCAGCGGCCTTGAGCAGGGTGCGTAAGGCCTGCTGACGGGCCTCGAAGGGCCCTAGCTTATCCCCGCTCTCAATCGGGATGAAGTAGACCGCATAGAGCATGGCCCAGACGGAATTGCTGATCCAGTCGATGCTCAGCTGGGGGTCGATGCTGCCGTCCTCGTGCCCGCGCCGCAGCATGGCGGCGATCTGCCGGTCGGTCTCCTCGCCCTCTGAGTGGTCCTCAGGCGCCTCCTCGGAGCCGTCGACTGTCATCCACCAGACCAGGGCCGGGAGGCTGTCCATCAGTTCGGTGCAGAGCCTGCGGTAGGCCTCCAGTCCGGTCCCCTCGCTGAGCCGGGCGCGGGCTACGGCGTTGTGCCAGGCCTCCACGGCCAGCTCTCCGGCGGCCTTCTTCAGAGTGTTCCTGTCACTGAAGTACCGGTGAAAGGTACTCCGTGAGACCCCCGCCCTCTCCGCTATCTCGGCGAGCGGAGCGCCGGGATTAGAGGCAAGCACCTCGATGCCGGCTTCCAGGATGGCGCGGCGGGTGCGTTCGGCAGTTGGGGTGTGCTCGGGCATTCCATAAGGATACTGGAAGCTTCCACTACAACCCACTAGTTGACAAAAATGAGACATAGGTGTCTCAATAGTGGCTATGACTGAATCAAACGTTCCTGAGTCTGTGGAACAGGAGACAATCACGCCGACCTCAGCTCGGGTACGTATTCTCTGGTCCTTTGCCAGGCCCTATGTGCACATCCTGGCCCTCGGCCTGGTGCTCTCCCTGGCAGTCTCCGCGATGGGCCTGGCCAGTCCGATGGTCACCAAATGGGTGCTTGACACCCTGGCCATCGGCGGTTCGCTGCGCGACCCCGTCCTGGTCCTGGTGGGCCTGCTCATCCTGGGTGCAGTGGTCGGCTGGTTCCAGTGGGTAATGCTGGGGCGACTGGCTGAAGACATCGTCTACGACGCGCGCAAACGGATGATGCTGCGCTACCTGGGCTCCCGGGTCTTCGCCCTGCTCTCCCGCGGTCCCGGGGAGCTGGTCACCCGCGTCACCAGCGACACCGTGCTGCTGAACCAGGCGGCCTCATCCTCGATCATCGGGCTGATCAACGGGACGATCATGATCATCGGCTCCCTGGTACTGATGGCCCGGCTGGACCTGGTGCTGCTGGGCACCACTCTGGCTGCCGTCGTCGTTGTGTTCCTGATCTTCGCAGTCCTGATGCCGCAGATCTCCAAGGTGGAGGAGAAGGCCCAGGCCGCGCTCAGTGACCTCGGCTCCGAGCTGGAGGGCACGGTGCGGGCGATCAAGACTGTGAAGTCCTCCTCCGCCGAACCGCGGCGATTCCGCTCACTGATGCACCATGTGGCTGAGTCCCGTCGTTACAGCATGAAGTCAGTGCGGATCCAGGCCGGGGCGTGGACTGTGGCCGGGGTGGGGCTCGATGGTGCGGTGATCATGGTGCTGGCCTTCGGTGCCTACCGGGTCTCCACCGGGGAGATGACAGTCTCGGCCCTGGTGGCCTTCCTGCTCTACGTCTGGGGACTGACCGGGCCGCTGATGGAGCTGACCCAGAACCTCACCACCCTGCAGTCCGGTATGGCAGCTGCCGGCCGCATCGCCCAGATCGAGGAGATGGAGGTCGAGGCAGAGGGTGCCGATGTCCGGGTGCTCGCCGAGACCCGCGACGACGCCGACGTCCAGGCCGCCGAGGCCCGGCTCACCGCCGCCGGCACTGAGCGAAGCGACGAGGTCGCAGGGCAGACACCCGCAGCCTCCGCCGCGCTGCTCGAGTTCCAAGAGGTCACCGCCCGCTACTCTGCGGATGCGGATCCGGCGGTGGAGACGATCAGTTTCCAGGTGCCCCAGCGGGGTCATATCGCCCTGGTGGGTTCCTCCGGGGCGGGCAAGACCACTCTGCTGAACCTGATGATGCGGTTCCTGGAGCCGACCTCCGGGAACATCCGTCTGGCCGGGCGGGACTATGCAGAGCTCGACCACGCCCAGGTGCGGCAGGCCTTCGCCTATGTGGAGCAGGAGACCCCTGTGGTGCCCGGCACCATCCGGGAGAACCTGATCTTCTCCAACCCGGAGGCCGGGGAGGATGAGATCGCGGCGATCCTGGAGCGGCTGCAGCTGGCGGAGAAGATCGCCGAGCTGCCCGAGGGGCTGGATACGAAGCTGACCGAGACTAATGTCTCCGGCGGGCAGCGGCAGCGCATCGCCCTGGCTCGGGCCCTGCTGGCCCGGCCGCGAGTTCTGCTGCTGGACGAGGCTACTGCGCAGGTGGACGGGATCACCGAGGCAGCCATTCAGCAGACCATCGCCGAGGTCGCCGAACAGGCCGCGGTGGTGACTATCGCCCACCGGCTCTCCACTGTGATCGAGGCTGACCAGATTCTGGTGATGGACTCCGGGCGGATCATCGGCCGGGGAACCCACCAACAGCTGCTGGAGAGCACCGAGCTCTACCGCAACCTGGTCTCAGCGCTGAAGATCGAGGCCAAGGTGTAGCTCATACCTGCAGGGGTGCCCTCAGTTCACCAGAAATTCACCAGGTTTCGGGACCGCGGGCATTCCCAGCCGGGGAGTGCCGGGCGCAGAATGAGCCTATCCATTCACGGCACACGGAAGGTCTTCAGCATGGCACTTGGATTCACCCCCTACCTGATGTTCGACGGCACCGCACGTGAGGCGATGAGCTACTACGCCTCAGTCTTCGGCGGGGAACTGGACCTGCTCACCTACGGTGAGGGCATGGGGGAGGAGGGGGACACCAAGGACCGGATCATGCACAGTTCGCTCTACTTGGAACGCGGCGCCCACATCATGGCCGCCGACCTCTTTCCCGGCCAGGCCTCCAACGGTTTGGGCACCATCTCGCTGACCTCCAGCGACGACGATCCGGAAGAGAGCACCAGACTTGCCCACTGGTGGGAGAAATTCTCCGCTGAATCGGAGATCTCCATCCCCCTGGAGGCCGCCCCCTGGGATCCCAACGACAAGTTTGGTCAGCTCAAAGACAAGTTCGGCGTGGAGTGGATGTTCATCATCGGCGCCACCGAATAAGGGTGGTCAGCCCAGCTGCTTGATCACCCGTGCCGGGTTGCCGACTGCGACCACATTGGCCGGAACGTCCTTGGTGACCACCGCGCCGGCACCGATCACCGAGTTCTCTCCGATGCTCACCCCGGGGCAGACGATGACGCCGCCGCCGAGCCAGACGTTATCGCCCAGGGTGATCGGCCGGGCGGACTCCCATTTCTCCCGGCGGGGCACCGGCTCCAGGGGGTGGATGGGGGTCAGCAGCTGAACGTTCGGGCCGAGCTGACAATCCGCGCCGATGCTGATGGGCGCGACATCGAGTGCCACCAGCCCGGTGTTGATGAACGTACGGTCGCCGATGGAGATATGTCCGCCATAGTCCACCATCAGCGGTGCCCTGATGGCGACCTCGGCACCGAGGTTCCCGATCAGCTCCGGCAGCAGTGCCGCGGCGTCGTCGTACTGGCCCTGCTGGATGAGCCTGCTGTACTCGGCGGACATCCGCTGGGCGGCGAATGCCCGTTGCAGGATCTCCTCATCGGCCTGGTACCAGTCCCCGGCCTGCAGTCGCTCCCAGTTGCTCCGCCCATCGGGGAAGTAGGGGCTAGTGGTCACGCGGTCTCCTCCTGGGATGGGTCCGTGGACGGGGGCTGTGCCCGGTTCCTGATCTCGCTGAGGATGTCCACCACCTCGGCAAGCCCCTCTTCGCCGATAATTTGGTCGGCCTGGCCGTAGTCGCTGAACGGGGAGTCGAACAGCTGAGCAGGCTCCATCACGCCATTGGCGGTGAGGTAACCGATGATCTGGTTGATGAAATGCAGCTGATCAGCCGTGAAGTTGGTGTCCTGGGTAAAGCCGGCGAAGGCTGCCTGGGCGGCGGCTTGGTCCAACCCCACCAGGGAGCGGATGAACACGCCGAGCCCCTGAGCATCCTCAGTGACGGCCCGGATATCCTCGCGGGTACCGAGGCCTGCTTCGACCAGCAGCTGTTCCAGCGAACGGAGATCCTGCTCGGTGAGCTGCTTATTGTGCCGCAGCTTCTGCACAGCCAGGTTGTCCACGTTCTGCCGCAGGAAACGCTCTGCCCGGAGCCTGAACTGAGCAGGATCAGTGCCGGGAGTGATGGGTCGCAGCGCCACTTCCTCAGCTGTGAGCAGGGTGTCCTCAAAGTCGGTCTGCACCGGCTTCCACCGGGTCTTGTCCGCGAAGCCAGTCAGCCCACGGAGCCTGCGCCGCACGGTTTCGAGCATCAGGTAGGTGACCTGCTCCCACCAGGTGTCCTCCCGGATCTCTTCCAGCAGGGCGGCCTGAGCCTTCACCTCCGGGACATGAGTTTTGGCCAGCAGGCTCTCGGCGATGTCCTGCACCCGATTCCGCTGCACAGCAAGGGTTGGGCCATCCCCTGTCACTTGGGCCAGCTGAGCCCGAAGCACCGTGAGGTCGAAGCTCTTGGCCTCCTCCGCCTCCTTCAGAGACTCCGAGGGGAGGCGACCCAGCCGCTCGGCAAGCTCCAGAGCCTCCTGATGTGTCAGCTTCTCCCAGGCCTCGGGTTCTGAGAACCGTTCCACCAGGGCGCGGTGGGGACGCACCTGCACGTTCTGCGGATTCATCCCGGCCACGTGTACCCGGGCAGAGTGGACCAGATCGGCCCGGAAGCTGGCAGGGGAGTGCCCGGCGTCGTCGTACTTCATCGGTACCTTGTGGTGCAGCAGGTCAGGTGTGCCTCCGGACTCGTGTGTGTCCAGTGCGGTCAGCAGCTCCAGCCGCCGCTGGAACAGGCGTTCGCTCAGCGACTTGGGCCGGGTGCGCTCCGGCTCAGGAACATCAGCGTTGAAGAACTCAAGGTTCCCGCCGGCATCCAAGATCAGGAACTCGGTCTTGGGCGCACCGGGGCCGAACAGCTCCGGCCGTTTTCGAGTGCCTCGGCCGACCATCTGCCAGAACTTGGTCTTCGAGAACACCTGTTTGAAGAACACCAGGTTGACCACCTCAGGCACATCGATCCCGGTATCCAGCATGTCCACGGTGATGGCGATCTGCGGCTCGCTGACCGGCTGCCTGCTGCCGAATGCATCAATGAGCCGCTGGCTGTGCTCCATCTTGCTGGTGATCACTCGCGCGAAGCGGCCGGCATGCTCCGGGTACTGCAGGTTGAAACGCTGGTCGATGAAGTCCGCGTGCCTCTGGTTGATGGCAAAGATGATGGTTTTGCCCAGCACATCCCCACCGGCGACTTTGATGCCGTGCTCGAACAGCTCGGCCAGCACCTTATCCACAGTGTCGGTGTTGAAAAGGCGCCGGTTCATCTCCGAGGCGGCCACCTGGTCGGGAATCTCCCCGTCCTCATCCCACTCCAGCTGGTCCCAGGTGTCCTTCTCCTCCTCGGAGAGCTCGTCATAGCGGACCCCGCGGCTGAGGAATTCGGTGCCGATACTCAGCCCGCGGGCCGGCACCAGGTAGCCATCAGCAATGGCCTCATCCAGGGAATAGGCATCGGTGGGCACCCCGGGCTGCTGGCCGAAGAGCTGGTAGGTGTTGCGGTCCACCTGATCCACCGGAGTGGCGGTCAGGCCCAGCAGCACGGAGTCGAACCACTCGAAGATGGAACGGTACTTCTGGTACACCGAGCGGTGCGCCTCGTCCACGATCACCAGATCGAAGAATCCGGGCCCGTAGAGCCGGGAACCGTCCTGGCGATACTGCTCGATCTGATTGAGCATGGTCGGATAGGTGGAGACATAGATCCGCCCGTCCGGGTCCTTCTCCTCCAGCAGGTTGACCGGCGGCTGTTCGGGAAGGTGGTCCCGGAAGGCGTTGACGGCCTGCCGCACCAGAGCTTTTCGGTCGGCCAGGAACAGCACCCGCTTGACCCACCCGGCCTGCAGCATCTGCTCCACCAGCGCGATGACGGTGCGAGTCTTGCCGGTTCCGGTGGCCATGACCAGCAGGGCCGCCCGGTGCTTGGCGCTGAAGGTCTCCCCGACTGAGCGGATGACCCGCTCTTGGTACGGGCGGTCCACGATCTGGCTCTTCACAGGCTGGTCAGAGAGGGGACGACGCCGCCGGGTGGTGTGGTGCCGCCACTGCAGTTCGTCTTTGGTCAGGAAGGAGAGCACAGGGCGGGGCGGGTAGCCTGCGGACTCTTCCCAGAGGAGAGTGCTCAGCCCGTTGGTGCAGAAGATGATCGGGCGGACTCCGTATTGGGCTTCGAGGGCTTCGGCATACAGCAGCGCCTGCTCCTGGCCCTGGGACTCCGACCGGCTGGTGCGCTTGGCTTCGATCACCGCCAGCGGGGTGCCGTCGTCGTCCCACAGCACATAGTCGGCGTAGCGAGTCTCGCCGTCGGGTCCGCGCAGAGGAACCTCCTCCTGCGCGCCTCCGGCGGTGTGCTCCTTGGTGATGACCCAGCCGGCTTCTGCAAGCATTTCGTCGATGAGCTCGGTACGGGTGGTGGCCTCGTCCAGGTCACGGTGGAACTCTGTGGTCTTGGCCGCCTGCGCTGCGGCCAACTGGGTTTGGAGGCGAGCGATCTCCTCATCCTTGGCGCGGGAGGCTGCTGCGGACTCTTCGAGTTTGCGCTGAAACTCTTCGTGTTCCTGCTGGACTTTGACTGCGAGCTTGCGCAGTTCCTCGTGCCGCATTGGGGTGCGGGAGGTGGCGATCTTCGGGTCGAACTCCGCGTCGAGTGGAATGGTGTCCGGCTGGGTAGAGAAGGTGTGGGCGGCCCAGATCAGCACGTGGTGCAGATCGGTGACGGCGGCATGCGCGTCCTGGGTGGTGATCTTGTGGCCGGGGTGGGCGGCCCGGTTGCCGCGTTTGCGCAGCAGGTCGATCTTCTGCCGGATGGCCCGGGGTGCCAGCGCGGAGAAATCCGGGTCCTGCAGGTGGCCGGCCAGGTTGTTGTCCTGCGGCTGGCGCAGCTGCTTGAGCGCGAAGATGTAGTAGACGAGCTCCTCAGCAGCATTGCGGGCGTAGACCCCGGCAGCCTTGGGGTCGGAGAAGATGTACTCCTCAGCGCGCAGGGCATATTCGTAGATCTGCGGCCATTCGGTGGCGATGAACGCGAAATTGCTCTGCGGCACCGGCGGCCTCCTTCCCCTCAGCTGCCCTCATCAGGTGTTGGTCATCACCCTATCGGAGAGCTCTGACAGGCTAAGCGCATATGTCCGGTTCGGGGTGGGCGTTCAATCGCTGGTGGTGCTGCAGTGGAGTGAAATGGTTCCCTCCAGAGTGTCGATAACAACGAATGTACGATCCCAAACGATGCCGCAGAACCATTCTGACCAGGCCAGAGGGCAGGTGTAGATCCACATGTCTGACGGGCGACCCTTGAAGAGTTCGTAGGCGAGGCGTGTTCCCAACTCTTTCGCTTCAAAGAAGGTTCCGGGGAAGCTCCTGTACGCTCCGCCGTCGAGTATGTGGTCGGTGAGGGCGCCGTCGAAGACCGAGCGGACAACTCGTTCAAAGTCCTCTTCGAAGTCCACGGGGCTGTCGCTCCTGTGGTGCTGATGGCCTACCCGATCTGCTAGTGGTGTGTCTCGTAAATAGTTAAGCGGTTGGGTTGTAGAATGAGGTATGGCTCGTTCT